>CAYXTW010000022.1:21784-27731 GCA_964467955.1 uncultured Ignavibacteriaceae bacterium | reverse complement strand
ATATCAAACAAATTCTCGATGAAGCGGAAAAACTCGGCTCGATCGAATGGATATACTTCGAAGGCGGCGAGCCGTATCTATATTATCCGATCATGCTTGAAAGCGTCAGGATAGCAACAGAAAAAGGTTTTAAGGTTGGAATTGTTTCCAACGGTTATTGGGGAACTTCAATCGAAGACGCCGAACTATGGTTGAAACCATTAGCTGAGATGGGGATCGCATCGCACGCCTTAAGCGAGGATGTTTTCCACTACGGGGATGAGAAAAATACATCGGCCGAGACCGCTTTTCAGGCGGCGAAAAAGCTGAATATCCCGGTCGATAAATATTGTATCGAAATGCCTGAAGTTATTTCGGAGGGAAAAAATACACAGGACAAAGGGGCCCCGGTGATCGGGGGTAACGTTCTGTTCAAAGGTCGCGCCGTCGAAAAACTGACCAAAGATCTGCCAAAACGATCGTGGCTGGAATTCACCGAGTGCCCTCATGAGGAATTAGTCAAACCGCAAAGAGTACATATCGATCCGTTCGGGTGGGTGCATATCTGTCAGGGTCTGTGCATGGGTAAATGTTTTAAAACACCGCTTTCGGAGATGGTAAGAAATTATGACGCGAAAAAACATCCGATCTGTAAATATCTTATCGACGGCGGTCCGGCTCGTCTGGTGAAGGAATATAACGTTGAGCATGAAGACAAATATGTCGATGAATGTCATCTATGTTTTTTGGCGCGAAAAAATTTATTAGATAAATTCCCCGACTACCTTGCCCCCCACCAGGTTTATGGGCTGTCGGAATAAATTCAGAGATATAAGCGGGCGGCAGACTTCCTCATCTGCTATCCCTGCAAATAATCCACTTAAGTAGAGGTGCCCCGCAGCTTGCTGTGGGATCGTAAGAACAGGCGGCACTTCATCCTGTAGATGTCCGCTTCGGCCGGGAAATAATGTGGGCGGCAGACTTCCTCGTCTATCCCCATTCCATACATCTATTTCAGCAACAACATCTTCTTCGACTCCGTCAGATCCCCGGCCTGAATCCGGTAGAAATAAATGCCCGAGGCCACTCCATATCCATTGGCGTCACGGCCGTCCCAGACGGCTGTATGTGTTCCCGATGATTTCAACTCATTCGCAAGCGTATTTACCTTCTGTCCGAGAGAATTGTAAATGTAAATTGTCACCCGGCTGCGGGCCGGAATCGTATATTCGATCGTAGTAATCATGTTAAAAGGATTGGGATAATTTTTGGAAATTATACCTTCCCGCGGCATATCATAAACATCGACATATTCATCCACATCAACCGAACCGCCAAAGTCGGCTTTCAGGAGCGTAAACGACCTGCCGTCAGCCAGGTAAACAACACTATCGCGAACGTACAATCCGAAAGACACTCCCGGAGTATCCATACCGGTAATCAGCGACGGATTGGTCGGGTCGGAGATACTTACTATTTCCAGACCGCCGTAACCCTCGGCGATATATGCCACCGTGTCGCGTAAAAATATATCATAAGCCTGGTTTGGTGACGGGTAATTGCCGATTGAATCCGGATTGGCCGGGTCCGTTATATTAAAAATCTGGATACCGCCCCAGGAATCGACGACATAAGCCAGAGAGTCGCGAATCACCAAATCCGAAGCGAAACCGGGGGTATCATAAAAACCGATCGAATCAGGCATTGTCGGATCCGAAATATTTATTATTTTTAGCCCGTCGCTGCCGTCGGCAACGTACGCCAACGAATCGACCACCGCCACATCACCGGCGCTCCCCGAAGTGTTATAAACGCCGACGAAAATTGGATTGGTCGGATCGGATATATCGACTATAACCAATCCGGCGATATCATCGGCGATATACGCCAGTGTATCCTTTATAAAAACCGCCGTCGCATAGGCACCGGTATTATAATTTCCGATCGAGTCCGGATTGGTCGGCTCGGAAACATTAATTATCTGTAATCCGGCAAAATGATCGGCGATAAAGGCCAAGGTATCGATTACAATTATATCCTGCGAATGCCCCGATGTTTGATAACCGCCGATAATGTTCGGATGAAGCGGATCGCTGACGTCGATAATATATAGACCGTACACGCCGTCAACGGCATAAGCTAACGTGTCAACGACATAAACCGCGTTCAGGTCTGTCGGTGCCTCGTAGCAGCCCGACAAAAATGGATTGACCGGATCATTTATGCTTACGACTTGCATTGTACCCCTGTCATCACCGATATAAACGATTGTATCCCGTAGAAAAATATTGCAGGCAAAACCGGTCATCGATAAATATCCGATCGAATCAGGATTGGCCGGATCGGAACAATTGATAATTTTCAAACCATGATTGTAATCGGAAATGTACGCCAGCGAATCCATAAAAGCTAAATCATAAGCGGTTCCCTCCGTATCATAACTGCCGATCAAAACAGGACTCGACGGATCGGATATATTAATGACTTTTAATCCTTCGGTATAATCGGCCGCATATAATAATGTATCAACAACGGCGATACCTGAGACACGAACCAGATTACTATAAGCGCCGACCGAATCCGGACCCGCCGGGTCGGAGACATCGACAATATGTATCCCTTCGTTATAATCGGTGATATAGAGCAGTGAATCATCGACGGTCACGGTTTGAGCGAATCCGGAATAACTATATCCGGCGATATACACCGGATTGATTGTATCGACAACGGAAAAAATACCGATGCCGGCCCAGCCGTCGGCAACATAGGCAATGGTATCCCGAACACAAATATCCTGGGCATACCCGGATGTGTTATAATCGCCGATAGAATCTATATCAGATGGATCGGTGACATCGAAAATGACAATCCCATTTGAGTTGTCGGCGACATAAACATAATTATCGAGTTTATAAACAGCCTTGGCTTCGTCATTCAGATACCGGAAGTCAACCATTGTCTGATTATCGGGATCGGAAATATCGATTACGGCCAGACCATTAATAAAAGCGCAGTAGGCATAATCGCCCTCGACATAAATATCATTTATCCCCGACCACAAACAACTGCTCAGATATTCGATGTCCTGAGCTTTGATACTTGCGCAAAATAATAATATTACTAAAACCGGAATTCGATAAATATGTTTCATGCACCCTCCGGTTCGCTTGATGATTCGTGTACGTAAATATAACCCGGATTCTGCATTTGTCAAGAGCCGTGGTACGAAATCCCGCTTCAAATTTCGATCCTGTTGGCCCCGCCAGTTGTCCCCATCCGCGGGATTATGCGACACATGCGGACATGTGCGGCCCGCCGAATTAATGAGTGGCAGAGTATCAAAAAGTTGAGGTCTTCCTCCCGATTCATCGGGAATGTGACCTGCCGCCAGATCGATTCATCATTGGCGTACCTCCTCGTGCGCCAACGAAGGGGGGGAGTAGGTCAGCGAGCCGTGTCGAAGATCCCGATATATCGGGACGCTCCTGACGGGGGCGGGGAAATAGATTCATTTGTCGTTGACGTACCCCCTCGTCTACAACCTTATAGAATATCTATTTCAACAGCAGCATCTTCTTCGACTCGACAAAACCATCCGCTTGAATCTGATAAAAATAAATCCCCGATGCCACTTCATTGCCATCAGAATCTTTCCCATCCCAAATAGCCCTATGCGTCCCCA
Organism: uncultured Ignavibacteriaceae bacterium; assembly: GCA_964467955.1. Classification (GTDB taxonomy): domain Bacteria; phylum Zixibacteria; class MSB-5A5; order GN15; family PGXB01; genus CAYXTW01. Next base: position 24,070 of record CAYXTW010000022.1, on the reverse strand, counting down.
ATGGTTTAATCTCATCCACAATTGTACTTATCTTCTGCCCGAGAAGATTATAAACCGAAACAATAACATGACTGCGCACTGGCAATGTATATTCTATAGATGTCGTCGGATTAAACGGATTGGGATGATTTTGCCCAAGGCAATACTCATTCGGAATAATATCGGCCCCCGGTTCTGAAATGTCAGTTGGGGAAGCCTGCTGATATAAATAGACTTTATCCCCGTCAATCTGGACAACCTGAATCACTGAATCTGGAAGCGCCAAAAAGTGACCCTCTTCGGTTATCGACAACCGCCGAAGACCATTAACCGTCCCGGCAGTCTGACCGTCCTCGCCCGAAATAATCGTATATTGACTACTCGCCGTGGAAGCACAAAACGTTCCCGGTAACGACGGCAACGTAAACAGATAATGATTAACGCTATCTGCATCGATTCCCCAGAGTAACTCCAATGAATCATTGGGAATCCCGAAACAATAAAAGGCATAATTACCGCTTGGCACGAATATGGTCGTATCAAACGAGCCACCATCTTTATAAATAATTATATCATCACCGGGAGTAAGCGGATTTATCTCCCCGCCAATTGCATAAAGAAAATCCGGGCGGCTAAAATGTAATAACGTATCACCATTACTGTTAAATATTCCGAATTCCTTATATTTTTTCATTGTAAACACCATATCTGCATGGTACCAAATGAACTCGTACAATCCCCAAGAGACAACTTCAACCTGATTATTATCATTCAAATCCAAAAATAACGTATTTTCGGCGGCCACGTCCATCTTCCAGATATTATCCAATATTGGCGTGGAGAATAGGGCAAGACAACCCGAATATTCAAACATCCACATTCCACTACCAAAAAGATCATCTTTGATTCCGGAAATGAATATCTCATTTTCACCATCATCGTTCACATCGCCATAGTAAATACGACTTTTAATTACAGGAATATCCTCCCAATAAGGATAAAAATCATACACCGACCCCAAAAGTTGAGATTCTTCATAAAACAATCCATCCTGCAAATAAAGATAAATAAAAAATTCGGGCGACATTTTAAGCAGCAGTATATCAGGAAACGAATCCGAGTTATAATCGGTAATCGTAAAGCCGCAGAAATAATCATAAAATCCGGTTGTATCCGAGAATAGTATCGAATCATCTTTTAAAGAATATATATAATATGCATACTTATACATAATGACCAATTCATCATAGCCATCATTGTTAAAATCAACGATCTGATGATGAACGTATTCATCAGTCGAAAATTCTATCTCCGAAATTTCCGAAAAATTATAATCAGTTGAAAACGAGGGGAAATAAAATATTAGAAACAGGACTGCCGAAAATATCACAGCCGGATATTTTTGCAACCCAGCAGATTTTCTTCGCTTGAAAAACATTATCTCCACCCTCCTTGAAATAATCAATGACTTATATATCCAAGATAATTTAAACTTCTATTTTGTCAACCACAAAAAAAACCGCCCCTCGGGGCGGTTTCGATTTGCAACAATAATCTTATAAGACTATTCCACCGGCGCTGCCGGCGGCTGTGTTTGTGGCGTCGCCGCCTCCGGTTGCGGGCGGGGCTTTTTGTACTTGGTCGCTTTTTGTACTTTGCCCGCCTTCAGACATGACGTACAGACACTGATTTTTTTCACCGTGCCGTTGATATTCGCCCGCACCGTCTGAAGGTTCGGATTGAATTTCCGGTTGCTGACATTATGCGCATGAGATATCGAATGCCCGAAAACCGGTTTCTTGCCGCATATTTCACATACTTTTGCCATATCTTCATTCTCCAATTTTCAGGACAACCATTATAATAAACTTCGGACAAAAAGCAAGGCATATTATGGTTTATTTTTATTTAATCCGTAGGGGCGCCGCTTGCCGCGCCCGGGGAGGAGCTACAAATCAATAGATTCGTAGGGCAGAACCCGAGTCCCGGCGCTTTAGTGACGGGACGATGTGGTTCTGCCAATATTATTAGCTTATCAATATAAAAATTGGCAGAATCATTTCATCGCCCGTCTAATCGGGCGACTCGGATTGTGCGCTGCGCTCATTTCAGACCCCTCCCCCCTTGACACCCACCATTAAAAAAACTATCATTTCTGGTTATGAAATCAAACATCCGCCATGTAGGGCAAAACCCGAATTCCTCGATTTATCGGGGAATGAAGTGGTTCTGCCAAAAGTATATTTTATCTGAATCAAACATCCGCCAAAAAAGCCGATTTTAAGTATAAATGAGGTAAAGATTACA
>CAYXTW010000022.1:0-21684 GCA_964467955.1 uncultured Ignavibacteriaceae bacterium | reverse complement strand
AATCAAACATCCGCCAAAAAAGCCGATTTTAAGTATAAATGAGGTAAAGATTACATGCTGGACCTGAAATATATAAGAGAAAACCCGGACATTGTCAAAAAAGCCATCATCGATAAAAACGAGTCGGCCGATGTCGACAAAATCCTGGAACTCGACCAGAAACGCCGCGGGGTCATCGGCGAAGTCGAAAAACTCAAGGCGCTGCGCAACAAGGTCTCCGAGCAAATCGCCATAAAAAAGAAAAACAAGGAAGACGCCTCCGAAAGTATTGCCGAAATGAAAAAAGTCGGCGAGGATATCGCCGCTCTTGACGGCGACCTGCGCTCGATAATGGAGGCGCTCGATTATCATCTGCTGCGGGTGCCCAATATACCTGATAAAGCGGTCCCTGTTGGTCCCGATGAGGATAGTAATATCACCATTAAAGAATGGGGTAAAATCACCCAACCTGACTATGAGATTCTCCCTCACTGGGAAATCGGCGAAAAGCTAAACCTGCTTGATCTTCCCGCCGGCGCCCGGATGACCGGCTCCGGATTTATTGTATATAAAGGTGCGGCGGCGAAGCTGCAACGGGCGCTTATTTCATTTATGCTGGATAGGCATACCGCCGATGGTTTTGTCGAGATCTGGTCGCCCTTCGTCGCCAATGACAAATCGATGACCGGCACTGGACAACTTCCCAAGCTGGCGGAAGAGATGTATCAGCTTAAGGACGAAAATATGTACCTGATTCCGACCGGCGAGGTGCCTCTTTCAAATCTGCATCAGGATGCCATCCTCTCTGAAGAGCAGCTGCCTTTGTATTACACAGGTTATACACCCTGTTTCCGGCGTGAAGCGGGCGCCGCCGGCAAGGATACCCGCGGAACATTGCGCGTGCACCAGTTTGAGAAAGTCGAGATGGTCATGCTGACGCATCCGGACAAATCTAACGAAGAGCACGAAAAGCTCCTTTCACAGGCCGAGAAAATTATACAGGCCCTAAAAATCCCGTATCGGGTCCGGCTTCTGGCGACTGGCGATCTCTCGTTTGCCGCCGCCAAATGCTACGATATCGAAATCTGGGCGGCCGGAGTCAAAAAATTTCTCGAGGTTTCCTCGGTCTCGAATTTTGGTGACTTCCAGGCGCGGCGCATGAACACCCGTTTCCGGGACAGCCATAACAAGCTTCATTTTGTCCATACGTTGAACGGGTCCGGCGTCGCTCTGCCTCGTCTGACTGCGGTTCTTCTGGAAAATAATCAGACCGAATATGGAACAATCGTTATCCCCGAGGTTTTAAGACCATATATGGGCGGACTGACCGAGATAACTAAAATTGAGCAAGCAAAATAATATCAAGCTTTCAATCGGCGCCACGACAATATTCAAGCTATTCCTCCTCGCGGGAATTGTCATTATTTCTATTGTCTTTATCTGGTACACACTTGATGTCATCGGCCAGCTGAAAGAAGATGCCGAGCGAACCGTCACGTCTTATGTTAAACTCTGGCAGATGGCCGCCAGTGAAAATACGACCGGCGGAGAAATTCAGGTTATCTTTGAGGAGGTTATCAAGAAGGCCAATTTCCCGGTTATTATTGCCGATCCGGACGGCAAACCGGTGTTCTGGCGAAATCTGAGCGGTATCGTCGATAATGATCCTTCCGAGGAGGCGTTACGCCGGGTGAAAAAGATTGCTCAAAAAATGAAGGAAGACAAAGGCGAAATACCGATGATGTTCGGCGGGCGCACCATTTCCTATTTCTATTATGGCGACTCGGCCGTGATAAGGCAGCTCCAATGGATGCCGTTTATTGAATTGGGTTTGGTCGGTGCGTTTATTCTGGTCGGATTTATCGGTTTTCAGAATATTAGACGTTCTGAGGAAAGGCATATATGGGTGGGAATGGCCAAAGAAACTGCTCATCAATTGGGAACACCGATTTCATCACTGATGGGCTGGCTGGAAATCGGCCCCGAAAATAAGCCCGATCCGCAGAACCTCATCAAGAACAAGGTCGAAATATTCAACCAGATGAAGGTCGATGTGCATCGGCTGCAGCGCGTGGCTAACAGATTCGGGCAGATTGGCTCCCAACCGGAGTGGAAAGAAGTTGATATTGATTCTTTATTAGACGAGACGGCCGCATATTTTCAGCGAAGGCTTCCTTTTAACGGCAAGGGGTGCGAAATCCTGTACAAGAAATCGAATATCCCGACTGTGAATATTAATGGCGAACTTTTCACCTGGGTAATCGAAAACCTGATTAAAAACGCCTTGCAGGCTGTCGACCCCCGATCAGGCAGGATAATCCTTAATGCCAATATCTCGCGTGATGGAAAATTCGTGGTTATTGATATCGAGGATAACGGCAGCGGCATTCCGAAGGGAATCGCGCGAAAGATATTTCGCCCCGGATTTACGACCAAAAAACGGGGCTGGGGTCTGGGTTTAACGCTGGCCAAAAGAATAATCGAGGAATACCATCGGGGAAGAATATCGCTGGTGAAATCGAATCCGGGTCAGACGGTATTCCGAATCGCTTTACCGATAAAGGCGAAAAATAACAAGAGAGCTTCGCGGAATGGTGCGTAATACAAAGATAAGAACGAACAGATCAAGAGGGAAATAATGGCCATGATAAAGAAGAAGATTTTATGGGTCGACGACGAAATCGATTCTTTAAAACCGCATATTCTGTTTCTGAAGCAGAAAGGTTTTGACGTCGAGGAAGCGATATCCGGCGAAGACGCTCTGCTGAAGGTTCGTGATGACGGCTTTGATCTGGTTCTTCTTGATGAGATGATGCCGGGCAAGGACGGCCTGACAACTCTTGAGGAAATTAAGGAAATCAAACCGCACCTGCCGGTCGTGATGGTAACCAAATCCGAAGAAGAATCGCTGATGGAGGAAGCCATCGGCCAGAAAATAGCCGATTATCTCACCAAACCGGTCAATCCCTCCCAGGTTCTTATGGTTGCCAAAAGAATTCTTGATACGAAAAAAATAGTTTCCGAAAGCCAGATGAAGCGATACATCACCGAAACCAATCGCTTTAATCAAAGGCTGTACGGCGCTATGGAACCGGAAGACTGGATGGAAGCGGCGCTTATTTTATCCCGCTGGGATTTGGAACTCGACGAGAATCCCGATCCCGGTCTTCTGGAGACACATAACGGAACACGCAAAGCATGGAACAATGAATATCTAAAATATCTCGAAAAAAATTATTTGAACTGGCTTTCATCGGAAAGCGGTCCGACCATCTCCCCCGGACTCCTCGGGAAGTATGTCATCCCGCTCCTAAAAGGCGGCGCAAAAGTGCTCCTTCTCGTCGTCGACTGTATGCGGCTCGATCAATGGATGGCGGTCGAACCGTTTGTCGCTGAATTTTATAATATTACGCGTGACACTTATTTTTCAATCCTGCCCAGCGCCACCCCCTTTGCCCGTAATGCTCTTTTTGCCGGCAAATTTCCGGCCGACATCGCTCGGGCACACCCCGATATTTACAAAGAGGGCAGCGAAGGTTCTCTCAATCGAAAAGAAGATATTTTGCTTTCTGAGTTTCTCAAAGCCAGCGCCGTCAAGATAGCGAGCGGCGGATTACGCTATGAAAAAATATATGATAATACCGAGGGCATTGCCCTCGCCAAACGAATCGGTGATTATTACCAATCTAACATGGTTACATTTGTCTTTAATTTTCTGGATATTCTGGCTCACGGCCGTTCCAACAATGTTATCCTCAAGGAAATCGCCGGCAGCGAAGCCGCTTTCCGCTCCTTAATGAAAAGCTGGTTCACACACTCGCCGCTCTTTGAAATATTGAAGTCGTTTGCAAAGCGCGATTTTACCGTCGTGGTAACTTCCGATCACGGTTCCGTCCTTTGTTCGCGGGGAACCATGGCTCATGGCCGACGCGATACTTCCACCAACCTCCGCTATAAATACGGCGATAATCTCAATTGCGATCCCAAGGACGCCTGGCTCATAAAAAATCCGAGTCAATATCGTTTACCTGAGTTCGGACTGGCGACCACCTACCTGATCGCCAAAGAAGATTACTTTTTTGTCTATCCCAATAATTACAATGAGTATATAAGACAATACAACAATTCCTTCCAGCACGGCGGTATTTCGCTGGAAGAGATGGTCGTTCCCATCGCCGTAATGTCACCTAAATAATGATTACCGGCAGAGAAAATCAGGTCTTCGCGACCGACAATCCGCAACAGACAATCTCCGCCGGACGGGAACTGGCGAGCATTTTGCATAACGGCGATGTTGTCGTTTTTACCGGCTGTCTCGGCGCCGGCAAAACCACATTCATTAAAGGAATCGCCCTCGGGATGCGCGTAAAAGAAGACGATATCAAATCGCCCTCGTTCACGCTGGTTAATGAGTATCCCGGACCAAATCCGCTTTATCATCTCGATTTATATCGGATGAAAGACGATTCCGAACTATACGAAATCGGATGGGATGACTATCTTCTCCGCGACGGTATTTTTCTCGTTGAATGGGGCGAAAAGGCACATAATCTCCTGCCTCAAAAAAGAATCGAGATTTTTATGGAAATTACCGGCAGTACTCAAAGAAAAATCTCTCTTAAATTTATTGAAGAGTAACTCATATATTTTGTCTATATTAAAGTATGAACAGAAAGCCGTACATACTTGCCATCGACAGTGCCACTTCCGTGCTCCGTGTCGGCCTGTCGCTTCCTTCCGGGGAGGTCGATTCGGTCGAGAACAAAGACCGATTCCGCCACGCCGAATTTATTTTTGGTCTGATTGATAAAGTCCTGAAGAAAAACAATGTCGAAAAATCGCATCTGACCGGTATTGTTGCCTCCACCGGACCCGGTTCATTTACCGGATTGCGGGTCGGTTTGGCTTCGGCTAAAGCGCTTGCCATTTCTTTAAAACTTCCTCTGGTTGGTATCTCGACCTTCTCAAGTATTGCCGATAAGCTGTTTAAACAATTTGGTAAAACGGCTGTGTTGATTCCATCCCGGCGAGATGAATATTATTACGCCGTCATCGACTCGCCTCAATTCGATAATGGCAATATTAAAGTCCTTAAAATGGCCGATATCAAAACATTGCGTGAGAAAGGGAACATCATGGCGATCGATTTTGATTTACAGAAACTGAACCTGTCAGGATTCAAAATAATCGGCCGTAGCGAATTCCCGCCGAAAATCGACGATCTGATAACTGCCGGCAAAAAACGGCTTGATACATCGGGAGGCGACGATATCTCCCACCTTGAACCTTTATACATTCAGACATTCCCCGCTATCGCCCGAAAATAAACAATATGGATATTGAGAAGCCAGAAAATCTTAAAATCCGACCTATGAGCAAAGGTGATTTAATCGATATCAATGTGCTTGAACATCAAATTTTCCCCGATCCCTGGCCATCCTCAGCTTTCCGCGAAGTCATTGAGAGCGAAGAGATTAACGGTCTTGTCGGGGAAATCGACGGGCGCATCGTCGCCTATGCCGTCTATACCATTGGCTATGGCGAAGGCCGTCTGGCCAACATTGCCGTCGCACCCGAATTCCGGAGAAAATCTATTGCCAAAAGCTTATTAAATAATATCTTAAAAATCGTAAAAGAAGCGAATTGCGAATATATTTTTTTGGACGTGCGGCCGAGCAATGCGGCCGCCATTAGTCTATATAAAAAATTCGGCTTTAGGGAGCTGTATACAAAACCGGATTATTATCGATTGCCCAAAGAAGACGTGCTGGTGATGATGAAAAAACTTAAAGAGACAGACTGAAATGGCCTGGTTCAGAAAAGACAAATCCGGGTTGACCGGCGTCGAGAAAAAAGAAATCCCCGACGGATTGTGGTCAAAGTGCCCGGAATGCGGCGAGATTTTTTATAATAAACAGCTCGACGCCAACTTCTGGGTATGTATCAGTTGCCGTTTTCATTTCAGAATTCCCAGCCGCAGATATATAAATATTATCCTCGACGACGGCAAACTGGAAGAATACGATGTTAACCTGAAATCCGATGATCCCCTCAGGTTCAAGGATTCCCAGAAATATCCGGAAAGAATCAAAGCGGCTCAGGAAAAATCGGGTCTTAAAGATGCCGTCATCACCGGAATCGGAAGCATCGACGCCATTGAAGTCTCTTTTGCCATTATGGACTTCAGTTTCATTGGTGGTTCGATGGGTTCGGTCGTCGGCGAAAAAATCGCCCGCGCTATCGAGCGTTCCATTGACCGGAATATTCCGCTGGTAATAGTCTCCTGCTCCGGCGGTGCCCGGATGCAGGAGGGGATTTTATCACTGATGCAAATGGCCAAAACATCAGCCCTCCTGGCGGTTCAGAACGAAAAGAAAATCCCCTTCATATCGGTTCTGACCAATCCGACCACGGCCGGCGTTATGGCCAGTTATGCTTCCCTCGGTGATGTCATAATCGCCGAACCGAAGGCGCTTCTCGGTTTTGCCGGGCCGCGCGTCATACAGCAGACAATCGGACAGGACCTTCCCGAGGGTTTCCAATCTTCCGAGTTTTTTCTTGAAAAAGGTTTCCTGGATAAAATCGTCGAACGAAGTCAGCTTCGGAATACGATCGCCGGACTTCTTAAATATTTTCTCTCGTAAATTATGCCGGAATTAAAGGGCAATTACAAAACAGCTTTAAAATTTATCCTCGACCGCGAGCACTTTGGCATCAAACTGGGTCTGGATAATATTTCCAAATTCCTTGAAAGGATAGGCAATCCGCACAATAATTACCCGTCAATTCACATTGCCGGTACCAATGGTAAAGGCTCCACGGCCGTTTATATCGAAACCATCCTGCGGCAGGCGGGATACAAAACCGGTATATTCACTTCTCCCCATCTGGTCGACTTCCGCGAGAGGATTCGGATTAATAGTCAACAGATCAGCAAACGACGGATTACTTCATTTATTGATAACTACAGACATCTTATATCGCGAAACAAAATCACCTTCTTTGAAGTCTGCACGGCGCTCGCATTTCATACTTTTGCACAGTGTAAAATCGATATAGCCATCGTGGAAACCGGACTCGGCGGCAGGCTGGACGCGACCAATACACTCTCACCATTATTGTCAATAATCACCGATATTTCATTCGACCATATTAATATTCTCGGTGATACTCTAAAAAAGATAGCTTACGAAAAAGCCGGTATCATAAAAAAGAATACACCGATTCTGGTTGGCTTGATGAAACCGGAGCCGAGAAATGAAATAATACGAGTCGCCCGAAACAGGCCCGCCCCCGTTATCCTGATGAGACGAGATAATTTCACCCCCGATGGCTTCCCCCATAAATTCGACTATGTTCGTGAGACGTTGAATTTAAGCAATTTGCGATCAGCTTTACCGGGACGGCATCAAATTTTAAATGCAGCTTTATCGATTCGAGCCGTAGAATATCTCAAAGAGATTGGATACAAAATAAATAAAAGCTCGATACGCAGTGGGCTGAAAACCGCACACTGGCCGGGGAGATTCCAGATAATAAGACGTCCCGGTAAACCGACTGTTATCCTCGACGTGGGGCATAATCCGGCCGGAGTTAAGGCGATGGCCGATTGTTTTCGCGATTTTTATCCCGGTCGGAAGGCCGATATTGTGGTCGGATTCGTTAAAAATAAGAATCTCGAACAATCAGTCCGCCACCTTCGTTCGATCGCCGGTAATGTCGAAATCGTGAGGCTAAATACGTATAGAACGGCCGAGCCGGAAGATATCGCCGCCTATTTCGGCAAGAAAGACAATCTGCATATTTCCGAATCGATTGTTGAATCTTCTCGAAGGCTCATAAATTCTGCCGATAGAAATGATATAGTTATTATTTGCGGTTCTCATTTTACAGTAGGCGATTTTTGGGCGAATCATAAAAAAATCTTATGATTGAAAAAAATAAAAACGAACCGGGGCCCGTAAAAAAGACGGGCGTCCTGCACAAAGAAGACAAACAGCAGCTCACCCAATTCTATATCGACCGCGTCTCCGATTCCGTTTTCTGGATCGGACAAAACGGTGAAATTCTCTATGTCAACAACGCCGCTTGCGATACGCTCGGATATACGCACGAAGAAATGCTCGCCATGAAAGTCTTTGATTTTGATACTGAATTTAACGAGAAAATCTGGGCGAAGAATTGGGATGAATTGCACGAACAGGGCAGCACCACGATAAAATCAAAACACCGAACGAAAGAGGGTCGCATCTTTCCGGTCGAAATCACCTCCAATCATTTGTCGTTTAATGATCGGCAGTATATTTGCGCCTATGCCCGCGATATTTCACAGCGCGAGTTGGCCGAAAACGCCCTGCGTGAAAGTGAAGGGAAATTCCGCCTCTTATCCGAGCAGGATATTCTGGCCATGGCTATCATCCAGGACGGTCTGATTAAATATGTCAATAATGCCGCTGCTGAACTTCTCGAATATTCAGTCGAAGAGATACTGGCCTGGAAACCGAACCGGTTTGCCGACGTGCTCCATCCCGAAGATCGAGCTTTCGCATTGAAACAGGCTCGAAAAAAGCAGGCGGGCGAAACCGATGTGGTTGCTCGATATTCATACCGAATAATTTCCAAATCGGGAAAAATAAAGTGGATTGACCAGTATTCAAAAACGGTCGAGTACAACGGGAGTAATGCCGATTTCGTTTCCTTTATGGAAATCACCGTTCGTAAGCAGGCCGAGGAACTTCTGCAAAAGGCGCATCAGGAATTGGAGCTTTTGGTCGAGGATAGAACTGTTGAACTTACCAGGGCCAATCGCCAGCTCAAACGCCGGATTTTTGATCTTTACACGATTTTCGAACTCAGTCGAAATTTCAACGCTGTCTTGAATTATGAGACCCTGCTGGATTCTTTCATCCTGACATCGCTGGGTCAGATGGGCTCGGCCAAAGGAGCCTTATACCTTCCTGCCGAAACCGAAAAGAAGAAATTCAAGCTGGCCAGAAGCAAAGGCGCCGCTCCCTTTCCGAAAAAAAAATTATTACTCGATCCTGATGGCAAATTCGGAAAATATATTACTGATTACAATCGGCCTGTCTATATCGGAAGTATCGAAAATAAATTGCCGGCCGTGGGTAAGCTGAAATTAGGAACATATTTTGTCGATGGCCTGATCGTCCCGCTGATTTTTCAAACAAAACTTCGCGGTCTTCTGATTATATCAGGAAAAGAATCGGGGCAGCCGTTTCATGATGAAGATATCGAGTTTCTCTCTATCCTCGCCAACCAGACCGCCGTCTCGATTGAAAATGCAAGGCTTTATGAATCGGAAAAGGAGGCTCTGGATAAGCTCCAGAAAATCCAGCGACTTTTGCTTCAGACCGAACGACTGGCCGTTCTCGGAGAACTCTCGGCCAAAGTGGCGCATGAAGTAAACAATCCTCTTGGTATTATCAATAATTATCTGCAACTTCTGACACGATCGGCAGACAAAAAAGGCAAAGGCGACGAGTATATCGAAATTATCCGCCAGGAAATAGATAGAATCTCGGCCATAGTCAGGCAATTGCTGAATATGGCGCGGCCGATGCATATCAATTTTACCAAACTGGATCTGAAGAAGACTATCCGGGAAGTTATCGCCCTGAGCAGTCAACGATTAAAATCATCGAACATTAAGATTACATTTCGGGTAAACAAAACAATTCCCGAAATAGTCGCCTGGGCCGACGGTTTGAAGCAGGTTTTTATAAATTTGATTAATAACGCTATAGATGCCATGCCGGGTGGCGGCGAAATTTCAGTCAAGGCAACTCCTCGCGCCCAAACTGTTCAGATAACTTTCGAAGACACCGGACCCGGCATCAAAGAGGAGCATATACCGCACATTTTCGAATCCTTCTTTACTACTCGCGAGAGCAGTACCGGAACCGGACTGGGCTTATCGGTTTGTTTCGGCATTATAAAAAATCACAATGGGATTATCGATTTTTACAATACCGATAAGGGCGGATGTTTTCGGATAAAACTGCCGATAGAACAAACGGATACAGAGCATGATTGGCAAATCTGAGAAAATACTGGTCATAGATGATGAAGCACGGATGTGCGAGTCTTTGTATGAATTATTCTCCGGCAGCGGTTATAACGTCTCAACCACACAGTCGTCGGTCGAGGCCGTCGAAAAAATCAAAAATGAGCCGTTCGACCTTGTCGTCACCGATATCAAAATGCCGGACATCTCCGGGCTGGATATCCTTAAAACCGCCAAAGAAGTCGATCCGGAAATAATAATCATCCTTATGACCGGCTTCGCCTCGCTGGAATCGGCTCTTGAGGCAATCAGGCACGGCGCCTTTGAGTACCATCTGAAGCCGGTCGAATTCGCGCAGCTCGAAATCTCCGTCAAGCGGGGTCTCGAAATTAGAGATGCCAACTTGTCTCGAAAGAAATTACTGGAAGACCTTAAAATCGCCAACCTGCACCTCAATAACTATGTCGAGGAAATCAACGCGCTATACGAGGCCGGTAAATCACTGGCGCATACCGCCGATCTTAAAGAACTCCTGAATAAAATCGTCAAACTTGCCGCCGGAGTTACTCAGGCCGAAATCGGCTCGGTAATGCTCATCAGTCCGACCAATGAATATCTGACAATCGAAGCTTCAATCGGCCTTGACCCGAAACTGACCAAAACCGTCAAACTGCCGATCGGCTCCTCGATCGCCGGTTATGTGGCAAAATCGGGCGACGCCTTAATCGTTAAAAACGTCGAAAAAGATAAACGCTTCAAGCGTATCAATCGGGAAAGATACACATCGGCCTCGCTTTTATGTCTTCCCCTGAAAATTACCAATCGCGTTCTCGGTGTGATTAATCTCGCCAATAAGAAAGATGGTCAGGTTTTCAATAATCATGATTTGAAATTGGCCGCGACTTTCGCATCGCAGGCGGCCGTGGCCATCGATGACGCCCGCCAATTCGAGGATAACCTGAAAAAACTGAAAGAATTCTCCATTCTCTTCGAACTCTCGCAAAAACTCTCCACGGTCGGCTCGGTTTCGGCCATGCGCAATGCCATTTTTGAAAATATTAAAAAACTGATGCCGGTCGATTACGCCCTGTGGTTCGAATGGTACCCGGTTCAGAATTGTCTGCGCCCGGTGGGCGCCGTCGGTACCGGTATCCCCTTGACCGACAGCGGCTCGATTAATCTGGATAAAATCGAAAGCAACGAAATCACACTCCAGGATTTGGCTTTGGATAAAATCGAGCCCAACGACATCCCGGCTATGTCGGTCTACCTTGCCGAGAAAATCGCCGACTGCCCCGCCTACCCCAAACCGGGTGAGAATTTTACCGCTCTTCCGGTCTTACAGGAAGGCGAATTAAAACATGTCTTTTGCATCGGTTCCGATAACGATAGGCCGTATATAAATCAGGAATTATCACTGGCCCGGCTGATAATTTCACAGGCTTCGGGAATATATGAGCGGGAAAAAGCTCTCCTTAACGCTACCCGATTGTTGACCATGGGCAACATGATATCCGAAATCTCGCATGATCTGCGTCGGCCGCTGACCAATATTAAAGGATGGATACAGATTCTTCGCGAAAAATATCCGGCCGTCGCCCAGGACGCGAATTTCTTCGCAATGGCCGAAGAAGAAATACACCGGTTGAATGACCTGGTCAAAGAACTGGTCGATTTTTCCAAACCGCATAAATACGAAACCGAGATTAAAGATATCCGGCAGATAATCAAAAGAGCCTCGGAGTTAATCGGTCCGGAATTCAGAAAAAAAAGCGTATCATTCTCCGAAGACTATCAAGACGGAAGTTATGAAATCGTCATGAATAAAAACCAGATCCTCGAGGTATTCTTAAACCTGTTTCTGAACAGCGTCGATGCCATGGATAAGGGCGGTACGATTCATGTTACCGGAAAAATCGGACGGCCCTCCTTCAAGAAAAGAGATTATCTGGCCATAACTGTTTCCGATAACGGGCAGGGAATAAAGAAAGAAAACCTGTCTCGAATATTCGACCGATATTACACGACCAAAGACACCGGGACCGGCCTCGGTCTGGTGGTCGTCGAAAGAATTATCGCCGCCCACGGCGGGACATTGGAAGTGAATTCGACAGTCGGTAAGGGAACTGATTTTACGCTCTATTTCCCGAATAAATGAATGCAAAACATTGCAAAAAAATGGCAGCAATATCGCTGAAAACGGTTGATTTTTAGATTTCTTTGACGATATATTGAAAAAGTGCAAAATATTTCGTACATAGAATGAAAAAAGAAAAAACCAAAATATTGATTATTGATGACGACCCTAAAGTCGCCTGGATCCTTACCGAGGGAATATCCTCTAATTATGATTTTGTCACTGCTCGCGACGGTATTGAAGGTATCCAGATGGTATCGACCGAAAAGCCCGGTCTCATTCTGCTGGATATTAAAATGCCGGGAATGAGCGGCCTGGAAGTCCTCGAAAAACTTAATAAGCTCCCCACGCGGCCGGAAGTCATAATGCTCTCGGGTCACGGCGAGACGAAAAACATAGTCCAATCGATGCACCTCGGTGCCGCCGAATTTATAAACAAGCCGTTCGATGTCAAAGAAGTCGAGATTCATATTCAGACCGTGCTGGAAAAGGGAAAGCTCAAACAGGAAGTCAAAAATCTTAAGACCGAGCTCAAATCACGCAACCAATATGGCCAGTTTATCGGTGATTCACACAAAATGGTCCAGGTTAAAAATATCATCGAGCAGGTTGCCGATTCCGAATTAACGGTTCTGATTCGCGGTGAATCCGGTACCGGTAAAGAAATTGTTGCGCGAATGCTGCATACCCTCTCCGGTCGGGCCGATGAACCATTCACCAAAGTTAACTGCGCCGCGATTCCGAGGGATCTTCTTGAAGCCGAATTGTTCGGGTATGAAAAAGGCGCCTTCACCGGAGCTCATAAAACGAAACCGGGCCGTTTCGAAGTTGCCAACAAAGGAAGCATATTTCTTGATGAAATCGGCGATATGCCCCTGGAGTTGCAATCAAAATTACTGCAGGTCCTTGAACAGCAAGAGTTTGTCAGAGTCGGAGGAATCACTAATATCAATGTCGACGTGCGGATTATATGCGCTACAAACAAAAATCTTGAGGACGCCATCAAAAGACAATTATTCCGCGACGATCTTTTTTATCGCTTAAATGAGATAACCATTTATCTTCCTCCGGTCAGGGATAGGCAGGAAGATATTCCGCTGCTTGTCAATTACTTTATCGATCGTTATAACGAACTGTACAACAAAAACTGCACCGAGTTATCTTCCGAGAAAATGTCAAGGCTGATGATGTTCGCATGGCCGGGTAATGTCCGCCAACTGGAAAATCTTATCAAGCAGGTTGTTGTCCGCGGTGACGAATCTATAATCGATGAGCTGCTTTCAAACACCATGGCCAGTTCGGGTGACATTAATTCCAGCGACGGATTCGAGTTCGAAACCGGCGTCGGACAGGATGATTCATACTCACTTAAAAAGCGGGTCGGGGCTGCCGTCGCGCGGGAAGAAAGAAAATTAATCGGTTCGGTCCTTAATAAAACCAATTGGAACCGCCGCAAAGCCGCTGATTTACTGGAAATAAGCTATAGATCACTGCTTTACAAGATTAAGGAATACAACCTTAATAGTGCCAAATAGATCTGTCATTCCTGATATGAAATCAGGTTTTCACCATTGACATTTTCTTTCATTAAAACCGCAAATATTTGCATAGTTTAACTACCATCGAAATTATTCCGATTTTTTTCAACAATCTATATGACAATTTATCCATTTTATATCCTTTAGTAATCAACGGTATAAGCGTTTCCTGAATAATTTTATAAAAATATGCCGGATAATGCTAAATAATCATATTAGCGGAATAATAGTTGCTGCAACTTAAAAAGGGTTAGAGTAAACAGCAACGGGGGTATTATTGCTCGGGACGCATTTATAGATGTAATGAACAGTATGACAGAATCCGACTTCGCCGCGCGAATCAATTACGAATTAAAGAGGGCGGAACGATACCGCTACTTTGTATCTCTGGTTGTATTTAATGTCGGCCCTATTGTTGATCTGGGGGGAAACGGTCAACTTCGACTTGAAGAACAGAGAAACGATTTCGTTAATCAGGTCAGAAATGTAATCAGCAAGATCGCTCGCGAAGTCGATGTCATTTCCAATCAAAATCGAACCAGAATAGGTCTGCTTCTTCCCGAGACAACACGACAGGGTGCGGAATCTGCCGCGCGTAGAATCTCCGGTTCGCTTAATCAATTTTGCACCGACTATTTCAGGAAGCCGTCCGATTATCTCGTTCCCGTTGAGATTTCATCTTTCCCGGACGCAGCCGGTGCCCGCTCGGTCGCCAGTTATCTGGAGGAGTTTTCCAGTTAAGACAGCATTTACTTATGGTCAATAGATAAGCCACCGACAATCGGTGGCTTTTTATATTTAAAAAAAAGGAGATTTCAGAGCATCTCCCTATAAATCGAGAAATTCGTTTCCTACCAACCCATCAATTGTTCGAAGTTTTCATTAATCTTTTCTATCCTTTCCTCAAGGTCAGCCTTACGGGTCTTTTCTTTGTCGACCACCTCCGAAGGGGCATTCTTGAGAAAATCAGGATTGGCCAATTTTTTTGATAACCTCTCGAGATGACTTTTCAGACCGGCCAGATCTTTTTCAAGTCGTTTTTTCTCCGCATCGACATTGATTAATCCCTCCAGAGGAATAAATAATTCCGCGCCGGAGATAATCCCGGAGGCCGACAGGCCCGGTTTCTTGATATCCTTCCCTATTATCAACTTATTTATTTTGGCCAGCGAACGGAAATAATCCTGATAACTTTCAAGGACCACTCCCATTTCGTCATCCGTTACCCGAACATGCAGGTCGGCGATTTTACCCGGCGGGACATTCATCTCGGCTCTAATCGACCTGACCTCATTCACCACCGCCTGAATCGACTCGAATGATGCCTCCAGGCTGTCATCCATGAAATTCGTCGTCAGCGCCGGCCAGGGTCCGAAAGTCAAGGTCTTCTCTTTTTTCGGAAAATATTCACCCATTTTCAGATTGATCTCTTCGGTGACAAAAGGGACAAACGGATGCAGAAGCTTCAGTATTCTATCCAGAACATAATAAGCGACATTCAGCGAGGCAGCCCGGATCGGCATATCGGGTTTATCTGGTTTTATCAGTTCGATATACCAGGAACAGAAATCATTCCATGTAAAGCTGTATAAGTTTTTGGCCGCCGCCGAGAGTTTAAACTCCGCAATATTGCGATCAACTGTCTCAATCGTTCTTTCGAGACGCGACAATATCCATTTATCGACCAAAATCAGATCATCGGTCGGTATCGAATCGATGCTAAAATCGGCTTTGTCGGTTCGAAGCATCACAAAGCGCGACGCCTGGTAAAGCTTATTGACGAAATTCCGCCCGATCTCAAAAGTATTTTTCGATATCCACGGATCCTGCCCATCCGGCGTCGCCAGAACCAGCGAGATTCGGAGAGCATCGGCGCCGTACTGATCGATAATCTCCAGCGGATCAATGCCGTTACCCAGCGATTTTGACATCTTGATGCCATTCGCGTCTCGAACCGTCCCGTGTATATAGACATCACCAAACGGCTCTTTACCCACAAATTCATATCCGGCCATGACCATCCGGGCGACCCAGAGGAATATGATTTCCGATGCGGTTACCAGCACTTTCGTGGGATAAAAATACTCCAGTAACGGGTCTTTCTCCGGCCAGCCGAATGTCGAAAACGGCCACAGCCACGACGAAAACCAGGTATCGAGAACATCCTCGTCCTGCGTGATTTCTGCTTTGCCGCATTTGGGGCATTTTTTCGGCTGTTCTTCGGCGACAATCGTCTCCCCGCATTCGCAGTAATAGACCGGAATCCGGTGCCCCCACCAGAGTTGCCGCGAGATACACCAGTCCCGGATGTTCTCCATCCAGTGCATATATGTCTTCGACCAGTAGTCCGGATGAAAATGAAGTAATCCTCTCTTGACCGCCTCGATGGCCGGTTTGGCCAGCGGCGCCATGCGGACAAACCATTGGTCCGACAGATACGGCTCAACCTCCTGATGACATCGATAACAGGTCCCGACTGATAGATGATAATCTTCGGTTTTCTCCAGCAGGCCTTTCTTTTCCAGCTCCTTAATAATCTGCTTTCGAGCTACATATCTGTCCAGACTCTTGAATTTTCCGGCGTTGGCGTTAAGCGAACCGTCGATATTCAAAATATTGACTTCTTCCAGATCATGCCGTTTACCGATCTCAAAATCATTGGGGTCATGCGCCGGAGTTATTTTAACGACACCGGTTCCGAATTCCGGGTCGACATAGCTGTCGGTTATGATGGGCAACTCCCGCTCGAGAATCGGCAAAATAGCCGTCTTACCGACATATTTTTTATACTTGCTGTCTTTCGGATTCACCGCCAGGGCCGTATCGCCCAGCATCGTTTCCGGACGCGTCGTCGCGACGGTTAAATAATTATCGCTGCCCTTCATCTTGTATTTGATATACCAGAGATGGCCGTCCTTCTCATTGTATTCGACTTCATCATCCGAAAGCGACGTCTGGCATGACGGGCACCAGTTGACTATCCGATGCCCCCGATAAATCAACCCTTTTTCATAGAGATGAATAAAAACTTTAATAACCGCCTTGGACAGCGCCTCGTCAATTGTGAAACGCGTCCGTTCCCAATCGCAGGAACAGCCGATACGTTTTAACTGATTCAGGATATAATCTTTATTTTTATAGGCCAGGTCGCGCGTTCGTTCGACAAATTTTTCACGGCCCAGCTCACGGCGCGTGGTGCCCTCTTTTTTGAGCTGCTTTTCGACCACCACCTGCGTGGCAATCCCGGCATGATCAGCGCCCGGCATCCATTCAGCCTCTTTGCCCGACATACGATTCTTGCGAATCAGGATATCCTGAATGGTGTTATTCAGGGCGTGGCCCAGATGCAGAATATCGGTGACGTTGGGCGGTGGGATAACAATCGAGTACGGCTCGCGATCCGACTTAATCTCGCCCCTGAAATAGCCGTTCTTTATCCATTCGGTATACAGCCGGTCCTCGACCGTCTTTGGATCATACGGCTGCGCCTTTGAGTTCTTTTTAATCTTCGTCTTCGTGCTCATCGTCAGCCTTCAAAAACAGGCATAATATCGCCATCCGGTTTCCTTGTCAATACCGAGTTAATCTAAAATCTATTTATTTATCTGCAACAATTAAGTATTATACGGTATTATCGTCAAAAGTCGAGGATAAGAAAGGAAATTTTATAAATGAATAATAATAGCACACCGTTCAACAGGTTACGAGAAATAATGGCCACTTTGCGGGCTCCCGGCGGATGCGCCTGGGACCGTAAACAAACCCATAAATCGTTGCTTCCGTACTTAATCGAGGAAACTTACGAGGTCATCGAGGCCGTCGAAAATGGAAATCCGGACGATTTGTGCGAGGAATTGGGCGATTTGATGTGCCAGATCGCCTTCCATTGTCGGATTGCCGAGGAATCCGGTCAATTCAATATTGATGATTCCATTAACTCCATAAATGAAAAATTAATTAATCGCCATCCGCATGTTTTCGGCGAGAAAAAAGACTTGAAACCTAAGGAAGTTCGCGATCAGTGGGAGAAAATCAAAATCGAATCGGGCGAAAAAGATTCTGTCATATCGGGTATCCCCAAATCGGCCCCGGCATTGATAAAGGCCTTTCGGTTCGGTGAGAAAGCGGGCGGGGTCGGATTCGATTGGGAGAAGGCCTCCGACGTCATGGCCAAAGTCAAAGAGGAAATCGGCGAACTCGAAACTGAATTGCAATCAAACAATAGTGACCAACTCGAAAACGAAATCGGCGACCTGCTGTTCGCCATATCATCGCTGGCCCGCAAACTCGAAATCAATCCGGAGCAGGCTTTGAATAAAACGCTCGACAAATTCTCTCGACGATTTTCTTATATCGAAAAAAAGGTCAAAGAGTCCCGCAAATCCTTCGATGCCTACACCCTCGACGAATTGGAAGCCTGGTGGCAAGAAGCAAAAGACGAGTAAGAAAATTCCGTGGTTGGCGTACGTCCTCGTGCGCCAACAAAACAAAAGGAGCAGGTCAGGGTCCCTGCCCGAGTCTTCAGTAGGTCAGGATCCGTGCCCGAGGGACCGAGCTTTAGCGAGGTATCGAGGGGCCCCGAGCGAAGCGACGGGCGATCCTGACAATCGCACTAATGCCAATAATTCAGCTATCCCCCCTTGCCAAACCCACCCATAAATCTTAAATTCAATACGTGTTATAACGGAAGACAAAATCAAAAAGGAAGGACCTTATGAGACAAAAAAGAATTCTTATAGCGATATTTGCCGCGTTATTATTCCTTTTATCGTGCTCGACGGTGCCGGTTACCGGGCGGCGGCAGCTTAATCTGGTCCCGGAATCGACCATCAACTCGATGAGTTTCCAGCAATACGATGAGGTTATCAAGGGCAGCAAGCTTAGCACCGATCAGGCGGCCACGCAGATGCTTAAGCGGGTCGGCAAACGAATCGAAGATGCCGCCACGAAATATATGAACGATAACGGCATGGCCGGGGCGATGAGCGGCTATAAGTGGGAGTTCAATCTTATCGATAATGACTCCGTTGTCAACGCCTGGTGTATGCCGGGCGGCAAGGTCGCTTTTTACACCGGTATACTTCCGATAACCAAAGACGAAAACGGCATGGCGGTGGTGATGGGCCACGAAGTCGCGCATGCCATCGCCAATCATGGCGCTGAGCGGATGAGCCAGGGATTGCTCGCTCAGATGGGCGGCATCGCCCTGTCCGAAGCCTTAAAAAACAAACCGGAAGAAACGCAGAACCTGTTTATGATGGCGTACGGCGTCGGCGCTCAGGTCGGTGTCCTTCTCCCCTACAGCCGCCTGCACGAATCGGAAGCCGATAATATGGGTTTGATATTCATGGCCATCGCCGGCTACGATCCACGAACCGCGGTCGATTTCTGGCAAAGGATGGCCAATCTTTCGCAGGGCTCGGCCCCGCCGGAATTTTTAAGCACGCATCCCTCGGATCAAAAACGGATACAAAAAATCCAGGCGTTAATCCCCGAAGCAATGAAGTACTACGAACAGAGTAAACAATGAACGTTGCATGTTGCGGCGGGTCTTGCCCCCGATTTATCGGCAGTGACCCGCCGCATCCTTCATGAAAAATATTCTGACTTAATATACCCCAGCAACTCCGCCGTCATCTCCTCCCAGATGTACCGCGACGCTATTTCCCGACCGATTTTTTTTACTGACGCTTTATCGACTTCGATATAATTATCGATGGCCGCAATCCATTCTTCCGGATTTTCGTTCGGTACTATTTTCACCAGTTCCGAAGGAAATTTATTCAACTCCTCCATATTCGATGACACTGACGGCAATCCGGCCGCGGCATACTCGTAAAATTTCAAGGGATTGGAATACCGGAAAAAATCGTTATCCCGATAAGGCATATAGCCGACATCAAAGCTCCTCAGCACCGCCGGAATCTGCGACGGTTCGTACTCACCCATAAAATGGACATTGGTGTACTTAATCATATTCTGCTTTATCATCTCGTCCGCAACGCGACCGACAAAAATATAATTCCACTCCGGTCGTCTCTCCGCCATTTTTTTAATGAGCTCCCAATCCAGCCGTTCCGAAATCATCCCGACATAACCGATTCGCGGACCTTTTATCTTCATTATCTCCGGGCAACCACCGGTATTGGCCTTTATCAATCTTTCATATGTATTTCGCGCCAGACCATTGCCGAAAAATTTCGCCCTTTTATACATATTCGAATACTTTTCGTGCTGCTTTTGCGAGGCGGTCAGCAAAAGATCCGCCCGAGCCCGATGTCTTTCCTGAAGCCTCTCCGCAAACGGTAATCGCCCGCCTTTGATATTGACCAGATTATCATAAATTTCATAAATGCAAAAACTGTCTTTGAAAAGATATGATACATATCCCTGCTGCGGATAATAGTACCACACTATCGGATTTTTCTCTATGACACCGAGCCGTTTCTGTAAATCCCGATATGCCCATCGAAGCGCCATAAGATTCAATTTCTCCAATAAACCGGACCGATTGGCGACAACGTCATGGATAAAGTACTTCGGCGAAAATAAATAAAAATTATCCGTCGATTTTACCAGCCGGGATTTACCGAATATTTCGTGCATGCGCTGCGGCTTTTTTAATATAGTCGAAAATGGACATAGCGGCCGATTGACCGCCACGACCGTTGAATTAAACCCCTTTGCCGCTTCCGCCAGGGCCATGACCATCTGCCGCCGCATAAATATCGGCCAGTCGACCGCCAGAAAAATCAGAATGATTCTGGGAAATCGCCGCATCTCAA
Source organism: uncultured Ignavibacteriaceae bacterium (assembly GCA_964467955.1). GTDB lineage: Bacteria > Zixibacteria > MSB-5A5 > GN15 > PGXB01 > CAYXTW01. Next base: position 1,221 of record CAYXTW010000022.1, on the reverse strand, counting down.
TCTCGTTATCCATTGCGCCACATCGACATTTCAATCTGTCTGCAAATATAATAGTCAATAAAGCATAATCTATCGATAAAAATTTTTATTATTGACTTAATATCGCGCTTATGCTAATCTACGGCGGATGGAAGAACGGGAAACACAGGAACCAAATTAGCTGATAAATGTATCATTTTAAACATATCAATCTTAAGGAGAAACGGATGAAAACAAGATTCAATCTCGCCCGTGTCATCGTGGTAGTTGGAATTTTATTCGTATGTCCCGCGTTGCTTATCGCCGACACCATGATCAAACAGACCGAACACATGGATGCGATGGAGATGATGGGCCGCAAATCACCGGCGCATACCGACACCAGCGTCGCCTGGATGACCGAAAATCGCGCTCGCGTCGATAAAGGCGACACGGTTTCCTTTATCGTCCACATGGACGAAGCCATGGCTTATATCGTTAACCATAGTGCCAAAAATTACGGCGAAATATCATTAAAGCCCAGGGATGAGGATAGCACGTATCCCGGATCGACAAAGAATGATCCCATGATGCAGATGATGAAGGTCGAGGCTACCGTAACTCCGACCGATGAAACCAAAAAAATCAATAATTGGAACTGCAAGAAATACAATGTTGACCTGAAACTCGGCATGGTCGACATGAAGCAGGAGATTTGGGCTACCGAGGATGTAAAAGTCAACTACGAAATGTTTCAACAGGCGAGCAACGCCATGATGAGCCAGTTCCCCGGCTATGAAGACCTTATGAAGGAGATGAAGAAACTTAAGGGTATTCCCATTCAAACGATAATTACCGCCGATATAATGGGCAATCAGATGAAACGTACCATCGACGTTTTTGAGATCAAGGAGGCCTCGCCGCCCGGTGGTTACGACGTCCCTGAAGGCTACGAAAAAACCGAACTCCAGAGTCCGATGCCATCCGGCCAATAGAGTAAACCTCATTCAATAAATCCGGGGTCGGGAAGTTTCCCGACTCCTTTTTTTATTTTCGCTCAAATAATTCATTTCATTTATAGTTGGTGTACTTCCCCGTGCGCCAACAAAATGGCATCATTTCCGATTTTGTGGGCGGCAGACCCCCCGGTCTGCCCCGCGAAAAAAAATTGTGGTCGATGTACATCCTCGCCCCCGGACAAAAATGGCTTCGTTTCCGATTTTTTTAATTTTTTTCTAAATCGTGGTTGTAGGGGCAGACCCG
>CAYXTW010000021.1:0-54804 GCA_964467955.1 uncultured Ignavibacteriaceae bacterium | reverse complement strand
GACCAGTTGGAGGCACTGTCGGCAGATTTAATGGCAAAATAATGAGTCGTATCATAACGGAGTCCGGTCACGAGGAACGTCTCGGTCGTCCCCGCCGTGCCGGGCATCGGTTCGAATTTGCATTGCGATGCCTGGTTCCAATTAGATGGATCGATGGCGCTGATGCTGTATCTGATATCATATTGAACATATGGTCCCTCGGCCGCATCGCCGGGCGCCGTCCAGGTAAGAGTGATGGCGTTACGGGCGCTATCGACCACCGCCAAATCGGCTATCACGGCAACGGCCTCGGTGGTGACATCGTCATTGACGGAGACATCCGACCAGTTATTTTGTTCATCCGAAGCCCGGACCCCAAAATAATAATGGGTATTTGATTTTAGACCTGTAACTCTCATAGAATCCATTTCACCGGCTGCCGAAGGGATGGGGATACCGGAGCAACTTACGGCAGTATTCCAATTGGCGTCTGTAATCTCTACCGTGTCACGCTTGACATTGTAGCGTGTCGCCATTCCCACGGAACCGTCATCACCGGGAGCGGTCCAGGTCAAAACGGCACCATATGATGTAGAATCGACTATTACCAGATCGGTGATTTGGGCAGGCGAAATTGTATCGGGAGTGGTGGTTCCGATGGCGATATTCGATAAAGCCGACCAATTGCCGGCCTCATCGACCGACTTGAGACCGATGTAATATTTCACATTACTGGTCAGTCCGGATATGACAGCACTATCGATAGTCCCGGCGGCCCGGGGAGTCGGTTCATTTGAGACTTCTATCGCCGATTGCCAGTCAATCTCGGTGGAAAGTGTGGTAGTCGAATAGCGAAGATCATATCCCTTCGCGGTGCCGCTGTTTCCGTCATCACCGGGGGCAGTCCAGCTTAATTCCAAGGAGCTATTCGTCACGTTCACGATGGCGAGGTCGCTAATCGCCGCGGGTGCGGTTTTGTCCCCGGCCCCGGTGACATCATTATCGCTGCATGAAAGAAATGTAAAGCTTAAGGCCAAAAGCCAAATTATACTCTTCTTGTCCACATCAATCCTCCTTAATTAGATTTCAATAAAGCTGTATATCCAATTTGCCCAGCAAGATATATCGATAAGACAACCCTGTCAAGCGAAATCGGATAAAGCTGCCTTTTTGGAAGAGACGGCTTATGAGCGTATCCTGTTGAATTTTTTTGCCGATTATCGTCAACATAAAGCGAGTCTTATTCAATATTAAAGACTCTATTGTCAGCTGATGGTTTTATTGCAGTTTTAACCTGCCCCAAAATTGAGCATTTATCATCTATCAACAAAATGAAAATATTCATTTTATAAGGTCAATATGCTTTAGTAAAATGATAACCCACCCGTTTTTCATTTGGCCTAAAGGTTGAATCGAAAGCCGCCGGTTATGGCCATACCGATTACATTATGGCTTTCACTCTGGTCGGCGTATTCGACGCCGGAAGGTATCAGAAAATATGAAAATCTTACGGAAACGGCAGCGTCACCGCTTAAATACTGGTCAATTTCAATCCCGGTGATTAAACCGAATCCCGATTTGAGGAAGTCATAGTCATATTTAACTGAATTATATGTTTCCTCGCCTTCCAGTATAAAATAACCCAGTCCGAGTTGTGCCTTGACATTAAAGGCGCTGCTGCTCATCAGGTACGGTCTAACTGAAACCGCCCAATGAAGCATGCCGGCCGAAGCGGTTAAAGTATTACTGTCTGACGAAGCGTAGTTCTCCCATTCGCTGACATCCAACATAGTATATCCGGCACTGAATACGATTGTCCACCATTGAACGACGGCTAATTCCAGGTCGACCTCGGAGGATATTCCTTTTTTAAAGTATTGGATTGAGGGATTGGTCCGGGCCTGAGTCCAGCCACCCTGTGGAAAAAAATATCCAATATTTATTCCTACCGATGAGCGCGCCGATTCTTTTTGTGTCTGCGCGGTCAATCCGGACGAAAAGATCAATAGTATACAGAAGGTGGCGATTAAGAACTTTATTACATTTGATATATTCATTTTTTCCCTCTTTTTTAACGACCGCCGTCACGGAGACACGTGCAGACTGTCGTCCGTAATCTCCCATGTACGCGGTCCGCCCGAGGCGGGATTGGTGCTGCACTCACAGCCGCCCCCGTTGCTGCTCCGGCTGCTTTGATCGTCCGAACAGCCGGTCGATTCCGCGCGGTATGGCGAAATATTAATATCTCTCGCCCGATATCCGGAAACCCCCTGACCCGGCGAATAAAAAACCTGCACATGGAGGCTGGCGCTGCCTTCGGTTTTATAAATGGCGCTTTTATCCGGTCCGATAAACAGAAATGATTTATTTCCCATTAAAACATGAAGAAAGTATTCTGTTTTATTTTTAACCGTGAGTGAGACGGTATCGTTATTTGACGAGATAGCCAGCGGGCATATTAGAACAATAAAAATTATAAGAAAATGCCAGCGACGAATAATAATCTTAAGCCCGGCGGTTAACTCGATATATTTATTTTGCTTCAAATTCCCACCTTCCTCAGCCATGCGTATAGCTTCGGAGATTTTTCAAAAGAAAACACCTTTGACTTCCGGATTTAAATATAGACAGAGTCGTTATTTTTGCAAGCTCGAATTTTTGGAATTTTCCGTCTATTCTTTCCGGGAAGCAGTCGATTGTTATTGCCAATTTTATACTTTAATATTATATTGGTACAGGATCATGGGGGGAAATGGAGATATTAAAAAATAATGTTGGATGACTGGAGGGTATTTGACTGATCTATAATTATTTTACTTCGCCTTCCGGTAAGGAAAATCAAGAACGAGGGATTAAACATGCTGAAACATTTACTCATTGTTTTTGGCTGTATTCTCATTCTACCGCCATTGTCTGCGGCTGAAAATCAGGTCAATCAGGGGCCGGCCGTTAAGGTAACGCTGCTGCAGAATAACGAGAATATCATCAGGCTCAGCTTCGAAATCGAAGATTATAACAAAGAAGCGGTAGAGATAGCGGATAAAGAGTATTTTCGGATTATGCTTCCGGGCGAGGCCAATATTATGGAAGGGGGCATGCCGGACCTGCCTAAAATAAGCCGGAGCCTGATAATTCCGAATAATGCCGAAATGCAGGTTAAAGTGATCGGTTGCCAGTGTGACAGAATACGGCTGCCGATCGCGCCTTCGCGGGGACATATATCGAGGGATATAAATCCCGAAGAAGTGGCGTATCAGTTTTCCGAAGAATATAATACATGCGAATTTTTCCCCGGTAATACGGTTTCGATAAGCCGGCCATATATTTTAAGAGATTACCGCGGTATTACGCTGAATGTTTATCCCTTTATTTATTATCCGGAAACACAAACTCTGAGAATTTACTCTTATCTCCTGGTTGAAATAAAAAATTCCGGTGTTGGTTCTGTGAATATAAAAGCTGCCTCGGACAAGATACCCAATCGATATATGAGCGAAATTTATGAGAATCATTTTCTCAATTATCAGAAAAATCGCTATACCGCCCTTGACGATCACGGCCGGATGATTGTTATCAGCCATGCTGATTTTATGAGTGATATTCAACCCTATGTTGACTGGAAAAATCAGAAGGGTCTCCCGACCGAGCTGTACGATGTCGCCGGTATCGGGACGACGGCAAATGAAATCAAAGACTTCATCCAGTCGGAATACGATAAAGATGATGGATTAGTCTTTGTTCAATTCGTCGGCGACGCCGACCGCATTCCGACTTTCACCATCGATCGGGATTTCTGTGACGGGCAGGGTACATCCGACCCGTCATACGCGCTTCTGGAAGGCGACGACAGCTATCCCGATATTTTTGTCGGGCGGTTTTCGGCAGGGACATCGGCGGAATTGCAGACACAGGTGGCGCGAACAATAAATTATGAACGGGATATATCAGGGGGCGACTGGCTTCACAAGGGAACCGGGATGGGTTCGGCGTGGGGCGAGGGATACGGTTATCTTGGATTACGCGACCGGGATGTGGTCGAGCTTCTGCGTATCATGCTGCTGGAATATACATATACCGAGGTTGATCAACTTTACGAGTGGGGCGACCCGCCTTTTGGCCAAATTCCCGTTCCAATTCCCGATTATGTAAATGCCATCAATGAGGGGCGGGGTATCGTGAATGTCCAGGGACACGGGGACTGCGAATGCACTTTTGTGATTCCACCGGGGTCACCGGTGCCGGGTGAAATTTTTAATATCGACAGCGTTTATAATCTGGCCAATGAGAATATGCTGCCGTTTATGTTTCTCGGAGCGCCGTATCAGGGGAATTTTCAGGTCGAGCCGACCTTTCCCGAAGCCTGGCTGCGGGCCACCCGCGACGAAAGAGGGACACCGATCGGCGCCATTGCCGTATATGCCTCGTCGGTCGATCTCGACTATGCTTCTCCCCAGGCGGCCGAGCATGAAATGGTCGAGTTGCTGGTCAATGATGATTTCCACTCAATCGGTGGTCTGATGTATAACGGAACTTGTTATGCTATTGATTTGTATGGTGCGCGCGGTGAAAAGACCTTTAAATCGTACAATATACTCGGTGATGTATCGTTGAAAGTGCGCACCGATACGCCGGCAGCCATGACGGTTATACACGATGCGGAAATTATGAACGGCGCCATGTCCTTTGAAGTAATCGTCGAGGGGGTATCGGGTGCTTTGTGTGCTCTCTCGCGTAATGCGGCGTTGTACGGGTATAGTTACACCGATGATACCGGATATACCGAGATAACATTCAGCCAGCCGGTTGCCGGGGCGACGCCTATGGATCTGGTAGTGACAGCCCACAATAAAATAACGTATATGGCGCAGATCAATATCGGCTCGTTTTTGTGCGGTGACGCCAACAAAGATGGCACTGTCAACATTTTCGATATTACATATCTGATCAGTTATTTGTATATCGACGGACCGCCCCCGGATCCGATACAGTCGGGTGATGTCAACGATGACGGAGTGATAAATATTTTTGATGTAACATACTTGATTACATATTTGTATCTGGAAGGCCCGGAGCCGGACTGCCCGTAGGCGATTGATATAACCTGATTGGGGTAACTAATATGTCCAGGAGAACCGGAAGGGATATTTTTTAAAACAAAAAAACGGGAATTTCGTCTTTATTTCGGGTTTTGGAGCTTTAGTGTGTCTTAACTGAGTATAATTGAAGATTCACAATTTTATAGAAAGATAAGCCATGAAACTGATTAGGATTTCACTGACAGTGCTGGGTGTAGCGCTACTAATCCTGGTAAGTACCGACATCGCCGCCGACGGCCAAATAGATTCAACGGCTAAATTACCCTCAGGCAGAAGTATCGAAGAGTTTATTACTTCGGACGGCCATTTTGATATGAAAGCGGTGCATCGATCAGGTTATCAGGGAGCGATGGATTTGGATGGTTTTGAAATGGCCATCGATCCCGCCACCGGCCGGCCGACATTTTCTCCCATGACGGCGGAAATGACAGCCGGTTCTTCCGACAATATTTATTGGGATAATGATCTTTCGCCCGCGCTTCAGGGATTGTATGGTATTGGTAATTGCTCGATAGTCTTTGATGGCAAACTTATAATCGGCGGCGAATTTCAGATTGCCGGCGATATATTCGTTAATTCTATCGCTGCCTGGGATGGCACCTCCTGGTCGACCCTTGGTTCGGGTGTAAACGGAACTGTTTATGCACTTGCAAATTATGACAACCAACTTATAGCTGCCGGATTTTTTAATGCGGCAGGCGGGACTCCGGCCAATGATATCGCCGCCTGGGACGGATATGAATGGTCGGCTCTCGGTTTCGGGTTGAATAGTCGAGTTACCGGGCTTGCCGTTTATAATAACCAGCTTGTCGCCGTCGGCGATTTTACGGAAGCGGGTGGTGTGGCGGCCAAAAACATCGCTGCCTGGGATGGCTCCTCCTGGTCGCCGATTGGTTCGGGTAACGATTTACCATCATCTTTTGAATTAGATGTTATAGTCTATGATAACCTGCTGGTTGTCGGGGGGCTATTCAATTCGGCGGGCGGTGTGGCGGTTAAAAACATCGCCGCCTGGAATGGCACGTCCTGGTCGGCGATGGGCATCGGAACCGATGAACTTTTTGAATTCGTTTCTGCTCTGGCTGTTTATAATAACGAACTGATAGTGGGCGGATATTTATTAGCCGTCGACGGTATTATAAATGATATCGCCGCTTGGGATGGAGTAAACTGGTCAGCGCTGGGTTCCGGAGTTCAGGGGCATGGTCTGTATGCCGTAAGTGCTTTGACCATTTACAATAACCGTTTAATTGCGGGCGGATCGATTACTTCGGCCGGGGGCGCTGTAGTACATAGTATTGCTGCCTGGGATGGCTCCTCCTGGACCGCACTGGATCAGGGAATAATCGGTCATCTATTAGATTATGGTATTGTTAATACTCTCGCGGTTTATGACAACCGGCTGTTCGCGGGTGGCAACTTTCAAAAGGCCGGGGAAGCTGTTACTAAGAATATCGCCGCCTGGAATGACACGACCTGGTCAATATTAAATGAAGGGACGGTCGGGGATAATTCTAATTTTTTACCGGGAGTAAATGCACTGGCGGTTTATGATAATAAATTAATTGTTGGAGGCGATTTTGCCATAATAGATGGCATTACTGTTAATAACATTGCCGCCTGGGATGGCTCTTCATGGTTAACTCTTGGTTCGGGGCTAACCGGATTCGAGCCTTATACAGGATGGGCCAAGGTCTGTGCGCTCTCCGTATATAATAACCAATTAATTGCGGGTGGTAATTTTACCACCGCCGGTGGCATTACTGCCAATAGAATCGCCGCCTGGGACGGATCAACCTGGTCGGGTCTTGGTTCTGGCATGTCGGTAGCTAATAGTTTATATGGAGTCTCCGCACTTACCATTTACAATAATTATTTGGTGGCAGGCGGTCATTTTTTTGCAGCTGACGGTCTTGCCGCTTCACATATCGCCGTCTGGGATGGATATTCATGGTCATCGCTCGATTCCGGTCTCAATGGCCCGGTTGAGGCTCTTACCATATATGATAATAATCTGGTTGCCGGCGGCAATTTCACGATGGCCAGAGATATTCCGGCCAATCACACGGCCGTGTGGGATGGAATGGAGTGGACTTCATTAGGTACAGGCATCGATGGTCCTGTCTATGCCTTTGCGATTTTTGATGATCAACTTATCGCCGGCGGTTGGTTTTCGGTCGCGGGAGGAGTTGAGGCGAACAGTATCGCTGCCTGGAATGGTACTTCCTGGTCGCCGCTGGGGCCGGGCTTTACCAAAATGTGGGATATTGCCACGGTAAGTACTCTTATCGGCTATGGTAATAATCTTATTGCCGGAGGCAGTTTTGAAAAGGCAGGATTTGTTTATGCCAATAATATTGCCGCCTGGAACGGACTCGCCTGGTTTACGCTTGGCTCCGGCACGAATGGTTCAGTAAATGTGCTGGGGAATTATAAGGGAGATTTACTAACAGGCGGCGCTTTCTTTACCGCCGGAGATAAAATTTCGGTCTTTCTGGCACGTTGGACAAAGGAATATTACTATTGCGGCGATATAAATGGTGATGGGCTGATAAATATTTTTGATGTTATTTATCTGATTAGTTATTTATATCTTTCCGGTCCCGACCCGGTTGTCCTCGGTTCGGCCGATGTAAATAGCGACGGTAACGTCGATATTTTTGACATTAATTATTTAATTTCATACTTGTATCTTGACGGCCCGGAGCCGGACTGCCCGTAACGTTTTTCTGGATTTGAAAGCAAAAGAGGCTGCCGAGTTTCTTCGGCAGCCTTTAATTATAAAATGACCAATGATTATTTTAGAAGCTGCATTTTCTTTGTCGAAATGAACTCGCCCGCCTTGAGGCGATAGAAATAAACGCCGCTGGCGACAGGCTTGCCCTCGCTATCGGTGCCGTCCCAGATAGTCTTTTGAGGGCCGGATTTTTTCGCGCCATCGTCGATAGTTTTTAGATTCCGGCCGAGGATATCATAAATATCGAGCGTAACCATACTTGCTCGCGGCAGGTAATATTCAATCGTTGTCGAAAGGTTAAAGGGATTGGGGAAATTCTGCTCGAGTTTGAAATCACCGGGAAGTCCGGGGGAATCGTTATCGCCGACGTCGGTTGCCTCCATGATGGTGAAGTACCAGGGATGGCTCCAATCTCCCCAATAATAATCGCCGGCATTATAGAATCGGGAGCGTATGCGCCAGTAGTAAGTTCCAAGTTGGGGGAGGACATTGTCATAGATTAATATAAAGGACGTGGAAGTCTGATAGTCGGCCTCGGGAGATGCGAAACTCGAATTGTTATCAACCTGAATATTATAAGGATTGGCCCCGTTGACATCATTCCAGTCAAAATGAATAGGGAAGGAGGTTATAATTGCCCCTTTGGGTGGACTCAAAAGCAACCCTTCCATCACGCCCTCGTTCTCACCCCGCGTAAGCCCAAATCCCAGGCAAAAAATAATCAGCAAAAAAATTTCAGGGCGCGACGCAATTAATCGACAATATCTCATAGCTACTTTAATTAACGTTTCCGCAAAAATATTGTTGTAGGAAAATCATTTATCTTATGATTAATCCTCAATAATAATATACGATAAATTTGCGGACAAACAAATGAATTCTAACGGCGAATCCGCGCAAACCCACGTTATCTTATTGAAGTATAATAGAATAGCTCCGCCTAAAGGCAAAAAGCGAACTGTTTTTTCCGGGTTGACCGATAATTTAAATCGATTAATTTTTATTGAAGTCGACGCCTAATTGACTAATATTATGTTAAATAATAATGACAAAAAAAGGATAAGTGGAAAATGGCCAGCCCTCGATTGGCGGTTGATATTGTCATTGAATATCCCGACGGCGATATTATTCTGATAAAAAGGAAATACGAACCTTTTAAGGGTTGCTGGGCGATCCCCGGAGGATCGGTCGAAACAGGTGAGACGGTGGAAGAAGCAGCCAGGAGAGAAGCCAAAGAAGAAACCGGTCTGGATGTGAAATTGACATCAATCGGCGGCGTATATTCCGATCCTGATCGGGATCCGCGAGGACATGTCGTTTCCATAGTCTATCGGGCCGAACCTTTGGGAGGATATTTAAAAGCTGATACCGATGCGGCTGAAGTAATCCGCACAAATAATATTGATAATCTACAGCTGGCGTTTGACCATCGGAAAATTTTACTTGATTTAAAACCGGAATATAATCAAAACAGGCAGGCTGAAACTTAGGCCTCTTTGACAACGTCTATCATCTTAAGGCTGTTAGTTAATTTCGAATTGACAACCTGTGCAGGGCGTTTGAAAATTATTTATGAGAAAGTTGGTACGAATTTTTTCATTGATTAAACTGGAAATGGTGCTGTGGATCGGTGCCATTGGATTTCTATTACTGATAAACCCATATAATCATGAGCATTATAGCTTGTGTCTGTTTAATAATCTCGGTATCGGCTTTTGCCCCGGGTGCGGGCTGGGTCGGTCGATATCGATGATATTTCGCGGCGATTTGTCCGGATCATTTCAGATGCATCCGCTTGGAATTCCGGCTTTAGCAATGATACTATTCCGGATAACAAAATTAATGAGAAATTTAAAGTGTAATCTATTTATGAAAACCGGAGGTTGGAATGGCTGATGTTTTTCAACTGCTGCCCGAGATTCAGGGCGACGAACTGCTGTACATCCAGGGGCTGTTAAAAGATTCCGATGAGGAAGCGGCCCGACGATTTGCCGAGGTCTATCGCGTTCGAAGAAAAGACCCGCAGACCGTTTTGCTTTTGAGTTTGCTGGGATTTCTGGGAATCGCGGGAATACAGCGCTTTTTTATCGATCAAATCGGGATGGGTCTGTTGTACCTTTTGACGGGCGGAATCTGTCTTGTCGGAACCATTATCGATATCGTTTCGTATCGAAGTCTGGCCTTCGAGTTCAATCAAAGACAGGCGCAGGAAGTGATGATGATGCAAAAGGGCCGGGGTTGATTCATTAGATTTCATAGACCTCTTGTATATATCGGCTATTTTTAAAAGCGATATACATAATCCTGAATTTATGGTCGTAAAAAGATGTTATTTGATCGCTTGTCGTGCGTTAGCCTGATATTTATATCAAATATAAATTAATGAACCGATGTAAATTCTTAAGGGACTTTCTCTCCTGATAGTCAACAAAGGATTTACAATTTTATACAAAAGCCTTGGTTATTTAAATCTATGGGATTATATTAATTAATAGCTGATCGGCCTAATTACTTTACAGGGTCAAGATAATCAGGGATTACCTGTAGCCGGGAGGATGTGGAATTTTGAAAAGATTTCTGATTTATTCTTTGACGATTTTGCCTGCCATTATTTTATATTCGAATATCGCCGGTAGTCTCAATTTTACGCAGGATGATGCCTATATCTCATATCGTTGTGCCGCCAATTATCTTAACGGAGACGGATTGGTATTTAATGAAGGAGAACGGGTGGAGGGATTTACGAATTTCGGATGGGTAATTTATCTTATATTCTGGGGAAGCCTCGGCATGAATTTTATTGTGATATCCAAAATCAGCGGATTAATCTTCGGGGCAGGAATAATAATACTCACTTTTATGATTGCGTTAGATATTATCGGCAAAGATAATTGGATACAGGCTCTATTGCCCGTATATTTAATGGGCGTAAATGCGTCATTGGCATTTTGGTCCCCGGCTGGTCTTGAGACCGCCGCCTTTGGCTTTTTTGCGATGTTGTCATTTTATTTCTATCTGAAAAGGAATCCGCTGCTTATTTCAAGTCTTTTGTTGGCTGTTTGGATAAGACCCGAAGGGGCCCTGTTGGGGGCGTTGTTTGTTCTGGTGGAATTGATCGCAGGTAAGAGCGGATTGTTTTATGTAGTATATTGTGTCTTCATCGCATTGGTTCTGTCAATACCATTTATATTTTTCAAGTTATTTTATTATGGGTCAATTTTTCCAAATCCCTTTTATGCCAAAACCTCACCGATTATCGGACAGCTTAAGGATGGCTTAAAATATGCAGAATCGTTTTTTATTGATTATGGATTTTATGGAGCCGGTCTGATAATACCGCTTATATTTTTCCGCAGATTGACATACAAGATGAAGGTGTGTTTCTATATTTTCCTGTTTTATCTTATTTACATTATTGTCATTGGTGGCGATTTTCTTAAAGTCCACAGGTTTTTTATACCGGTCGTGGGTTTATATGCTATCATGATAATGCTTTCGTTATCATGGCCGTTTAGGAGAATCGTGCAGAAATGGCGTCACCTCCTAATAGCCGCAGTATCTCTTCTCTTGATGTTGCTCACCTATTATTTACCAATCAAATCAATCAGATTGATTAATATATCCGAAAAGGCCTTTACTAATAAAATGGCTCATCTGGCGGAATCCGTAAAAGCCTCGGATCACAGGAAATTTTCGGTCGCTCTGCCCACCATCGGTATTTTCGCTTATAAGCTTATCGGGCATCGTATTATAGATATGATTGGTTTAACCGATTCAACGATTGCACGCCACACCGAGACTCCATTTCCCGGTATGAAGCTTACATGGAAAGAGAAAAAACACAATTCGAAATATTTATTGAGCAATGAACCGGATTATATAGTCTTTTCGACAGAAATGAAACCTTCGGCTCCTGCGGAACGCGCCCTAATGGTTTACAGACAATTTATTGAATCATATCGAGTAGTGGGATGGAATTATAAACATCCTGTTTATGCTCCGAACGGCGTAATGGTTACAGCTTTCAAAAAGGTAAGACCTCTTGAAGGAGAAATCAAGCCATATTATCCCATTGAATATGTAGAGTATTATAAGGCTGGACTCGACGCCAGCGCTTATCAGAATCATAAATTGGCGGTTCAATATTATATGAAAGCAATGAGCATTTCTCCCCAGCCTTATAATCTGGGCTTGGCCTATTCAGCCGCGCTGAGCCTAAAAATGATAGGTCGAGAGGATAACGCCAAGATTATGCTTCATAATATTCTGAAACAGGATTCATTGTCGTTCCTGGCACATAGGGCGCTATATATGTATGCTGTCGGTGAAAAAGATAATGATAGAATGGAATTGCATAAACGATGGCTTCTAAAAACAGCACCGTGGTACTTCGACTATCTGGATTCGACATTACGAAAATAACATATAATCAGAAATTTCATGAAGAGATTCTTTAATTTGAGTAATTATTTTTATAAATTATATTCCTATCCGATAGCTATAAATGGGTTTTGGCAGTATTTTAACCATGTCGGTCAGTGAGGAATATCAGGAGTATATTTTGGAACGGCTGGCCTGCTTCGGGCCGGTCGTCGCCAGAAAAATGTTCGGCGGTCTGGGACTTTATCTTGACTCGGTATTTTTCGCGCTGGCCTCGAAAAATGTACTATATTTTAAGGTCGATGATATTAATCGACCTGATTATGAAGATGCCGGTATGGATCCCTTTAAGCCATACGATGATAAGCCATATTCGATGAGTTACTTTGAAGTACCTCCGGACGTGCTGGAAGATGACAATATGTTAAAAGAGTGGGCGGCGAAAGCCTTTGATGCCGCCGTACGGGCGCAGGCGACCAATTCGAAGAAAAAACGCAAAAGGAAAAAATGATTTAAAATAATTGTATTTTCCTGTGATTGCTTTGAAAATATTTTGATATATAGGTGGCTTTTCTATAATATCGAACTTCGATAAAGTACAGGGAGATATAAATGTCTCGACAACCGGAAATTAGCACTGAGAGACTTTTTTTGCGACCATTTACTCTGGACGATGCCGCGGTAGTACAAAAATTGGCCGGTGAAAAGGCTATAGCGAAGACGACGTTGAATATACCGCATCCTTATGAAGACGGGATGGCCGAGCAATGGATTTCGACTCATAAGGAAAGATTTGAAAAAGGAGAGTTGGCGAATTTTGCGATAACTCTTCGCGATGACGGGATACTTATCGGCGCCGTCGGATTGGTAATTAATCAGCGGCACGAAAGCGCCGAGCTGGGCTATTGGATAGGAAAACCATACTGGAACCAGGGCTACTGCACCGAGGCGGCGCAGGCGGTCGTTCGCTACGGGTTTGAGCAGTTGCATCTAAATCGAATTCACGCCTCTCATTTTTCAGAAAATATATCCTCGGGACGCGTCATGGAAAAAATCGGGATGACTTATGAAGGCTGTCATCGACAGCAGATGAAAAAGTGGGATAAGTTTGTGGATTTAAAAGTTTACTCGATCCTGCACAGCGAATTTTCCTCTGATTTTTCCAAAAATAAAAACCGATAAAAGGTTTGCATTTTATTCAACAATTTCGTTTCTACATAAATAGCATACTTATGCCGAATATACAGGTAAGGTATGGAAATGTGAATTCGGAAGAAGAGGAGGCTCGCATGAGCAAAGTGAAAAGCGGCGATAAGGTCAAAGTTCATTATACCGGTAAGCTGGAGGATGGAACGGTATTCGACAGCTCGAAAGATCGACCCCCGTTTGAATTTACTGTCGGCAAGAATGAAGTCATTCCCGGCTTTGAAAAGAATCTGGTTGGAATGGAGGTCGGCGACAAGAAGACGATGACGGTTGCGCCGGAAGAGGGCTACGGTACCACGCGCGACGATCTATTAATGGAGATAAAGATTGGCCAGCGGATTAAAGTGCGGCAGAATGACGGAAATATTCTTGATGTCACTATTGCCGGAGTCAAAGATGATGCCGTAATTTTCGATGCCAACCACCCGCTGGCGGGGAAGGCGCTGACCTTCGATGTCGAGCTGGTCGATATTACCTGACGCTAATCACCTGCGATGTCGGCATCACGAAGAAAGATTATCATATTTTATATTCTGATGCTGACGGCGCATATCGGTCATGTGATCGAAGAAATCCTGGGGCGATTTTTCCTGATAGAAAAAGTGGGGGGCCTGCCGCAGTTTCTCCTGATAAATATCTTTCTTTTTTTTATCGTTCTGTTTCTTTTCATTTCCGTCCTTAAGGAGAGACTCTGGTCTTATAGATTGAGTATCATTTATGCTGTAATAATGATTATCAATGGCCTGGGCCATAATATCGCTACAATTATATCCGGGAAATATTATGGTGGTTTCGCCGGGGGATATTCGGGGATTGCCCTGGTGCTCATCGGTTCACCGCTGATTTATTTTATCCGGAAGGGGATTCCGGAAATTCGCCGGCAATAAGGAAACATAATTTTAGATATTGTCTTTTTTGATGACATAAGGGTGTTTTCTTTTTATATATAATATTTATAATCAAATAACGGGAAGAAATGGCTGTTTTTCAAAATATTATCATTAAAGCATTATTGAGAATAATAATCGGCATTATTTTGATTATGGTCGTTTTGAACATCGAAGCGGCGGTCACGACGATCCTGCAGAATTATCCTGATTCAATCCTTTCCGGCATCTGGCTTAAGGGTTTGATAAGTTTCAGCGCCGGAATGGCGGTTACTTTGTTGCTGATACTGCTGCTGAGCAGGGGCCGGCTTTCTTCATACGGCTTCAGGGTTCCGACGAATATGCCCCTTTTGCGGATATTCCTTCTCGGTCTCGGTGTCGGCATTGTAGCCAATATAACGGCGGCTCTTCTGCCGGGCGAAGGGCTGACATTTATGGAGGATTATCCATTTTTATATATAGTCATTTTTGTCTGGATTTACAGAAGCATTTATGAAGAAATTTTAATGCGGGGATTGGTGCAGAGTTTTTTGTCACCGCTCAAAGAATTCGGATTTGTAGTTTATAAGGTGCGTATCAGTCTTCCGGTCCTGCTCAGCGCCTTATTTTTCGCTCTGATACATATAATGCTTCTTACGATGGGGGTCGATATTTTTACCGTGCTGGGAATAGTCGTTTTTGGATTCATTTTGGGCATAATCGCCGGGTATTACCGCGAGCTGACAGATAGCCTGATTCCGGCCGTTGTTGTTCATGCTCTTTTTAATATCAGCGGTAATATTGTTGAGTCCCTTATTGGAATTTTCCGATGAATCGGTTTACGGGGCAAATGTAATCGACCAAATAAGTATAAAACAGCATATAATGACGGGGAAAACTTATTCAGGAGATTTATGTGAAACATGAAAAAGATGGAATGCTCGCATCACGGCATGGCGGATAATACCAAACGTGAATATCCCAACGAAACCATAAGATTGCTTCATGAACGCGCCAGTGTCCGCAGTTTCGAGGATAAAAAAATCCCGCCTGATGTTTTACGGTTGATTCTCGAAGCCGGAATTCATGCACCCACCGGCGGTAATCTCCAGCCTTTTTCCATAATCAAAATCGAAGAGCTGTCACCAAAGCGAAAAATGGCCGAAATGTGCGAGCAGGATTTTATCGGCGAGGCGCCGGTTAATCTCCTTTTCTGCCTCGACTGGCGCAGGCTGGAACGATGGGCGGCGCTTGAAATTGCTCCGTTCACCGGCAACCGTTCATTTCGAAATTTCTGGATTTCGTTTCAGGATACGATTATCGCGGCCCAGAATATATGTACCGCGGCGGACGCGCTGGGATTGGGTTCAGTTTATATCGGGACGGTGCTGGAGTGTTTTCGTGAATTGCGCGATATGTTTCAACTTCCGAAAAGTGTTTTCCCGGTCGTGCTGTTGTGTCTGGGATATCCGAAACATTACCCGCTGCCGCGAAGGAAGCTGAATATTGATGTAATCGTCCATAGTGAAAAGTACCAAGAGTTGGAAGATCAGGAATTACTCGACGCCTATAATAAAAAGAATCCCTGGTCGTGGGAGATTAAATCGGAACGACTGGAACGAATCGAACGTGCCTGCCGGACGGTGCATGGAGATGATTTTGCGGCCAGATGTCTGGGAAAAATCAAACAGGACGGACATATAACACCGGCGCAGGTTTATTTCGGTTTGCACTATTGCGCCGACGAGATGCCTGACGGCAACGATGAATATTTAAAGCTGATGGAAGAGTTCGGATTCTACTGGTTCAAAAAATATTGGCCTGGTGACAAAGGATAATTTTTATGGAAAAGAAACTGACGATTAAGGAGATAACCGAAGCGAACCGTCTGGCCTGGAATGAAGTGACGCCGGTTCACCAGAAGTCGCGCAAAATCGATTATAAGAAAGAATTTAAGAAGATAGGATACTCTACTCTTGATGAAGTCATAACGGCGAAGCTGAAAGAGCTGGGGATTGTTGGGAAAAATGTCGCGCAGGTATGCTGTAACAATGGCCGCGAGACGCTGTCAATGCTGAATATCGGGGCCAAATCGGCGGTCGGCTTCGATATTTCCGATGATGCTTTGAAAGAGGCGAAGGAGCTTGCTGAAACTTCGGGATTGAAATGCACGTTTGTCCGAACCGATATTTATGACATTGATGACGAATACAATGACCGGTTTGACCTGATATTAATTACGGTCGGGGCGTTGGCCTGGATGCCGGATTTCGTGAAATTTTTTAAAATTGTGGCTAAAATGATAAAACCGGGTGGCAACCTGGTTATCTACGAAAACCATCCGTTTCATTATATGTTTGCCGATGAGGGCGAGGAAGGTTTTGACCCGGACAATCCGGAAAAGATAGTTTATGATTATTTCCGCACCGAGCCGTGGATTAATACAGAGGGGATCGATTATATCGGCCGGGTGCGGTATAAATCAAGAGTGAATTATAATTACAGCTACACTATTTCGGCCCTGCTGAATTCGGCTATAAAAGGTGGCCTTCGGATTGCCGAGTTCAACGAATATAAGCATAATATCACGCCCGATTATAAACTTCTGGAACGAAATAAGAACATCCCGTTTTGTTATATTTTGGTAGCGGAAAAGTAATTTAATATGAATATCCGCCTTGAACAATTGGAGAGAAAAGATTTCGCGATTATAAAAGACTGGATCGATCTGGAAATCTTTCATATTTTCACCGCTCCCATCGATGATGACCAGCTTGCAAGACTGCTGACCAAAGAGCATGACGGTATTCTGACCGAAATCGGTTTGCGGGCGGTCGAAAATGATACCGAAAATATAATCGGCCTGGTTCATTCGATTGTTGATCGCGAAAATGACTTGGTGCATCTTCAGCACATCGTGGTCGATCCTGAAAAACGAGGCCGGGGGAATGGATCGTCCATTCTTGAATTATTTTTGGAATTATGTTTTAAGACTCACCGCCTCCATCGCGTTCAGCTATTCACCGAAGAGAATAATAAAGCGGCGATCGCCTGCTATAAGAAAGTTGGTTTTCATATTGACGGCATGCTTCGAGACAGGATTAAAATCGAAAACGGTTTCTTGGGCACTTATATCTTTTCCATGCTCGATAACGAATGGTTTGCGAGATTTGCCGGCAAAAAACATTCAAAATAGAGCAGAAAATTTATCAGGATTATGAACGGAATGTTTCAATATTTCCTTATAGCATTTTATTTTATAATTCCGCTGGGGGTGCTGGCGCTGATTATCAATATTATCTATCGCAAAATCAAAGGCAAAAGCATGTTTACATCGGGGACCACATTCGTAGGTGAAAACCTATTTATGATTTGGGAGACGATGTCGTCGAAAAAGGCGGTCGAAGAAATTCAATACGCGCGCGACGAAAAACGTGAGGATGAAGATTCCGGCGATCCGCCCGAATCGGGCCGGGAAAAGAACGGGAAAGCTTAAATCTGAATTTCTATAAAGCGCTTACAATTTCGAAGGATTGAAGGCGATTTCGCAAAAACGATTGATTGTATCAAGGGTGTATTTTCGCGCGGATAAAAGCAGCATCCCTGATTTTTTAACCTCTTTAATTGCCACAGCCCGATAACCGCTTATTAATCCGCCGCGCGCCTTGTGCATATCATCCAAAACAATGATACCGGACTTATCCATCAGGCTTAAAACGAATGGCAGAGATTCGGCGCGTATCTCGAGACCGCCCAGATCATGGGAAATCAAATCGAAACCGGTCGGCGCCTCTTTCTTAAAATCATTCCATTCCAAAACATGCTCGGTTGAAACCTGCATAGCATCAAGGAATATTTTCGTTTTCTCCAGCCATCCTTTATCGTCATCGATCGAATAAACGGTGACATCATTACCACTGTTCTTCGCATAAAGACGCATAACATACGAACTGAAACCGCTGCCCAGATCGAGAATTCGTTTTGCCTTTTTTATTTTTGCCAAGGCGTATAACAATTGCGAGGTTTCGAATGAAAGGGCCATATCGACGGTGGAAACCTCGTCCAAATATTTTTGATAGGCCGGTTTCAAATCGGGGAGATTGGAGGCAATGAATCCGTTATAATCATTGAATTCACTGAAATATATCGATAACCGTCCGGCGTCTTTTTCACCGTAATTATCAAGAATCTTCCGGCATACATTTCTTGCGAGTTTTTTCAGTAACCTCATTCACAAGGCTCCTTTTTAATATTTTAGCCTTTATAAAAAGTATTAATTGCAGCCAATGTCAACATATTTTGCTTATGTAGTATCATTTCATCAAAAGCGGGAAGTCGTATGCCTGATAAAAAACGGCCTTCGATTTTATGTCGATTTCGTATTTTTTATATGAGACTCTTGATTGATTAAGGCGTTGTTTTCTTTTATATTACCCGGCATATGAAAACGGGCGAAAATATGTCGAGTGTTGTCGCGGCCGTTGTCGCAATTATAATTCTCCTGCTACCGACAGCTTATGCCGACAGGTTCGAAGGCTGGAGTTCATTCACCTCTACCTCCGAAGTTCGATATATGGACTATTTTGAAGACTCGCTTCAGGTCATGACATCCGGCGGCTGGCTGAAAATCGATCCGGCCACATTCGGATTCAGGAAAATCACCAACAGCGATGGTTTGGGGACGAATGACCTTTATTATATTATGCAGGATAGCGAGAGTACCACCTGGATTGCCGGGAATGGCAGACTTATTAAATGTACGCCTTTCGGTTATACCCCATACCTGTTTTTTGATCATGATAATCTTTTGACATTGTATACGATCGAAGATGACGGCGACCAACTGTGGATAGGGACCTCGGCCGGTCTGGCGCGGTTTTCAAAGAATATCGATGGTGGTCAAATAGAGGATTTTTATTATCGCTATGGCGATCTCAGCGCCGAGGTCGCTGTCAATGATATTTTGATTACCGGCGATAGTATCTGGCTGGCGACGTCTGACGGGGTCGCGGTGGCCGATAAACATTATCCTGATCTATTGAAATCGCAGGCAAACTGGAATACATTCCGGCCTTCGGATTATGATGCAGCCTCACCTGATCATGTCGCGGCGCTGGCAGTTTTTCATGATAAGATGTACATAGGTACATCGCACGATGTCTATCGATTGAATATCGATGCCGGTCATACTGTACCCGATAGCCTCTTTGACGTGCCGACCCGGGCATCGGTTGTCGTTAAACATATGTACGTGATAGGTGATTCATTGATGATTTACGGCGCCGGCGGGTATTTTATCTACACCGATCCGATAATACGCTGGAACGGTTGGGCCGGATTTCAGGATGGTGCCTTTTCCTGTGGTCGTATAATCGATACCGTGCACTGGGTCGGCGATTACGCCTCGGGATTATATTATGAAACCGATTCGGCGCACATATTCGACGCCGGCGGTTTGCCGGGCAAAACCGTTACGGCGCTTTCATCGAATGCCGACGGGCGTATTGTCGGTGGTTTTCTCATCGACGGCATTGCGATGTATGATGGCAATAGATGGCAAAAACTCGATTATACCGATGTGGGTGAAAAGGTGACTTCAATAATTCAGGACGACAGCAATTATATCTGGGTAAGCACCTGGGGAGCGAGCGTCAATCTTATAACAGAAGATTCGCTGATAAGATTTAGCGAATATAATTCGACGCTTCATACGATAGCCGGGGCGAGTAGTGATTATCAAATCGTTGTAAATGGATTGGCCCGCACCTCACATTATTTGTTTATGATTAATTTCGCGAGTCGCGACGGTAATCAGGTTCGCGTCGTGGATCTGGATGATATTACGCGCTGGGGATCATTCGGTCCGAACGAAGGTATAATTGTAGATTTTTTGTATTCTATCGATTGTTACAATGACGTTTTCGTCGTCGGAACGTCGGATAAGGGTGTCTATTATTATTATTTCGGCCCGGATCCTTTCGATAAAACCGATGATTCGGTGGCCAATCTGCGTGAAGACAACAGCTGGCTCGGTTCGGATGATGTCAAAACGGTGAAGTTTGACAAAGATGGCGGCCTATGGGTGGGGACGAGATACGGTTTATCGAAATATGACGTCGGCATCGATCGATTCGTGAATGCCGTTCTTCCCGACGGATTCGGTCCCGCCGTTATTTCTCTGGAATTCGACCGGCGCGGAAATATCTGGATGGGTTCGCAGGACGGCCTGGCTCTGTATGAAGCCGGGACCGGAAATACCAGTGTCTTTACGACACTGAATTCCGGCCTTACGAATGATAATATCGACGAACTTATCATAAATCCAGCCACGTTCGATCTCTGGATCGGAACGCCCGAGGGAATGGCGATATATAAATCCATTATCGGTCCGCCGACGAGTGATATCGAAGAAACCATTGCTTTTCCCAATCCGTTCATCATCCGCAGCAGCGACGATGTACTTTCCTTTAATTACGACGGTGAAGCCGAAGTCAGGATTTTTACCGCCAACGGCGAACTGGTCAGAGTCGCCGATATCAATGTCCCGTGGGACGGCAAAAATCAGCAGCAGCAGAACGTGGCCTCCGGCGTATATTTGTACCTGTTGACGACCGAGGATGGGGCTGTCGGTCGCGGAAAGATTTTGCTTATCAGAAAATAATGGCATTTAAGATTTGCTCAGCCGAAAATCTGCCCGGAGACGAATGGTCAATTATTATAAAGAATTCTCTGTATTCCTCGCCGGAGTTTGTTCGTATCTGGCGGACCATGAGCGGCCGCGACGTATTTTTTCTTGAAGAAAATAATGGCGGACTTATGGCCGGGATGGCGGGAGTTATGTTCGGTCGTTCGTTTTTAAGTCGTTTTCAATCGATGCCGGACGGCCTGAACGGCGGGCCGTACTATGCAGAAAATTATACTTCAGCTGAGAAGGGAGAGTTTATCCGGTCTGTTTTAGGTTGGCTAAAATCTAAAAGAGTTTTGCGGGCTGATATACATAATCCTTCGGTTGAGATCGATAATAAGAACTTCCACCGCCGGGATATGGTCACGCAGATCATCCATCTTGGAAATGCATCGTTTACGCCGCCGGACAGCAAAATAAGGGAGCATATTAGAACCGGCAAACGCCGGGGCGCGATTGTTGCTATTTTCGATAAGTTTGATTATCTGGATGTTTTTTTTGAATTGGTCGAAAAAACCGGTCGCCGCCATAATGCCGAACCGCGATATCCTAAAATCTGGTTTCGCGAGTTGCTGAAATTGTCCATCAACGACGACCGAATTCTCTGGTTATCGGTATTCGGCGAAAATAAGATGATTGGTTCCCGAATTTGCTTTATAGATCGGTCACAATTGTTGACCTGGCAGTACTATTCGGATAAGGAATATGGACATTTGAAACCCGGTTATCTTTTGCTGGATTATATAATTAATTATGCCGTTGAAAATAAGATTAAGACAATCAATCTGGGTTCGTCACCGCCGGGGGCCGAGTCTTTGCGTGATTATAAAAAAAGATGGGGGGGTCGGGAAGTCACTTTGGAATATTATACTCATTACAGTCGTTTGGGAAAACTGCTTTATCGCCGGAGATAGTCGTGAGGATTTTAATGCTGGCCGATGGCCGCGCCGTGCATACCGTTCGATATCAGGAGCAGCTTCGTCGCGCCGGAGTTGATGTGGTGCTGGCTTCGCTTGAACGCGGTGAGACGGTCGATATTCAACTTAAGAAAAAATCGGTCAGCCGGTCATTAAGTTATGTATTCGTTAATCGTGAAATAAAAGAACTGGTGCGAAAAATAAATCCGGAAATAGTCAATCCGCATTTCGCCTCGACTTATGGTTTTTCAGTTGCTCTATCCAAAGTCTGGAAGCGCATACCGGTGGCGCTTCATTGTCTCGGCTCGGATATTCTCATCTCGCCGGGGAAATCGATCGCTCATCGTCGAAAAGTGATGTACGCTCTTTCGAAAACCGCTCATGTTTTTGTCGATTCGACGTATGTCAAAAGTAAAGTGCAGGAACTTCACCGAGTTGAGAATTACGAAGTAATCCCCTGGGGAGTCGAGCCGGAGATGCTGGAGATTATCAAGAATAAACGGCTGATTGATTTTACGGAAAAAAGACCGATTTCAATTTTATGCCCGCGCCCGTTTAATAAAATATATAATAATCTCTTTGTCCTGGAATCGTTGGCGGGATTGATCAAAGAAAAACAGATTACAATAACTTTTTCATCCCGCGGTGATGAACTTGATAAATTTAATAATATCGTAAGTAGAAAATTCTCCGGTGATGCGATAGAATTTTATGATTTCAAACCGCGTAATGAATATATAAATTTCTTGGCCGGTTTCGATATATACCTGTCGGCATCGCTTTCGGATTCTTCGCCGGCCTCGCTGATCGAAGCGATGGCCGCCGGTCTGTACCCGGTTGTCGGCGATATTCCCGGAGTCAAGGATTGGGTTGACCGAAATAACGCCTCCCTTTTTAATCCGAAAGATAATCAATCGCTTTACAATGCAATTTATAATCTGCTTAACAATTCTCCGGATATAAGTGCTATAATTAAATTAAATTACGAAAAAGTCATGGCGAACGGTTTGTTTGAGAAAAATATTCAGCAAACAATACAGGCGATGGAAGGTCTTTTAGAGAATGCCGGATAAAAATAATATACTCTTGATATCGTACTATTTTCCGCCACTGGCATTGGGCGGAGTCAAACGACCGTACGCATTATATAAATATCTTCCCGAATATAGTTATGATGTTACCGTGTTAACGGTCAAAAATATCTTTTATCCCGAGTACGATTATTCAAGGCGATTATCCGGTTTCGAAAATCCAATAATACGAACCGGCTCGTTTGATCCGGCCAGACTGATGTACTTATTGGGTTTCAGGCGGCAGAAGCGGTCAACAATAAAATTACCGGCGCAGACATCGCTATTTTTTCCCGATTCGAAAAAAGGATGGATTTGGTTCGCGCTTCGCGCTGCAAAAAAGGTTATAGAAGATTATAACATTTCGGCAATAATAACTTCTTCGCCGCCACCCTCGGCACACATAATCGGAATGAAGCTGAAAGATACTTTTAATATTCCCTGGATCGCCGATTTCAGGGATTTCTGGTTTTCGCTGCCGATCGAAAAAGTGTACTCATCACCAGATCAGATATTAAAAGCGGAGGCTTTAAAGAAAAGTTTTTTCGATAAAGCGGATGAGCTGGTTTGCGTGAACAACGGCATCAGGAATTATCTCGGGCGGGGAGAGGTTATTATGAACGGTGCCGAGATTGACGATACGAAAAGCTGGCGATCTGACAGAAAGAGAGACGATGCCAAATTTATCGTCGGAATTCTGGGGACGATTAATTATCTGTGTCCGATTGAACCGTTATTCAAGGCGATTAATCTATTGATAAGAGAGAATTCTTCTTTAAAGGATAATTTCTCGATTCTTCATGTCGGGAATATCGATCGCGAATCAATAAATCTGATAGATAAGTACGATTTGCATGATAATGTCAGTCTGCACGGTTACCTTCCGGCGAAAACGGCAATTGAAGTCTTATCCGGGTCCGATATGCTTTATCTGTCGGTTAATGAATTCGATAATTATCATATTTTACCCGGTCGGATTTTTGATTACCTCGTGTCCGGATTACCGATCCTCGGTGTTGTCCCGGAAGACTCCGACGCGGCGGCGTTATTGAATGAATATAAATACGGAAAAGTCGTTCAGCATGGTGCCATTGAAAAAATGTCGCAGTACATTATAAACATTTATGAAAATAGAAATAATATCAGACAACGCACTGAAACGGGCGACGAAATAAATTATAAATATTCGACCGAGGCAATGGCCGAAAAATATGCCCGGCTGCTGGACCGGATATTATCATGAAAGAAAATGAAAATCTTATATCGGTGATAATTATCAGTTACGATGGTATCGATTATATCAAAGACTGTATTTCCTCGGTGATTGATTCCCTGGAGAGTACTGCCTTCGAGGTTATTGTCGTCGACAACGGTTCGACGGATGGCACTGTCGAACTTATCAAGGACAAATATCCTCAGGTACATCAGATTAATAATGAGAGTAATCCGGGTTTTGCCCGGGCGGTCAATCAGGGATTGGAAACAGCCGAAGGCGAGTTTATTTTAATTTTGAACCAGGATACGAAAATAATAAACAGGGCTATTCCGAAACTTGCCGAGAGAATGAAACAGGATAATCAAATCGGTACGATCGGGCCGAAGTATATCAGTCCCGAGGGTACGCTTCAAAAATCGGCCCGTTCGTTTCCGCGTTATCGAGACCTATTTTATGAATTCAGCGGCCTGACTTATTTATTCCCCGAGTCGAAAATATATTCCAATTGGAAAATGGGATGGTTCGATCACCAAACGGAAAAAACGGTCGATCAGCCGATGGGAGCGGCGTTGATGATTCGTCGCAGGGTTTTCGTGAAGGTCGGCTATTTCGATACGAATTTTCCCTTATTTTTCAATGACGTCGATTACTGTCGGCGGGTCAAACAGGCCGGGTATGAAAATCTGTACTATCCGGAAGCGGTGGTGATACATCATGTCGGCGCCTCGACGCGTAAAAGAAAAGCGGCAATGATTATGGAGTCGCACCGGGCAATGTATAAATATTTCAGGAAATATGACAGAAATTTACTTACTCGTCCGGTTCTGTATTTCTGGGGGGCATTGCTTTTTGTCTCGGCCTGCGTTCGCGCTGTTTTTTCGCGGTTCGAACGATAATTATTATTTTATCATTATCATTTTCCGGGATTGTTGCATATCGCCGGCTGTCAGGCGCAAAAAATAAATCCCCGACGACATCCGGTTATTTCGATCGTCGGTACCATCCCAGATTATCGTATGATAGCCGGGCGACTGATTGACAATGGAAATGGTCTTGATTGTCTGCCCCAGAACATTAACGATGTTCAATGTTATATCCGATCTGGTCGGCAAACTGTATTTTATCCTGGTGCTCGGATTAAAGGGATTCGGAAAATTCTGTTCAAGATTAAATTTTCGGGGTCGAGTGTTATCCTCGTCTTCGACGGATAGTACCATCGAGGGTGTAAAAGCCTTCTGGTTTAGGGTCCAGCCATCTTTTACGGCGGTGATCAAGTATTCATCTCCGTAGTTTAATCCAGCCGCGATGGTGTACTGCCCATTTTCATCGCTGCTGCCGCATTCCAAAACGGTTCCGCCGAGTGATAAGGTAATAATCGCACCGGCAATCGGCTCGCTGTTATTATGCAGGTTTATCCGGTACGTACCCCGCCGGGGGATTATCTCCATATCGAATACCTCCGGGATTGAACTATATATTTTTAGGGCCGGATCGCCGAAATAATTCTGGCCGTAAATCAGATCGCGATAGTAGGGATAGTCGATCCACGAATAATACATCGCCAGGACCGGATTTCCTTCGGCGCTGCCATAAAGATTTTTTGTGAAGGCTTTCTGAAGATGATAGCTGGAGTACACCCATCCCCAGCGCGCATTGGCCACCATCCCGATCGCGCCGCAGGAATCGGATGCTATCAGTCTTTCGACAAGCGACCAGTCACTGCTGATCCCATCGGTCGAATCCAGATCGTAGGCACCGGCATTGCATGATAGGGAATAATAAAGTGAGGTTTCATTGTTTTTTGCAAGGTCAACAATGCTGCCGTGATTATAATCCTGCGGGGCCGTTACGATCAATGATGCCGGCCAATCACCGTAGTTGGCCGATTTGACCATGAAACCGTCGATACGCCCGTGCGCAAGAATATGAATAAAACCGTATCCCCCGGAGATTATACCGATGCAGATCTCGCCCATGGCATTGGTCGGACTGGGGTCATCTCCGGTCGGTGATTCGACCCCCAGAACAGTATCGATATCGAAATTAGCCGGAATCTCTTCGGCAATCACACCATGCTGACCACCCACCGGATAGTCACGCATCTGATCCGACGAAAAGAAGAACGATTTCGTTAAATAATCAAAATCACCGTTCCCCGGATTGGTCAGATAATTTTTTAATTTGGCGATGTACTGCCGGACGGCAGCCACCGTCCTGACCGGCAATCGCCCCACGATCAAATCCGGAATCAAATCCGGCGAATCATCAGTGGGTTCGCCCCAAATTCCGTCACCGTCGACTTCCCACTCGCCGTCGATATCGGCGTAGTACAAATCGCTCGGCATTAAATAATACGGGTCGGTTGGCGGCGCCGACGTATTATAGTAATAGACGTACCGAACCGGGACAAGGATATCGTCCCCGCCCAGCAAAACATATACACCGCCGTCCTGATAAAAATCGATCAGATAGTTGCGAATTTTTTCGGCATTGTCGACGCCTGAGTAGTGAACGTAGATCGAATCGGTCAGGGCAATTGCCGACAAAACCCCGGTCGCATTTTTTAAAGCGGAGAGCTCCTTGAAAATTTCCGCCAGACCCGGCGACGTAATGATTACATATTCAATTCCCAAAGGGACGCCATTGACACTTCCGGATTTTCCAACCCGTGTCAGTTTAGAAGAACTCAATCCCGCTATCGATTCGGAAATCAGCTTATGAGCGTCTCTGGTCACGGTTATTGAAAATTCGTCTGATAATGAGATAATCCGATTGAATACAATATTATAATTTTCGTCTATTGTGACCGGCAGGATCGTAACGGCATAGCCGCCGAAGGATTGTGTCTTTATTCTCTGAAGATTATAGACAACCGATCGGGTCGCCAAACGACTTTGATGAGGGGGATGGAAATTCGAATCGACGGATGTAATCTGCTCGTCATAAACAGTCATCTCGGGCGATATCGTGCCTATGATTATTTGATCATCCGACTTTACGATAAAATCGGATTCCGCTATTTCAGAACCGGTTTCAAGATATATGGTCAAGGCCGGCAGCGATAAATTTTTATTAATATCTATATTGGGCAAGCCGGGATAGAAATAGGCAAATTCCTTATCCGGGATTTTTAGAGAATCCGGCGAAAATTCCCATTCCGTTGAATTCGCGGCAGCGAAATCGCCACCGACGATTATTAACAAAATAACGCAACAATATATAATCCTCTTACTCATTTTTTATCCTCCGTTTCAATTTGCAACCGCTTAGAAAGGGTGCAAGAGGATTGCCTTCCGGGTGTAACTTCTGAAGAAAAATTAAAATGTAATCGTATGCTATTTAATCAGTTGCATAACTACGAGGCTGTTCAAAAACGGGACAACAAGATTTCGTAAAAAATTATGGGTGTCCCTCAATATGTTATGGAAAAAAAATGAATCTTTTTTTTAAATGTGGGACTTGAACTAATACTCGGAACTGAATATAATTCACCGGATTAGTACGCACTTATTAAATAATTTCCGTTAATTGCCATGACCGAATAACTTACACAAAAAATTTTTATAATTTTTCTCTTGACATGTTGAGAAAAAATCAATACATATGGTTAATTATGGCATAAAGTGGAGGAAAGTGGAGGAATCGCCTTGGCCGAATTCTATGGTCAATACATGGTACTGATGGATAAGAAGGGACGAATCGCCCTTCCTTCGAAGCTTCGTCCTGACACGGCGACCGAACCCGAGGCCGCTGACGGCTTCATGCTTGCCAAAGGGCTGGACGGGTGCCTGACACTTTACCCCAGAAAACAGTGGGAAGTTATAAAAGGAAGACTGGATACGCTCGATTTTACGCGCAAGGATTTCAGATATTTCGGGCGTCGCCTGTATTCCGGGGCCATTCCGATTAATCTTGATCGCCAGGGTCGGATGTTGATTCCAGCCAACCTCCAGAAGGAGGCGGGACTTTCTCGCGAGATTTTGCTCATCGGGGCCAATCGCTGGATTGAATTATGGGATCCGGACAAGTATCAGGAGTATCTGGATGGTTACGGCAAGAGTTATGAGGAGGTAGCAGAAAAACTTTTTGACGTCAACCGCCCGCAAAAAGAGTAACAGCTTCCATGACCCGGTGATGGTCGACGAAGTGGCGAAGTTTCTTATTACCCGCCGCGACGGATTGTATATCGACCTGACGCTGGGAGGAGGCGGTCACCTTAAGCATATTTCGAAAATTCTTTCGAACAGGGCGGTTCTGGTCGGAGTTGATCGAGACCCGGAAGCAGTCGCGTTCTCGGAGAAAATCCTGAAAGGGCTGCCGCAAAAGATAAAAATTATAAACAGTAATTTTGACCGGTTGGAAACGGTAATGGAAGAGATTGGATCACGGACGATTGACGGCGCACTGATAGACCAGGGGCTTTCCTCGCATCAGGTCGATTCCCCCCATCGTGGTTTTTCTTATATGCACGACGGACCGCTGGATATGCGTATGGGCCCCGATTGCGAAATGACAGCCGAAGATATTATCAATGATTATTCCAAAGAGCGATTGACGCTGCTTTTTCGAAAATATGGCGAAGAAAAAAGAGCACGGCAGGCCGCCTCCGCTATCTGCACATATCGTCAAAAAGAAAGAATCAGTACTACCAATCAGTTGCGGAAAGTTCTGGAACCGGTCCTGTCGCCGAAATATATGTCCGCCTCGCTGGCCAGGACTTTTCAGGCGGTGCGGATAGAGGTCAATCAGGAGTTAAGCAAGCTCGAGAAAGTCCTGCCGCAAGCGTTGTCTTTTCTCTGCTCCGGAGGGCATCTGGTCGTCATTTCGTATCATTCGCTTGAAGACCGTATCGTCAAAAGATTTTTTTCGAGTGAAGCCAAAGGCTGTATCTGCCCGGATGAATTTCCGGTCTGCGTTTGCGGCCGTAAGCCCAGCGTAAAACTCCTGACCCGGCGAGTTGTGAAACCTTCCGGAGATGAAATGAAAAAAAACAGCCGGGCCAGATCGGCGAAATTACGAGCCGTGGAAAAGATAGCCTGAAATATGAAAATATCCGTCGAAAGATATCGGGCCACCGGCAATATCAGAAAATCTCTGAAAAAAAAGCTGGTCTCATCGCGAACGATAATACCTGTTCTGGTCATCGGGTCGCTAATAATCCTTGCCTGCCTGCACATCTGGCAGAGAGTATATGTGATGCGTTTGGTTAAGGAAGTGTCGGCTCTCGAGACCAAAAACAAGAAACTGACGGATATCGTGAAGAAAGCGAATCTGGAAATTCTTGAATTTTCCAGCCTGTCGCGAATCGAGAAAATCGCCGGCGAGCAATTGCACATGTCCGGCACCCGATCCGAAAACATTTTTACTCTGACATTTAAGGAGAGTACGCCCGGGCCGGAAGGATTGCAGGAAGTCATCTCGTCTCTGCATAAGATTGCCGACCACCTTCCAACCCTGAGCGAGAGTAACGCCGAAACCATAGATATTTTTGAAACCGATGAAAGCCAGATCAAGTAAACCGAGGCTGTATTTTCTGTTTTTGGTATTGATTATCGCCTTTTGCTGTATTGTTTATCGGCTTTTCGAAATTCAGGTGGTGCACGGAAGTGAATATGGTGAGAAAGCACAGAAGCAATCATCGGGAGAAATCGGTGTCAGGGCCGATCGCGGATTGATATTCGACCGCAAAGGACGACAAGTTGCGATTAATACCATCACTAATTCACTGTACGCCTATCCT
Organism: uncultured Ignavibacteriaceae bacterium; assembly: GCA_964467955.1. GTDB lineage: Bacteria > Zixibacteria > MSB-5A5 > GN15 > PGXB01 > CAYXTW01. The sequence continues at coordinate 24,912 of CAYXTW010000021.1, read as the reverse complement.
TCCGGGAAGCGAGAGATAAATAGAGCGTACAGGTATCTGGATAAATTGTACGGTTGCCCGTCAGGAAGATCACGCCGGAATTTTTCTCTGAAATCCGAGCGTTTTACCTGGATTGATAGGCATCTGGATGATGGACTCGCGGAACGCATCGCCCGGGATAGCATTCCCGGCCTGTATCTGAAGAAAGAATCGCAACGCGTCTATCCTTTCCCCGGTGTGGGTCGACAGCTTCTGGGTAACACAGATGTCGACTGCCGGGGCTTATCCGGTCTGGAATATAGCTGTGATTCGATTCTGGCGGGGCAACCCGGGCTGATCGATTATATTCGCGATGCCCATAGAAATACTTATCGAATCGATGAAGTTCCGGTCGTAAAACCGGTGGCGGGTAACTCGATTATCCTCACTGTTGACTGGTATTTTCAGGAAATAGTCGAAGAAGAATTAAAGGCGGCGGTGGAGGAATATGGTGCCACAGAGGGGATGGCCCTGTTTTTAGATTGCCGGACAGCAGAGATCCTGGCGGCTGCCGACTATGTCGCAGATGGGAAGACGGATATTGTAAAGTTAAGAGCAGTCAGCAATTGTTTTGAACCCGGATCGTTATTTAAAGTATTCACAGCCGCCGCCTTGCTAGAAAAAGACCTGGTCGACCCGGATGAAAAAGTTTACTGTGAAAAGGGCGTCTGGAAGTGCGGCCGCAGAAGATTGCACGATGACAAAGAATTCGATTCACTCACTTTTCGGGAGATAATCGAACATTCCAGCAATATCGGAATCGGTAAACTGGCTCTCCGATTGGGAGGCGATAACTTATATGATAACGCGCGGCGCTTCGGTTTCGGGGATAACTGTTTTATCGATCTTCCCGGAGAGCAAAGCGGTGTGGTCAGAAAGGCAGAAGTTTGGTCGGAATATAACATTGCCGCTCTGGCCATGGGGCATTCGATTTCAGCGACGGCACTGCAACTGGCCACGGCCGTGTCCGCTATCGCCAACGGAGGGCGGTTATATCGCCCGTCGATAATTCGCGGGATCATAAATGACCGGGGAAAATTAATCAAACGAATGAAACCCGAGTTGGTCGCCAAGGTTATAAATAGTGATAACGCCGCGCTACTTCGTTCATTTATGACCGGTGTGGTGGAATGCGGAACCGCCATACCGGCGAAGTCCGATATTATTACTCTCGCGGGTAAAACAGGGACGGCCGAAATTCCCGATTTAAAGAATGGTGGATATATTAAAAATAAGTTTATGGCTTCTTTTTTCGGATTTTTCCCGGCTGAAGACCCGAAGGTGGCCGGGATAGTTGTCCTGAAAGAGCCCGAGCCGGTGCACTACGGCGGGCACACGGCCGGGCCTGCGTTTAGAAATATGGCGGAAAGATATGCCATAGCCAATTCGGAGAAATTTGATCCTCGGTCCCGACTTCTGGCCGGTGAAGATGGAGCAAGGATGATTGAGATTCCTGATTTTATCGGCCAGGATATCGGCCTGGCAAAGAAAGTCGCAATGAAGGAAGGAATCAATTTAAATGCCAATCATTCGGAGGGTATGGTTGTCTGGCAGTATCCGCCCGAAGGCCGCAGGATTCCGGGCGAGGATATCGTTGCTGTCGTCGTGCAATCCGAATCGAGTGAGGATATCACCCTGTTCGATATGATCGGAATGAAAATTCGAACGGCAATGGCGATTCTGGATTATCAGGGAATAGATTTCAAAATCACCGGGACGGGAAGAGTCAAAAAGCAGTTTCCGGAGGCCGGCGCGGTGCTTAAGACAAATTTATTCTGCTCATTGAGATGCGGCAGCGGCTGAGGGTTGATTTAATGAAGCTAAAAGAATTGATGAAATTTGTGGAAGATTCGAGATTGGTAGGCGACGGCAATGTTGAGGTGACCGGTATCGATTACGATTCTCGCCGGATTAAAGCGGGGATGTTGTTTGTCGCGGTCAGTGGTTTTAAAATGAACGGAAATGATTTTATTGCCGATGCTGTCAACAACGGCGCCGTGGCGATTCTCACCGACGAGGATAATGAAATGAATATTCCCCGTATCGTTGTCCCGTCGATTCGGAATGCGATGGCCGATGTCGCGGCCGGCTTCTATGGTAAGCCGGGCGAGGGAATGATTTTCATCGGTGTGACCGGGACCAACGGTAAAAGTACGTCGGTTTATCTTATACAGGAAATATTAAGGGCTTCGGGCAAAAAAGTCGGCGCTCTTAATTCACTCACTTATGATACCGGCGATAATAAGTACAAAGCGGAAAGAACGACACCCGAATCGCCCGACCTGCAAAAATACTTTTATGAAATGAAAAACGCCGGGTGCAGTCATGCCGTCGTGGAAGTATCGTCCCATGCGCTGGTTTTGAAGCGCGTCGAGAATATAAATTTTCAAGTAGGTTTGTACACGAATTTCAGTCGCGACCATCTCGATTTCCATAAGACGATGGATGATTATCTTAAGGCCAAAAAATTGCTTCTGGAAAAACTCCGCGACCCCGATAAGTACATCGTTTTAAATGCCGACGTGAAAGAATACGCATCTTTTGTCGGCGACGTTCACTGCAACTTGATTACATATTCCGCCAAGAATAGTCTTGCAGATGTATACATAAAAGATGTCTCGCTTTATCCGGACAAATCGGATTTTACTCTCGTTACACCTTATGGTACGGGAAGGGTTTCGATCCGTCTTCCGGGCAGGTACCATCTTTCCAATGCCGTCGGCGCAGCGGCGGCCGGTATCGGCCTCAATATCGATATCGATACCATCATACACGGTTTGGAAAAGGCCACTCCGGTCCCGGGTCGTTTTCAACCGATTGATATGGGTCAGCCATTTTCGATAATTATTGACTATGCGCATACGCCCGATGCCATCGAACGGCTCTGTCAATCGGCGCGCGAGATTGCCCGGGGACCGCTGAAAATAATGTTTGGCTGCGGCGGCGATCGGGATCGCGGCAAGCGTTCGCTGATGGGTCAGGCAGCTTCGTCCAATGCCGATTTTTCGGTGATAACTTCCGACAATCCCCGCACCGAGGATCCGCTGAAAATTATCGAAGATATTATACCGGGTATGGTGAATAAGAATTTCGTGGTGATTCCGGACCGGCGTGAAGCCATCGAACATATTATCGGCCGGGCTGAGAAAAACGATATGCTGCTTTTCGCCGGGAAGGGGGCCGAGAATTATCAGGAAATAGGGACAAAGAGGTATCCTTTCGAGGAGCGCGAGGAAATTATTCGGGTGCTGGAGTCAAGGGGATATAAAGAGGATTAAGCGCGGTGATTGAAATGGATTTTGCAACGTTGGCTCAGGAAATCGGCGGAACGCTGGTAAACGATACTATAGCGTCGACTGTATTCAGGGGTGTCTCGATCGACAGCCGAACAATAAAAGAGGCGGAGTTGTTTATCGCCATCAAAGGTGAGAATAATGACGGTCATGAGTACATCCGGGATGCATTAAAAAAGAAATGCGCCGGTCTGGTTATCAATCGTGATTATCAATATTTAGATGAAATTGGCGATAATGTCCCGGTTGTCAGGGTCGAAAACACGCATCATTCAATGATGCGCCTGGCCGCCGTTTACCGACAGCAAGCAAACACGAAAATAATCGCTATTACTGGCTCCAACGGAAAAACAACCACCAAAGAATTCGTATACGCCCTGATTCAATCTTTTGATAAAACCTGCTACCGCTCTTCCGGCAATCTGAATAATCTGTACGGCCTGCCGCTGGCGATTTTCGGAATGCCGGTCGATACCGAATACGGGATTTTTGAGTTGGGTATATCCGTCCCCGGTGAAATGACACGATTAGCTATGATGGCCGCACCTGATCTTGCAGTGATTACCAATGTCGGACCGACGCATCTGGAAACTCTGAGTACCGTCGAAAATGTCGCCGAGGCCAAATTCGAGCTGGTCGATACGCTTGGTGTCGATAAGCCGGTTATTATTAATGCCGACGATCCGATAGTAATGCAGGCGGCAGCCAAAAGGGAGAGAGATTTCTTTACATACGGTCTTGATACCTCAGCGGATATTCACGCTGAAAGGGCGGTTGTATCGGAAGACGGTTTACCGACGGTCAAGATTGACGGTTATCCGGTAAAAATAAGACTATTCGGTGATCATCAGGTGTACAATCTTCTGGCCGCATACGCAGTTTGCAGAGTTTTGGGTATGGATATTAAACCGGATGAATTAAATGATATCAATTTCGATTTTGCACCGTACCGTGGAGAAATCGAAAACATTAACGGATTGACTCTGATTGCCGACTGCTACAATGCCAATCCGGTATCGATGAAATCCGGTTTGGAATCCTTTGCACGATATATTAAAACGCCCGCGATGAAAGGCCGCAGGAGTATTGTTGTTATCGGGGACATGCTTGAGCTTGGCGAAAAGACCGGGGAATTTCATCGAAGGATCGGGGAACTGTTGGTGCAACTGAATTTTGATAATATCCTGACGGTCGGACCGCTCTCGGTAGATATCGACCGGGCGGCAATCGAGAAAGGCCTTAATAGAAAGAATATTAAACATTTTGACAATACCGAAAATGCCGGCGAGGCTTTGATGGCGGATATTAAGAGGGGAGATATTGTTTATATCAAGGCCTCGCGCGGCATCGGATTGGAAAAAATAATAATCCTGTTAAAGGGAGCGGCCTTCAAGCAAAACTGAAATGCTTTACCATTTATTCATACATTTGACCGAATATATCTCCGGATTTAATCTATTCCGGTATATTACTTTTCGTACCGCCGCGGCGACGATCACAGCAATTCTCATCTCACTTTTACTGGGTTCGTTTTTTATCAGAATTTTAAAGAAATACCAGATTAAGGAAAAAATCCGCGAAGAAGGACCGCAAAGCCATTTGTCCAAAGAGGGGACGCCGACCATGGGTGGCGCCATTATTCTGATTGCCATAATCGTTCCGACCGTACTGTGGGCGGATATAACCAATTATTTCATCCTGATGGTGTTACTGGTGACTTTCTGGCTGGGCTTGATCGGATTTATGGATGATTATCTGAAGGCGGTTAAAAATCAACCGAAGGGTATGGTCGGTCGGAAGAAACTCGCCGGTCAGCTGATGCTTGGTCTGGTTTTCGGATTAATCCTGACCTACCTGCCGCCCAATTCCAGCTTCGACGGTACGACCGGTATTCCGTTTTTTAAAAATTATGTACTATCACTCGGGATACTGTACATTCCATTTATCATTCTCGTCATAACCGGTTCATCGAATGCCGTCAATTTAACCGATGGCTGCGACGGTCTGGCCATCGGTCTGACCGGATTATGCTTTGCCGCTTTTACAGGTTTGACGTACGTGGCCGGGCGGACCGACTTTTCGAGCTACCTGCAGATAGAATATGTCCCGGGCGCCGGCGAAATGGCCGTTTACTGCGGCGCCGCCGTCGGCGCGGCGCTGGGGTTTTTATGGTTCAACTCCAATCCGGCCGAGGTCTTCATGGGCGATACCGGCGCTCTCGCTCTGGGTGGAGCCCTGGGTGCTATTGCAATATTGATCAAAAAAGAACTTTTGCTGGTTATAGTCGGCGGGGTTTTCGTAATAGAAGTCTTATCGGTTATTATTCAGGTGCTGTCATATAAATATCGCGGAGGAAAAAGAGTATTTAAAATGGCACCGATGCACCACCACTTCGAGCTACTCGGATGGCCGGAATCAAAGGTGGTCATACGTTTCTGGATTATCGGGGCCTTATTTGCATTGCTAACACTATCAACATTGAAGATAAGATGACGGTTAAGGAACGAGTAGAAAATAGAAATATCGGAATTATCGGCATGGCCCGTTCCGGAATGGCGGCGGCCGGGTTGATTCAACGTCTCGGCGGACATCCTTTTGTATCCGATACCAAGCCGCCCGAAAGATTGACGAACGAAATACAACAGTTGAAATCGACCGGCGTGGAATATGAAACCGGAGGACATACCGATCGTTTGTTGAAATCGGATTTCGTAATTCTTTCGCCCGGCGTTCCGCGCGGTTCGGAAATGGTGCAAAAAATAATCGACAAAGGTATCCCGGTTTTTTCGGAAATAGAACTGGCGGCATGGTTTTGCCGGGGGGAGATTATCGCTGTCACCGGCTCCAACGGCAAAACGACAACCACAAGCCTGATCGGAGCCATTCTTGACGAAGCCGGGATAAGCAATCAGGTCTGCGGTAATATCGGTTATCCTTTTTCCGAGGCGGTTTCGGATGTATCGGAGGACGGCTTCGCGGTTGTCGAAGTATCCAGTTTTCAACTGGAATCTATCGAGGAATTCGCGCCGCATGTCGCTTTGATTCTGAATATTACGCCGGATCATCTGGATCGCTATGATAATCTTGAATCTTACAAACAGGCCAAGTGCAGAATCGCCGAACAGCAGAAATCGACTGATTATTTGATTCTAAATGCCGATAGCAGCGGCCTCGATATGAATGAGATAAGCACCGACGCAGAGAAAATTTCATTTTCCATCTCACGAACTTTGCCGACCGGGGTCTTTAAGAGGGGAGAGTCACTGGTCGGCATCGTGAGGGGGAAAGAATCAGACATCATTGACGTCAACAAAATCAGGATACCCGGCGAACACAATCTTCAGAATGCCGCCGCTGCAGCTCTGGCGGCGCTTCTGGTGGGCGTCGATTCGCAAGCGATTGCCGCCGCCCTTCAGGAATTCCCGGGCGTGGAGCATCGGCTGGAGGATGTTACAACCATCGACGGGGTGCGTTTTGTCAATGACTCCAAAGCGACCAATGTCGATTCGGTTTGTTATGCTTTGAAATCCTTTGATACGCCCATTTGCCTTATCGCCGGCGGTCGTGATAAGGGCGGGGATTTCGAGGCTATCGCTCAGTGCGGCCGGGGCAAAATCAAGGAGATTATTCTTATCGGCGAGGCGCGCGATATTATGTTCGAGTCGCTCGGTCGGAAGTTCGCCGTACAATTTGCCGATAGTATGGGCGACGCTGTGAAAAAGGCCTTTGCGGCCGCTTCGCCGGGTGACGTCGTTCTGTTGTCCCCGGCCTGTGCCAGTTTCGATATGTACGATAATTTCGAGCATCGCGGCCGGACATTCAAGCAGGCGGTACTGGCCCTGAATAATGACAATTCGATTATTCGGGAGATGGGATCCAAATAAGGCATGGACAGAAAATTACTGTATAGTACAATTGGCCTGATCGCCATCGGTATGATAATGATTTACTCATCGTCGTCGGTGATGGCGGAAGTTCGCTTCGGCTCGCACTCGTATTTTCTCAAACGGCAGCTATTGTGGTTGATTATCGCCGGGGTGCTGGCCTGGCTGACGCTGAAAATAGATTTGAAAAAATTCTCCTCGCTTGCCGTACCATTGCTGTTCGTCTCATTGATTATGCTCGTGCTGGTCTTTTTTATGCCGGCCCGGAATGGTTCGCACCGATGGCTGTTTCTGGGACCGATTACGATTCAGCCCTCGGAAATATACAAAATTATTACGATTTTTTATCTGGCCTTTTCCCTTTCACAAAAAGACCGCGATATAAAAAACCTGAAGCAGTTTTTATTACCCTATGTTCCCCTGATTGGCTCCGGGCTGATTTTGATAATTCTTGAACCCGGTCTGGGATCGGCTTTGACGATAATGATTACCGTTCTGATCATTTTTTATCTGGCTGGTTTAAGATTGATTCATCTGGCGGCGCTGCTGTTGCCACTGGTCGGATTAGTTTCGATTATGGTATTTATCGTCGGTTATAAAAAGCCGAGAGTTATGGATTATCTGTCGGCGGTCGGAGACCCTCTCTCGGGCAGTTACCAGATAAAGCAGGCGGTACTGGCGTTGGGTGCGGGCGGTTTATTCGGCGCCGGTCTGGGAAACGGTCGCCAGAAACTGTTTTTTCTCCCGTATCCGCATACGGATTTTATTTTTGCTTCCATCGGGGAAGAACTCGGTTTCATCGGATTACTCGTGATTCTGGGATTATTCGGCGTAATTATATGGCGGGGTACGAAAATCGCCAGGTATCAACCGGATCAATTCGGTTTCCTGCTGGCCATGGGCATTGTGGCTTCTATCTTTACCGCGACTGTAATCAATATCGGAGTCGTCACGTCGCTACTGCCGACAACCGGTATTCCACTTCCATTCCTGTCATACGGCGGCTCGGCGCTGGTCGTCTCGGTTGTCTCAATAGCCGCCCTTCTGAATCTCTCAAGGCGCAAGGGGGTGGTTGTTCGATGAGAAGACTGAAAGCATTGTTTGCCGGTGGCGGTACAGGTGGGCATCTTTTTCCGGCCTTAGCCATTGCTGATAAATTAAAGTCAATGCTGGCTCCGGACGATATTGCGGATTTTCGATTTATCGGAACCAAACGTGGTCTGGAATACCGTATGCACGAAAAACTCGGTTATCCACTATCACTAATAAACGTAAGGGGATTGACGCGCTCCGGTATCTGGGGAAATTTTGTTTTCTCGATCCTGCTGATATGCAGTGTCTTCAAGTCAATCATTTTGATATTAAGGTTCAAACCCGATATTGTCATCGGAACCGGCGGCTATGTAATGGGTCCGGTCATTATGGCCGCCATCGCGTTGAATAAAAACCGCGTCATTCAGGAACAGAATGCCTATCCCGGTTTGACGACGCGTCAATTGGCCGACAAAGTCGATCGCGTTTATCTCGGTTTTGGCGCCGCCGCGGAACATCTTAGGAAACCATGTGATGTTGTCGAATCGGGAAATCCGGTGAAGGAGAAAATCGGGAAAGTCGACCGAGCGGAGGGTCGGAATCATTTTGGGTTTAACGACACCGATAAAGTCATTTTCATTTTCGGCGGCAGTCAGGGTGCTAAAAGAATCAATGAAAATATTAAAAAATATCTGAATAATCTGCCCGAAAATTGTCAACTTATCTGGCAAACGGGGGACGCGTCGTATAATGATATTGCCGGGATCGCCGGGGGCAAGATCAAGGACCGTGCCCTGTTTGCCTTTACAAATGAAATCGAATACGCTTATGCTGCGGCCGATCTTGCTATTGCGCGGGCCGGGGCGCTGACGCTGGCGGAACTGGAAGCGGCTTCACTACCCTCCATTCTGATTCCTTTTCCATTTGCCGCCGGTGATCATCAGAGAAAAAACGCCGAGTTTTTTGTCGAGCAGGGTGCAGCGGTACTAATCGATGATGATCGTCTTGAAGGCGAAATCGATTTGGTTTCCGAGGCTGTAGAAATTCTGGAAAGTGATAAGTACAATAAAATGTATGAGGCAATCAAAGGTATGAAACTCCAGCGTGCAAAACCGGCGGCGGAAATAATCGCCGAGGAAATTTTAAAACTGACAGGCTTTAAGGAGGATGTTAATTGAAAGTCTTTGCCTTCAGGCGAACTGATTTTAACAATAAAAAAATGATTTTCGGTAGATACAAAGAGCTGTTTTTCGTCGGTATCGGCGGATCGGGCATGTCGGGTATCGCTGAAATTTTGCACAATCTCGGCTACGGTATCAGCGGTTCCGATATCAACCGGAGCGAAATCACGACTTACCTCGAAAAACTGGGAATTACGGTCTATTATGGTCATGATCCTGAGAATATCGGGACATCGAACGTTCTCGTAATTTCATCGGCCGTAAAGGATAATAATCCGGAAATTATTGAGGCTCATAAGCGCGGTGTCCCTGTTATAAAGAGAGCCGAGATGCTCGGGGAATTGATGCGGCTTAAATACTCAGTCGGTATTTCCGGAACGCACGGCAAAACGACGACAACCTCGATGATCGGGAAGATCCTGACCGAGGCCGAGCTGGATCCGACGGTGATTGTCGGCGGGATTGTCGCCGGGACCGGTTCCGGTGCTTCTCTGGGTAACGGTGATTATCTTGTAGCCGAGGCCGATGAATTCGATCGCTCGTTTCTGGTCATGTTTCCGACGATGGCAGTGGTCACCAATATCGAACCGGATCATCTCGATTGTTATGACGGTATGGACGATCTGGAAAATTCATTTTTGACTTATATGAACCGTGTTCCGTTTTATGGTCTGGTTGTTTACAATGCCGATGATGCCGTGCTGTCATCAATGCATGATAAAATCAGCCGGTCATCAGTCACCTTTGGCCTTTCATCCGGTGCCGATTATCAGGCAACGGCCATAAAACACCGCGAGGGGGGCTCAAATTTCAGCATATTAAAAAAGGGCGAATTTCTCGGTGAAATTCATCTTGATGTCCCGGGTGAACATAATATAAGGAATGCGCTGGCCGCCCTTGCCGCCGCATCCGAGCTCGAGGTTCCTTTCAAGAATATCTCCGAATCGCTTCGGAAATATCGCGGCGTCAATCGCCGGTTTGAAATAAAAGACATTATAAATGATATAATGGTCGTTGATGATTACGCTCACCATCCGACCGAATTGACGGCGACATTGAAGACGGCGAAAGCGTCGTACAATCGGCGCGTGATTGTCGTATTTCAACCGCATCTTTTCAGTCGGACGCAGCAGTTTTATCGTGAGTTTGCCGATGCTCTCGCTTTGGCCGACCGAAGTTTTCTGGTCGATATTTATCCGGCGCGTGAGGAACCGATCGAAGGCGTGACATCCGAAATGATTCTCAGGTACGCCCGTGAAAAAAAATACGGCAACATCGAATATGTCGGTATCAAAGAAAATGCCGTCGAGAAAGTCATAAAAATTGCACGCGCGGGGGATATCATTATCACCGCCGGGGCGGGAAGTATTACGCATATAAATCCGGAAATCATCAAAGGATTGAAGAAAGATGAGTCGTAAAGTCAGACGACCGTACATATTGATGATGATCCCGGCGCTGGTTATCGCCGGCGGAATCGGATTCCTGCGATATTCCGATGTCTTCGCATTTCAAAATGTCAGATTCGAATCGGAAAATAACGTTGCAAGCGCCGAAATGATAAAGCTTCCCGTAGGCGAAAACCTGTTTGATCTGCCCCTGGAAAACGCGGCTGAAGAGCTCCTGGCCAGAAAAAATGTCTATAAGGTCGATCTGGATTATCACCTTCCCGACGGGATTGTTGTCAGGATTAATGATATTCGGCCGATAGCGATGGTTATCGGCGAAGACGGAAAATCACGCTATCGGCTTGGCGAAAACGGATGTTTACTTCCTTTAGACAGTGCAATTAAGCAATATAATTTTCCGATTATTACCGGGCTGCAAAACTGTATCGCATATACTAAAAACAGTGACAATCGCCTGAAGCTGATTGTCAGGCAACTGGCCGAAATAAAGAAAGATTTTCCGGATTTTTACCTGGCGCTATCGGGTATCGATATGTCGGACAGCAGGGATATCTCGATCTGGATAGACGGGCTGCCCTTCCGGGTGGAGACGTATGCCGGCTCGCTATATCAAACGATAAAAAAACTGAAAATTTTTATCCTCGAGTTCAATCCTGATTTACAGGATATCAAAAAGCTGGATATGCGCTCGGAAGGATTGATTATAGCGGCGGTTTGATTTATGGCAGAGGCGAGATACATCACCGGAATAGACATCGGCACGACGAAAATCAGGACGATTATCGCTGAAAGTGATGGACGTGGGTTGCCGCTTTTTCTGGGCTACGGCTGCGCGCCGGCTGAAGGTTTGCGGCGCGGTGTGGTGGTGAATATGGAAAAGACCGTGCAGTCGATTACCAGATCGGTCGAGGATGCCGAGATGATGGCGTCGGTGCATATCGATTCGGCTGTCGCCGGAATTGCCGGGGATCATATCAAGTCGATTAACAGCCATGGCGTAATCGCTATCTCCCGTTCGGATAATGAGATTGTCGAAAAAGACGTCAACCGTGCCATCGACGCCGCGAGCGCCGTAGCCATTCCCAATGACCGTGAAATAATCCATGTCATTCCGCAGGATTTTACGATAGATGAGCAATCGGGTATCAAAAATCCGGTCGGCATGGCCGGCGTCCGGTTGGAGGTGGAAGTGCATATAGTCACGTCGGCGGTGACCTCGGCAAAAAATATTTATCGTTCGATGGAACGGTGTGAAATTTCGGTCGAGAATCTGGTTTTGCAATCACTGGCCTCATCCTATGCCAATATCAGCAATAATGAGGAGGAAATCGGTGTCGTGTTAATAGATATCGGCGGCGATTTGACCGACGTGGCTGTTTTTTACGACGGTTCCATTCGGCATACCGGTGTGGTTTCGCTCGGCGGGAGGAATGTTACCAATGACGTGACGATCGGACTGCGCACGTCGGTGGATCAGGCGGAACAATTGAAACTCGGTTTCGGATCAGCGCTGACCTCCCTGGTTGATCCCGACGAAATGATGGAAGTAACAACGGCGATGGGCACTAATCCGAGGAGTATTTCGCGAATCGTCCTGGCCTCGATTATCGAGCCGCGAATGGAGGAAATCCTATCGCTTGTGGCCCGCGAAATAAAAAAATCGACGGCGCCCGAACCGCTGGCCGCGGGTGCCATATTGACCGGCGGCGGGGCAATGCTTCCGGGAACGGTTGAATTGGCCGAGCAAATTCTCGATATGCCGGTAAAAATCGGTATCCCTTCCGGGATGGAGGAATTGCCGGAGAATTTGATAATACCTGAATTCGCGACAGCTATCGGGCTGGTTAATTACGGATATCGGCACGAGGCCTATCCGGACAAATCGAGGGGCGGGCTAAAAGGGCTCTTCAAGAAAATAGAAAATTGGATAACCAGAAATTTTTAATAATACATGGAGGAATATCATGAGTGATGGAAAACTGAAATTCGATTTCGCGGACGAGTTTGAAAACTTCGCGAAAATCAAAGTCGTGGGCGTTGGCGGCGCCGGCGGGAATGCCATTAATCGGATGATTGAGGCCGGTCTGTCCGGTGTGGAATTTATCGCCATCAATACCGACAGTCAAGTTTTGGAGGCCAATCGTGCCCCCAAAAGAATTCAGATCGGCAAGAGGCTGACAAAAGGTCTGGGGGCCGGAGCCAACCCCGAGATCGGCCGGCAGGCCATAGAGGAAGACAGCGACGAAGTCAGCGAGATGCTCAATGAAGCCGATATGGTTTTTATCACCGCCGGTATGGGCGGCGGCACCGGGACCGGCGCATCTCCGATCGTCGCCGAAATTGCCCGCCAAAAAGGCGCATTAACGGTTGCGATTGTTACGAAACCATTCGTGTTTGAGGGCAAGCAGCGGATGAATAAGGCCGATAATGGAATAAAAGAGCTTAAGGAAAAAGCTGATACGCTGATTATTATCCCGAACGAGAGACTTCTGTCAATTGTTGAGAAAACAACTCTTTTGACCGATGCTTTCGCGCAGGCCGATGAGGTTTTGCATCAAGCAACCAAAGGCATCTCCGATTTGATTGCCGTTCCCGGCTTGATTAATTGCGATTTTGCCGATGTTAAGACAATCATGCTCGAGCGCGGCGATGCGCTGATGGGGACCGGTACTGCCACCGGTGAAGAAAGAGCATCGGAGGCGGCCAATCACGCGATTTCCTCCCCATTACTTGAGGATGTTTCCATTTCCGGGGCGGGCGGGGTGCTGGTTAATGTTACCGGCGGCGAAGATATGACTCTCTTTGACGTCAACACGGCGACATCGATTATTTATCAGGCGGCCGGAGCCGATGCCAATATCATTTTCGGTGCCGTTATTGATCCGTCATTCAATAACAAGATTCGTGTTACAGTCATTGCCACCGGATTCGGCGGTCAGGCGGCTAAGGTAGCGGAGAAAGTTATAGAAAAAGAGCCCGAAATTATCCGCGATACTCCTCCCGGAAAAGTCATGTCGCTGTTTCCCGATCCGCCGGCTTATCCTATCAGGAAAGCGGCCGGGGATAACGGACGGGGTAGAGTACCCACGTTTCACAATGAGAATACAAAAATTCCGGCCTATATACGACGGCTGGAAGAGTAGATAGTATCAATCACTCGGTTCCTCCATGAAGGACCGTCGGTCATTAAGGTGATCGGCGGTCCTCGAACTCCTATATATATGGGAAACGACCTATATTTTTGATAATACAACGCCGTCCGACCTATTTTAAGTCATTATATGTTTGCCACTTACGTGGCCCGTTGTGACGGTATGATCTTTGCGGTGGATTTAAGAAAAGCACGGCTTATTTTTCATAAGGAGAAGGGCATGACCTTTTCACTCCAGAGCAATTCAGGGATTGATAGTCTGCATCGGGGAATCGATATAACATTATGGCAAATGAACAAATCGATGGAAAAACTGTCATCCGGCCTGAGAATAAATCGCGCCTCGGATGATCCGGCCGGCTTGGTGATTTCCGAACAGATGCGCGCACGGATCGGTTCGCTAAATCAGGAGATAAGTAATCTATCGAATCAAATTGATAAATATGAAACGGCATCATCGAGCGCCATGCAAATGCGAAGTAATTTAACCGAATTGAGGTCGTTGGCGGTTGCGGCGGCCAATGGCGGTGTTAATGATTCAAGTATCCAGCAGGCCTATGCCGCCGAAGCCAGCCGGCTGATGGCAACGTACAACAATACAATTGATAGTACGGCTTTCGGGAAACAGAAACTGCTCGATGGTTCCGAAGGATCAGTAACGACCATAACGCATTTATCCGGAATCGATCTTTCCACGCCCGAAGCAGCCGAAGAGTCTATTGCCATGCTCGATGCCGAGATGGGGCGACTCGATTCGGCTATTACCGATTTGGGTGCCACTCAGAAAAATGATCTGGAGAGCAGGCGGCGGAATCTGCAGGTCGAGGCGGAAAATTTAACGGCCGCCGAGTCGCAGATTCGGGATGTAGATTACGCCAGAGAATTTTCGAATTTTCTAAAACATCAAATCAGTCTCCAGGCGTCGGTTTCACTAATGGCCCATAGTTATCTTTCGGATAGAACGATAATTAATCTATTCTACAATAGCAGATAGCCTCTGTCATCCGCTTTTACTATTTCATGATACCTGGATGAATCAATTATTGGGCGAATGATGGGCCATGAGTTTGTCGATTTCTTCCACGGAAAAGCTATTCAACTTAATAATTGTGGCCGATTGACGATAAGCGCGGGGGACAATCATCTCCGCGTCATTTTTACTTTCGACATCGACAATTATCCACGCCTTATGCACTCCGTCCAAACAGCCGTATTCGGCATTGGTCAAAAAGTGTGACCCGGTCTCCTGAAGAACCTTTATGGCCCGAAGACACGCGCTTTCATCCGCCTCGTGCGGGATTTCGATTAAGAATCTGAACATTTCGGTGTATCTCCTTCATAAAATATAACATTATAGTCCTTAAATCCAATTACCGGATTCAAATGGACCCTCTCTGTCGATAAAATCTTTGTATCCGTATCGTTTTCCGACGATCACAAGATATACGATGCAAAATGTGGAGAGGTGCCAACAAATTTCGGATTAAACAGAAAAAAATAATTCAGATTTATGCATGGGAAGGTCGGGAAAATCCCCTTATTATCTAAAGAGGGAGAGTAAGGAATTTATAATATCAATTGTGTTACGGGCAGTTGGGCTCGGGACCCTCTAAGTACAAATATGAAATCAGATAAGTAATATCAAAAATGTTGATGGCGAAATCACCGTTGACATCGGCGGCGTTCATCGGATTCGGCGGTGGCCCATCAAGATATAAGAATGCTATCAGGTAAGTTATATCGAATATATTTATATTATCGTCACCGTTGATGTTGCCGCACAGGTCACAGACATCACCGACACCATCGGCATCGGTATCTTCCTGAAGGGGATTATAGGCAAACTGACAATTGTCATCGCAATCGGCCGTTTCGCCGCCGGTGCAGGGATTATCGCCGATAACGCCGCTGGTATCGCCGTCGTCCAGGATAGTGTCATCGTCATCGTCTTCATCGCAAGCATCGCCGTACGTATCCCCATCAAAATTTTCCTGACCGGGATTGTAATTATCGATACAATTGTCGCAGATATTTCCGATATTGTCGGCATCATTATCAGCCTGGGTGGGATTATAATTGTTCGGACAATTATCGCAAGTATCGCCGACATTATCACCATCATTGTCGAACTGACCGGGATTATAAAATTCGATGCAATTATCGCACGAATCGCCGATGCCGTCGTTATCAGTATCTTCCTGCAACGGATTTGAAATTAAAATGCAATTATCACAGGCATCGCCATAATCATCGGTATCGCTGTTGGCCTGACCCGTATTGGAGATGAATTGACAGTTATCGGTACTATCAGGAATGCTATCGTTATCGTCGTCATCATCGCAAACATCGCCCATAGCGTCGAAATCATTATTCTCCTGACCGGGATTGGAAATAAAGGGACAGTTATCAGTCACGTCCGGGATGCCGTCATTATCATCGTCGGTGTCGCAAAGATCGCCGACGCCGTCGCTGTCATTATCCGCCTGATCGAAATTGGGAATAAACAGGCAGTTATCGCAATGATCACCGACGCTATCCTGATCGGTATCGACCTGAGACGGATTATCAATATATGGACAATTATCGCAGGCATCGCCAAGATCATCGCCATCCGAATTGGCTTGATCCGAATTGGGAATGTCCTGGCAATTATCACATGAATCGCCCACGTTATCTTCATCCAGATCCAGCTGTTCGGGATTAGATATATCAGGGCAATTATCACAGGCGTTGCCGAGGCTGTCGCCGTCATCATTTTCCTGGAAGCTGTTCGGTACCGCCGGGCAATTATCGCAAATATCGCCAACGTTGTCGCTATCCTGATCTTCCTGATTCGGATTATAGCTGAACATGCAATTATCGCAAATATCGCCGAGTCCATCGTGGTCATTATCAGCCTGCCCCGGGTTATAATTATCCGGGCAATTATCGCAGGCATCACCCAGGCCGTCGTTATCATCATCTTCCTGCAGGGGATTGGCATTCAGAGGACAGTTATCATTGATATCCAGAACACCGTCGCCATCATCGTCATTATCACAGGCATTGCCATCGCCGTTACCGTCGGTATCGATTTGATCCGGATTATAAATCGACGGGCAATTATCGTCATCGCAGTCGTTTTCCGGATGTCCCGGATCGCCGAAACCGTCGCCGTCACTGTCAAAACATGTATGCGAAATCTTCAAGGCGAAGGCATCACTCGTCCCGCCGAGACTGCCCTGATAAGGAGCCTCCGTCGGGAAATCGGGCGACTCGGTATCACCGCCGACATATATATTGGCGGAGCCGTCGAGAACAACACTCCAGCCCTGATCATTTCCGTTCCCGCCAGCAAATGTACTGTAAAGCGGAGATATTCCGGCGATTGAAAACTTGCAGATGAAGGCCTCTTTAATGCCGCCAAATGTATTATCGACCGGATGAGCCAGGGGAAAATCAGATGACTCCGTATAGCCGGTTATATACGGGAAGTGATTCTCATCCACGGTTATAGAGTAGAGGGCGTCATTTGCCGAACCACCGAGATATGTCCCGAAAATAAGAGAATCGCCTGTCGAATAGATCTTGGCGATAAAGGCATCGCCGGGGCCGCTAAGGGTCGTATCACAATCTTCCGAAGCCGGAAAATCCGTGGAATTCGTCCAGCCGCCAAGATAGATATCGTCCAGATCGTCAATCGCGACACCGTAGGCTATGTCGACGCCGGAATCGCCGCCCAAATAGGTGCTTATCAACGGCCCGCTGCCATCGGCGGCCATTTTTGTAAAATATGCATCCGTCGTGCCGCCCAGGGAATTATCAACGTAATTAATGGTCGGGAAGTCGGGGGATTCGGTATCGCCCGATATGCAGGCCCGGCCGAGAGGATCGACAACTATGCACCAGCCATGTTCATTGCCGCTGCCGCCCAAATAAGTGCTGTAAACAAGGGAGCTTCCGCCGGCGGAAAGCTTCGTTACGAAGGCATCGCTGAAACCGCCCAGAGAAGCATCATAGGCATCGGCTGTCGGAAAGTCGGTGGAATTGGTATGCCCGGTCACATAAGCACGGCCGTTGTTATCGACGGCAATACTGCGCCCGACATCGAAACTTCCCCCGCCCAAATATGTGCTGTAGATCAGATTATCACCGGCCGCTGACAATTTTAAAACACAGGCATCGCTCATGCCATCGAGGTCGCTATCGAAGGAATTGACCGTTGGGAAATTCGATGATGTCGTATGACCGGCTATATAGGCGTTGCCGTTTGCATCGACGGCAATTCCACTCCCGCGGTCCCAGCCGCTCCCACCGATATAAGTACTATAGATTAAGGAATCGCCCGAGGCAGAAAGTTTGGTGACGAAAATATCGTAATCGCCCCCGTTATAATCGCTGTCATATCCGTCGGCAAAGGGGAAATCGGCCGAATGCGTGCGACCGGTTATATATAGATTGCTGTCATTATCAACGGCAATACAGTAACCATCATCACTGTCTGTGCCGCCCAGGTATGTGCTATATACAAGAATCGGATCAATCACCAGCGGTAGGTCGGGATTGTAATCACCCTTCATATTAAAACCGAAAGTATTATCGGGAAAAAGATAATATTCGCATTTAACTTCAATACGGTTATCGTTTTGTGACTGGTAAACGTAAGGTCTTAATTCAGTAATCGTATTCCAGGCGGTTTTAATGTCCAGGTTTCCGGATTCATTGATCAAGACCGATTCGGCGCCGTCATAATGGATTTTTATCTGCGATGGATCGATACCCGGAGATACGGTCAGATCATATTCAACCCGACCCTGCCGGCCATAATACTTCAGGTCGATACCGGGATATATATCGCGATAGATGATATCACTATAATTCGCGACATTCGTTTGCCAACGCGATGGATTATTTCCGAGAAAGTAATTGTGCCTATAACTGAGAACATCTCCGCCCGAGGTCATCGGGGAAGGATTGGCATCAATAAAGGTCGCCTCAATGATCAGTTGTTTGGAACTGATCCGTTCGGGGAAAGAAAATCCCAGGTTTTCCTCGGGTCTATCAAAATAACTGTAGCCGTCGCAACCGGTCCGGCAGCGGCTGAAATGGTAATAGACACCGTCGGAAGTAAACCAGAGGAAAGCGCCACCCATATCGGCTCGAAAACGAACCTGCCGGTCCCATTGACCTCGATTTTCCGTAAAAATCGGAGAGGTCATTTTAGTCCCGGCTAATAAGTTATTATCCTGATAAGAGCCACCCGATATATCGACGGCATCACCTAAGCCAAAGAAACATAAAAAGATAATCAGCAGAAATATATAGTGTTTTGCCGAAGTTAGCACTCTATTTTTACCCAACCACTCCTGTCGCGCCCACGATGTTGAGGGGGTGCGCAGTCCAAAATTGAAGTAGCACGTTAAACGCAAATAAATTACTTAAAAATAATGCCCTTGTCAAGTATTTTGTCAGTGCCAATTAAGAAAATCGACGTGGTATATGGCGACGGAACCGATATAATGTCATAAAAGACATTTTTTGACCGCATTCTCTACCTGCTCCAGATCGATACAGGTGTTTTTGCAGGGGCCTTCCGGTCTGCGATTTGGAAATCCAATAACCGGTATATGTGTATTGACATCTTTAAATCCTGACAAAAGATCACGTTCACATGCTATAGCTATAATAACTTTCGGTCTTATTTCCCTTATCTTTAGCCGTGCCTCGGAGCCCCCGCCGACAGTGGCCATGTGGAAGTTATATGTATCCCGGAGCTTACGCAGCGCAAGATTGGTTTCTTTGGTAAGGCAGCGGGGGAGAAGTAGCAGGAGTCGATCCGATGCCGCCCGGATAGGACGCGAACCGATTATTATATTATGCACCTTAAGGAAGGAATTGGTCAGCCTTTCCCTCGAAATTCCCAAAATGCGGCCGACGGCTGTAACCAGTGACAATAGCCTGTTCACCAGATGAGGGATGATAACGAATCTGGTAATCGGGCGACGGGTCATTGCCGCCCAGACGAATAATAAAAGCCACAGAAGCAAAACGCCGCTGAAGGCCAAAAAAAGGAATGAAAAAAGTTCCGCCACCAGCGAACCGGCCGAAATCAATCGCGGATAAATCAACCATAAAAAAAGTCCGGCCGCCAGAATTAACAGGAGAGTCGTCAACATGGCCATACCGAGGAATACGCGAGAATCGGTCTCTGTTGATTCCGGCATCGCTTTTCCATCCCAGTCCAGCCATTCGTCGCCCAGTTTACGATCGATGATTTTTTTTATTGGCTGTGGCTTCGTCATAACTCGAATATATATACGCAAGGCAATCTGGTCAACATGGAAAGACGACAGACCAATTTCAAATGAGAGTTAATTCGTTGATTCCCGACCATCTGGATTGACAGATGAAAAAGGAAAAGGAATCTTTAATTCACGCTGCAGGAATGGTGAATTTCCGGCGTATTTTCCCAAAAATTCTACCGGGGCGTTTTTCCCCATTATGTCAATGAGTTGACATAATATTAACATAATGTTGGCGTACGGCTGGCATGTCTTAGGGTATTATGCGGCTTTATGCGGTATCGAGAAACTGCTCGAAATAGGCTTTAAACAAGGGAAAATCCCGCAAGACATAAAGATTTGCTCGGGATATAAACTAAAAGGAGCTCCACCCTCACTATGGAGCTCCTTCATCCCCACCTCAATTACCCTTCACCGCCATATTATATAAAGAGTAACTAACTTCGAGATATTATAGTATCAATCCTTATGCCAAGATCGGTTTCGGTTTTTTTCATTTTATTAAGTTTCTTGATGACAACATGTTAACTCGACTTTTTGCTGCCGGGGAATTGATGGACCGAAAGCCATCAAACGCAATATATGCGCCATTATTTCCAGCCGAGACTTCCCCCGGTGCGCAACGTGCAATATTATAACGAGTTGCAAAACACAAAATCTGCGGTGGAGTAAAAGGCAGATTTTAACATGCTTCAAATAAATCGTAATTTCCGTTTGCGTGACATACAACGACGATGGCCTGGCAAAAAAAACCTGTTTATCTATATTATTTGGGTAATTACTCGACTAATAAAAAACGGTCGAATCCCGACTCCGGACTACCCTTCTCTTAATTTATTAAATATAAATATGTTGTGGATGCTAAGTGTTGGCCGTGGTCTATAATTGGCGTTGCCGAGGATAAAGATTTTCGACTTAAACAATATCCATGGCGGGAATAGGCAACGGCCGGATTACACAAAAATCGAGTTTAGCAAACAGTAACTATTTGTATAATAAACTGTTATTTGAATTATTGTGGACTTTACTATCAAATATCCGATTGCATGTCGAAAATATTTTATTCTTCTTAAAAATATGATCAACTTTTCACTTGACAGACCATAATCAATTTATAAAATAGGGATACTTTATTAAACTTTAAAGAGGCTTTTGTTAAACTATGAAGCTCGAGATCGGACAAAAAATAAAGGCTTTGCGTCAGGCGTCGGAATTAACACAATCGGAACTGGCCGCGCGAGCGCGATTAACAAAGGGATTTATTTCTCAGTTCGAGAGAGATCAGACTTCCATCTCACTCGACTCGCTTCTGGATATTCTCGATGCCCTCGGCATTACGATAACGGAATTTTTCGGTGATCTCGGCCAGGCGTCCAAAGTGTTTTCTCCCAGGGACAGGATATCTGTTGAGGAAAAAAAGGTAAGCCGCTTCGAAATCCTTATTCCGGGGAGTACCAATAACCTGATGGATCCTCTCATGATAAGCCTCGAACCCGGGGAAAAGCTTGATAAAGACGGACCTCACGCCGGGGAGGAGTTCGGTTATGTGTTTTCGGGGACTTTGACGCTGATTTTCGGCAAGAAAACACATAAAGTGCCGCCGCGGCATTGTTTTTATTTCGAGGCTGATCAATCTCATCAGTTAATCAACAGGGGGAGGGCTAAGGTCAACTTTTTGTGGATAACATCGCCACCTCAGATGTAAGGGAAAACCTTTTGAGTAAGGAAGGGAGACGATATGAAAATACTCGGACGTCACCTGGTTGCGGAACTTTCCGATTGCAATTCAAGAGTCTTGAATAACCTGCCGGAACTTAAACGTTCCCTGCTGGAGGCGGCCCGACGATCGGGGGCATTGGTTGTCGACTCTGTTTTTCATCGATACAATCCGCAGGGTCTATCCGGTATCGTCATAATTGCCGAGTCGCACCTTTCCATTCATACCTGGCCGGAGTATAACTATGCCGCCATCGATTGTTTTACGTGCGGCACCAGTGTCGATCCGCATAAGGCGATAGAATATATGAAAGACGCGCTGCTGTGTAAGTCCATTAAAGTGCGGGAACTAAATCGCGGAATTCCCTCCGATTCGGATAGTATAATAGCGCATAAAACAGAAGCCCGGAAAACGCCTGCAATGGTCCATGATTAAAACCGGAATGGATCACAAATCATGATTAAAGCGATTGATATTCGTGAGCCCGGTCGTGTGAATAATTTATTGCGCGGGGAAATGGCGAAAATCCGTCGATTTTTTGAAAAGTCGCCGATCAAGACGCCGCTAATGATTATCTCGCGATCGAGTATCCGCAAAAATTTAGCGGAACTGGCCCGGGCTCTGCCCGGTGTCGCCATTCATTATGCGGTCAAATCGAATAATCAGCCGGCGATTCTCCAGGAAGTCTCCAGTTGCGGTCGTAGTTTCGACGTCGCTTCGTACCGCGAATTGCAATCGGCGGTGGAAGCCGGCGGTCGGGTCGAAGATGTAATACATTCGCATCCGGTCAAATCCATTTCGGAAATCGAAAATGCATTCGCGGCCGGCGCCCGTTTGTTTGTGGTCGATAATCCGGATGAAATTGAAAAATTCAGGCCTTTTGCCGGAAAGGTCAAGCTGTTGATTCGCTACAAAGTTGACGACAGCAGTGCCGTTGTGAATCTGTCATATAAATTCGGGTGCGAACCGGAGGAGGTTCTTCCGCTGGCTGAAAAAATGAATAGTCTGGGGATAGATTTTTATGGTCTGACCTTTCATGTCGGCAGCCAATGTTTAAGCAGCAGTGTTTATGTCGGGGCAATAAAGACAGCCTCCCGCTTGATTGATAGACTGAATGAGAATAATTTTGCGACCAGGCTGCTCGATATCGGCGGCGGTTTTCCTGTTTCGTACACCGATTCGGCGCCGTCGATTGCCCGGTTTTGCCGTCCGATTGCCGAATGCCTGAAGAAAAATATCGATTCGAATATACGCCTGATTTGCGAGCCGGGGCGCTTTATCTCGGCGACAGCGGTCACGCTGGTCGCGTCGGTTATCGGGAAATCGATCCGGTCGGGCAAATCCTGGTATTTTCTTGATGACGGTCTTTACGGTTCTTTTTCGGGGCGTCTATATGACCATTGTCAGTACCAGGTTTTAACCAATCGCAATACGACCTGGAAACGGTCGGTCCTGGCGGGCCCGACCTGCGATTCCTTCGACGTGATATACAGGGATATTTTATTGCCGCCGCTCGAGGTCGGCGATATTTTATCGTTTCCCGCCATGGGCGCTTACTGCTCGGTATCGGCGTCGTCTTTCAACTGCCTGAAGGGGGCCGAGTACATTGTCGTCGACTAAAATGGGCTCCAAAGTCCCGGATACATATATCATCGAATCTTCGATGGAAGATCTCTGGAATGTCTGGTTTACCGAATTGCATCTGGGTAACAGCGGTATTACGGTCAAGGTCAAGCGCCTGGTGGAAACGACTCAATCCAAATTTCAGCGGATCGACATTCTGGATACCGAGGATTTCGGCAAAATGCTGGTGCTGTACGGTTCGATCATGGTGGCCGAAAAGGATCTTCATTCTTATAATGAGATGATCACGCATGTGCCGCTGTTTACGCATCCGAAGCCGGACAAAGTTCTGATAATAGGCGGGGGAGACGGCGGCGCGCTGACCAATATTATGAAGCACCCGGAAGTCAAAAAAGCGGTAATGTGCGAAATCGATCGGAAAGTGACCGAACTTTCGATAAAACATTTTCCGAAAATCACCGGGGGATTTGCCGATAAGCGGGCGAAAGTCGTATTCCGCGACGGGCAGGAATATATAACGAAGACCAAAGAGAAATTCGATATCATAATTCTTGATCTGTCCGATCCGGTCGGGCCGGCGGCCGAGCTGTTTCAGAAAAAATTCCATAAGAAAATATTCAACCGGCTCAATAAAGACGGTATCATGGTGGCGCAGTCGGAATCGCCTTATTACAATGATGCGACGGTGAGACATATGTACCGTAACCTGCGAGAAATTTTTCCGATTGTAAAGATGTACACCGCGTATGTACCGATTTATCCGTCATGCTTCTGGTCGTTCGCATTTTGCTCAAAGAAATATCATCCAATCATTGATTTTGATATTGACCGGTACAAAAAGTTAAAGCTGAAAAATAATTACTATAATCTCGATATGCACATCGGCTCATTTGCCCTCCCCGAATACGTCAAGAAAATCATCGGTGAGAAATAATTTTTTCCGTGGCCGACGAATAAATTTCTTTTGTAGGGGCGAGGCTTGCCCTCGCCCTCGTTAATCACGCCTCGGCGATAAATCAAACAAGGGCGACCGCAAGGGTCGCCCCTACGATTTTGATCTGCTGCGATGGGTTCTGCTCCCGATTTATCGGGAGCGTGACATGCCGCATCCCACATGATAAATTCTGTCATTTCTTGTTATTTTTATGGCCAAAATTCCGTGTAAACGTTTACGTCCGTTGCTAGTGCAATGAATCGGGTTCGTTTCGCATATTTTAACATCTTTTTTTTGTGGGCGGCAGACGCCCTCGTCTGCCCCCCGATATTGAAATAAAAATCAATGTAACCGTTTGTGGGGGTTGATAGTCCAATGAATCGGGTTCGTTTCGCATATTTTAACATCTTTTTTTTCGGTCTTTCCCC
>CAYXTW010000020.1:10052-55433 GCA_964467955.1 uncultured Ignavibacteriaceae bacterium | reverse complement strand
TTATGACGGCATTTCCAACTGCCACCAGAAGATACGTCGCGCCGGCGAGCAGAATAATTGTCGCGCCGGCGGGGAGATTCGGAGTATAGCTTATCGTCAAACCGAAAAAAGTAAAAAGTATACTGAAAATTGTCGCCAGGATCATCGTCCGCCATAATGTTTTGGAAAAATATGACGCCACCGCCACCGGCAAAGTGAGCAGTGCAATCACCATGACGATTCCGACGACAGTCACAAGTATGACCACCGTCAATGCGGTCAGACATAATAGGAGAAGATAATAAAATTCGACATTGATGCCTCGCACCCGTGCGAACTCCTCGTCAAAACAGACTGCCAGGAACTGATTGTAAAACAGAAGCCCGACAGCCACGACAATGATATCAAGAATGCCGATCAGCCACAAATCGGACGGGGTCACCATCAGGATATTACCGAACAAATAGCTCATCAGGTTTTCATTATAGCCGGGTGTTTTCGAAATGAAAATTATCCCGATGGCCATGCCGATCGCCCATACGGCGCCGATAACCGTATCCTCACGCTGTCTGGCGCGAAGCGAGACCAGACCGATGACAATCGCGGCTATCAGGGCGGCAATTACGGCCCCGTACAACGGCTGAAAGGCACTCCATTTGTATACGACCGACAGAAAGTACGCCGCGCCCATCCCGCCCAGCACACTGTGCGCAATCCCGCCGCCGATATACGTTATTCTTCGGGTAACGATGTACGACCCGATAATGCCGCAGGCGACAGAGGCCAGCAGGCCGGTTAATAATGCGTACTGTAAAAATGGATATTCAAAGGTAGCGCTGATAAATTCAGCCATGATTTTCCTTATCGCCTACACGCCGGTCATGGCGAATCATCCGGAGTTCACCGCCGTACAAATCACCCATAAATTCGCCGTCGATTTCGCAGGTCGGGTGCTCGGAGACTTTTCGATTAACGCAGATAACCCGCTTGACAAATTCGGATACGAAAGCCGGTTCATGGGAAACCAAAATTACGGTCAACCGCTCATTCAGCCGCTTTAGAATTTTAAACAGCTCTTTTTCAACCACTAAATCGAGATTGGCAGTCGGTTCGTCAAGAAGCAAAATATCCGGCTCGCCCGCGAGGGCGCGGGCAATCAAAAGACGCCTCTGCTCGCCGCCCGACAATTCCGAAAAGGGGCGAAATCGTAGATCATACATTCCGGTTTCTTTCAACGCCCTCTCCGCCGCCTCGCGATCGCGGTCACGAAACGGGCCGAAACGAGACCCGTTACCCAGGCGACCCATCATTGCAATATCGAGCGCATTAACGGGAAATTTCGGATCGAGATTGGCCACCTGCGGCATATAACCCATCCGTGAACGAACGTCCGCCGGAGATTTATCAAAGACATGGATTTTTCCCTTTTTCGGCGACAGCAGTCCCAGCATCAATTTCAGAAGCGTTGTTTTTCCACCGCCGTTGGGCCCGACAATCCAGATAAAATCCTTTTCGTTGATCAGGACATTGACATCCTCGAGTACCGGTGCGGAGTTGTACGAAAACGAGAGTTTTTCAACCGATATAATCGCTTTATCGCTCATTGCTTTTGAATCCTTCGGCAAGTTTTCGTGCTATGTCTTCCATGTTGTTTATGTAATCGTACGCCAACCCGTCAATCGACTCGACCCTGCCGCCGATTGCCTCGGCAATCCTTCCGGCGCTTTTGCTCGAAAATTGCGGCTGTACGAAAATAGTCCTCACTTTTTCTTCTTTGGCCTTATTTATAAGTATAACAAGTTGCCGCGCACCCGGTTCCTTCCCCTCGGTTTCCACCGCTATCTGTTTCAATCCGTACCGGTCGGCGAAATACCCCAGAAAAGGATGAAAAACGATAAAGGAGCCTCCTTTATATGGTGCGAGAATAGCGTTTAGATTTCTATCGAGACTATCCAGATCATTATTTAGTTTTTTAAGATTCTCCGCATACTCGTTTTCATGCCCCGGATCAATTTTGCATAATTCTCCAAAAATATTTTTTCCCATGATTTGTGCATTACGCGGATCGAGCCAGACATGCGGGTCGGTGGTGCCTCGGTGAATGTCTCCATTATCCGGGTGTTCATCCATCGACCGAAGCTCGATACCGTCGCATGTATTGGATATATTCAAATCCTTCATCGAACTCGATAGCTTTTTCAAAAGACGTTTTTCGAACGGAACGCCGATTCGGAAATATATATCGCAGTCAGCCAGGTTTGTCATCTGGCGGGAGGTCGGCTCGTAAGTCTCAGGGGACTGACCGGGCCCGACCAGGACCTCGACATTTACAAATTCGCCGCCGATTTTATCGACAAAATAAGCCTGGGGTGTAATCGAAACGAAGACATTTATCTTCTTTTGTTCCGATGCGAAAAGCGGATTGCATATAAAAAGGATGACCAGTATTAATATACATATATTAATAATGACTTTCGTACGGGTCATTTTTTAACCTTTTTCGGATGTTTTTTTCGCGGCTTGTTCGAGCAGATTAAATGAATCGCATGACAATCGTCACATTCTTTTAACTGATGATCCGCCGCGAATGAATCCCAGTGGATTTTCTGGTCGGGTGTCATAATCCCGGTTCCACGGCAAAGCGGACAGGCCGAATCCAGCGCCTGCAATACCGCCGCCCGGATAAATTCGGAACGATTCGGTATTCCCTCCATCGCCCCCAACAGGGAGTCGTCGACCTTAAAAGTTATTATTTCAGTCTTATTGTATTTCACGGCAAACTCCAATCTATTAATTCTGATATATTAGCCTATACCGTTATTATTACAATGTAATACCATAAAGTCAATAGATTTGTTCAGGAATTTATAGCTGATTTATTTGAATTGCGATCTCACCAGTTCGAAAACGGCTTTATAGAAACCCAACTCGGCCGCCTTCCGGAGGTTCTTTTCGGAAAGCCTCCCGGTTGTCGCTTTGGACAGATAATAATAAGTCGCGCCCTGGGTCGAATCACAGACCAATGCTTTATAGAAAAAAGCTTCCGCGGAATCCCGATTTTTATTCAGAAGCTGTTCGTATCCGTCAACGGCATAACCTATCGATTTACCGAAACCATCCGATCCGAAATCGTAATTTTCCATCTTATGGTTATTGGCTTTAATGTAGCTATCGAAAAAAGCCGGGAAATCAGACTGCTTATAGCCGGTAAGGTTAATGCATTCGGCCAGATATTCAAGATATCCTGTCAAACTCTTTGCCGCCCGCTTGTTTTTACGATAAGAATTTATTACGAGAAGATTCAGCTTGTCGAAGTGGTCGGATGCAACCCAGGTGGTATGAGTATTCATAATCGAATTCAGATCGGAAACATGCATGGCGCCCAGCAGATGCCCGATTTCGTGCAAAATCGAGTGGCCGTTTAAGAATGCTTTCCATTCCGAGGTTGCGCGATTGGGTGGCGACAAATCGGCGATCAATATATTTCGGTGAGCCAAATCGGATAGTCCGATTTGGTCGGCAAAACCGGCCTCGTAAAATCTCTCCGGCTCTTCCGGCTCGAAAATCGCGATCGTGATAGTGTCTTTTCTTTTGGGAAGAGTTATCATCAATGATTTAAAAAGCGGCTGGATATGAGAAAAAGATAAACTTCTGGCTCTGATATATTCGACTCCGCATATTTTTATTCCGGTTCCGAACTGTTTCCGGAGCGAATTCGAGGCATATTCCAGGGCAGTGATTAACATATTGTCATTATAATCGGAACTGTCCTGATTTATTTTTTGATCGACGATCAAATATACCGGCAAATCATCCGTACTTGTTACCTGTTTGCGTTTATAAGCGGGGAGGAAAATCAGTGCCTTCGAGAGAATTCTTTTGATGACATAATCCGGCGGTTCGTGCGATATAAATTTTATATCAGTCTTATTATTCCCGGGAATATCGACCCAATTTCGTTGACTGCGACCCTTATTTGATTGTCGGTCAATTATTTTTTCACCGCTTTTAAGATCGACAAAGGAAAGCTTCAAGTCTATATCAAGGCGGCCTTTATCGAAGGAGGCACCGGTCCCGATGTACAGTAAATATCGATAGCGGCTGTAACTTGTCTGGAGACTCAATTGGCTTAAGTCATCGAGGCTGTCGGCCTGAATAAATTGAAAATCCCATCCCTTGTACCAGAGATAATAGTCCAGATGATTTTTAAGACAATTATTCAGGTTTTCGCTAGAAAATTCCATCTGATTTTTCATCTCGGCAGGTTTGATAAATACGGCCAAATCACCTTTTTCAAAGCTAAAATCTTCGGCCAAAACCGGACCGACGACATATAAAAACAAGAGGATCAGAATGGCGAGAAGCTTTTTCATTCGAATCAAAATGCCCCAAAGCCACTTGAAAATCAAGCCGTTTTTGGTTATTATAAGGCTGTATGAGGAACGAAATTTTGAATAAACCTTCAATAATGCTTTCCATGTTGACCATAATGCTGATCTCCGGCTGCGGCGAAAAGTCGCGCGATATGAGTATGCTGAAACAGCAGGGAATCGCCGCCTACGAGGCAAAAAATTTCATGCAGGCGATTAATCTGTGCCGTGAAGGCCTGAAGGCGGAACCGTCGGACAGGGACTTTCTGTATTATCTCGGTGTCAGCTATGCCGAGATGGATTTGTTTGACTCGGCGATGGTATATATTCGTCGCGCCAAAGTGCTTTATCCGCGTGACCGCGACATAAACAAGCAACTGGTTCAATTGTGCCCCAGGTTTAAGGATTATGATTGCGCCCTGAGGGCTATTGCCGTTTTAATAGCGACCGGCGATAACGAAAAAATGTACTGGCCGCAACTGGCCGATCTTAATTATCGTGTCGGTAATCTCATTCTGGCGGTACAATATTATAAACTTGCCCTGGCCGACAATCCGAAGATCGCCAACTATTATTTATATCTTTCCGTGGCGCTGGGTCGACTCGGGAAATATGACGAAGCGATTAAATATTTAGAGCAATCAATCGAACGGTTCGGCCCCAACGAGGAGAGTTACGCCAATATGGGTACGATGTACATCAACCTGCGGCGCTTCGATAAAGCCGAAGAGTGTTTTCGAAGCAGCCT
This sequence comes from uncultured Ignavibacteriaceae bacterium, assembly GCA_964467955.1. GTDB lineage: Bacteria > Zixibacteria > MSB-5A5 > GN15 > PGXB01 > CAYXTW01. The sequence continues at coordinate 50,336 of CAYXTW010000020.1, read as the reverse complement.
GGCATTGAATCCGGACAATATCTCCATCTGGATAAATCTGGCCAATATTCTCACGATGTCCGACGACCGCGAGAAAAAGCTGGAGGGCCTGGAGATATACAAAAAATACCGGGCGCAAACGCCGGCGATGTACAATCTGGATTCGCTTATTCCGGCCCTCGAATCCGAACTGGGTTTATAATCTTTCCCGTGACCGGCGGCGTTCACGAGAAAGCTTGTTCAAAAACAATTATTTATTTATTATAATCGATGAGGATTTTGATTTGGAATATCTTATGTCTTATGGAAATTGAAGGAGGTAATTATGGCGGTTATAACTATTTCCCGTGGGGTCAAAAGCGGCGGCGAGGAGTTGGCCGAACTATTATCGGAGAGACTTGGTTATGACACCATTAATCGTGAAGTGATATCCGAGTGTTCAAGGAAATATAATATAATCAAGAGCGATTTACTGGACGAACTCGAGGAAACTCCCGGTCTCTGGCACCGATTGACGCGCGAACACGGGCGCCAGCTTATATATATAAAGTGCGCTTTGCTGAACGCCATCAAGCAGGATAATATAATTTACTACGGCCATGCGGGGCAGTTATTCCTGGCCGGTATAAGTAACGTTCTTAAGCTAAGACTGGAAGCGCCGCGTGAAGAAAGAATCCAGGCGGTGATGAACGAGTTGAATAAGGAATATGACGAGGCTGTTGAATATATCAATGATGTCGATAAACACCGCAGCCGATGGGTCAAATTGCTTTACGATGAAGATTGGCATGATCCCTCATTATATGATTTGGTCATAAATTCACAGAATATGTCGCGGGATACGATTTGCGATTTGGTCGTGACAGCTGTAAAGAGCAAAGGTTTCCAGACGACCGAAAAGTCAATCAGGCGCTTAAATAATATTTCGCTGGAATGCGAAGTAAAAGCCGCCATCGCCACGGACGATAAAATCTGGGACCAGCCAATCACGGTTGTCTGCGATGATGGCGTGGTTACACTCAGGGGTACTGTAAAAAATAAGGGTATGAGGGACATGATCGCCGAGACAGTATCGCAGGTTAAGGGTGTCAAGAGCTGTGATGTCCGAATAGGACTTACATCCGACCCTATCCCCAAAGGAAAATACGATCACGAATAGGATTAAAATTACTATTAAACGACGATTTACTGCGGCTGCGGATTGTCGTTATTTTTGGTTTTTATATCGGCCGGTATCGGCACGATTGGCAGATACACGGTGAACGTCGACCCCTTCCCGACGCGACTTTCGATATTGATCTCCCCCCCATGCTTTTCGATGATACCGCGCGATACCGAAAGGCCCAGTCCCGTCCCGTTGCCGACCGGTTTGGTCGTGAAAAACGGATTGAATACGGATTTAAGCAAATGTTCGGGAATACCGACGCCGGTGTCGGTTACGTGAACCGCCAGGAAACCGGTCTTTTTTTCTTCTTCCACGCGAATGGTCAATTCGCCGCCCTCCGGCATGGCATCCACCGCATTAATGAATAAGTTGAGGAAAACCTGTATCAGCAGCTTCCGATCACCATAAATTGGCGGCAAATTTTCACCGATATTCGTCACCAGCTTCACCTTGCTCAATTTTATCTGGTTTTTCACCAGTTGCATGGCCTTGCCGATTAATTCATCTATATGGATATATTCAGCTTTTGTTTCGCTCTCGCGCGCGAAGTCGAGCAGATTTTTTACGACCTGGCGGGCTCTTTCTCCCTGAATTACAAGATCATTTAGCATATCGAGGCGCTCTTCATCGGGCAGTTCTTTGAAATCTTCCTTTAACATTTCCGAAGTCAGAATAATATTATTGAGCGGATTGTTAAGCTCATGAGCCACGCCGGCGGTTAAATTGCCGATTGCTCTCAACTTGTGCGATTCCACCAGAAGATGCTGTCTTTTTTCCAATTCGTACATCATGTGATTGAAGGCAATGGCGAGGAATGAGAATTCATCTTTGTATTTTCGTTTCGGTGTGATGGGTGTAAAATCACCCTCGGCGAATCGCTGCGTCGCCTCGGTTAAGCGATTCAATCTATTGATGATATGGCGCGCTATATTCCAGACGATAAATATCGATAATAACAAAAGAGCGGCCAGAAGCCCGATCTGGATTCTTTTGGCGGAAAGTATCGTTGACGATATTCGCTGTCTCTCTTTCTTTGAGATATCCAGCGAAAGCTCCAATATCCTGGAACCGTAGCTTCTGAATTCCTCAGTGGCCTTTTTATAATCGCTCGACTCTTTATACCCGGGTTCCGACTCCCCGGCAATCAGCGTGTCCGCAAGCTGATTGTATTTATCAAGATCGCTCCTGATGTTGTAAATTTCCTCCTGTCCGACGACATGTCCGAGTTCCCGACGCGCCTGCTCCAGCAGTTCTTCGGCGTTGTTGACATGTTCTTTGACTTCGGTAAGATCCGACCCGTACAGAAAATAATTCTTTTCGATTCTCCGGGCATGCTGGATTTCGTTGGAGATTTTATCGGACAGCGAGATATATTGAACCCGGTAATCGATCATGGATAACATGAACATGGCCGCGCCTGAAACCACGGCACTGATAAGAAACAGGATCAGGAACAATAATGTCAATCGGGCTTTGACTGAAAAACGAGGTCGCTCCAGAAGAGCTTGCTTGATTTTATCTTCCTCGATTCCGTAGTCGGAATAATTATCTGAAAATGTCGAATCCTCCTGCAGACTTTCGAAATAAGATGAATTATCAGTTTTGTCTTTCGCCATTTTTTTCTAATTCTTCGGCGGCTTTATCGATTACTTCCTGAAGGTCCTTTGGTCGGAACGGTTTTGAAATAAAGTCAAAGGCTCCTTTGGCCTGAGCTTCCCGAGCGATTTCGATGGTGGCATAGCCGGTTATCATGATGACCTTTGTATTTTCGCCTTTGTTAATAATGTAATTCAAAACTTCCATACCATCGATATTATCCATACGAATATCGGTCACGACGATATCGAATCTCTTTTCACCGATGCGTTTCACGGCGGAACTGCTGTCAACGAAAGTTTCGACATTATATTTGGCTTTACCCAGGTATTGCTGCAGCCTTTTGCAAACAACGACTTCATCATCGATTATACATATATCCAGCGATTTTTTTGCCATAAGACTCTCCCGGTCTATATTTGTCAGGTTTTGGTAATAATAGTTGCATACACACGTTTTTTTCTGATATATGCCGCCACGACATTGTACAGAATTATACCTACCCCACCGATACCGCTGATGTACAGAAAGTACTTGCTGATAGTATTCAGCAGGGGGAGATAAGATTCATCTATGAAATCAATCATTTTCAACTGCACAAGATATATGGGCACGGCTATCAGCCGGCTTATAACGCAAAGCAATATTATGAATCCGGTCACAATACGTATTATTTGTTCTTTGACTACTTTGGTTCCGTAGGTGCCGATATATATGCCTAATAAAGAACCCAGATAAAGCAACGCCACCAGCCTAATGTCGACAAAACCCTCATACGCATAGCTTAAAGCGCCGAAAGCTCCCATAAACATCGCCAGAAAAAGCTCCGTGCCCGCGGCGACCGCGGTCGGTATTCCGAATATGTAAATCATTGCCGGAACACCGACAAATCCCCCGACGCCGATGGTCCCGGCCATGTAACCGGTAAACAATCCGACTGTCAACAATACCCAGAGAGAAATTTCAACATCCGCTACCGGGAAATAAATCATGGGAAAAAGTCTCAACCGGGATAAATAATCGGAAATCCTTTTTGACGGACCCGAATCACCTTCCGTTCTTCTACGCAGCACATCAAGAATCATCGTAGCACTGACAAAAGAAAGCATAACCACAAATACAACGCTGATATACAGGTTGGCAGCCGCACCGGTGGCAGCATGGCTGTCGCTCATGCCGAAAAGACTGGATGAAATCCATACGGCGATTCGGATGCCCAAAAAGGCTGTTATAAGCATAAAAATGCCGAGCTTTTTATCGACATGTCCGAGTTCGCCGTGCTTTCTGGAGCCGACCATGGCTTTTCCGAATTTGTGCGTGATATTCGTTCCCACGGCAATAATACCCTGCACCCCGAGATTCATCATACCCGGAGTCATGAAAAAGGCTCCGCCGCTGCCGATGAAACCGCTCAGGACACCGCCGATTACCCCGAGCAAAACGACCTGCAGGGCTTTTGCAAGAGTAAGTGTTACAAACAAATCACCCATGATATGCCACCGAATTCTCCCTATTCAAATTTTATTAGTTTCAGGAACAAACCTGTGACCGTGCTGTACAAATGCGCAAAAACAGGCACAAAAATAAGGATGCAGACTGTCGAAATAATCCGCATTTTTGTATCAGAATTAGATAAAAATTCAATTATTTGGGAATTGAATTGAAATATAAAATAAATGATTAATGCCGTTATTACTCCGAACAGAAACATGTGCACAAATTGTTTCGGTTTGAATTGGTACTTGAATTGCAACTCATCTACGGTGACGACCGGTATTTTCATCGCCTCGGCGAGTGAGTTCGACCATTCCTGTAACGACCGCTTTCGGGCGGCTGATTGTTTTGAAAGAAAGGTATTGTCGAAAATTATGAGTCTGTAATTGGCGGATCTATCGATGGAATCAAGAAGCGTTTTTTGGGGACCGGTGACGGTCTTTTTTCCGCCGGCCCGTCCGTCCCTGATAAGCCATTCATATATTTTCGACATATCCTCGGATGTTTCGGGCCCCAATTCTTCGTCTTCATCGATAATTCCCGTTTCACGCCAGGTTTCGGGAACAGGCGTATCGCTTTTCTCAGGGGTCGGCATAATCTCCTGTTCTTTGTGCGGGATAAGCTTGAGAAGTTCGACGGCCGCGTCCCAGGTGTTTGCCAGCGACAGGACAGCTTTGTATGAATTATCATCGGCACTGAATTTTTCCTGAATCCACAGAACATTGGTTTGAGCCTTCGTATAGACTATCTCTTTTGCGTCATCCAGGCTTTTCAGGACCTCATTTATAACTTCGATATTCTCGGCCTGCTGAACGGGATAAGTTATATAAAGAATCCCGTCATTGGCCTTGATTTTGATATTCAACGAGCTGGTTCTCCGATCCGAAAACAAGAGCAGGCGTGCTTTTGAAGTAAGGTACAAATCCCTGAGGGCATTTATGGATGCCGGCGTCGCCTGGAATTCCGGTAATTGAGCCATGCTGCAAATCGCCGACGCGGCGTTGTTGACGTTTACATGACTCAGGTTGACGATAAGATCATACAGGGTAAATTCCGCCCAGTCAATATTGTAAAATGTTTTCACCCATTTCCGGCGATCATCGTCAACCTGTTCAAGGTAGCGACGGGCCTTATCCCGGGGCAGCTGCAGTTTGGTCATTACAGACTCGATTCTGTTTTCCGTTTCCGAGACGACTCTCAATTTCAGGATGTGCGTAATACCGGGAAGCAGAAGATGACCGGTTCGGCCATGATATACGACATTGCTGTTTAAGGCTTTCTCGCAAAGAATACTGGTCGCGAGGGCCTTGTAATGCTCCAGTTCCAGGGCCAGCTTTTCGGAATAAATATGAGGTTTGATAATAGCTGTTTCCAGTTTGCCCACCGGAATGCGACGATTGGAAGCTTCTTCGAGAAGTTGTTCCCGGCTCAGGCAATCATAGCCGAGTTTCGTTGCCAGATTTTCGGCAAATTCTTTGCCCCGGCTCTGGCTGCCGCGTGATATACAAATAATCTGCATGCGTTATTTGCTCATGGGATTGTAATAAATTCAATTATATATGCGGACATAAAACTATCGCTTCTTCTCAATTGTTCAGGATTATATATTATTATAGCAAGAAAATCAAATACATTTTCGGGGTTGTCGGGCGGTAATCCAATATATGATAATCATGGTCCCCTTTTATATTCTTATCGGGATTGTGACATACCGCTTTCGTGTTTCGCAAATTTTGATAATCCGCCGCAGATATTTTATATACCGTGTAACTCCTTAAAACATTATTTGACAAAATTTTTAACCCTGTTTATTATGCGAATGAACTAATAAATCCGGAGTACCGATGGAACAGGTTTTACAGGGTAATGTAGGACAATTTACGCTTCCCGAGATTTTCCAGTTGATTGCCAACGGACGCAAAACCGGGACGCTCGGGATTCAAAAAGATGATGATATCGTCATGATTTATTTCGACAAGGGGCAGATTATATATGGCTATGGACCGCGCAAGACATTTCATCTCGGGCAGCTTCTAAAAGAACGCGGTCGCATTACCGCCGGGCAACTCGATGACGCCGTCGCCACGCAATCGAAAAAATCTTCCTCCAAACGGCTGGGGCAGATTCTTATTGAAAAGCAGTACATCGATCGCGCCGATCTGGAAAAGGTCGTTCGGTCGCAGGTGGAAGAACTTATTTATTCGCTGCTGGCTTGGAACAGCGGCACCTTTAAATTTTATGAAAACCAGTATCCGACTCAGGAAGAGATTACGGTAGATATTTCTGTCGAGAATGCAATTCTGGAAGGTTATCGTCGCATCGACGAAATCAACCGCGCCAGTGAAGCGCTTCCCGATTTCGAGCAGGTCCTGACTATCGCCCCGACACCCATCGAGAGAAAAACCGATCTCTCTTTCCGTTCCGACGAGTGGAATCTTCTGGCGCTGGTGAACGGGCGACGGACAATCAATGAAATTATTGACATCTCCCACCTGCCCAAAATGGAGACGGTGCAAAAACTGGCGGCGCTGAAACTGGCCGGCCTTGTGACCGAATCCGGTAAACAGGGCGAAGAGGGGGCCGACCGGCTGGCGGTTATGGTTGACCGGGTCAGCCGGTTGTTCGACGAATACCTGCACCGACGACCGCGCGTGACCGAAGAAAAAACCACTATTCAAAACTTGGCCACCCCGACCGGTTCGAGGTTGACCGATGAACATTTATCGGTGACCAGGACAGGAGATGATAATTGAGCCGTTATCAGGTTTTGAAAAAGCTGGAGTCGACTCTTGAAGGTTTCCTGCAGGAAGCAGTCCGACCGGAAAAAGTATCGATTGAAGGCAAACGTACAATCGAAACGCTCCATGAAATTGCCGGCGAGTCATTAAGAGGCAGGTTTATCAACAATCAACTATCCGGCTGGTTTTCACAAAACAGCCGATTACTGGAATCGAAGAGTCTTAGCGAATCCGATATCACCAAAGTGGCCAATTTTCTGGGGAGTATAAAAAGCGGTCTGGATGAATCCGATCCGGAATCAATAAAGCTCTCTGAAAAAATCGACGACTGGCGCAGCCGAGGAGTTATTCCCAGAAGAAAATTAATTTTAAAACTGAAACCGAAAACCGGTGATAAGAACCTGCTTAATGAGTTTATGAATCTCCTGACAAAAGAAAGTCAGTATATCAATTCCGGCGAGTTCGATAATATGCATCTTTTGTCGGCGCTGGATGATATACTGAGATCGGCCGAGCTGAAGAATGACAGCATGTATGCCCATCTTGCCGGATCGATGATATATTATTTGAAGGCAAACGGTTACAAGGTCGAGCCATTTGTAAAAAGGCTGAAGGATATCGAGCAAAAAAGGTCGGAAAGGGCCGATAAATGAGCCATCCTGAAGAATCTTACGGCAAGGCATTGGAAGCGTTACGGAATAAAAACTATCGCGCGGCTACAGGATTTTTCAAATTGGCCGAAAATCAGTTTGCGGATAACCTCGATTTTCGTATATTAAGCGAGGTGACGGCGCTGTTGATAGCCGTCAAAGATGAGATTAATGAAATCGTAAACAGTGGATTTGTTGTAGAGGAGATTTTTACCGATGGCCAAGAAGCAGAGCTTCGCGGATAAAGCCAGCAAGAAGAAAGATGAAGTATATTGCCCCGTCTGCGAACAGGTAATCAGCTTTGTCAAATATACGCGGGCGGAACGCTCGCGGAATGGCTGGAAGTTTCGGACGACTAATGTCGGCGTCTGCAAATGCAATCATTCCGAAATTTATGGCTGATCCGAAATATTTTTTGAAAAAATCCCGCTTTTTTTAAGCGGGTTTTTTTATATTTGATAAGAATATGCAGCACCTGTTAAAAAGGAAGTTTTTTCCGTTCGTTATCAAGCCCGGCCGCTATATCGGCGGCGAACCGGGACAGATAATCAAACCTGACGAAAATAAATTTAAGGTGGCTTTGGGCTATCCTGATTTATACGAAATCGGCATGTCCAACCTTGGTCTACAAATTCTTTACAACATCATCAATGCCGATGATCGATTTATCTGCGAGCGTTTTTTCGCACCGGATCGGGACGCCGAAGAGATTCTTCGCCGCGAGAATATCCCCCTTTTCAGCCTTGAAAACTTCCGCCCGTTAAATCAATTTGATTTAGTCGGCTTTTCGCTTGCCTACGAGATGGTCTATACCAATGTTCTCAACATTCTCAATCTGGCAGGTATTCCGCTTAAGGCTTCAGAGCGCTCCGATGAACATCCGTTGGTTGCCGCCGGCGGACCGATTGTCCATAATCCCGAACCGGTGTCTCAATTTTTCGACTTTTTTTTCATCGGCGAGGCCGAAGATTCCGTTATCGAACTCCTTGAAGTCCTTGACAGCATCAGGCACTTACCGCGCCGGCAAAGGCTGGAGCAACTGGTAAGGAAATTATCCTCAGTCTATGTCCCGCAATTTTACGACTCGGATACTCATAAACCGCTTTACGATTTTGTCCCTCAAAAGATAAAAAGCGCCAGAACAAAAGAACTTAAAAAAGAGTACTATCCCGTCAGGCAGATCGTTCCCTTTATCGAAACGGTTCACGACCGATTAACGGTCGAGATTATGCGCGGTTGTCCCCGCGGTTGCCGCTTCTGCCAGGCGGTTTCGATTTATAAACCGCTGCGCGTGCGCACCCCCGAAGAAATCACCAATCAAATTATGGAACAACTGGCCTTAACCGGCCATGATGAAGTCTCGCTTCTGTCGTTATCGTCCAGCGATTATCCCGATATCGCTTCATTGATGATACAATTGTCTCAGAATCTGCAGCGTTACAAAGTGGCTTTGTCCTTGCCGTCGCTCCGCCCCGACACATTCACACCGGAACTGGCCGACGCCGTCAAAACCACGCGCAAAACCGGTCTGACCTTCGCCCCCGAAGCCGGTACCGAGCGACTCCGGGAGGTGATTCGAAAAGACATTACCGAAGATGATTTGTACGATACCATCCGGCTTGTTTTTGAAAAGGGCTGGAATCTGGTCAAGCTCTATTTTATGATTGGCCTCCCGACCGAAACCGACGAAGACATCGACGGCATCGTGAAAATGATTCGAAATGTTTCCGGTATTGCGCGATCTATAAAGGGAAAAAATATTGTCAATGTGTCGATTTCACCTTTTTCGCCGAAAGCGCATACACCTTTTCAATGGGACAATCAGCCTTCTCCCGACGAGATCAGAGAGAAAAATGATTATATAAAACGGAAAACCAGAAGTTTCAACGTCAATATTAAGCTGCGCGACCCGGAGTTGTCTTTTCTGGAAGGAGTCTTCGGTCGCGGTGGTCGTGAGCTTTCCGATGTCATCGAAGCCGCTTTTAATCTGGGCGCCCGTTTTGACGGCTGGACGGAAGGTTTTGATTTTAGCCTCTGGCAGCAGGCCTTTAAGCAGAACGATCTCAATCCGCATGATTATCTTAAAGGCAAATCATTCGACAGTGAACTTCCCTGGTCTTTTATCGAACTGGCTCAATCGGTTGATTATCTGATTAAAGAAAGAAATCGGGCGTCGGCCATTCTTAAGGAACAGCAGGAAAGGGTCAATCCGGAAGCGCAATCGCAGGCTGTTCGAAGCGATGATACCGATGGATTCGGACGTTCGCGAAAAAAAACCACCGGGCGCGCGGTCGCCGTTCCGACCACCAATAAAATTCGGATTCGATGGGGCCGCAAAGGATTGATGCGCTATTTATCACACCTTGATAATGTAAGATTGTTCGAGCGGGCCATCCGGCGGTCGGGATTGCCGGTCGATTATACCCAGGGATATCATCCGCATATTAAAATTTCATTTGGTCCGCCGCTGCAGCTTGGATATACGTCGGAGGCCGAATTTTTCGATCTGGTGCTGGAGCGACCATTCCAGGCGTCGATGGCCGACAGGTTAAGCGAAGTTTTGCCTGACGGATATTTTATAATGGAGGCGCGACCTGTCGTAGACAAGAAAGCCTCGCTTTCATCAATGCTCAATCGCGCCGTTTATGAAATCGATTTAATTACCGACACTGATTACAGCAAGCAATTAACGCAGCTTTTATCGAACGACATAGTTGAGATTGAGCGAACGACAAAAGATGAAATCAGGGTCGTTGATATCCGACCGGCGATTTATGTCCTGGATTTTCGGGGCCACAATGGAGAAGAGTCGGAGTCGGCGAAGATTTATATGGAACTCGGCGTCGGTAACGCCGGTTATGCCCGGCCGTCCGAAATCATACAGGCCGCCGGAATTCTCGCGCCGGAAGATTTGCCGTCCCTCGACATTCATCGTAAGGACCTTTTATATATCAATGAAAGTGGGGAGAGGTTGACTCCGATGGAGTTTTAAGTATGCCTGAAGATGGAAAAAAATTCGATCCGGTGCGCGCCGCGGTAGTCGAAATTTTGGGGCGCGTTGAAAACGAAAAATTGTCGTCCGATGAAGCTATATATCAAACGATAAAAAATCGGCTATTCAGCCAGCTCGATCTTCGTTTTATCCGTCAACTGGTCAATGGAACCGTCAAGCTAAAACGACGACTGGATCATGATATAAGATTTTTCCTGAGTAAGCCGTCGGAAAATATGTCTGCACGGCTCGTAAATATACTTCGACTCGGTTTTTTTCAGTTGTTTTTTACCGACCGCATTCCGGATGCGGCCGCTGTCTCGGAGTCGGTCAATCTGGCTCACTTTTTTTGCGATACGCCACGGGCGCGGCTGGTCAACGCCGTGCTGCGGTCGGCGCTGCGGCATCCGGAGCGGGTTGTTTTCCGCAATAGAATCGAAGATCCGATCAGTTATCTGGCCGACTACTATTCGTACCCCGATTGGTTTGTTTCGTACTGCCTGAGTGAATTCAAGTATGGTCAGGTAGAAGACTTGTTAAAAAGCATGAACCAGCCGCCGCAGATGTCCGTTCGCGTCAATTCTCTTAAGGCTAAAGAGAATGACATCGCCGGTATGCTTGACGAAAAGCAAATCAAATACACAAGAGGCAAATATTTGCCGGAATTCTTTCATTTTGATTCGGGCGGAATATCGCCCGATGATGAACTTATTCGCGAGGGACAAATTTATATTCAGGATGAATCGGCCGGGTTGGCGGTGCGGCTTCTAAATCCCAAGCAAAATCAGAGTGTTCTTGATATGGCGGCGGCGCCGGGAGGCAAGACCACTTATGCCGCGGCACGGATGCGCAATAAAGGCATGATTACCGCCGTCGATAAGTCGCGCCCCCGCCTGGAATTGTTGATTGAAAACAGTCAGAGGCTGGGAGTCAGTATTATAAATCCGGTGCTGGCCGATAATAAGGAATTCAAAGGCGGGCCGTTTGACCGCGTCCTGCTTGATGTTCCCTGTACCGGTTGGGGTAACGCCGGGAAACACAGTGATCTGCGATGGACTAAATGCCCCGAGGACGTTCACAAGCTTTCGAAACTGCAGGCCAATATGCTGGATAAAGCGGCCAGGCTCGTAAAACCGGGCGGTGTTCTGGTTTATTCCACATGCACTATCATCCGTAAAGAGAATGATGATATCGTCGAGGAGTTTTTGGTTCGGAATCGGGATTTCGTTCTGGAGTCGGCGGCTGAGTTTTTTGATGCCGATATCGTCACCGAGCGCGGCTTTGTAAAAACTTATCCCAATAAACAAAATCTCAGCGGTGCTTTCGCGGCTCGTCTGAAGAAAAAACCGATTTTGAAAAAAAATGGTGGTTCCGACCCTTCAAAATTGTAACATAGATATATGGAAGACCTGAAAAGCAGCAAATTCGAGCAATTTAAATCGTTTATCGACAAGACATTCCCGAAATCGACCTGGCGGCGGGCTCTTTTGAAATATGCCATAATTCCTTTTGCCGTTCTGGTCGTTGCTTCACTGTTTATGGATATGCTATTTATGCCCTGGATCACCCGGCATGGGACCGAGTTCGAATTGCCCGATGTCGTCGGCTATAAAATTGACGGCGCCCGCGAAATCCTTGAGATGGTCGATCTCGGAATCGAAGTGACTTCGGAGGAGTTTCATGCCGACAAACCGTCCGAAACCGTTCTGTCACAGTATCCGGCCGCTGGAACTCTGGTCAAATCGGGGCGGGTCATTAAAGTCGCTGTATCGATCGGACAAAAGGATGTCGTCGTTCCGCCGCTGGCCGGTTTTTCGGTCAGGCAGGCCAAGCTCAATATCGAGGCGGCCAATCTCGTGCTGGGCGACATCGCCTGGACATTCTCCGATTCGCTTCCGGAACGGGTGGTAGTCTTTTCCTATCCGGCTTCGGGAACCGAAATACCGATTGGTTCGCAGGTCAATCTGATGGTCAACCGCGGCAGCTTGTCCGGCATTGTGTTTATGCCGCGGCTGGTCGGCCGCTCGCTCGAGGAAGCGGTGACGATGCTTGATAATCTCGGCCTGAAGGTCGGGCTGGTCAGTCGTGTCCGCGATGAAAATTATCTTCCCGAGACAGTATTGGAGCAGTCTTTCGAAGAAGCCACCGAGCTCGAGGTCGGCGAAGAAGTCGACCTGATCGTCTCAACCACGGAATAGATTTTAAGAATTACGAGAGGTGCGAAGGTCAGCGAGGCCTGTGCTCCTGAAACCCGTAAGTAAATACCAATGGTTGGCATTCATTCTGGCTCGACGCCAAAGTCTATTATGGTCGAAATATTATGCCATAAAAAAACCCCCGAAAATCGGGGGTTTTTGATTATTTAAATCCAGCCGCTTAGAACATTTCGTAGAGAACGGAAACCTGAGTATTCATGGTATAACTTTGACCGGAAATGAAATTCAAACCTCGTGTGAATATAGCCGGATTGACATAAGCATCGGCCTTGAAATTACCCCAGTGGAAACCGGCGCCGAGATAAGTGCTGTTGTTGACGTAACCATTCGTCCACTTCTCCGTCCAGCTGTAGGTTGTCGGTGGAGCGGTTGAATTGATGTTATTATCTTCTTCGACGTACGAAGTCCAGAATGACGTTGCGCCCAATCTCAAATCGAGCCAGTCAAAAATAGCCGCATCCATCCCAATCCTGAAATACGGCAGGGCGGTTGTGTTTTCCTTATACTCCTCGGTTACCTGAACGCTATCGACAACAACGATCCAATCAGTGAATTCCTCTTTCCAATTTGACATCATAAATCCAATATCACCGACAGCGAGTATTCCGGCGGCGGGCGAATAATTCATTCCGATGCCTAAATCGAAGACCATATCAGTGAACTTATATTCTTCGGTCATAGTACCGGCAATGGCGGGAGTTGCGGCATTCCCGTAATGTTCATATCCCGTTTTGTCGTAGGAGAATTTGGCATGCGGCACCACCGTGACTTTGGGATTCATGCTATGGAAAAATCGGCCCATGATGTAAAAACCCATGTTGCCTGAGGGTTTGTTTTCGTCATTACCGAGGGAATTCTTATCGGTGAAGCTCAAGAGGTTTATTCCGGCGGCCAGGTCAGCATCGCCCTGCATCATGGTTACTCCCAAATCGAGGCCAAGATTACTTATGCTCTCTTCTATCTTCTGAGCGGGTGTATCCGGGGCACCCGGGATGGAATCGAACTCCTGTTTTCTCGAGCAGGAAATGTAATCTAAATGCAATCCGACCGGATTCTGGCCCATCATATATCCAAAGAACAAATCGATTCTTCTGTTGGGTATTCTGTTAGGTCCGGTGCTGGCGGGAGTAGCGGCTCCAATGTCATCGAGAACGTTCCAGGAAAAAGGGCGATCGGGAAGATCAAAAGGCTGTCTGGTGGTGAAGTATGCACCAAGCATTATCGGGCTTTCTTCCCCGAACTTGTAGTGAATTCCGAAATCGTAAAAGTTGTCCGACGCGAATTCACCGATGGCCAGATCCGGGTAGTTATAAAAAGTGGACGGGTAAAGCCAGATATTGCCATCGTCATGAACGATATTATTGGCATTACCCATCGTCAAGGTCTTGGTTAAAGTGGCAAAACTGGCACCGTACGCCACCAGCATTATTGCCATCGTAAAGATTAGCAGTTTTTTCATTATGGCATCCTCTGCTTGAAAGGTTTAATTTCCGTTTAACAACTTAATCTCCTGCGATTATAATCCCTGAGTGTGATCCACCTCCTTTCCTTCCATTGACCAATTGTCTTTATCAATCACTCATTTCTATTTATTTTCACATCACTCGGCCATAAACAAACTGTTTTGAATTATTACGTCAATAAAAAAATTAAACAAATGAAAAAGAAAAAAATAAAAAAAATTCCGGCTGTATTACCGTCATTTGTAATCTTGAAAAGGGGACTTCAACTTCTCGTTTTTTTTTGACTTACAAAAAATGAAATTTGGAAATTATCTTATAAGTTGGTACTGAATAGGTTCCGGTGACTTATTGTGAAATTAATGAAAAAAGCCCCGGCCTTTATTTAAAAAGACCGGGGCTGTGTATGAAGCTCAAAATGATCTGAAAAACTACCAGCTATACCTACGAGTAGTACGTCTGGTTGATGCACGACGTGTACGCGTCTTGGTCCTTGTGGACGTGGAACGCTTGCTCATTCTGCGACGGCGTTTTGGACGAATCTCCATCTCAGGAATCTGTTGTGATTTCGTGTAATAGCGTTTGCGAGCCGTAATCCTTCTGGCTGTTTTTCTCGTGGTCGCTCTTTTGGTCGGTTTCCGCCATGTCGAGGCCTTCCGGGTCGTTGTCTTTCTGGAGATGGCTCTCCTGGTTCTGGTTCTCCGGGTGGTCGACCTTCTCGTCGGTTTCCGCCAGGTCGAAGCTTTCCGGGTCGTGGTTTTACGAGCGGGAGCTTTCTTAGCGGTGACCTTCCGCGTCGTGGTTCTCCTTCTCGGCTTACGGTACGTCGTTGTCCTTCCGACCGTTGACTTCCTGGTCGTGGCCCTTCTGGTTGTACTCCTTCTAGCCGTAGCCTTTCTCGTTGTCCTCCTGGTGGTCGTCTTCCGTGTCGTTCTTTTCCTTGTCGTAGCCCACCGGGTGGTCCGTCCGGTCGTTTTTCTGGTCTTCCGGGCAGTCCTTTTTTTGGTTTGTCTCTTCTGCATTGGCATGTACTCTTTTCCTCCCTTTCAACGGGTGCGAGTCAGGGTTTTCAAACCAGAAAGTGTGGTTTGATTTGTTTTATTTTTTTGTCGTCATTAGCGCCATTTTATTTAGCGATATTAAGCCAATGTCGCCTATTTTATTGCGGCTGTCCAATCTTTGAATATCGAGAATAAAATCATAATTTTCGGGATCTATTATGGATTCGCCGCATCCACACTCAACATTATCACCCGATTCCTCATTGCCCGATGTGCAACCGGCTTCACAGTTTCACATTTTGCATTTAAAAGCACGACATAGGACTCACATTTTATACCTGCTTCAAGACTTGTTCGACGCCCACACCGATTCTGATAACCTCTTTTGATTTATGCAGTTAGGTGCCGTTTATAAATCCTGTCTGAATCGATTGGAGTTAAATCCGGCGACCGTAAAATAAGGGCATAATCTTTGCTCGACTCTTCTTTGAGTATGTGAAAAAGGAGACAAGATGCTCGACAACAAGTTCAAACGAGGTTTCCATAAAGAGAAACTGGAATCGGTCCATGAGCCGAAAGTGCATACGGATACCCGCGGATATTTTATTTATACTCTGTCGGAAAATGTCAAAGTTTATTTCGATGATTACTACCTGTTTCTTGAAAAAATCTGGGAAAAATGCGAGAGCGAATTGAAGGCGATCGAGAGCAAGCTGAGCTGCACCGATGAAGGTTACACCGAGACATTGTCTTTTTACCGGGCAAAAAAAATCGTTGTCGAATTAATCAAGAAAACCGTCCTCAGTTTTTATACCGACGGTTCCAATTTCGGCGTCGTCATGACACCCTGGTGCTTCGGCACCGTCGTCCTTGAAAAAACCGAGCTGTACCGCGAGCGGCTGGCGCGCGGCGAGGTTCAGGACCCCAATATACCGGAGTACCCCTATTACGTCATCAAATACATGGATGAGATTTATAAAAAGACGCTTCTTGAGGTCTTCGATTTCCCGACCGACGCCTTCAAGATGCGCTGGCAATACAGCGAGCTTCTGAAGCGCTATTCCAGGGTTTTGTCGAATATCGCCGGCTCGCTGAATTCGGTCCTTTTATTGATAAAAAATTACGGTTCCTGAGCAATCAGGTTCCTTTTCTCCCTCCTATAGGTTCCCCCGGGGTTTTTGCCCCGGGGGTTTTTTATATAAAATAAATCCGCCTTTCAGCCGATAATTCAATAGATAAATTGTAAGAAAAAAATTATGGCAATAAATCTGCAGACCACCAAAACCAGGCCGAAATATCTGCCGATCTATCTCGAATCGCTGCGCGTCGATTCCGTCCTCAATTTCGATTTGCATATCAGAATCAATCGCGACATGATTCTCTATCGCTCGTCCGATTTGCCCTTCACCGAAAAAACGCGGCAGAAGCTTCTGGAGAACAATGTCAGTCGTCTGTTTGTCGGCAGCGAATCGAAGGACAAATACCAGAAATATATCGAGCAGAATCTCGATAAAATTCTCGAGGATAAAGAAATTCCCGAAACCAAAAAGGCCGGCATTCTGTACGAGACCTCCAAATCGCTGATGAAAGACGTGCTCGACAATCCTACTTTCGGGGAGAATATTCATCGCTCCCGGAATATGGTCGGCAATACCGTCAGTTATATCCTGAAAGGTCAGGCCGCGTTTCATAATCTCCTGAAAATAAGCTCGTTCGATTATTACACTTACACTCATTCGGTCAATGTCTGCACTTTCGCCATCGCCCTGGCGCAGGAACTGGGTCGCTTTAACGAACAGCATCTCCATGAGCTCGGTATCGGGGCTCTGCTGCATGATGTCGGCAAATCCAAAATCTCGGATCGCATCCTGAATAAACAGACCTCGCTTTCCACGACCGAATTCGAGCTGATGAAAAAGCATCCCAAATGGGGCGTCGAGATTCTTACCGAAACCGATATCATCACCGCCTCATCGTACTACCCGGTCCTGCAGCATCATGAACGCGGCTCGAAAAATGGTTACCCGAGCGGCATCGGCCTCGAGGATATGCATGATTTCAGCAAGATCGTGGCGATTGTCGATTCGTTCGATGCCATGACGACCGAGCGCGTTTATCAGGGAGCGCTGGAGACTTTTCCGGCGCTGAAGAAAATGTTCAATCTCAAGGGCGATTACGATCATGACATGCTGGTCGCCTTCGCCAATCTGATGGGCCCGAAGGGCCTTAAAAGATCCCGCGCGATTATCACACCGTAATTCAGATGCATGATTTGGTCCTGTGGGCGGCCCGCCGGAGCGGGTATTCGTCTGCCGTATGATGCACGTTAAGTGGGCGGCAGACCTCCCGGTCTGCCCCAAAATGGCTTCGTTTCCGATTTTCGAAAAATTTTTCATAAAAACATTTGTGCGCGGCACATGTCCACATGTGCCGCGAAATCCGGCGGATGTGGACATCTGCCGGACACAATTTATATAAACAGCCCGTGGTTGGCGTATGTCCTCGTGCGCCAACAAAATAACGTGGGCGGCAGACCTCCCGGTCTGCCCCAAAATGGCTTCGTTCCGCATATAAAAGGAATCCTTTTTTTTCGTTTCAATCCACCAATCTGCTACATCTTCATAAGCATCTTCTGGTTATGGGTCAGCATCCGGTAATAACGCGACAACTGCCGATCGAGCCGCATCTCGTAGCGCAAAATCAGTTTCGAAAAATAATTATCCGGGATGGCGCGAAGATTCAATTTATCGCCCGAATCACCCGGTTTACTTTTTTTGAGCATCTCGCGAAGGTGCGCCGTTTCGGCGCGGATGACACGCCGCGAGCGCCAGAGGCAGTTGGCGATTTTGAAAACCAGTTGTTCCTGGAATTCGCCGATGGGGCGGAACTCATTGAAAAGGGCGACCACGATATTTTCGTATTCTTCGGGATCTTCTTTCAGCCCGGGCGCGTCGATAACGATATCTTTGGCGTAAAGACCATGTCTGGTGGCATTACGGCTCGAGGCCGCTTTACCCTCGACGGTTTTCGGCCCGGTGGATTTTTTACAGTTTTTACGATTGGCGATTAATCGCTTCTTGGATACGGGCATAATCAAACCTCCATATTTTTATTTTCTATATAAGGGGTAGTATCGCGAATCAACATTGATTGAGTGCGGAAATTGATTTATCGTAGGTCAGGATCCCTGCCTGAGAGACTGAGCTTTGCGAAGTATCGAAGGGCCCGAAGGGATTTTATCCCGAAGGGCGATCCTGACGTCTTCATTCGTAGGTCAGCGAGCCCCGCGCTCAGCGAGTCGTCGACTCCTGACGGGGGCGGGGGAAATGGCTCCAGGCAGTGGTTGGTGTACGTCCCCGTCCGCCAACCCAAAAAGCCATGGGTGGTTGGTGTACGTCCTCGTGCACGAACAAATCTCTGGACGGTCATTGCGAGCCCGAAATCCCGATTTATCGGGATGAGGGCGTGGCAATCTATCTTCAGGTATCGGCACCCCGCACCTAAAACCATAATTCGGTGACAATTCCTGTCACTAATACAAAAATATCCCGGCAATATTGCCTGCTAATGCGGAATAGTATTGCTTATATGATAAAAAAGGGATATATTATCTATACGCCACCGGAGAATTCGCATCAGGTCATTGAGATCGGCGTAGTAAGTTTGATTTTTGGAGAAAAGAAGTAACGGGTAGAAACCCGCCGCAGAGCGGATGGGCTACCGCTTATCGATGTTATCTATAAAAGATGTTAATATATTTTAAGGCAATTATATATTTCACAAGAAAGATGCTAAGAAATAGCTGTTTATATTTGCTGATAATAGCAATTATGGTTCTCCTTGCTGTCATTCCCGGGTGCGACGAGTCTATAGATGAAGCCGACTTATATGAACAGGTATTAATTAACCATTATTCAGATATTAATCACTTTGTTCTTAAGCAATTGAAAAATCATCGGATTGTTTTAATCGGTGATTTCGGCCATGGGATTTATTTATATAGAGAGACTATTATAGATTTTCTCAATTATTGGCTGGATACACTCGAGACCGAAATCGATCTTCCCAGTACTATTCCGCGTAATCTATATTTATTTCTCGAAATGGATTCTTTAAAGAGTCAGGATATCAAGGAATCCTTCAATAAGGCAACAACATATGATTTTTTAACTAATGAGAATCTTTTTTCAAGTGTTTTTACAACCGCAACCCTTCACTTTTTATATTACGATCTGAAGAAGATTTGGCAACGAGTTGAGAGGTACAACAATAAACATTCTGAGGATGAGAAAATTGGCTTTGATATTATTGGTCCCGAAAAACCTATTAATACGAATAATTGGTCGTATGTTAAGCGCGACAGCTTTTTTGTTTACGAAAGGGATAGATATTCATCCTCGCAGATAATAGATATACTTGATCGTAGTCCACAGTACAAAGCCCTCGTGTTTTATGGTAGCTCACATTTAAATAGACAAAAAGCATTGAAAATTACTCCTCATTTTAAGGAACAGGAATACTATCTGGCATATTATCTTTCAGAACATTTTGATCAAAAAGGAGGTTTATACTCCTTTTATATCGGATATATCAATAAGCCGGATCTTAAAAGGTACAGATTTTTATCAATTCCGACAAAAGATTATGCTATCGATAATAATTTTCTGGATATAGATATATTAACTACTGATTTTCGAGATACTCTTAATATTAAATTCTATGACGGTTCGATCATATATTTCAGGTCACCTTCACGACCACGACCGTTGCTTTGGGTAAAATCGGAGGTCATAGTAAGATATTTAATAAATAACGCGCATTCTTATGAGAGATCCAGTAATGAATTTTATAGAATGTTTTGGCATAAAACGAGTAGATATTTGCGGCTTATCTCCGGCAAGGATTACAACATTGTGGTCAAAGATTCAATATATAAGCCGACAACCGCTTCTGAATGGAAATCCTGGTATCAATCGGGCGAAATAGATATTGTAGAAGATATCTGGACTCTAAAACTCTGGCAACGCCTAATTGATCGGATGAATTCCTCTTCAGGCAAATTTATAAATTGGTTTGAAACCCTTTTGGCACATTCATTAGGTTTACCCGCTGAGTATGATAGTACACTTGATATTAGAACTAGGGTTGATAAATATTCCGAATACATAAATAATTACAAAGATAAGATTAGGGTAGAAAACTTTGTTCATCTTCTCCTTGTAGGCAGCGATAAAGAGACAGTAAAGGCTTTATCAATGTTAGAAGAATTAACCGGAGAGCGATTTGAAACAAAGGGGGAATGGATTGAATGGTGGAGAAGTAATCAATATAAATGAATTGGCCTGTTGCCTTTTTTATATTTAATGATATTTGGGTCGCGACGATTTGAATGAAAATGCCGACTACGAAATTTATTTAGATATTTCCGCTGGGATGTGGTATTTCTATGCCCATGAGAACTTGTTTTCGGATTACCAGGATTTTCAATGGAAAAATGTTGCAAGGGATAGAGTTGAGTGGACCGGTTATCACGGTTCGGATTAAAACCAGCCAGCCCAGTAGGTCGAAACCCCTGCGGTTTCGACATCTTTATTTAATCTTTCGCGCTTCGCATTAAAATGCTTCGCGCGATTGTCAAAAGCGCGGGGCTTTTGACCTACAAAAATCAAAATCCCTACTAAATCGAAGTTAATCCTGTCTCCCGGCCGTTATGTAGAAATATGAAAAAGGAATGATTTGGGAAAAATGTATATTATAAAATCATTAGCGGCCAACTCGAAACGAATCCATTTCCCCTCCCCTGTCAGGAGCGCCCCGATAAATCGGGATCTTCGACACGGCTCACTGACCTACGCCCCTCCTGCCGCCCACGTTATTTCTTTGAAGGAAAGAGCCAAAAAAAAGATGTTAAAATATGCGAAACGAACCCAATTCATCGGACTATCAACCGGCACAACCGGTTACACGATTTTTCCACCCCGAAAGAGGGTGAAATATTATGTTTTATAGGCGATTCGAACTTATTTTGGATAACGGGAAGCACCATATTAAGAGTAGGGAAGAACCCAAGCCACATTCTTATGGGGCGCAGTGGTTCTGCCATTTCAATCGAGGCAGAACCGCGACGTGGTGGTACCACAACACTCCCCGACAAATCGTGGAATTCGGGTTCTGCCCTGCCCGTAAAATTTCAATATTTTATCAAAAATCGGAAACGAAGCCATTTTGTCGGCGTACGAGGACGGACGCCAACCACAATGGGGCTCGGGTCCGGGTCTACTTTCTTTACGTCATCCCTGCGAAGGCAGGGATCCATAGAAATAAGCTTATGATGCACTTTTCAATTTTCATAGATTCCCGCCTGCGCGGGAATGACGATTTTTATATTAAAATCGGAGACTTAATAGCGCGGCAGGATGTACGATATCTCCATATATCTCAGACAGGCGCTGCCGCACGGGGAGGAAGTGTGCGGCTCGATATAGAACAAGACTCGGAAATCATGCCCCGCCGGACTGACCCCGGCCTCATCGACATCGATATCGAACACCTGATCGGCCGTTCCCGCGAAAAACTGATTCTGTAATGATTCCTGCCCGTCAACCACATAGGCAATATACATATGGGCGTTTTCCAGACCGAAGTCGACCGTAACGGTTAGATTCCGGGCTTTGGATGGAATCGGAATATCGTCGGCCATACCGATCTTCCCGTACGTACCATTCAAGCAGGTATTAAAACTGAAACAGTCATTTATACTATCAACCACCCATCTCTTCCAGAGGCCGTCGTCATTAAGAATCCATCCGGTCGTATCCGAGATACCATCCGAGATAACATAAGTTCGTTTTGTCTCCACCTTAATGGCAACCTCCCGATCTGCGGAAATATCGTACCACGAAATCTGGGGCAGAACTTCATAGACGGGACTGCCGACATCCTCGATGGCGAAGCTTCGAAATCCGTCCGGCACCCCTTCGATACTGAAACGACTGTCCTGATCGGTCGTATCGCATAAACCGGTTTCGGTCTCGTCCGGATTGATTACCGTCACCCTGACATTTTCAAGCTTGATGGTATCGTTATCCAGCACGCATCCCATGACGGTCCCGGTAACATGATATGTATAATCAGCACAGCTTAGAAATATATCATGATCCAGCGTATCGGTGCCCGCCACGATCACATTGGCCGCATAACTGTCACAACAACTTTCGCAGGCCAGAAGCCGGGCCACAATCGTCTGTTCGCCGGGAGGAACATGCTTTATGGAATAAGAACCGTCGCTGAAACGATTGGTGTCGACCAGCTGCCCGATAGAAATTTCGACATCCGGTATCGGCATTTTTGTACCGAAGTAGTACACATGCCCCTGAATCAATTCACCGTCGACAAGCGTTATCCATCGATCCTTCGATACCTCATTTTTCCCGTCGGATACTCGAAGGGTCACTTTCAACGACATCCCGCCAACGAGAACGGTCGACACCGTCAGGGTACAAACCGGGGCCGCCGTATCGGAGAACTTCGCCGCGGCCGGATAGGTCGACCACCGGTAGATCAATGAATCGCCGTCCGGCTCGGTAACCACGGCGCTGAGAACCGCTTTAGCGCCGGGAAGAACGCTGTCGGGACTGGAAAATATCGTATCGATTACCGGACCGTAATTTTCGGGACCCGAGACATCTTTGGAACAATGAAACAAAAACGCCCCCATACAAAAAAAAGCCAGTCCGACCAATAATTTATATCGGGTCATAACGCTTTTCACACCCAATAATATACTCTTTAACCGGTTATTTGTCAAAGGATACGATGGTGAAAGCCAATGTCATTTTTATAGGGATGCGACCGGGTTGAACCGTCTATTTTTGCCGGACAACCCGAAGCGCATCGACCATCAGTCGATAAAGCGATTTTTCCGAATTAGCCCGGATGGCAGTGAAGCATTTATCACAGTCGTTTATTGATGCAAACCGTTTTTGCAAATCTTTTTGCGATGAATATGTTTCGCGAAACATACCGCACGGGGTCAGTTCGGCCGTCGGCCCGACAATCATAAACCGCGTCCCCGCCCGGCAATTGGGGTGTTGCCCGTTTTTAAAAAATCTAATCATCTGCCGCATCGTCCACTCGGAGGTCATGATCGGGTAGCCGTCGCGCTGCATGGAAACAAGTTTATCAACGACACCGCCGAGCTCTCTCAAATCGCCGTTATCGTTAACCAGATAATCGGTATTGTTGGTGCGCAACGAGTTGTATGTGCTGAAATTAATCGCCACTCCCCACTCTCTGGCGAGCTCCGCCAATCGCGGCAGGTCGCGGAAATTATCACTCTGCACGACACAGGCCAGGATTATGTCTTTGTTGCCGTTTCCGGATAGCTTTTGACATAAATCGCGAATATGTTCGAAATTTTTTTTCAATGACCGAAATTCATTATGCCGTTCATCGGGATAATCCAGCGAAAATGACCACTGGTCGACACCGGCTTCACGAAGTTTCAAATATCGTTCTTCATTCAGAATCTGCACGTTGGTCGTCAGGACAAAAACCGCGACCGGGTCACGGCGACGCATCTCGCGGATAATATCCGGCAAGTCTTTTCGTAACAGCGGTTCACCCCCCGATATCTGGGCGACAACCGGGCGCAATTCATCAATCCATCGGGCAAATTTATCGGGACCAAGCCGCGGCTCCTTGACATAATCGCCAAGATCGCAATGTTTGCAATGGGCGTTACAATTGTAGGTGACCTCAAAGGAGACGGTAATCGGCCGCCCCGTTATTATATTCTTAATTGTCCGCAGGGCAATTCTGGTTTTCCGCTCGGCGCTTAATTGCGGCATTTTTTTCGGCTCCCCCGTTATTAAATCCGTTCTTAGTTCAAGGGAGCAATCTAAATGTTTCGATGCCGGCTGGCAAGTAAATGTTTGACTTATCTCTGATGGCCATTCAAAAGATATTTGGTCGTCAAATCATAGCGAATTATGGCGATTTAGAACTGTAAGTGCTTGCAGCGTAATCCACTTACTCGGTTTGCCGAGCTGCTCGATATTGACCTGCGTACGCCCGTTAAAGGTAGACTCCAATTTCCATCGGCCTGAATTGTCTTGTTTATTGATGATTTTATCCAAAGCGCTCTCCATGCGTTTATCCCGATAGCCAAGTTTGGCTAAAATACCCAGAATCTCCAGAATATCATCATTCCACATAAGCGGGTAGCCGAAACGCAACCATTTCGGGATGGAGATTTGCTGCAGGTTATGGCTTCTTTTGAAAATATGATGCGCCAGTATGAACTCGGCGGCCTTCTCAATCGTCTCATTGACACCTTTCGACCTCTTGTTCGGCGGAATTTCGGCCAGCGCTTTCAGAGATTTCACCACCGCCATGTGGCAGGTATGTTTGTCCCAGCACGGTTTCAATTTTTCATACGGCCACTCATTCGGGGCGCGAGTGTCGCCGTCGTCAAAACGCAAATATTTAACTATCCAGTTCAAACCTTGCCTCACCCGCGAGTCATTCAGTAAACCGAATCTTATCAAACACCAGAGCATATTGCCGGTCAGACAGGGTATTACTTTTGAATGATTGCCGCCTGTCACGCCATTGCCATGAATGGCAAAACCGCCGCTCCGGCGATCCTGAGAATAATCAAGAATAAATTCGCACCCGTTTTTTATCCGATCGTTTTTGCCGTCCGCACCCAGCTGCGCCAGAAGAAGCAATGTCCAGACCGTTCCTTTGTACTTGGCATGGACATAAAAATCCTGGGGCTTTCCCCAATAGCCGCCATCTTTTTGCCGCGACAAAATTTTTACCACGACCGGATCGGACATAATTGCCCTACGTGCCTTTTTCACATCAGGATCAGTATTGGGTTTGTCGAGGAGCTCGGTAAGTGTAAAATAGCGTATCGACGGATTCTCTTCTTCGAGCAGCCATTTCGTCGGATCGGCTTTTGGTACTTTTTTAAGACCGGCCATACAAAAAAATAAGGTCTGCCGCAGGGTGAGTCAATCGCATTTCTCAACGCCAAATTCGTTTTTGACAGCGCGAGACCGGTATAGCTGAACAAACAAGCGCTTTACTTATGAAAATTTAACAATGGTAACGCCTTGAAAGGCCAGGGATTGTTCCTGGCGATATTTATAATACCAACCTGAAAACCGCGTAATTCCCCGGCAATATTCAAACCGCCGATTGAGACCCCGTTCAACCTCTCGGTGGCGTGGCAATATGCGGCTATTTTGAGGCCTCTGAGTTCCACCCCTTTAATGGCTACACCGGCAATAGTAACACCGCTGATATATTCACCGCCTATCCCGCCTGCGGCAATCGTAAGCCATTCAATTTTTTTCCCACCAACTCCGACACCGCCGATTGCCACCCCCGTAATGTCCTCGGCCCCGACTCCCAGACCGCCGATTGCCAAACCCTTAATTGTTTGCGCCCCGACACCCAGCCCGCCGATCGTCAGACCTGTTATTTCATTGCCCCCCACACCCAGACCACCAAATGAAAAGCCGGTTATTTTATCGCCGCCCGCACCCAATCCACCTATTGCCATCCCCCGAATCGTGTCGGCCCCGACACCCAGCAGGCCGACCGCAAGACCATCGATTCTATCAGCCCCGACACCTAATCCGCCGAACGCCGCGCCGGCTATTCTGTCGGCGCCGACACCAAGTCCGCCTGCGGCAAGCCCGTTGATTCTATCGCCGGCGGCCGCTATTCCCCCGATGGCAACACCGCTTATCTCATCGGCAGCCGGTGCCACCAATCCGACCGCGAGGCCGTTCATAATAAAATTCGGATTGTCGCCCGGGCTCCAGAGAGTGATATTCAGACCGTTGACTTCTCCGACATGTTTGTCAATGGCATTGATACGAATGCCGGTATTATACCGGGAATTACCAAGACTGAGCCCATAATCGTTGATCGTTAATCCCACCGAGCTCGCGATAGCCGATCCCGTCGAAATAAAAACCATCAATAAAGAAAAGTAAGTTAAACTTCTCACGGCAACATCCACCGGTTTACTGAATTTGCTTTATATCTATTATAGACTCAGTATTGCCTTAAAAGTTGCGTTTGGTTTTTGACTTCTTAAATCATTCAGATTGAACATCCGGCAATCAAAAATCTCACACGATTCGAAAACCGGCCGACAGGCCATCTGAAAAATAACCGCGTGACTTTGGACAGGTTTTCGGCCCAATAAGCTTCACCTTCTTCATTACCAAATAGGCAAAACTCAATTCATCCTCATATTCGCCGATAAAGAGGAAACATCCTGCTCCCCGGTTTGTTAAAGGATTTGTGTATCCGGCGAGATTTGGTTATACTATGGCGACCAGGACTGTAAAAGAAATAAATAATTCCAAGCAGGGAAACGTGACTGCGTTCCAGATTAAAGATTGTGCCTTAATTGTCAGAATCAGCGATCAACTTCCGGCTATTAATCTCAGAGAACTGCGCGAACGTATCTCATCCTGCTCTCCCGACTCGATTTATCATCACTTTTGCGAGACCGTCTTAAGACCCTCTTTCGACGATCCCGAATTTCATAATGATTTCGCTATCTGGGCAAGACGCGGATTGCATGATCATGTTCTTGCGGAAAGATTGGAAATGCTCGATCCTTATTCGTTTCCCAACATGGAAGAACTGCGAAAAGAAATCCTCGACATTCTAGCCGATCGGTTGAGTGAAATATACTATATCCCCTGGGCGCTGCATGAGAATGCGTTCCATTTCCATACGGCCACCACGGTGGTTTTTGATACCAACATGGTTATCGAATCGCCGGAACTTCTGGGGCAGGCGATTGCCGACATGACCACCAGCTCGCTTTATTACCATTTCTGGGAAGCCCGACGGCGAACTCCGGAACGCCGGGACGATTTTTCCCTCTGGCTGGAAGAGTGGAATGACCGGGGTGAAAAACTTATCAAAGCCTTCTCCAGCATTGATTTTTACTTCATGAACCTTCGTGAGTTGCAGACTAAACTTTGCACCACAATCGAAAATATCCTGGGCAAATGAGGGATTAAATGAGGTCTTTAAAAGAATACGATGATATCGTCGGTCCGGCTGTACTCAACCAGCTGGGGCAACTGGCCGGCAATCTTCAGGGTTTAAAGGTGATCCATGTAAACTCGACACGGACCGGCGGGGGTGTTGCGGAAATATTATCGTGGATGGTTCCTTTTATGCAAGAACTCGGAATCGATGCCTCCTGGGAAGTGGTCGAAGGCGACAAACCTTTCTTCGCGACGACAAAACTTTTCCACAATGGTCTTCAGGGTAATCAGGTAAACCTGACCTCGCGCAATACCAATGCCTATGAAAAAACGAGCCGGCAAAATGCCAAAAGACTGCGGTCCACCCTCGAGCCGGCGGATATCGTAATTATACATGATCCGCAGCCAGCCATGCTCCTGCATCTCTGCCCCAACCGTCGCGGCAAATGGATCTGGCGCTGCCATATTGATGCCAGCCGACCCAATCGTCAGGTCTGGAAATATCTTCGGCCGTATATCGAAAGTTTTGACGCCAGTATATTTTCCATGGCCGAGTTTTCCAGAACACTCCCGCACCCGAGATTCCTGGTGGCTCCGAGTATTGATCCGCTGAGCGAGAAAAACGTCGAACTGCCCGAAGACGAAATCAACGATACCTTTTCTCGATTTAATCTCGATCGAGAACGGCCGATTCTGGTCCAGATATCCCGCTTTGACCGATTTAAAGATCCCCTTGGTGTTATATATGGTTATCGCCTTCTGAAACGCTTCTCCCCGGTGCAGTTGGTCCTTGCCGGAGGCGAAGCGGATGACGACCCGGAAGGAGCCAAAGTCCTGAAAGAAGTCAGGGAATCGGCCAAAGAGGACCCTGATATTCATATTCTGCTCTTGCCGTCGGATGCTCATAGAACTATTAATGCTCTGCAAAGATGCGCCGATATCATTGTCCAGAAATCGACCCGAGAAGGCTTCGGGCTGACCGTAACCGAAGGATTATGGAAAGGCAAACCGGTTATCGGCGGTTACGTCGGGGGCATTTTGCTCCAGGTTATCAATCATCATACCGGTTTTCTGGTAAATTCACCCGAAGGGCTCGCCCAGCGAGTGCGCTACCTCCTCGGTCACCCGGAAATGATAACAACTATGGGAGAAAAAGGTCGTGAATTCGTTCGAGAAAATTTCCTTTTAACTCGGCACCTCAGAGAGTATCTTACATTGATGACCGGATTGCGTCGC
Organism: uncultured Ignavibacteriaceae bacterium; assembly: GCA_964467955.1. GTDB lineage: Bacteria > Zixibacteria > MSB-5A5 > GN15 > PGXB01 > CAYXTW01. The sequence continues at coordinate 21,780 of CAYXTW010000020.1, read as the reverse complement.
GGTTTTTCCAACAGATTAATCGCGACCGGATAAGAAAATTCTCTGGCGGAGTTTTGGCGGAAAAACTGGACAATTTCTTCAAGCGCTTATCACAAACCGATTCCCGTCTGCTGCTTTTGGATTATGACGGGACTCTGGCCGCCTTCAGAAAAAAAAGAGACAGAGCTTACCCCTATGCCGGCGTGGAAAAACGCCTCGACTGGATTATTTCACTCAATAAAACCAATATCGTGATTATTTCGGGCCGGGCGATTGAAGATTTAAAACCGCTATTAAAACTTGAAAAATATCCTGAAATCTGGGGCAGCCACGGCCGGGAGCGGCTTACCGCCAAAGGGGAATATTCTATTATAAAACCGGATAAGTTGTCCGCACGGGGGCTGGAAGAGGCTGTCAAGTTTATCCGCAATAATAACTTAATAGAGTTTTTGGAATCAAAACCGGCCTCCATTGCGATTCATTTTCGGGGTGTGGAAGCGAAAAAAACCCTTGAAATTCGACGAAAAATATTAGATAATTGGAAAAGGGTTGGCGCCGAATTTAATCTCGAATACGCCGAGTTCGACGGAGGCGTCGAGTTGAAAATTCCGGGCGTTGATAAGGGCACCGCGGTAAAGGAAATATTTGACGTATATCCTTATCAAACGGTCGGGGCGTATTTGGGCGATGATTTAACCGATGAAGATGCTTTCCGAGCGCTTCCGGAAAATGCCCTGGGAATTCTCGTTGGAAAAAGAGCCGGAAAGACTGCCGCCGCTGTCAGGATTACGCCGCCGCAGGAATTGTTGCATTTTTTGGACAGGTGGATAGAGATTGATAAAACCGAGTAAAAAAATAACCGATTTGAAACCGATTATCGTGTCGAATCGCTTGCCTGTCAAAATCGATCAGGTCGATGGTGAATGGCAGATTAAACCGGGTACCGGCGGCCTGGTCACCGCCCTGGCGCCGGTGCTGAAAAACAGCAAAGGTGTCTGGATTGGCTGGCCGGGGGCCCCGGTTAATGGCGTTTTGGAAGATCTTCTAAGAAACGATGCCACCAACATAGGCTATGACCTGCATACGGTCGATTTGTCCGAAGACGAAATCAAAGGCTTCTATCGCGGGTTTTCCAACGAAGCCATCTGGCCGCTTTTCCATGACCTTCTCGACCACTGTAACTTTGAAACCAAACACTGGGAAACATATCAGACGGTCAATTATAAGTTCGCCGCCGCCGTCGCCTCCAGAATTACCGACGATAGTTTTATCTGGGTGCAGGATTATCACCTGATGATGGTCGGGCATTTCTTGAATGAGATGGGCTTTACCGACCGGACCGCCTTTTTCCTGCATATACCATTCCCGCCCAAAGACATTTTTATCAAGCTTCCCTGGCGGCATGAGATTCTCGGGGCGCTTCTTGCATATCGATTGGTCGGTTTCCAGACTGAACGCGACCGCAGAAATTTTATTCACTGCGTCCGCTACCTGTTGCCGTCGGCCCATGTCAGCCATCATAAAAGGTATCCCTATGTCAAATACAACAATCGGACAACACGCATCGGTTCCTTCCCCATCAGTATCGACTTCAGGAACTTTAACAATGATGCCTCCACCAGCGACGTCGCCGATGCCGCCTGGTTTATTCATGAGAGATATCCCAACCAGAAAATAATCCTCGGCATCGACCGGCTTGACTACACCAAGGGCATCCCTCACCGGCTGCTTGCCTTCGAAAACTGCCTGGAGCGATACCCCGAGTTGAAGGAAAAAATTACTTTAGTTCAGGTCGTCGTTCCCAGTCGAACCAATGTCCCTGAATATCAATTGATGAAAAGCCAGATCGATGAAATGGTCGGCCGCATTTCGAGTCGTTTTACAAGGCGTGGATGGGTGCCCATACATTATATCTACAGCACGCTGAGTCGTACTGAGCTCCTGGGATACTACCGGGCGGCCGAGATTGCCCTTATAACGCCTCTTAAAGACGGCATGAACCTGGTCGCCAAGGAATATTGCGCCTGCTGCGTCGATGATATCGGTATCCTGATTCTCTCCGAATTCGCCGGGGCAGCGGATTTATTGAAAAAAGGCGCGATTCTGGTCAATCCGTATAATCTCGAAGAAGTCGCCGACGCCATCTACCGCGCCTGCCATACCGATCTTGAGGAGCAGAAAATGCGGATGAAAATCATGCGCGGCGATATCAGGCGATACAATGTCTTTAAATGGGTCGACCAGTTTATATCCTCGTTCTACTACCAATTGGAGGAAGCCTGGCCGGGCAGGGGCAAAGCGAAACCTCAGGTACCGGCGCCGATCAACGAATAAAAATCTCGAAAAATCTCTGAAATAATCTTCATTAAAGGGCTTGAGAAAAGCCGCCGAAATTGTTATATTGATTTGTTTTGAGCGTTAATTAAGTACCTGACTCGATTGGAGGTGAACGATATGACAATATCTGCAAAAGAAAAACAAATGATTGGATTTACCAATTTGACCGACAGAGATGTTCTGGATATCGATGACATTTATGGGGCCCAGCATTACCGACGATTGCAAACGATTATCCGCAAAATGCAGGGGACATGGCTGTACACCCGCGACGACCGCAAAATTATCGACTGCCTCGCCGCCTACAGTTCCGCCAACGCCGGCCATCATCATCCGAAAATAGTCCGGGCGCTGGTCGATGCCATGCAAAAAGGATACGGATCGGTCATATCCAACGTCGTTTACTCCGATTCGCGATCAGAGTTTTTGAAACGAGTCTGCGAATTCCTTCCGCAACTGGGACCCCGATTCGGCGATAACGGCAATAAAGCGCTGAGCAAAAACGGCGGCGTCGAATCGGTCGAGACGGCTATCAAGCTGGCGCGTTTTTACGGCTATAAAGAAAAGGGCATTCCCGACGGCAAACAGGAAATCATTGTTTACGGAAACAACTTTCACGGCCGCATGATTACCGTTGTATCGTTCTCGTCCAGCAAGGATTACAGGGAAGGCTTCGGGCCGCTGACCCCCGGCTTCAAAGAGGCACCGTACGGCGACCTTGATGCCACCGAAAAACTGATTACCGACAACACTTGCGGTATTCTGGTCGAGCCGATGCAGGGCGAGGGCGGGATGTATATTCCTCCCGACAATTTCCTGAAAGGACTTCGCGATCTGGCCGATAAACATAATTTCCTTCTGTTGTTCGACGAGATTCAGGTCGGGATGGGTCGCACCGGACGGAACTTCTGTTTCGAGCATTATAATGTCATTCCGGATGCGGTCATCATCGGCAAGGCTATCGGCGGCGGACTGGTGCCGCTGTCGGTGATGCTGACCAATCGGCACCTGATGGACCTGACCTTCACTCCGGGCAAGGACGGCTCCACGTTCGGCGGCTATCCGCTGGCCTGTATCGCCGGGGTGGCGGCGCTGGACGTGATGCAGTCCGAAAAACTGGCGCAGAAAAGCGAAGCGACCGGCAAAATGCTGCGGGCGAAGATCGACGATATCGCCTCGCGCTCCGGTCATGTGAAAGAAGTCCGGGGGCGGGGGTTGTTTATCGGTATCGAAGTAAAAAGCGGTGATGCCATGGTGTACTGCCGGAAACTGCTCGATATGGATATGCTGGCCAATGACAGTCATGGACATACGATTCGAATTTCGCCGCCGCTGATTATCAACGAGGACGAGGTCAATTACATCGCCGAACGGCTGGAGAAGGTCCTGGTCGATTAGGTAAGTACACATAAGTAAGTACATATTAGTATATCAAACGCACCGTCCATGACGGTGCGTTTTTTTATTATTCTTTTTAGGTCGAGATGCCTTTGGACTTTCAACATTTACAGCAGGTGCAATAATCAATTATGAATGTCTGAACCTGCCTGCAGCAGTATAGCAGCCTGCTAAACCAATATTAAAATACGCTGCCGGACGAAATCCCGAACAGCATGGCTATCAAAAGACAGATTACGAGAAATCCAAATGCCAATGATGATAAGGCAATCACTCCCCAGATTTTGCCGGAAATACCCAAGAAACAGGTTTGTTCTTCCATATTATCTTTCCTCTGTTTAATTCTCTGTACCAGATTAGACGACCAAAACCGGATTAAGGTTGCAGTTTTAGTGGCCCACCCCCTGGCGCAGGTTTACAATTCCACCTCGCCACATTTAGTCTAAGTCCTCATGCGCCGACAAAATGGCTTCGTTTCCGATTTTTGAATTTTTTTCGTTGGCGCACGAGGACGTACGCCAACCACGAAATTTTGTGGATAGGGCAGAACCCGAATTCCATGATTTGTCGGGGAGTGATGTGGTACGACCACGTCCTGGTTCTGCCTCGATTGAAATGGCAGAACCACTGCGCCCCATAAGAATGTGGCTTGGGTTCTTCCCTACTCTTAATATGGTGCTTCCCGTTATCCAAAATAAGTTCGAATCGCCTATAAAACATAATATTTCACCCTCTTTCGGGGTGGAAAAATCGTGTAACCGGTTGTGCCGGTTGATAGTCCAATGAATTGGGTTCGTTTCGCATATTTTAACATCTTTTTTTTTCGCTCTTCCCCCTTGAAAATCATTGAATTCCCAAATCATCCTTTTTTCATGTTTCTACATAACGGCCGGGAGACAGGATTAACTTCGATTTAGTAGGGATTTTGATTTTCGTAGATCAAAAGCCCCGCGCTTTTGACAATCGCGCGAAGCAGGGACCATGCGTTGCATGTTTCATGCAAGCGCGAAGGATTAAATTAAGATGTCGAAACCGCAGGGGTTTCGACCTACCGGACTGCACTATATGATTTTACGTTTGTCTATATTTGTTTTGTGGAGATTGCTGCGCCCTCAATCCGATAAATCGGAATGAGGGCTCGCAACGACGTTTTTTGGGATTGTCGATCCGATTATATATCAACAGCGTCGACGTCGGTTTCGGGGCGCGTGGCCTGTTCAATTGTTTCCGTTATTTCCTCGGGACGTTTATCTTTCAGTTTCCCTTTGTACTTTTTCAATTGTTTTTTTACCTTGCCGACAGCCTGCTCGATCGATTGGTACATATCATCGGTATCCGCCTTGCCGGTAATCACTTCGCGGTACACTTTGGCTTTGATTTCGACCGTCTGGCGATACTTCTCGACATCGAGAATAACTTGGGAGGCAATTATGTTTTCAAAATACCGGGTCAGACCGTTGATCTCCTTTTCGATATGTTCCCGAAGTTCCGGTGTCAGATCAAAATGTCTGGCGGTTATCTCAATATTCATCTACTTACTCCTTTCAATTTGCCCAAGGTCCTATACGGGCGACCTTTTTTGGGAGTTTTAGTTTCATGAGGCCCATCGAATCGAATATCGATTCGTCCTGAAAAACATAAAACCGAATTTTTTTTGCAGACAGGGGCGACCTTTCGCCGTTTCAGCATGGGCAACCCACATACAGGCAATTGTCAGCGTTGTTTTTTTTCTGCATCGGTTTCAAATCCATTGAAAATTTCCCCTCCTATGTTATACGCGTGTAAATTACCGCATGTATTAATGGAAAAATCTATGCGAATGGATAACGTCATTATCATTAAATTTTTCGTTTCCGGAACCTCGCCGGTTGTATTTTTAACTCTTCACGATACTTCGTGACGGTTCGCCGCGCCAGTTTGATGCCCTCTTCCTTAAGCTTCAGGAAAATTTCCTGGTCGGAAAACGGTTTCTGAGTATCTTCACCGGCGATAATTTCTTCGATACGTTTTTTAACGTGCCGTTTCGACATCTCGCCGCCGTCCTCGTTGGCGATACCGGAGTTGAAGAAGTACTTGATTTCATAGACGCCCTGGGGCGTCTGAACGTACTTGCCGTTGGAAACGCGGCTGATGGTAGCGACATTCATCTCGACTCTCCGGGCGATATCTTCCATAATCAGCGGTTTTAGAAAGGCGGGGCCTTTTTCGAAAAATTCCCGCTGCTCCTCGACGATAGCCTCCATGACACGAATCATCGTCGATCGGCGTTGATTGATGGAATTCAAAAGCCAGCGCGCCTGCTCCAGTTTTTCACGAACATATTTTTTGGTGTCCTTGGAAGTCTTATTACCGGCTTTCAGCAGTTGCCGATACCCGGCACTGATTCTTAGTTTGGGCGTGTTGCGGTCATTATGATAGACAACATAGTCATTGCCGATTTTATCGATAATCAGGTCGGGAATAATGGGCATGGCGGAAGAATCGAAGCTTCCATGCGCCGGTGTCGGTGACAGAGTTCTGATAAGGTCCATCGCCTGCTGGACTTTTTCGAAAGGGGCACCCAGTGCACGGGAAATCTGGAGTATGGATTTTTTGTCGAGTTCGTTGACGTATTCATCGACGATTTTATATGCCAGTGAGTCTTTATGCCCTTTTTCTTCGAGTTGAATCAGGAGCGATTCACGAAGGTCGGCGGAGCCGACGCCGACCGGGTCGAAGTGCTTAATTACCTCGACCATTTTTTCGATTTTTTCGACCGGCAATTTCAACTCGTCGGCCATTTCCGCGGCGGTAATAACAAGATACCCTTTAGGCGAAATATTACCGATGATATATTCGCCGATCAATTGCTCTTCCTCGGTAAGCTTCAGAAAAGACAATTGCTCCCGAAGATGGTCGTAGAGTGTTTTTTCGAGGACCGGAACTCTTTCGAAAGATTCTTCGGACGCGGAGTATGAATTTCTTATTTTGTAGGTATCCATATCATCGCTGAGATAATTTTCCCAGTCGATTTTATCCAATTTGGGATCAATCTGCTCCTCTTCCTCTTTGATAAGATTATCCTGCTCTTTTTCCATCTGGTCGGTGGTTTCCGTCGGTTCAACTTCCTCGAGCATCGGATTGACCGAAAGCTCGTGCCGAAGCGTCTGCTCGAGCTTCAAAATCGGCATCTGGAGCATTTTCAGCGACTGGATAAGCTGCGGGGCGAGCGTTTGTTTGAGTTTTAGTTGTAACCCGAGTTTCATTTGCAACCTGTTGTTTTGTTAAAGGTTAACCGCCTTCATCTCCGGTATGTGGTCTCATTAGTATTATCGGTTTTTCAGGACTGATAATTTAGAAATCGGTCCTGAGTCAGCATCTTTTCCACTCCTTATACGCAATTCTGTTCAGAAATTACCTTTAATTTAGCCTAAATTTTTCACCCAAATATATCTTACGCGCCTCGGGATCCTCGGCCAGAAACTCGGCCGTACCCGATTTTAATATTTTTCCGTCGCACATAATGTAAGCCCGGCTGCATATCGATAATGTTTCCCTGACATTATGATCGGTAATCAGTACGCCGAGCCCCTTTTCGGTCAGCCGCTCGATTATTTTCTGAATATCCTCGACCGCAATCGGGTCGATACCGGCAAATGGCTCATCGAGCAATATAAACTGCGGATCCGAAACCAGCGTGCGGGTTATTTCGACACGTCTTCTTTCGCCGCCGGATAGTGAATAAGCTTTTCGTTTGCGCAGATGGCCGATATCCAGCTCGTTGAGAAGTGAGTCGAGTTTTATTTTCCGTTCTTTACGCGACAGTTTTCTCATTTGAAGAATGGCCATGATGTTTTCTTCGACCGTCAATTTGCGGAAAACCGATGTTTCCTGAGCCAGATAGCCGATGCCAAGGCCGGCTCTTCTGTACATCGGCAGACGCGTAATCTCTCTGTCGCCAATGAAAACGGAACCGGAATTGGGTCTTATAAATCCGATAATCATGTAAAAGGTAGTGGTTTTACCGGCGCCGTTGGGGCCTAAAAGCCCGACGACTTCACCCGGTTTGACATCAATAGTAACTTTATTAACTACCTTTCTCTTACGGTATTTCTTAACAAGATCTTCTGAACTCAGTGTGAGCATATACATATAATATACAAGAAAAGATGATTATAACAACAAAAAATTTTTATTTCAGCATAGTATTTGCTTAAACGCGCCGAAATAGTTATTATCAATATCCTAAATGTCGACGGCACAGGAATAAGGAGATAAAAATGAGGAAATATGTACCGGTAATAATTTTATTTATCCTGCTAATCATATCGTGTTCAAGTCCAGAGGATTCCGCTCAGCGATCATTCAAAAACGGTGTTCAGGCTTTGAATGCCGGTGATCCGGAAAAGGCTCTTGGAATATTCGACTCAATTGTGGATAAGTATCCGGAACAACCCTACGGGCTGTTCGGCAGGGCGGTTTATTATGACAAGGAGGGATTGATTTACAAGGCTATGGACGCCTGCCAGAAGGTCATTACAAATCATACGACATTTCTTCCGGCGCTGCTTCTTGATGCGCGATTATGTTTAAAAATTAATCGTCCGGAGCTTACCTTTTTTTATATCACTCTTTTTCAGAACAATGGTGGCGATACGGCGACGGGCATAGCGGTGGAAGTGGCCTCGCTTTTGCAGGCGGGCAAAGTGGAAGATGCGCTAAATTCGGTTCAAAGGGGTTTGGACGCGCTGCCGGACGATCCGTTGCTGCATGCCGTGCGAGGGGAGTGTTATTTTCATAAGGGTGCATTCGAAGACGGTTTAAAGGAATGTGCCTTTGCATCTTCAAACGCTGACGGCAGGAGCGAGGTCTATGAGACTGTCGGTGACGCATACAAACTTCTTGGTCTTTACGATTCGTCGGCTATTTATTATGAGAAGGCTCTGAAGGCGGGCGGCGAAAATTTATACTATAAGACGGATATCGCCGAGAAATTTATTGGACTTGAATACCTACCCCGAGCTCGAACTATCCTGGACGAATTCAAGGCCAAAGTCCCCGATTCGCATCGATATTATTACTTGAGCGCGGAGATATTTGATCGGAAGGGTCAAACCCGGCGGGCGATGAGCGAGTACGGGATGATTATTCAAAAGTATGATTACGCGCCTTTCGTACTAAGCCGTTTTGCGGAGTATAAATCGAAGTTACACGATAAGATGGGCTCGCAACAGTACTATGAAACGGCCCAGGTTTTTGTCGCGCGGGATAAATATCCGGAGGCGGCCGTCTTTGATGTCAATTTCAGATATATGGAAATGCTTATCGATGCCCTCAGGATTGATCTGGCCGGGCCGGTTATGGAAGATATCGTGGATACGTTGCCCAATAATTTTCGTGCGCTGTACTCGGCGACCTTTTTATATTGGGCTCGAAAGGTCGAGGATAAGTTACATGAATCTTTGAAAAAAATGCAGGAGGCGGCTGCGGGAAATCCGGCCGATATAGCCCGGATGGGCAGGCTGTTTGTCAAAATGGATTCTCTTATTCTGGCCCAGCAAGCGTTTTCCGATGTTTTGAATGTCGATAAGCTGAATCGAGATGCTATTCTTGGCGAGGTTGATCTTCTGGTAAAGCAAAAGCGCTCTGAGGAGGCGATGGCGTTTTTAAATAATCTCGATGAATACGTGTCATACAATCCCCAAATAGCTCGCAAGAAGATTGAGTTATATAGGGAATTAGGCGAAGCGGATGCTGCTCTTGGATTCGCCCAGCAGTTAATCAGTATCGGCCCCGGGTGTATCGAAAGATATATTGAGGCAATCAAGCTTGCGAAAAAGGCGGGAGATGAGGATAAGGTTCGTGAAATCAGCCAGCTGTGTGTGGAAAACAATCCTCAAGTACCTGATGCCAGGTTATTATATGCTCAGTATTTTTTTGATCGAAAGGATTATTCGCAGGCGAAAGAAAATGTTCAGAAGGCGCTTTCGCTGGATTCTCTCCATGTCGGTTCATTAATACTGTATGGCGATCTTTTGGGGGTCAATGGTGAGTCGGATTCGGCAATGGCCGTTTATAAGAGGATTATTGGATTAGATCAATATGCCAGCGACGCACTGGGTAATCTGGCTCTTCTGTTGGTGGAAAAAAACACCCAGCTGAAAGTCGCCGTCAATTATGCCAATAAGGCTATTTATTATGATCCGGCCAATGCCAAGCACCGTAATACTCTCGCGCGGGCCCAAAATGCTTTAGAGAAATATACCACGGCCAGCGTTTCCTTCAAGAATGCGCTGAGATTCGCGCCGGAGAATCCGGAGTATAATTATTATGCCGGAAAAAATTATATAATGGAGGGTAAACCGGAAGAGGCCAGGAAATGTCTGAAGAAAGCGATTAAGAACGGCTTGAGTGATTCCCTGAAGGCGGACGCGGAAATGGCGCTTAAACAACTTTGACACCGAAGACGATTTGCAATCTACGGGCCGGGCCGGATTTTATTTCATATTAATTCGCCGCGAATGTGCAGATTCGGCGAAGATTTTATTTGTCAGAGAGGATTAAAAATATTATTTCAAAAATAAGCACAACTTATTTAAGGAAAGGAGTCAACTATGTGGAAAAGGATTATTTCATCAGTTTTTGTTTTGCTTATTATCGGTTGTCTGTGCGGATCGGCACAGGAGGGAACTGCAACCCAGCCGGATAAAAAAGTGGCCGTCAATCCGCAGGCCAAGGAGGCCGTAAAACCAGCTTTGACGGTCGAAACCGAGCTGTGCACCGGAATCGCGGATCGGATGCCGACGGGGATGGCCGAGAGTTTTCCGGCGGATGTCGGCAAGGTATATTTATGGTGTCAGGTTCTCGGCGCGGAAGATAGTACTTTGGTGCGCCATGTCTGGTACTACAAGGGTGAACATATGGCAACCGTCGAGCTTCCGGTGAAGAGTTCGTCGTGGAGGACGTGGAGTTCGAAGAATCTGCTGCCGGCGTGGACCGGTGATTGGGAAGTTAAGATTCTGGACGCGGACGGCAATGAGTTGAAGTCGATTCCGTTTCAGGTTGTCGCGGCCCAGCCCGAGACAGAATAGCCGATAAGGGTCTTTGAATCAATCGGCGATATGCATGTCGTCTATTGAAGTACGGCAATTGTATCTTCGTTACAAGCGGCGCCGTTAAGATATTTATTATAAATATTTTAACGGTGTTTAATATTCCAATAAATCATCTGATTTTGCCATAAGGTGTGTATAATTTCTCTCCCGCCGGTGGTCAATTATTGCCCAATCTGTTTATCGCATCGGTATAAATAGCCTTCCGGGGCCTATCCGGCTAAGTATCCGGGATATTAATGACGAATTAAGATTATGCGGGCAAATAACAACTACCGGGAACTCTTTTCGGGAGATAAAATATGTCGTCGAAATATAAGGTCATGCAGGTTTCTATAATATTGGGATTGATCATAGGAATAACAACCTCTGTTGCGTTTTCACAAATACCTCAGAAGGCCCCGGCGCGGCCGGTCGAGCCCCGGGAGCTGCCGCCCGGATGCGGTTTTATTCCGCCTCCGCTGTATTTGCCGCACCTTACCGGTCGAATGGTCCCGGCCAAATTCAGCGGGGTGAAAGCTCCGACGGCGTGGGATTGGCGGACGCAGTCTGATGTCACGTCGGTCAAGAACCAGGGCAGTTGCGGGGCATGTTATTCATTCGCTTCACTGGGAAATTTCGAAGCCAGAATGTTGATTGACGGGGAAGGGACGTTTGATTTCTCCGAAAACAACGCCAAAGAGTGTAATTTCCATGACCGGAGCTGCGGCGGCGGAAATTATTATGATATGGCGGCTTTTTTCTCCCAGAAGGGAACGGTGCTCGAATCGTGCGACCCGTACGTGGCTGCCGATGTCAGTTGTAATTCCGGTTGCACATACCAAAAGACGCTGCTCGATTGGCGGATAATCTCCGCCGACAGTATTCCCTCGACCGCGGTTCTACAAAATTATATATATGCCTACGGTCCGGTATATACGACA
>CAYXTW010000020.1:0-9952 GCA_964467955.1 uncultured Ignavibacteriaceae bacterium | reverse complement strand
ATTATGACCCGAACGGTGAAATATTGTACCATGATGAGGGAGGCTGGACATCGTCATGGGGTTACAGTTCGACGACCGCCTGGGGTTTATGCAAATTCGTGCCATCCCAGGATATAAATATTAACCGGGTCGAGTTCTGGACGAGCGACGCAACGACCGATATTGACATCTATCTTTATGATGATTTTAACGGCATCAGTACGAGTAATTTGCTGGCCTCTAAACTCGACGAGAGCTTCGGCGAGGCCGGATACCATTCGGTCGCTCTGGATGCGCCGGTTGAAGTCAGCGCCGGTAACGATATTTATGCGGTGGTGAAATTTACAAATTTAAGTTATACCGCCCCGATTGCGGCGGATAACGGTTACACCACGGCCCAGACGACATACATGAGCCCGAACGGCGGTTCCGGGACATGGTATGATTTGGGCAGCAATCAAGGCGACGACGCAGGTATAAGAGTACGGGGAACGTACCCGCTGGCGCAATCGGTCGATGATGAGGAATCGATTTCCCCATATACATTCAGCCTGGCCGAAAACTACCCTAATCCGTTTAATCCCAAGACGACCATTGAATATTCGCTTAAAGTCCGATCGCACGTGTCGATCGTGGTCTACAACTTGATAGGTCAAGAAATACGGACGCTGGTTGACGAGCTAAAACCGGCCGGTTCCTATGTAACGCACTGGGATGGAACCGACGCCGACGGACATGAAGCGGCTACCGGCGTATATTTCTACCAGATAAGAGCGGATGATTTTGCGGCAACGAGGAAGATGCTTCTGCTGAAATAAGTTTCTAAAATGTATGAGGGGGGGACTGTAAAAATCCCTGAGAATTGGTTGAAGCTCTCAGGGATTTTGATTTTCGGTGAATTACTCGCCTATTTTTTCACGAAGTTTAGCTATTCTCTTTTCCGCCTTTTCGGCGTAGTCGGAGTCGATGTATTTATCCACGACCATTTGATAGAATTCAATCGCCTTTTCATAATTAACCAGTTTACTTTCACAGATGGCTCCGGCTTTAGTCAACATTTTGGGTGAATCTTCATAAGCGGGAAATTGCGACGCAATCCTGGCATATTCCTGGGCCGCCGATAACGGATCGTCAAGTTTTATATAGATTTCCGCCGCTTCTTCCAGCGCCTTCACGCCACGAATATCTTCGGGATACAGGTCAATGATTTCATCATAAACGCCGATAGCCGTTTTTAACGCGTCAAGTTGATCGCGATTTATTTCAGCAATATTAAATAAAGCGTCAACACCCATATCGTGTCCGGGCATGTCGGTGACAAGCCGTCGGAAATCAGCAATGGCGCCATTATAATCCCTTTGTTTTCGTGCTTTTATCTCGCCGCGCAAATAGAGAGCGGAGCCGGCATAATCGGTCATGGGATAATTGTCTATGACCTGTGTGAGAATTTCAAGAGCGGATGGGTAATCTTTCAGGTCTTCATAAACGATTTTGGCCCGTCTGATTTTAACATAAGGGATATGTTCGCTTTCGGGATATAATTGCTCATATTTAAGATAAGCCGATTGGGCCGCCTGCTCGTTTTTTTTAAGGGCGTAAGTATCGGCAATCCAGCGATAAACCTGTTCGACCCGGTCATCGGATTTATTATGCGCGATGAAATCATAGAATTCCCGGAGATTCCAGTCGTAAAGCCTTTCCTGATCGAGGTCATAAAGAAAGGCAAGATAGTTATATAGACAGTCGACGTGATCGCATTCCGGGAAAGTTCCCTCGATCAACTGAATCAACTCCGCCTGTCGGTTTTTATACCGGCTGTTTTTTGTGATTATATCTCTGGCTTCCTCGACGATTTTGGATTGAATCGGGCTGTTGGGATATAAATGCAGTTGCTTCATAAACAGAGCGAAAGCGATATCCTCGTAGCCCCTGTCCTCATAGACTTTGGCCAATAAATAACCGGCCGCGGGCAGATTTTTGCTTTCGGGAAATATTTTCATGTATAAGTCCAGTTCCGCAAGCAGAAAATCATTTAATTTTCTCTCGTTTTGATTGTAGCTGTTCTTTAGAAATTCATAATAGATATCACTTTCATCGGTGGCGGCAACAGATCCGAAACCGAGACAGGATAAAAGAAAAATTATTATAGTTAAAGTTGACCAACGCATAAGACCACCTTTCGTGATTGGGTTTTTTAGTTTATATATACCTTTATCAATAGATAATAGAATATTTATTGTCATTAAACAAATATTGTTTTTCCTGTTTTTAATAATGCCGGGGGAAAAATGATTCGGCGAAGAGAAGGATTTTTACGACAAATCGGCTGTTGCGCCGTTATATAAATGACTTTAAGGATTTATAATTTTAAGGCGGCAATTATAGTCCGGTTACAGGCATTGATGAAATTTGAAAATATCTGCCGGATTTGTCAAAGGTGGATGCGGCGTGTAAGGTGGAACCGATACTATAAAATCGCTTGACCAATCAGGGTGATATGCTTATAATTTGCAGACAAAAAATTAGCCTTATATGGATAAAATAGTTTAACAAAATAAAGGTAAAGGGAGCGAAACATCATGATTTCAAAAAACTTAGATTCATGGCGAATGATAATTATCCTGATCGTTCTGTCAGTAATAGCCCTTATGATTGCCTGCGAAGAAGAATCGGTTACGGAAACGAAGGACAAGGGTGTTTGTCGACTTGATTTCGAGGAGCCCATTCAATATGATTCGGTCGGTTGGATTTGCTACGCCGCTATCGCGGCGGATTTCGATAACGATAGCAGCAATTATGAAATAGTGATGCCGAGCTATGGAGCGGACAGCATTTCGATCCTCTGGGGAAGTTATCACCCGGATTATAAAACCGCCGACAGCCCCTTTGCCGTAATCACTTCCGATTTCGATGGTGACGGCTATAAAGATCTGGCGACGGCGAATTTCGCTTCGAATAATATTTCCGTTAAACTTAATCTGGGCAATGCTACGTTCGGTCCGGCGGTACTCTATGATGTAGGGATAAAACCGCGATCACTTGTTGCCGCCGATTTTAACGATGATAATAATCTCGATCTGGCCGTGGCCAATGATAGCTCGAATAGCGTCTCGGTCTTATTCGGGAACGGCGACGGGACGTTTATTACGGATTCTGCCTATAATGCCGGTTCCATGCCTTATGCCATCACTGCGGCGGATCTTAATTGTGACGGTGTTCCCGATCTGGCGGTAACCAATTATAGCAAGGACAGCATGTCGGTTCTGATGAATGACGGGACCGGGGTATTTCAGCCGCTGGTCAATTATAGAGTTGCCGATGCTCCGGTGGCTATTTTAGCGGCTGATTTTAATGGTGACAGCCTTAATGATCTGGCGGTAACCAATTCCATCCCGGGCGGCAGTTCGGGGAGCGTTTCGATTTTTATAAATGATACCGCCGCCTGCGGGACATTCGGAACATCCGCCGATTACGGAGCCGGGCATATACCGCAGTCTATTTATGCGGCCGATCTGGATAATGATGATGATCTGGATATTATTTCGCCGAGCTATAATGCGTCGGATTCGATTAGAGTTTTACTTAATCGGGGTGACGGGACATTTTCCACAATCGGGCCGAAATATGGAGCCGGGGACGGCATTCGTTCGGTCGTAGCGGCCGATTTCAACGGCGACGGATATAATGACCTTGGCTTTGCGGCCCAGCTTTCGAATGTCGCCTCGATTCTTCTGAATTATGGCGATACCATGTTTGCCGCGGCCGTCGACTATGCGGTGTCGGACAAGCCGAAGGCGATCGTTTCGTCTGATCTCGATGGTGATGGATTTAATGATTTGATTGTGGTTAATTATTATGATACGGTCTGTTATGATTGCGTAAAGTGGCAGACTCCGGATAGTCTCGTTTGTCTGCAGTGGGAGGAAGTGCCGGGATTAAGCGGCGACTCCTGCGCCTATGAGTCGGGCAGTGTATTGGTGATGCTGAATGGTTCGGGATTGTTCGCCGCACCGGTTAAATACGCTGCCGGGATCGGACCGGTTGCAGTTTATACGGCTGATTTAGATAATGATTTCGATTATGATCTGGCGGTCGCGGACTACCTGACCGATTCGGTAAGAATTCTGCAGAATGACGATAATGGGGTTTTTGTAGATACGCTTGGTTTTGTCGTTGGCGACGCGCCGCGAGCGGTTTTTGCAGCGGATTTTAATGCCGATAACAATCTCGATTTGGCGGTCGCCAATGATAGTTCCGATAATGTAACGGTTTTGCTGGGTAACGGTGACGGCACATTCCCGGCGGGTGTCAATTATAATGCGGGTGACGCGCCGAGCGCAATATACTCGGCTGATGTCGACGCCGATACTTCATTTGACTTGATTGTAGTTAATGAGATGTCGGACAATATCTCGGTTTTGTTGGGCAACGGTGACGGTACTTTCCAGACGGCGGTGGATTATTCGGTCGGGACGGCGCCGCAAGCGGTAGTAGTGGCGGATTTCGGCGGTGATACGACGCTTGATCTGGCGGTTGCCAATGCAGGCTCGGATAACGTTTCGGTTTTACTCGGCAATGGTGACGGTTCTTTCCAGACAGCGGTGGATTATGCGACCGGCATCAGCCCGAGTGCCGTGTCCGCGATGGATTTCGATGATGACGGCTATATGGATCTGGCGGTCAGCAGCCGAAGCAGCAATAGCGTTCTGATATTACTGGGTGACAGCCTGAGCACTTTTACTTCGATGCTGGCGTACGGGACCGGGGTCGGCCCGGTGGCCATGATGTCCGCCGATCTGGATGATGATGGTGATTATGATATAGCGACGGTAAATGAGATTTCGAACAATGTCTCTGTCCTGATGAATCATGGCGCCGTTTTATTCGAACCGGCTATGGAATACGTATCCGATGAATCGCCGGTTTCGGTTTCAGCGGCGGATCTGGATAATGATGCCGATTTCGATCTGGTTACGGCAAGTTCGATCTTGGATAAAATCAATGTTTTCTTAAATCAGGGTTACGGCTGGTTGATAGCCTCCGGGCAGGAAGATATTGAAGATATTGGCAGCACACAAACTAATGATCCGAACTCGATATTCCAGAAGGTAGTCAAGATTGGCGCCGGGCAGGGGCCGTGGGATGTTTTTGCCGCAGATCTGGATGGTGATAATGATAATGACCTGGCGGTGGCGAATGACATTTCAGGAAGTGTTTCTATCCTGATTAATGTCGCCGATTCGGGGACGTTTGGGATTTCAGGCAACTATGCCACGGGGAATCGCTCGCGCTCGATTGATGGGGCGGATATTGACGGTGACGGTGATATTGACTTGGCGGTCGGCAATGCCAGCGCTTCAGGTGTTTCGGTCCTCTTTAACGAAGGGGACGGCCGCTTCAGGGGTGATGATAATTATCATGTCACCAAGCCGGTGGGAGCCGCCAAAGTCGGAGGAGCAATACTGTATTCGATTACGAGAGGGGTATCGGATACGGACGAATTAAATAATTCGGGGTCGCCGAAAACTTCCGCCGATTTTGACATCGGTGACGATACCTGGTCGGTTTATCTGACCGATCTTGATGATGATAATTTTGTTGATCTGGCGCTGTGCGATTTCAGTTTAGATACTGCATTTGTCCTGTTTAATGACCACAACGGGAACTTCGGTGGTATGGATCAGGTCGCCTATGGTTATCCGGTGGGCGAAGCGCCTCGTTCGATACATTCCGCTGATTTCAATAATGACGGTTTGAATGACCTGGTGGTGGCCAATTACAATTCGGCCGATATTACCGTCTTATTGAACAATGGAGACTTGACTTTCTCGTCGGCCAGTTATGGCGTCGGCATTAAACCGACGTCGGTTTTTGCGGTTGATCTTGACGATGATGGTCATCCGGATCTGGCAGTAACAAATTATCTGGATGGAACCGTAACGACGCTGACCAATAACGGCAGCGGATCATTCGATGACAAGTGTATTTTCACGGTCGGTGCCGAAGCGATATCGGTGTTCGGATATGACCTCGACAACGATACGGATAATGACCTTCTGATAGCCAAAAGAGGATATACCGGCGGCATTACGATTTTGTATAATAAATTGAAATAAAGGCTGAGAATTGATTTAATAAAGGCAGGCCATAAAGGCCTGCCTTTTATTTTTTAGCACGGGATATAAGGGAAGTTTTTTTGTAACCGGCCAATAATTAAAAATTACAGAAATAAGCTATTCCCGCTGACAGCGTGACCACGCGGATTCACAAAATTATGCGATAATACTTTTTTTGGCGATTACTTCAGGGAATTTGACACCGTGTTCCTGGCATTTTATCTGGAAATTTTCGGAGCGGAGGTCGGCGACCATTCCAGAAAGTTCCGGCCAGTCGGTCAGCGAAATATCAAGCAGAACGGGGGCAAGGATATCCGGACCGGGCAGCTTACCCTTTTGATAAAGCCTGACGAATTTTTCCCTGGCGGGGAATTGATATTCGGCGGTATTCCTTACGATTTCCTGCAGGCGGCCTTCGAACGGTCCGGGCGAAACGGCGGCAATGCGAATCAGTTTGTGTTCCAACTCAAGAGCGATGGTTCTGGTAAACATATCGACGGCCGCCTTTTGAGAGCAGTAGCATGACCATCCGACATACGGCTTCTGAGCGGCCCCGCTGGTGATATTAATGATGGTGCCTACACGTTTGGCCAGCATGCGTTTCAATGCCTCGCGGGTGACGAGGTAGATACCGAGGACATTGGTATGAAGCGACTGCTCCAGTTCGGCGTTGGAAATGTGCTCCAGTCTTTTTATCGGTTCGGCCGTACCGGCGACATTGAAGAGAATGTCAATCCGACCCCATTGGGATTCAATAGAGGAAAAAGTCTTGATGACCGAATCGGCGTTGCTGACATCGATGGGGAAAGCGATGACATTCCCGCCGTTATCATTGATTGAATTGCGCAGTCTTTCAAGGGTACTCTTGCGGCGGGCAATCAGGACGACCCGAGCCCCACGGCGGGCGGCGTCAGTGGCCAGAGAGCGACCCAATCCGGCCGAGGCACCGGTGATAACGATAACCTTGTTCTGGGCCAGGAGCATATCAGCAGTCTTTTTTCATGGCCTTGCGACGCATGTCTTCGGGCAGTTTTTCGATGGCGTAACGCAAGGCAGTGCGCGGCATCTTTTGTTTATTTTTAAGTACGTATTTGAAAACTTCATCACGGAATATATTGGATGAATCCTTCAGCATCCATCCATATCCCTTTTGCACCATATCGTCATTATCAATTAAAAGCATATCGGCGGTTTCGAAAACGTCCTCGAGACCCTGTCCTTTACTGGCGGATTTAATCAGACTGACAGCCGCGGCGCGACGCATCCAGCGGTTTTTTGATTTGGTCCATTTTTTAGTTTTTTGCGTTAGTTCGGGGTACTGATAAACAATTTGACCGAGCGCTTTCGAGCAAAGGTGGTCGCAAGAGCCCCAGCCGTTGACATATTTTTTCAACCAGGTTTCAAATCTGCTAAAATCGGACTTCGTAAATTCATGGCGTCGTTTGAAAGCCCACTCGAAGGCGAGCATCCGGCCCATCCCTTCGCCCTTTTCGAGCAACTCTTCGCAGAGTTTAAATATTTCGGCTTTGCTAAGATTTTTATGCTCACGATAAAGCCGGTCGGAAATCTTTCGCGCAATGGGCGTCTTAAGGACGTACCGGACTTTCAATTTCTCTTTAAAGAATTGCTGGGCGTCGATTTTGTTTTCCGGCCTGTCGTATTTTTTAATTTCTTCTTTTAATTTCCGGATGATCATTTATTTTTATTCCGAATATTCAACGGCGGTTCCGCTGGCCGAGACCATCAGCATATTACCGGAGCCGGAGCCGATTGTTTCATAGTCGAGATCAACGCCGAGGACGGCATTGGCGCCCAGTTTGGCGGCCTCGTCCGACATTTCCCGAATGGCGATATCTTTAGCCTTGCGTAATTCCTCTTCATAAGCCGCCGCGCGGCCGCCGACGATATCACGGATACTGGCAAAGATATCTTTAAATATGTTGGCCCCCAGAATGGCCTCACCGCTGACAAGACCGAAATATTTGACGATTCTTTTCCCTTCCAGATTGGGTGTCGTTGAGACTATCATTCAATCCTCCTCAGTCGGATTTCTAATTTGAATATGGCCGTTTTTTTTAATATATGTGACAATATTATATTTAATTGCGGTAAATAAATCCAGAGAAATTCGGCGGTTGTCATTGATTTTTGGTGATATTTTGAAAGCGTAATTGCAAAAGCTGGTAGTTGTGTGTATTTTTCGCAGGTTGTGTTAATTGCTAATCGATCCCGGAGGTGTTTTATGGCGAAAAAAGATAATCTTAAATTTCTGGTGGAACTGAATTTTGCGGCAGTCAAGAAATTAATCGATGACGTCACCGAAGAAGAATCGATTATGCGGTTTGATAATATTACCAATCATATTCGCTGGCAGACCGGGCATATTTTAAATTCGGCTGATTCCATGCTAAAGATATTGGGGGAGGATGGTTCGGTACCCGAGAAATGGAGCCGACTTTTTAAGCGAGGCGGGGAATTAAGTGAAGATAACTCCGTTTATCCGGCAATGTCCGAATTAAGAGAGAAGCTGTATTCTCTCTATGTCAGATTGCCGGAGGAATTGGAAGATAAGACTGAGGCTTTTTTTGATGAAGAGATTGAAATTTCCCCGGGCTGGAAAGAGACGCGGATGAACGGTTTTATATTTTTCGGAGAGCATACGTTTTATCATTGCGGGCAGATTGCGATGATGGTCAGGTCGATCGGCCGGGAGAGGCCGTTCGGATAAGCCTTGGAAAGTCAGGCCCGGCAGATGATTGCTTTTTTAAGAATAGGCCTGGCATATCAGCCAGGATCGAGATTTTTTTATTAAATTATGGCTATTGTCGGCGGTGTTTTGCCGGCCATCCGCGCGGCGCGCATGAAAATAGTCGACTCATTGCGGGCGTAGGACTAAAAATCGAATAATTATGAGAAATTTAAATATACAAGCATATATACTTGTAATTCACCATACAAGCGATGCAACTTGTTTGCGATAGGTGCATAATTGGATCCTAATTATTAACTTAACGACATTCAGCAAATACTCCGGTCTTTTTGCATAGAAAAATTCCTTGAATTATTGAGCTATGAAAGATATAATTTGGACATGGTTAAAAGATTGAAGAGTTTTACCGTAATCGTGGCTGACTTGACAAGCTCAAGGGGAATTGGCCAACGCAATAAAGTATCCAATAAAATTCGTAATAATCTCAAAATAATTGAAAAAAAATATTCTAAGGATTTTTACGCTCCCCTTGTATTAACCCGTGGAATGGACGAGATGTCCGGCGTATTACTACAATCGTCAAAAAGTTTTAAAATATGTAATGAACTAAATTGGAAAATATATCCGGAACGATTTAGATTCGCTATTGTAAGGGGGCCGCTCGATGTTGCCGTTGCCTAAAAAGATGCCAGTCAAATGGATGGCCCCGCCTTTCATAGGGCCGCCGAATTACTTGAGTTATGCAAAAAACGTGATTCCTATTACAGTTTTCAATTAAAGTCTAATTTAACTCCATATGATCAGTGTCTTTCAGAAATGGCCAATTTGACTGCCTTAATTATGAAAAGCTGGAGTCAGCGGCAACGAACAATAATTCGATTATACACTGAATGTGAAAAGCAGGAAATTGTGGCAAATAAGCTTGATATAACACAACAAGCGGTTTCCGATGCCCTTAGATCCGCATATTGGAGACAGGTAATGGAAGCACACAATTTAATTAATACTTTACTGGACAAAAGCGATATTGGACTTTTAGACTAATGAAAGGATAAAAACAAAATAATCTTTTCTGAATAATATGATTTTCTTTTTTGTTGATGATATCTATATGACCTTATTGAAGATACTAATTGTGATTGCGGGA
>CAYXTW010000019.1:0-55851 GCA_964467955.1 uncultured Ignavibacteriaceae bacterium | reverse complement strand
GACGCTGCTGTTACGGCGCCCTGGCCTCACCGACTTGCGAAGATGTCACCTATGAAGAATGTTCGGGTCATGCCGACATGATTTCCTGGGATGACAACCTGACCTGTGGCACGGCCTGTCCGACGCCGCCGGCGACGGTCCCTGAGGATAGCCTGTATATGGACAATGTTGACGACTACGTGCCCTCAGACGGCAGTCCAAATGGAACTAGCTGGCATGAGGAAAAGCCTGGTTATGGCGGTAGCAGCGAGGTTTCCGGCTGGTTTGATAACGGCGACGGTGTCCTGAGTGCGTGCGATTCGCTGCACTTCGTCGGCAAGGATTCTACCTTCCACGTCGAGTGGGTCGGACCGACAATTGTCGTAACATCTCTCGACGAGTCTGACACCATTTATCTCGATCTTATCGAGTTGAATGACGGCAGCGTTGATCCGCTTGTTGAACCGATCAGTGAAGATTTGGTTGAAGGTTCCTGGTGGCATGAAATCTATCCGAACTACTGCACGGTCTGGTATGTTATGGATATGCAGGGTAACTTCAGCGGTTATCTTGATTCCTGCGACTATCTGATCATTCGCAACGCCGAGACTGATGACCTCGACACGGTTCATGTGATAGACTTTAGAACCGATGTTGTTCTCAAGGGCTTCCTGGGCGCTGTCTGTGATTGCGAGCCGGGTAATGCCAATGGTGATGCGACGATTAACATCTTCGATATTACCTATATTATCGGCTACCTGTATCTCGGTGGTCCGGCTCCGACTCCTTATGCCCTCTGCAACGGTGACCCGAACTGCGATTGTACCTGTAACATCTTCGATATTACTTATGTCATCGGCTACCTGTATCTCGGTGGTCCGGCACCTTGCACCTGCGAGGCCTGGCTGGCTGCCTGCGGTCCGCCGCTGAGAAAGTAGTTGATTCTACACTGTAGATAAATCTACACCAAAGGGCCGGTTTGAAAACCGGCCCTTTTTATTGCATTAATTTATGTCAAAAAAATATGAGGCCGGCGTAAGGCGGCCGACCTCATGGGGGGAGGTAGGAACAAGCGGGAGCTAGACTGAATCGTTATCTTCGGGAAGCTTCAGCATTTTCGAGCCATCGACATAATCGATATATTCAATCTCACCAAGCTGCATCAGCTTGTGAGTAACTTTCATAATTTCAAGCGCGGCTTCCTCGACGACCTTTAATTTCTTTAATGTAGCCTCATCAAGGTTATCTTTTTCTTTCGGCAAAAGCTGCACGATACCCAGAATGGCCTGCAGCGGATTATTAATCTCATGATTGACGGAGGCCGAGGTCGCTTTGACCGCATCCAATTGAATTTTCTTATTAATGGCATCCTGCCGGTCGACAAATACAGACAGAGATAAGGCGGCGGTCAGTGCTTCCAGAAAAATATCCTCACCGACGAGCGGCTGTTTCCCGGGCTGAATTCCGATAACGGCGCCGATTATTTCGTCACCGGCCCTGACTGGTAACGTAAAACCGGAGACAGGCTGCTCGCCGCCGAAAGTGACATAGGCGGAGATAAGTTGACGGCTTTTTCTAAGGCTGGAGAAAAGCTCCTGCTCCAGCTCATATAGAAGTGCCTTCTCATTTTCACCTGAGGCAAAGGTGACATCCAATATCGATTTGAACTCATCATCCCACAAGATTAATGTTCCGGCCGCAAGCCCGATCAGACCGGAGCTCTTTTCGAGCGCCTCCCGGGCGGTTTCTGCAAGTTTTGCACCGGAGCAGGTCGAGGTCGCAATACG
Source organism: uncultured Ignavibacteriaceae bacterium (assembly GCA_964467955.1). Taxonomy (GTDB): domain Bacteria; phylum Zixibacteria; class MSB-5A5; order GN15; family PGXB01; genus CAYXTW01. The sequence goes on along the minus strand of CAYXTW010000019.1, from coordinate 54,085 downwards.
CCGCATTATCTGAAAGCGCAGTGAGTTTTTTCCATTGGTCATACCTGTTTTACCTCACAACCTAATTACGCAAAAGATGTGCCCCGACTTTATAATGAAACCATGATTTTTACCTTTCGGCAATCGAAAGTTAAGTGCCGATAATAAAAGGAGTTATGATTGAGGCCCGGATTGCGAATTTGACATTTAAATTGCGGAATCCATGTGTCTGCAAACTCATTCATACTTATGCCATTTTAATCGCTATTCGTGCTTGACAAAAGGCAGACTCAACGTTAAACTACAAGTTTTTTGGTGGTGGTGAGATGACAGACAGCAACGCGATTCGCGACGAATGTGGAGTTTTCGGAATACTGGGAACGTCGCGCGCGTCCGAATTGACCTATTTCGGTCTATATTCATTACAACATCGCGGGCAGGAATCAGCCGGGATAGTTTCATCCGGAAACGGCACGGTGCATATTTATCGGGGCATGGGCGAAGTCAATGAGGTTTTTGCCCAGAAAAGATATATCGATCAATTAAAGGGAAATATTGCCATTGGCCATACAAGATATTCGACGACCGGCGCCTCCTCCCTGACCAATATCCAGCCGTTACTGATAACCAATCGAGGTAAAGAGCTGGCTGTTGCGCATAACGGGAATCTGACGAATTCATATACATTGCGGCGGGAATTGGAGAGAGCCGGGGCGATATTTCAAACAACGTCCGACACCGAAATATTTCTTCATCTGGCGTCGCGTTCGAAACGCCGCGGGTGGTTCAATCGAATCTGTGATGCATTATGCCAGGTCAAGGGCGCCTATTCGCTTCTATTCCTGACCGAGGATTCGATAATCGCCGCCCGGGATCCGCTTGGATTCCGACCGCTTGCTCTCGGTAAGCGTAACGGGAATTATGTCATCGCATCCGAAACCTGCGCCTTCGATATTATCGGGGCGAGATATATAAGAGATGTCGAACCGGGCGAAGTACTGGAAGTGAGAGCAAAGGGGCTCCGGTCGGTTTTTCCGCAAAAGAAAGTTCAACATGCTTTCTGTATATTCGAATATATTTATTTTTCGCGCCCCGATTCGATTGTTTTCGGTGAAAACGTCGACAAAATCAGGCGCCGCCTCGGCAGACAACTGGCCAAAGAACATCCGGCCGACGCCGATATTGTGATAGCTGTGCCCGACTCGGCCAACACCGCCGCGCTGGGATATTCCGAGGAATCAGGTATTAAGTTTGAGATCGGTCTTATCCGGAATCATTATGTCGGGCGGACCTTTATCGATCCGGATCAATCAATAAGAGACCTTGATGTCAAGATCAAGTTTAATCCGGTAAAGGGGGTCCTTAAGGACAAACGGGTAGTGATAGTCGACGATTCCATTGTGCGCGGGACAACGTCAAAAAAACTGATAAAACTCGTCCGGACGGCGGGAGCGAAGTCAATTCATATGCGCGTATCGTCACCGCCGATTATTTCCCCCTGCTTTTTCGGAATCGACATGCCGACCAAAAGCGAGCTGATTGCTTCGTCAAAAACGGTTAAAATGATCCAGGAATATCTTGAGGTTGATTCGCTGGGCTATTTATCGATCGACGGCATGTTGTCGATGCCGTCGCTGCCCAACAGCAGCTTCTGTGTCAGCTGTTTTTCGGGGAAATACCCGCTGCCAATCGAAAGGAACCACGGCAAATTACATCTGGAAAAGGTGTAGCTAAATCTGCAATTTTCGCCCGATATTCCGATAATCACAAAAACAGAACCGGCGGCAATTACATGAAGAATCTGCCGTTGACAGATTTGAAAGATTGCGTATATTATGATACAGAGTAACTACTTGCGTATAACCTCATGGTTCCCTGTCGGCCGCCGACAAATGCGTGTTAATACATTGGAGGTTTTATGAAAATATCCGGATATTCAGGGCTCTATTTGTTACTGATTTTCCTAATTATATTCAGCCTTCCCGTTTTCACGCCGGCAAAACCGATCGAGGGATCAGACTCGGATATTTTGACGCTAAAACATCGACCGGCGTCCGTTAAACCGGCCATGCAAAGGGTCTCTCCGGAAGCGGATATTCTCCGCGTAATTGTGAAATTCAATGAGAATACCGGTGTCCGCCTGCGCAATAATAAGCTGGTATCGAATAAGGGATTATCTTTAAAAGCGGTAAATGATATTATCAAACCATATACCGACGGCAGATTATCCCGGTTGCTTCCCGTCCCGGAGGAAAAGCTTGCGAAATCGAAAAGTATTTATGAGGCTAAATCCGGCCATCAACTGGCCGATTTCAATTTGTATTATAAGATAGATGTATCAAGTGCGTCCGAAGTCGAATCTCTTGTCAATCGATTGAATAAACTCGATATTGTCGAGATTGCCTATCCGGAGCCGGAAGCCGAACCGGCCGGGGATATCTATCCACCGACACCCGATTATGATACGCTGCAGAAGTATCGTAACCCCGCACCGGTCGGCGTCGACGCCATATATGCCAACAGCCAACCGGGGGGCGATGGGAGCGGCGTGAAAATCATTGATATCGAAAATTCCTGGAATGATACGCATGAAGATCTCGACGCCGCTCTCGGCGGTACAATAAACGGCGGCGCGGACCAGTACGGTAATCACGGCACGGCCGTTCTGGGTGAGATGATTGGCGGTGATAATGGTTATGGTGTCACCGGTATTTGCCCCGGGGCGTCGATCGGTATGGCCTCGGCGGCGATTAACGGAACGGTCGAAGCGATGTGGTTAGCCATCGACACCCTTGAGGCCGGGGATCTGATGCTAATAGAGCTGCACGCTCCGGGACCGCGATACAATTTTCAGGTTCGTACCGATCAACTCGGCTATGTTTGCATGGAGTACTGGCAGGACAGATTTGATGCATTGCAATATGCCTGGGCGAAGGGAATCATCGTCATAGAAGCGGCCGGAAACGGCGCCGAGGATTTCGACGATGAAATTTACGAGCAGAAGTTCGATACGACCTACCGAAATTCACATGCCATTATCGCCGGCGCGGGAGCACCGCCCAGCGGAAACTACGGCACTCCCCGGTCACGACTCGGTTTCTCGAACTATGGTGAACGGGTGAATCTCCAGGGTTACGGCCGGGAAGTTTTTACGACCGGTTACGGCGATTACTGGGATGGTGACAGCAACGATCCCAACCAGTACTATACGGCGACGTTTTCGGGGACCTCCTCGGCCTCGCCGATTGTAACCGGCACAGTGGCCTGTCTTCAGGGATATTACGAGAACAGTTTCGGTGTTCCGTTAACCTCGGATCAGGCTCTGCAATATTTGAACTCGACCGGGACATCGCAGGGTGGCGACACAACTCAGCATATCGGACCTTTGCCGAATCTGGCTGCGGCTATGGCGTCCGTAATGCCGCCCCCCACATTATCGACGTCACCGATCTATTTCGATACTTCTCTGGAAAAGGGTACATCGGCTGAAATGGATCTCTGGCTGTTCAACGGTTCGTATAGTAATAATCTCGATTTTGCAATTACCGATAATGACAGCTTATTAAAAATCGCCGATTGGTTAAGCATTAGCCCGACCAGCGGGAGTGTACTCCAATCCGACTCATTGTTATTGACAGTCACGCTCGATGCCTCGGGGCTGGAGGATCAAATCGATACTTATAAAGGTATTATCAAGATTGCATGGAATGTTACGGGTGAAAGCCCGGATTCGACGACCCTCGTCCCGGTATTTCTGGAGGTTCCCTGCCTTAATGACACGACTTTTGTCGTGTCTAAAAGCACCGACCCTGAAGGCCCGGAATTCAACTGGATCGAAATCCATGATATCGGAACGATGATACCCCGGGAGAGTTACTATAACTCATACAGCGGCGTACCATTAGATGACGGCACCGCCGGGCCGATAGCTTTGCCCTTCGCTTTTCCATTTTACGGTGCCAATTATAATCAATTGTACGTCGGTGTTAACGGGGCAATATCGTTCACTGAAACCGAGGTGAACAGCGGCGGCTATTTCGGTAATTTCAAAATTCCCGGGAATCCTTTTAACACGTTCGTCGCCATATACTGGAATGATTTATTACTGGAGGATTTTCTTGGTTTCCCTCTGGGCAATATCTATTACTATCATGCACCGACCAATGATACGACCGTCATTGAATGGTACCATGCCGGAAATTACAATTCACCTTTCGATACAGCGACGACTTTTGAAGTTGTCTTCACAGCCGACGGTAACATCATCTTTCAATACCTGAACGTCGGCGAGTCAGGTCTGGAAAACACGGCGCTGATCGGTATAAGCGCGACCGGATGTACCGCGGAACCATTCGTAGATCATGGCGATCCGGCGGAGAATGTCGTAACCGACTCATCGACTGTTCTTTTTGAAAGAAACGTCATACTGGTGATGGCCGGCGACTGCAACAATGATGGGGCAATAAATATCTTTGATATTACGCATCTGATCGGTTATCTCTATCTGGAAGGTGACCCGCCCGACCCGATGGCGTCAGGTGATGTCAATTGTGATGAGACGATTAATATTTTTGATATAACCGATTTGATAGCATATCTGTACTTATCGGGTGCTCCGCCCTGCTACTATGTTCCGTAGATTTAAAGAGCGGGTCGAAATCCGGCATGGGATTTCGATTCTTTAATCCCTAATAGCGATATAAAAAGAAGCGTCATTCTATACATATGTCCCTTCCATATTTTATCCTATTAGAAAGTGAAAGAGACTTCCGATCCAACGCGGTCATCCAACAGAAGAGAATGGTCGATTTTAATCCGGTCAATTGGGATCTCTTCCCATTTTTCTGCTGTTATTCCTAAACCTATAGTAAACCCGAGAACGAATCCGGCACCACCGCCTATCCCCATCGTTATCAGGGCCGTAGCCGGATCATCGCCTCCTTTTGTCGTTCCAAATACAAGTGCCGTTAAAGCACCGACCAAAAAACCGATCCCACCACCCAACCACGTCTTATGACCGCGTTTGCCTACGCTGATTTCCAGTTTCTCCATGTTGTCTAATGGTATACTTAGTCGACCTGAAAAATCATTGCCCTCCAGAATAAGCGAATCTTCATAAAGCGCCACTAGCATTCCCTTAAGCGGGAGTGGTTTGCCCCGGGATGTCCACTTTATTGCTTTGGATGGCGCATGAACTCTTACATATGAGCCAGTTTTAATGAGTAAATCCTGCTTTTGATCAACATTGCCATCCTTATTCCGGGCGTGAATTGGCTGATACAACAGAAATATCGCCGATTATAGAATGAACTTATACACACAATCCTCTTAGAATATTCATTTTAATCAAAACACAGATACCCAATCCTCCGATTTCTTAAATATACATTCCGTTCTATATTCTGCAAGTAAAATATGTATTTGATTTATTGAGCTGTGAGTCAAGCCCTGGAAAGGCCCAATTCAAAAATCTATTAAATAAACGGAAAGGTCGCTTCGCGGGCAAGATGCAGCCAGAACTCCGGGAAGAAACCTATCGCAAGTGTACCGACCGCGGTTATAACAAGCACCAATACCGCCGCCGGATGATAATATATCGGTTTGAATTCGGTATCGCCTTTTTCGAAAAACGAAATCCAGACGACTCGAAGATAATAATACACCGAGACAAAACTGTTCATAACCGCGATAATGACAAGCGGAATGTAGTTACTCTTGACCGCCTCGGAGAAAATATAAAATTTACCGAAGAAACCGGCTGTCGGAGGAAATCCGGCCAGGGCGAACATAAATAATCCCAGCAGAACCGCCAGAAACGGATAACGTCCCCCGAGGCCTCTCATCTCGCTGATTAATGCTTTACTTCCCGAGCGGCTGTCGATCATGGTAACTACCATAAATCCGCCGAGATTAAAAAAGGAATAGGCAAAGAGATAAAATATCGCCGCCGAAACGGCGCCCTCTCCCCCAACCGTCAGGGCAACCAGGATATAGCCGGCATGGGCGATTGATGAATAGGCCAGCATTCGCTTTATATTTTCCTGATAAATAGCAAGCAGATTGCCGGCCGTCATAGTCAAGACGGCCAATATCCAGAGGACGACAGTAAGTCCGCCCAGCTGCGACAAACCGTAAATAAAAATCCTGAGCAAAGCGGCGATTCCCGCCGCTTTAGGGGCAACCGAAAAATAAGCGGTGACAGGCGTCGGAGCGCCCTGATAGACATCGGGAACCCACATATGAAAGGGAACCGCGGCAACTTTGAAACCGAAACCGAGCAATATCAAAAACGCGCCGGAGTATAACAGAAAGCCCGATTTGGCGCTTATAAAACTGAAATCGGTCAGGATTCGCCTCAGGTCGGTCGTCTCCGATGCACCGTACACCAGTGCGATTCCATAAAGCAAAAATCCGGTGGCAAAGGCGCCGATAATAAAATATTTAATCGACGCTTCGTTCGAAGCGGGGTCTTTCCGGGCCAGACCGGCCATAACATAAAGAGGAACCGACATGATTTCGAGGCCGAGAAAAATGACGATTAAATCGGAACTGGAAGCCATGGTCATCATGCCGACCGTTGAAAACAGCAGCAACACATAAAATTCAAAACGTTCGATGCCACGCTCTTTCAGGTAATTTCGAGCCATCAGAACGGTGATGATTCCGGCCACCAAAAAGATAATATTAAAAAAGACCGCGAAATTATCGACCTGCACCATGCCGAAGTATCCTGATTCAGGCACGTCCCATTGACTGGCAACCAGAACCAAACCGCCGACCAGACCGACCAAACTGAGATAAAACGGTAATGAACGGCCGCGAATCAGGTTGCCGGATAAAAGAATTACCATCCCGAAGATAAGGAGAAAGGCCTCCGGGGCGATAATCTCGAAACTTACTGCCGCAGAACTGGTATCCATAATTCAATACTCATGTGCGACGCACCGCCGCAAAATTATATTCCTCAACCTCCGCCAAAACCTACTTTAACTTCGCCCTTGTCGATAATCACCGGGACTATCGCCTGACCGCCGGCAAGCTCGATCGCTTTTTGTTTAGCACCGGGGATATCGTATACATCGATTTCGTCATAATCGACACCCAGCTTATTATAATGCTCCTTCGCGGCGGCGCAGTACGGACAGCCCGGTTTGGTGTATATGACTACTTCGGACATATCCATTTCCCTTCGATATTCAAACATCTCGTCGAATCGGCATTTCCCGAGTACGTTATATGTTCGCCGCCCAGGATATCTTCATTCGCCTGATCGGCGGTTTGAACCGTACTTATTATATTTTTAACGGCCGGTTCCATTCTCGACAGAAACGGCTTCGGATAGACGCCGATCCAGAAAACCAGAATCACGAGCGGAATTAAAACCAATTTCTCCCGACCGTCGAGGTCTTTGAGATTTTTATTTTCCGGTTTGGTTAATTTGCCGAATATCACACGCTGCAACATCCACAGCATATAACAGGCGGCCAGCACGACACCCGAGGCACCGATGATGGCATAGACCTGATTGGAATGGAATGTCCCGAGGAGAATCAGAAATTCGCCGACGAAGCCATTGGTGAGCGGCAAGCCTATCGAGGATAGTGCAATAATCATAAAGAATGTCGAAAAGACGGGCATCGATTTGGACAAGCCTCCGAAATCGGAGATCATACGCGTATGCCGACGTTCATAAATCATTCCGACAATCAAAAAGAGAGCCCCGGTCGAGATGCCATGATTAATCATCTGTATAACCGAGCCCTCCAGCCCCTGCGTATTCAAAGCCATCATACCGAGCATGACAAAACCGAGATGCGAGACCGATGAGAAAGCAACGAGCGATTTGACATCGCGCTGCACCATTGCCACCAGGGCACCGTATATAATCCCGATCAGGGCCAGTATCGATATCAGGGGAATGAATTTAACCGTTGCCTCGGGAAACATCGGCAGGCATATTCGCACGAAACCGTATGTACCCATTTTCAGCAAGACACCGGCCAGAATCACCGAGCCGCCGGTCGGGGCTTCGACGTGAGCATCGGGCAACCAGGTATGGAACGGCCAGATGGGTACTTTGATGGCAAAAGCAAGGGCAAACGCGATGAAGATATAAGTCTGCGCACCCAACGGAATCGGCATCGAATAGTACTTCAGCATATCGAAGCTGTACTCATTATAGTAGCCATAATACATGAAAAACAGGTACAGTATGGCTACCAGCATCAGCAGCGATCCGAACATGGTAAAGAGGACGAATTTTATGGCGGCGTAGATTTTTCTCGGACCGCCCCAGACGCCGATAATAAAGTACATCGGGATAAGCATCACTTCCCAGAAGACATAGAACAAAAACAGGTCCAGCGAAACAAAGACGCCGAGCATACCGGTTTCCAAAAGAAGCATCGAGATGAAGTACCCCTTGACGCCGGTTTTAATGGCATTCCACGACGATATTATGACGATCATCGAAAGAACCGTCGTCAGCAATATCAGCAGGAGCGAGATACCGTCGATACCGAGATGATAATTTATTCCGAAACCGGAAATCCAGGGGATGTTGACCTCGAATTGCATCCCGGGGGCCAGCGGTTCAAACATGGCGTACAACCAGATCGAAAACAGAAAAGTGACAAAAGCAATAATAAGGGCGATCGATTTTACCGAATCATGCCGCGCCTTGGGTACAATAAGAAGCATTATCGCACCGAGGAGCGGGAAAAAAGTTATGATTGTCAGAATCTGTTTTTCCATTTTACCTTAAGAGCACGTACCCTATTATCGCTATCACGCCCAGTAAAAATATAGTCGCGTACGTTCTCATATTTCCGGACTGCACCGGCCGCAAGCCTTTTGACATGTCACCGATTAAAATCGCCAGGCCATTCAGCAAACCGTCGATTATGATTACATCAAAGACTTTCCATAAAAACAGCGAACCGTTGACGACCGGGCGAACGATCACGGCACCGTAAAATTCATCGATAAAGTATTTACCGTAAAGCAATTTATGAATTACCGAGAAGCTGTTTCTCAATTTACCGGCGGCGGCGATATTTTTATTATATACGTAATAAGCCAGATAGATAAAAACGAGCACCAGAATAACCGAGGCGGCCATCAAAACCAGTTCGATAGTACTGCTATATGTCGCCGAGGCGAGGGCAGGACCGGCTTCACCGGCATGATGAGAAGCGTTCGTGACCGGTTCAAGGAATTTCTCGAAACGGTTACCGCCGCCCAGAACATGCGGAATTCCGACCCAGCCGCCGATGATCGACAGGATGGCGAGGATGATCAGCGGAATCGTCATGACCGGCGGCGATTCATGAATATGTTCTTTGGTGCGCGAATCCATCCGTTCCTCACCGTAAAATGTCAGGTAGATCAGACGAAACATATAGAAGGCGGTCAATCCGGCCGTTAACAATCCAACCGCCCAAATCAGGATTGAACCATAATCGGAAGAAAATGTTCTCCAGAGGATTTCGTCTTTGGAGAAAAATCCGGAAAATCCGGGGATACCGGCGATAGCCAGGGTGGCAATCAGGAATGTCCAGAAAGTCTTCGGCATGCGGCGCCGCAGCCCACCCATATAGCGCATGTCCTGCTGTCCGGCCAGACCATGCATCACCGAGCCGGCGGCCAGAAACAATAATGCTTTAAAGAAAGCGTGAGTCATCAGATGGAAAATACCGGCGGCGAAGGCAGCCACGCCGCAGGCGGCGAACATATAACCCAGCTGGCTGATAGTCGAATAAGCCAGAACTCGTTTGATATCATTCTGAGCCAGCGCAATCGTCCCGGCATAAAATGCCGTCGCGATACCGATAATGGCGACGACGGCCATGGTAACCGGCGCCATCATATACAGGACGTTCGAACGGGCGATCATGTAAACGCCCGCCGTCACCATCGTGGCGGCGTGAATCAAAGCCGAAACCGGCGTCGGGCCTTCCATGGCATCCGGCAGCCAAACATATAATGGAATTTGCGCCGATTTACCGGTGGCGCCCATGAACAATAACAGCGTGGCAGCGGTAATCAGGCCGCCCCCGGCAAGAAACATTTGCGGCGCTTTTTCAAAAACGGTCGCGAAATTCAATGAGCCCACCTGCCAGAAAATGATGAACAATCCGATCAGAAAACCGAAATCGCCGATACGATTGACGATAAAAGCCTTCTTGCCGGCATCGCTGGCCGATTGCTTTTCAAACCAGAAGCCAATCAGAAGGTAACTGCATAAACCGACACCTTCCCAGCCGACGAACATCAACAGGTAATTATCGGCCAGAACCAGTGTTAACATCGAAAACACGAACAGGTTCATATATGTAAAGAAACGGCCGTAACCATTATCATCATGCATATAACCGATCGAATAGACATGGATAATAAAACCGACGCCGCTGACGACGAGAACCATCACGGCCGATAACGGGTCAAAGAGGAAACCGATATTGACATTAAACTGGCCGGACGGTATCCAGGTAAATAATATGTTTTCCATCACACGGCCGCTTTCGGGAAGCGAGAGCAAATCGAAGAAATATCTGACACCGAAGATGAACGACAGGCCGACCGAAGCGCAGCCGATAAATGAAATCAGCTTTTTGGGCAGTCTGCCAATAAATAAACCATTAAGCAGGAAGCCGATCAGGGGAAAAAGCGGTATTAAGTACAATGGTTGATTCATCGGTTTATCGTTTCAAAAGGTTATACTTATCGGCGTTAATGGTTTCTTTGTTGCGGAAAATCATAATTATAATCGCCAGACCGACCGCCGCCTCGGCGGCCGCGACGGTCAGGACAATAAACACGAAGGCATGCCCATCGATGTTTCCGTTCATTCTCGAAAAAGTGATAATCGCGAGATTCGCCGCGTTTAGCATCAATTCAATCGCCATAAAAATAATAATCAGATTTCGCGAGATAACAACACCTATCGTACCGATTGCGAACAACAGCGCGCTCAGAATAAGATAATGTGCAATAGGGACCATTTAGATTTCTCTCTCCGTATCAGTTTTTTCTCTCCTGGCGATAACGACCGCGCCGATTATCGCCACCAGCAGCAGAATCGAAGTCAATTCGAAAGGATACAAATATTCCCGGAATAAATGCGTCGCCACCATCTCGACCGAGCCGAAATTGTCCGCAAGCTGACCGGCCTGAATTTCCGTTCCGGGCGCGAAGACCATCTGTTTAATGACGAAAGCAATCTCAATAAAGAAGATTATTGACAGAATGAATTTTGTCCCGCTACCCAGCTTCGATTGCGAACCTTCGAAACGTTCGCCTCGCAAATTCAGAAGCATAATCACAAACAGGAAAAGGACCATGATGGCACCGGCATAAATGATAATCAGAAGGGCGCCGACAAACAGCGCCGACAGCTGCACATACAAAATCGCCTGGGCCACCAGAGAAACGATAAAATAAAGCACCGAGGCAACCGGATTTTGCTGCCGGATCATCATCACCGCCCCGCCGATGGCCAGTACGGCCGCCGAATAAAATATGACGGTCTCGAGCAGCATAACTACTGTACTCTCCTGTTTTTTCGATAGATTTTTTTAAATCGTTCTTTTGGTCTGTTGTCCAGCATGGCGTACTTAGGATATATAAATGAATCCCGATTGTCATTCGAAAATTCGTACTCGTGCCCGAGAAAAATGGCTTCCTCCGGGCAGGCCTCTTCACAATAGCCGCAGAAGATACAGCGCAGAAGATTGATCTCATAGACTTTGGCGTACCTCTCCCCTTTTTCATTTTCGGCCGGTTCCATATAGATGGCGTCGGCCGGGCAGGCGGCGGCGCATAAACCGCAGCATACACACCGATCGGTCCCATCATCGTACACTTCGAAATAATGCAGACCTTTATATCGAGGCGCCATTTCCACCTTTTCTTTAGGATACTGGAAAGTAACCGGCTTCTTGAAAAGATGCTTGATAGTCGTATAGAATCCTTTCGGCAGCGCCAAAAATATCGTCTTAAAAATTCCTGCAGCCATTTAAATCACACCCTGTAAATCAAAGCGGTTACCAGGACATTTAATAAAGCCAGAGGGAAAAGTACTTTCCACCCGAAATTCATCAATTGGTCATACCTGAACCGGGGGAGAGTTCCTCTTACCCAGATATAAAAGGCCATAAATAAAAATACTTTTATCAGGAACCAGACAATCGGGGGCAACAGCGGTCCCTGCCATCCGCCGAGAAATATGGTCGTCACGACCGAGGCCACGGCAATCATGTTGGCATATTCCCCGATAAAAAACATGGCAAAACGCAGGGAAGAATATTCGGTATGGTAGCCGCCGACCAGTTCCGATTCAGCTTCCGGCAAATCGAACGGATTTCGATTCGTTTCGGCAAATGCGCATATCACAAACATGACGAAACCGACCGGCTGGCGGAAAATATACCAGTCGAAAAATGAGGCCTGCTGCGCGACCAGTTCTTTCAACGACAGCGTTTGCGCTATTATCAAAACGCCGATAATGGATAATCCGTAAGCAACCTCATAGGAAATCATCTGGGCCGAAGAACGGATACCGCCCAACAGCGAATATTTCGATCCCGATGACCAGCCGGCCAAAACGATCCCGTAAACACCCAGCGATGTCACCGCGAATATAAAAAGAACGCCGACATTCAAATCGGAAATAACCATATCGATATGGTAACCGGCAATAGTGATATTATTCCCGAACGGTACAACGGCGAATGACAACAGGGCCGGGACAAAGGTGACAATCGGCGCCACGGCATATGTCAGCCACTCGACCCGATCGGGAACAAAATCTTCTTTAAAGGCAAGCTTGATAGCATCGGCAATGGGCTGCAATAGACCGAAAGGCCCGGCCAGATTTGGTCCGATACGATGCTGCAGACGGGCCACAAATTTCCTTTCCAGTAGAGTGGCATAGGCGCATCCGGTCAGGACGACCAGAATCACGATAACGACTTTGATGACGGTTATAATTATGAAGGTGGTCACACTCATTCTTCTTCCACCCTTGTTAATTTCACGCGATCGGTTCTTCGTTTTCTCATCTGCAGGACGTTGACCGCCGAGGCCGAAAAATTGCGCACCACCAGAAGAACATCATTTTCAACAAACTCGGAGATCTTAAGGGGCAGGACAATTTTCCCGACCTCGGATTCGACTCTGATAAGAGTTCCATTTTCGGCCTTCAGTTTTTCCGCCATCGACGGTGACATTTCCAGAAAAGCCTCGCTGCAAAAGGCCGACAGAGATTTCGACTTTTCGGTCATCTGTCCGAAGTGATGCAGCTCATCGATGACATAAAGCGCGTAAGGGTATTCCTCGTTGGAATCCGGTTTGATATACCGAACTTCGCGCAATTGCGGAGCGTAGTTATTATCGGATTCCAATTTCATGAGTTCCGATACGTCTTTGTCCATATCTTCCGGATTTTCATACAACGGTGATTTTAATTCACGGGCGATTTTGTCCACCAGTGCAAAGGCCGGCAGCGAATGACCGACCGGGCCGATAGCGGCTTTAAATGATTGTTCGGTCTCTTCCAGATTCACAAACGCACCATCGTATTCCGCCCAGCTTGAAAGAGGCAGGACGACGTCGGCCAGGGCGGTCGTTTCGGTCTCGAACATATCGGCCACAACGAGAAAATCGAGCTTATCCAGACCATCCTTAACGAATTGCCCGTCGGGATAGGAAAGCATTAAATTCGAACCTATTACGAACATGGAATCCAGGTCTTCTTTGGTCGCCGATAAAATCATCCTATCCGCCGCCAATCCGGCACTATCGGGATAAGCGCCCCATATTGATTTCAGTTTTTTGATTTTCTTCTCGGACAGATGAGGCATAACGCCCAGTTTCTGAGCGCCCATGCTATTGGAATATTTTGACAGAAAGCCGACTTGACCTTTATTATGGATACCGGCCAGCAAAATTAAATTATTGATTACCGACGCCAATAATTCTCTGGCCGATGACGAGGTCACCAGTTCACCGACAAGCAATGATATATTTTTTGCTTTGCGCAGCGCCTCGGCAAAGGCCTTGATTCTTTCGGTTTCAATACCGCATATCGCCGACGCCTTTTCCGCGGTTTTCGGATCAATCAGCGATTCGAGCTTGTTTTTGGTATTGTTTTCAGCCAGATAGGTGCAGACACCGTTTAACAGCGCTTCCAGCGTCCCGATATTATAAATCATTTCATCAGTCGATATATCGGCCGACTTGGTCGTGAACGGATTGAGCGTATAGAGTTTCGCGCCCATATTTTCGATCGTCTTACGGACGCGGAGATTTACGATGGGATGCTCTTTTATAAGATTCGAACCTATTACAACTATTAGATCCGATTTTTCAATGTCGGCTATTTTGAATTTCTGCTCGGTCAATCGGGAATACAAATCGCCATGCTCTTCGGGAAGCATTTTATAGTCGGTACGAAAATCGACATTATTGGAATTCAGTACCAATCTCATGAACTTCGAAAAGGCATAGAGCGATCGGTTGTCCATCGCCGGCGTAATCATTCCTCCAATACATACGCCGCCTTTTTTGTCTTTAATTTCCTTGAATTTCCGGGCGACCAGTCCGATCGCTTCTTCCCATGTCGCCGGTACCTGCGTATCATCCTTTTTTATCAAGGGTGTCGTCAGGCGTCCCTCGGCATGAACCGTCTGGTATCCGTAGCGACCGACATCGCATATCCAGCCTTCATCGATAGCATCATTACGGCGGGCCGTCGCTCGGAAAATCTTCTTCAAACCGCCGGTTCCTCTCCAGAGCCTGATATTGCAGCCGTCGGCACAGTACTGACATATGGAATCAATCTGCTCGGTTTTCCAGACACGGATTTTATACCGCCAATCGGTATTCGTTAAAGCCCCGACGGGGCAAATCTGCACCAGGTTGCCGGAATACAGGTTGGCGACCTGCCGGCCGGGGGGCGGCATTATTTCGGTGACGTTGCCGCGCTGGAAAGCGCCCAGATCATGTTCGCCAAAAGCTTCCTTATTGGCACGTACGCATTTGAAGCAGAGAATGCAGCGATTCTGATTGCGGATTATCTCCGGCCCGATACGCCAGTCATCGAAAGTCGATTTTTTGTCGCGTATAAAGCGGTATTTTTTATGGTCATACCGCGAGTCATCGACTCCGTGAGCGAAAGTCAAATCCTGGAGATCGCACTCACCACCCTTATCGCACGTGGGGCAATCAAGAGGATGATCGATCAGGATAAACTCCAGAACCGCCCTTCTCCCCTGTTTGACTTTTTCGCTGTCGGTGTAAACGACCATATCCTGCATGACCGGCGTGGCACAGGAGACTTCAAGCTTGGGTCTTTTTTCAATCTCGACGTAACACATCCGGCAGGCCCCGACCGGCTTCAGTTTGGGATGCCAGCAAAAGGTCGGAATATCTATACCGAGCGACTGAGCCGCCTGCAGAACCGTATAATGCTTCGGCACCGTTACTTCACGGCCGTCAATAGTCAATGTAACTTTATTATTGTCGCTCATTATTTAAATTCAAACTCCGTTTTCACCAAACATGTTTTTTTGGCGATATGATACTCCCATTCATCGCGAAATAATTTAATCGCCGATTGTATCGGCATCACGGCGGCATCGCCGAGGGGGCAAATCGTCCGCCCCAGAATATTGTCGCAGACTGATTCGATTTTTTCGATATCTCCCGGCTTACCATCACCATGCTCGATTCGGGAAATCGTTTTTTCCAGCCAGCCGGTCCCCTCACGGCAGGGAGTGCATTTGCCGCACGATTCATGTCGATAGAAATGTGTCAATCTTTCGATCACCCAGACTATACAGGTTCGATCATCAATGACGATTACGGCGCCGGAACCGAGCATCGATCCGGCCTCAGCCAGCGATTCATAATCCAGGGGCGTGTCAATCTGATCGGGGAGCAAAAACGGCGTCGAGGAACCACCCGGGATAATTGCCTTCAGGTTATGTCCATCTTTAACGCCCCCGCCCAAATCATTTATTAAATATGACAACGGTGTGCCCATTTCAAGTTCGTAGTTGCCCGGTTTATTGACATGGCCGGAAAGCGAAAATATTTTCGAGCCGGTCGATTTTTCCGTCCCCATCGAGCGATACCACTCGACGCCGTTTTTGATAATCTGCGGCACCGAGGCCAGGGTTTCGACGTTGTTGACAATCGTCGGGCAACCGTATAGTCCTTCAATGGCCGGGAAAGGCGGCCGGATTCGTGACATCCCACGTTCACCCTCGAGTGAATTAAGAAGTGCCGTTTCCTCGCCGCAGATATAAGCGCCGCCGCCGGTATGGACGATAATATCGAGATCGTATCCGGTGCCGAAAATATTTTTGCCGAGATACCCCTTTTCGCGGGCCTCATCGATAGCTTTTTCCATTGTCCGATAAGATTTGACGAATTCACCGCGAACATAGATAAAGGCCAGGTGGCAGCCGATAGCGTACGAGGCGATGGCCATACCTTCGACAGTCGCATGCGGATCCCGTTCCATCAATTCCCTGTCTTTGCAGGTGCCCGGTTCGGATTCGTCGGCGTTACAAATCAGATATTTTGGCTTGGGAGAATCTTTGGGGATAAAACCCCATTTGACGCCGGCCGGAAATCCGGCACCGCCTCGTCCACGGACACCGGCTTTTTTCACCTCTTCGATAACTTCGGCCGGCTTCATCTGCTTGAGAGCTTTTTCCCATGCCTTATAGGCACCATGAGAGACGGCCGTACCTATCTTAACCTGATCGGGATCGTCGATATATTTAAATAGCTCTTTTTTTTCCATATCAAGCCCTGGACCTCAATTCATCCAGGATGGCGTCGACTTTTTCGCGCGTCAAATTTTCGTAATACTTATCGTTTATCTGCATCATCGGTGCCGTCGTACAACTACCGAGACATTCGACCGAAATCAGAGTGAATAATTCATCCGATGTCGTCTCCCCCTTTTTTATTCCCAGCTTTTCCTCCAGATACGATATCAGGCTGTCGGCACCCAATAAAGCGCAACTGATATTATGACACACCTGGATCAAGTATTTTCCGACCGGTTCCTTGGGGAACATGGTGTAAAAACTGGCCGCTTCGGCGATATCAACGGTCGGGATTTCGGTAATCTCGGAGATTTCCTCATATATATCAGCATTCAGATGTCCCACCTGATAATAGGCAACGGTCAGGGCGGGCAGAATGGCCGATTTCCGCTTCGGATAGCGCACCATCTTCTTTTTAATCTCGGCGATTGACTGCTCATTTAAAATCATCGGTCAACCTCACCCAGGACAATATCGATGGAACCGATGGCGGCGATAACATCAGCCACCAATCCGCCTTCTACCATTTTTGGCAAAGCCGAAAGATTTACAAATGACGGCGGCCGGACGCGCATTCGATGCGGTTTATTGGTGCCATCGGACGATATATAATATCCGAGTTCACCTTTGGGGGCTTCTATCGCCTGATAGACCGCACCTTTCGGCGGTTTAAATCCTTCGGTAATAATTTTGAAGTGGAAAATAAGCGATTCCATCTTGAACATGACATCTTCTTTTGGCGGCAATACCACGCCCGGCACACGAGCGCGGAACGGTCCTTCCGGCATGCCGTCCAGCGCCTGTCTTATAATCCGCAACGATTGGCGCATTTCCTCCAGACGGATAATGTATCGATCATAGACGTCGCCATTTGCGCCGAGAGGAATGTCGAATTCGAATTGCTCATAACCGGAATATGGATTGGCTTTGCGGACATCATAATTAACACCCGAACCGCGTAAACTGGGGCCGGTCAAGCCGTAGTTGATGGCATCATCGGCCGATATTTTGCCTACGTCGATAGTTCGGTTACGGAATATTCGATTATCGGTCAGGAGTCTTTCGTAATCGACGAGTGCGTCGGGCATCCTTTTGAGGACCTTTTCGACTTTTTCATTGAAATCGGGCGGCAATTCGTCGGCCAGTCCGCCAATGCGGAAATAGGTCGACATCATCCGCTGGCCGCCACAGGCTTCGTATACATCGATGATTAATTCCCGTTCACGAAAAGCATAAAGCATCATCGACATGGCGCCGATATCGAGGGCATGGGTTCCGATCCAGACTAAATGCGACTTTATTCGCGTTAACTCGGTCAGTAAAACGCGAGCGAATTTTACCTTGGGAGGAACTTCGATCTCCATCAATTTTTCGACCGCCAGACAATAACCGAGATTGTTGGACATCGGCGCCAGATAATCCATGCGGTCGGTGGTGGGGATAACTTTATAATAAAGCTTCGACTCGGCTGTCTTTTCGATACCGGTGTGAAGATACCCTATATGCGGTATGGCTTTGATCACCGTTTCACCATCCAACTCCAGTTCAACGCGCAGAACCCCGTGGGTGGCCGGGTGCTGCGGCCCCAGATTGATATTCATGGTTCTCCGTTCGGCGGTTTCGCTCATTATATCACCTCGGGAGGTTCATTTTTATTATGAGAAAACCGGGGCATCTCGTAGGTCAGCGAAAAATCTTTTCGGAGCGGAAAACCTTCCAAATCATCGGGAGTGAGGATTTTTACCAGATTCGGATGACCGTCGAAAGTAATACCCATGAGGTCGAATACTTCGCGCTCCAGCCAGTCAGCGGCACACCAGATCGATGTCAGAGAATCAATCTCCGGATTATCAGCGGGCAATCGGACTTTAATGAAAAACCGGAATTTATGTTTCAGCGAATAAAGATTGTAGATAACTTCAAAACGTCCCTCATCTTCATCCGGCGCATTTAACCAATCGAGGGAGCAAATATCCGAGAGGAATCTGAATTCAAGATCCTGATCATCAAAAAGCGCTTTGCAAATATCCAGCAGGAATTCTTTGCGGATATAAAAAGACAATTGCCCGCGGAATTCATCCACACGCAACACCGCGCCCGAAAAATTCTTTTCAAAAAACTCTTTTAGCTTTTCTTCCATTTCCCAAAAATTAAGTCTCAGGCCTTTTTCGCCGGTTTGATTTTCGGTTTGCTGTCTTTTCTAGCGGCCAGCGGTTCCTTACTGACCTTTTCATAGAGCTTCAGGATGCCCTCCATCAATTGTTCGGGGCGCGGCGGGCAGCCGGGCACATACATATCGACCGGGATAATTTTATCAACGCCCTGTAGAATGGCATAATTGTTAAATATACCGCCACACGAGGCACAGGCGCCCATCGACAGAACCCATTTCGGATTGGGCATTTGCTCGTATAACCGCTTGACGATCGGGGCCATTTTCATCGAAACGCGCCCGGCGACAATCATCAAATCGGCCTGACGGGGCGACGGTCGCATCACCTCCATGCCATAGCGGGCCAGGTCATATTTCGGTCCGAACGTCGACATCATCTCGATGGCACAACAAGCGAGACCGAAGCCGAACGGCCACATCGACCGTTTCCGGCTCCAGTTGACCATTTTCTCGAGCGTCGTCAATATTATGGAATCCGGTATTTTTTCTTCTAATCCCATTTTAATGCTCCTTTTCCTAATATGTAAAAGTAGCCTACCAGAAGAATTACGATAAACACCAGAATCTCGATAAAACCAAACATCCCCAATTTTTTATAGATAACCGCCCAGGGATACAAAAAGACAACTTCAATGTCAAAGAGAATGAACAAAACCGCTATCAGATAGAACTTTACGGGGAATCTTTGTTTGGTGTCTCCTTTTGGCTCGATACCGCTTTCATATGGATCACCCTTGGCGCCACCTTTGGTTCGGCGTCCGAATATTATCGAGACGGCCACCATGGCCAGGGCGATAAATGTCGCAAAAGCAATCAAAAAAATTATCGGGAATAAAGTCTCAAACATATAAAAAAAGTCAATCCAACCTATAATTTAATTGCAAATTATAGAGAGAACATCTGCTTAAGTCAACAATATTTCGTTAAAATTTTCACAAAGATTTTGTGTCTTATACCACATTGGCCCTTGCCGGCCAGTTATTCCTCGAAATATAAGTTATTGTATTACAATCTATTTTGTTTATCCTTACAGTTTAGACCCCGATTCTGATGTGGTTGGAAAAAATCCATCCCTTACCTTTTTTGTATGCTTCCGCGCGATAAATGCCGTTTTTCTCCGGCTTATATTCCAGATAATCGCTTTCTGTTTCTATAAGACGATTCCCATTACACACAAGCTTTATATTGCATCGGCCCGGGCATTTGACAAAAATAGTAGAATCCTCGTACGATTCAATCTTACCGCCGCAAATAACCGAGTTGGTGCCGTGCCGAGCCATAAACTTGAAACCGGAGGCATCGCCCCAGCGATAATTGGAGAAATAGAGGCGGCAATCCCTGACGGCATTATAGAGCTGCCTTTTGGCAACCACAAAATCGCGCGACAATTTATCCGGCAGCAGAATATGCGTTCTTAACGATTTGAATTGCACCTTGTAAGGGAAAATAGTAATTCTTAAGGGTCCGGCCTTGTATAAAAAAGCGTGTGCATCGACAGCGGCCAGACCGGCCACTTTGCGAGTTTTATTAAGTTCATCCCACTTTTGCAGAATTCTATCGGTCGGAGCATCCATAAACCTTCGCGGGGAGAAGAGCATTTTTATTTGATTATAGGCGGTCAGCTTTTCCATCCATTCCGACATCTGGTTCCATATTTCGACGCCATCGAATCCCTCAGCATCCCAGGCCAGCCAGGGATAAGACGGATATTTCCCCAGGCGCGGGCGGATTTCATCGGGATGGGCGATGATACCCAGCGCCCCGAGCCGTTTGCCCTCGGCAACATATTCCTGAGGCGTCATTTCGCGCGGCAGGACATCATCGGTATCGAAAAGCAGGTAATGATTGCAGTCTTCGGTGTCATTATGTTCATATCCAATTACAACCAGAGTATCATTATAAAAGCCTTCCTTGCCCGCGTGTCTCGATTTCAGCGTCATGTGATCGGTGATAACCAGAAAATCCAGACCGACAATCGAGGCGATATCGGCGATTTCTTCGACGGTCTTGGTACCGTCCGAATCGGTCGTATGGACGTGGATGCCTCCCTGATAATCGTAATAGTCTTTCGTATCTATCATGTTTTTAATTTACGCCGCCTTTTTCCGGCAGTTTACGGAATATTATCAACCCAATTACCATCATAATAATAAGAGATACGACCGCCAACCGATACGGTAATCTGACGGCTGCCGCTTCGCCTAAATTGAACCAGCCGGATAAAATAATCCCGACTTTTTGCGAACGGCCAAACAGGTAGACAGTCATACCCCAGATAAGCGGTCCAACAACCGCTGCTGCCCGTCCGGAAAGAGAATACAATCCAAATACGCGACCCAATTCATTACGCGGAACCATCTCGGCCAATAAAGGTCGCGAGACGGTCCATAATCCTCCAAGCAATATACCGACGATAGAACCAAGAAAGTAGATAATAATCTGATTTTCAATTATGATGAATAATATCAATATCAGAATCCACCCCCGGATAAGTGTCGCCATAAGTTTTTTCAGACTGATGTCCTGTGAAATGCGGCCTATTACAAATGAACCTATTACGGCTGAAATCGTGGAAATAATCAGAAAGATGGTCAGGTTCTCGTCGGTAAATCCAAGTACCATCGATGAAAAAATACCGATATTCAAAATCACGGTCGCCACGGCGTCCTCAAAAAAGTAATCGGCGATCAAAAAGCGCAAGACCCCCGGATATTTCCGGGTGTCTTTTACGGTTTGCCACACTTCACCGTAGGCCTTTTTTATTTTTATACGGTTTTGACTGACAATTTCGAATCTTTCTTTTACCCAGATAAAAGCCGGCAGGGCAAAAAGCATAAACAGCAGAGCGGTCGGCAAAAATGTTCCGGTCTTGCCGGACCCTTCCATAAAAGGAATATCAAAACCGAATATCTTTCCGCTTACCCACGGCAGGACTGCAATCATGGCAAAGATGGAACCGACATACCCCAGAGCGACACCGAAACCGGAGACGAGTCTTGCCTGCTTACCATCAGAAATCGAATAAAGCAGCGAATTATAGAACACCATCCCGCCTTCGTAGAAAAAGTTGGAAAATCCGAACACGATAATAATCAGCAAAAAAAGACTCGACGGAATTAACGGAATTATTCCAACCATCAGACAACAACAAAAAGTAAATAAAAAAAGGAATAACTTTTTCTTTCGGGAATGATCCGAAATCGCACCCAGAGCGGGCATAATCAGCCCGGCGAGAAGCATCGAGCCGGAAAAGGCGACGTCATAATAAAGCCCGTCACGGCCCAGGTCCTCGACCACCCATCTCTTAAAATAAAGAGACAGGATAATAATCGAATACATCGTATTGGCAAAGTCATAAAGCGACCAACTGATAACATCTTTGCGGAATATTGCGGATTGGCTGTTCAAAGCTCCAGCGTGTCCACGATAGAAAGCATTCCCTCACGAACCAGCATCAGGAATCGATCCAGTTCCAGACCGATATTGCTGCAAGCCGCCATCGCTTCGCGGGAGGCCCCCGCGGCAAAACGCTTTTCTTTAAAACGCCGCAGCATAAATTCGGCGTCGACGTTGCCCAGCTTTTTGGTGGGGTGCATCAGGGCGCAGGCAACTATAAATCCGGTGGCCGGATCGGTGGCAAAGAGAGCCCAGTCCATTTTCGATTTGCATTCGGCATGACCGGGATGGCAGCGGATAGCATAAATCATCTCCGCCGGCAGGTTGTACTCTTTCAGCCAGGCTTCGGTCGTAAATGTGTGTTTCTCCGGTTTTTTGACAGTGACGGCATAATCAAGGTCGTGCAGTAATCCCGTCAGGCCCCAGAGCTCTTTGTCTTCGTCCAGATGTTCGGCCAGACGAATCATCCCGGCCTCGACCGCCAGGATATGTTTCCGCAGATTTTTGTTTTTAATTTTGGATTCCATTAAGGCCAGGGCCGTCGGTCGATCAATCATATCAATCACCTCGCTTTTGACTTATGAGTATAAATTATATATAATTGCGGTCGAAATGTCAAAGGAGGATGGCGGGCTAAACCGATTGTGCCCGACGATCAATTATGAACAGTAATCAGCCGACACCAAACCGGATGCTGCTCGTAATTCCGGCGCTTGTTTTAGGTGCGGTTTATATCCTGGCCGGTTTAATTCCGATAAACAGCCTCTGGGGATTCAATCATCTTAAATATTTTCCGAAATTCATATCGATTATTTACGCGGTTTTATTCCTGCTGGTCATATTGCCTCCTTTCGCCAACGCGGCCACGGCGCTAATCGGCCGATTATCGAAGACCTTCCAAAAACTGCCGTTAGTCTTGCGGATAATAATAGTCGCTCTTGCAGCCGGTAGTTTATTTTATATTTTTCGCGTCCATGTTCATTCGCTGGGCGACGGTTACCAGCGTATTTACCAGATCGAAAAAGGGTACTGGTACTATTATACCGAGCCTCTGGATTTCTTTCTCCATGCTGTTCTTTTTCGGCTTTTGAAATTGTTCGGTGTCATTTCCGGCGAACTGGCCTACACAATCATCAGTATTTCCTCCGGTATTGCTTATATTTTGACTGTGTACTTATTCAGAGTTCCCGACGATATTCCCAAATCGAGCGTCATACTTGTCAAGCTCATAGCTGTCTCATTGGGCGGAACGCAAATGTTTTTCGGATACGTCGAATCGTACACTTTTTTCTATCTTTTCAGCCTGCTTTTTTTGCTCTGGTCGGCGAAATTTATACTCTCCGGAAAAGGTCTCATCACCGCCTCAATTCTCCTGGCATTAGCGATGGCATGTCATATGATTGCGGTGTTTCTCCTGCCGGCTTTTGCATATCTAATTTATTTTAATCTTAAAAAAATCAGAGCGACGGGCTTCCGGCAAAAATATCTTCCGGCATTGTTGGTTATCCTGATAATTCTGGCGCATATCGGGGCGGAAATGAGGCTGAGGTATTTTGTCGAAATCTATACCCCGTCGTTCTCGGGCGGTTTCCTGCCGCTGTACTCGTTTTCGGAATATTCGGTGCTCTCGCTCGCTCATTTATATGATATATTGAATCAGTTGCTGCTTATAAGCCCGGCCGTATTTCTGCTTCTTTTCTATTGCATTTCAGATATCAAATTCGCTCGAAATAGAAAAGAGCTGAATCTATTTCTGAGTATCGTATTCCTGTGTGCGCTTTTGGTCGTTTCTCTTTTGGACCCCAAACTCGGTTATGCCCGCGATTGGGATTTATTTTCAATCCCGACCGCTATTCTGGGATTATCACTGGCAATATTGTTGTCTATTGGATTAAAAGCCGGAGACAGAATAAACCGTTATTCGGTTTTCGTGATGGCATCGTTTTCCATATTGCTTTTTTCCGGTTGGATTCTGACGAACGCCTCGGCCAAAAGACAGCTTCATCGAGCCGAGGACTTGCTCGGTTTAAGTGAAAAAGGCCGGGGATACGGCACGGAGCTTCTGGCCTTTTACTATCGAAACACCGGCGACAGTCAAAAGTCACTGGAACTGCTTCAGAGTATCACCGGGCCGGCCAAAAATGCGCGGGTATACAGTAAAATCGCTAAAACACAGATGGACCTTCATCGCGACGACGATGCTCTCGAATCGGCATACGCCGGCATTGCGCTCGACAGCAACTTCACGGAATTACAGTTGATGGCAGGATTTATCTGGCTGAAAAAAAATCGCGCGGACCTGGCGCTGCCACGATTCCTGAAAGCCAATGAATTGGCCCCCGGTCGTCCGGAGATATTCCATTTTCTGTGTACCGTATATACAGAATTAGACTCGCTTGGCAAGGCTATGATGGCCGGCCGGGAGGCGATTCGACTGAAACCGGATTTCGCCCCGGCATACATCGAGATGGGAAGCATATTTAATCGCATGGGTATTTATGACTCCGCCCTGGTATATACAAAAGAGGGCTTGAAGCTGGATCCATCGATTTCGACCGGGTACAAAATCCTGGATGATATTAAAAATAAATACCGGCAGGGCGACGGTCGTTAAAGCCGGGGCAATTCAAATATCTTGACTTTCGGCCGATTTTATGATATAAATCGATTCATTAGCATCAGGAAAGATTCCTGACGCCGCGAAAAAATGCTGGGGTAGCTCAGTTTGGTTAGAGCATCAGATTGTGGATCTGAGGGTCGAGAGTTCGAGTCTCTCCCCCAGTATTTTTAATATAAATTTTCGATATTTCAATAAAAATCCCGTCGACTCTTGAAAAGAGGCAAAACAAATCATCCCAACAAACGTATTTCCTGTGGCTGGTGTACGTCCTCGTGTACCAGCGCTTATGGACTCTATGCTATTTTTCGAATCATACCAACAGCCTCGAAATACATGGCGGAACCACATCGTCCCGGCGCTAAAGCGTCGGGATTCGGGTTCTGCCCTACCCTAAATCGCAGCAATATACATGATAATTGACGAGAATCGGAATCGGGGCAATAAAAAGTGGCGCCCCGCAGAATTGAACTGCGGACACACGGATTTTCAGTCCGTTGCTCTACCAACTGAGCTAGGGCGCCAGCTCCAAATAAAAATGATTTCGCAATCTATCTAATTTTCGACTGATGTCAACTTATTTTTAGCCGGGGAAGTATAGTTTTCGTATCGACGGCAAAAAAGTGAAAACCATCGTCCCCAAAGCGAAAATGGCCAGAATGGTTTTATAGATATCGATATTCGGAATTGATAAAATTACCACCAGAAACAATAGAATCGTATAGCCGAACCATCCCCATTTTTGGCGGTTTTTAAAGGCGGTGCTGAAAGTAACAAAGATGATCCCGATAATCATAAAGAGCATATTCATGCCGATGTCGGCGTACGTTCGATCCAGAAACGACAGAACAATACTGATAATCGAATAAAGCAGGTACATAATCCCGATTATCATACCGGGAGCCGCGATCCAGTTGATTGCCTGAGTTTCCTGGGGGGGTACTTTCTTTAAATCCGACATCATTAAAAGGACAAAAAATGCAAAAAAATCAAATAAAAAACCGAGGATGGCCCATGTAATCGGGCCGCGATTCTTTTTGATCGCGATTTTCCTGCATAAATAGGAAAAATAGACAGCAACGGCAAGAGCAATCACAACGCCGATTATTCCATAAACTGTATCAGACATATCGGGCCTCCTCTAATTTAATTTTCCCTCGACTTATAAACTCCCAGCAATCCGGCGCCGACAAATCCGGCATCGTTGCCCAGTTCGGCTTTGAGTATCTTAAGATTTTCGGTTGCCGAGGGAAAAGCCCGGTTTCGTATCTCGGCTCCAACCGTTTCGATAAATCCGGCGCCGCCGTCGATTATCCCGCCGCCAAATATCAACGCTTGAGGATTAAGCAGATTCACTACCCCGGATAAACCGGCACCCAGGATTTTAGCGGTTTCATCGATTACTTCAAGCGCCATCTCATCACCTTTTCGGGCCGCGGCAAACAGTTTCTTTATATTAAGACTACCTATATTTCCGGACAAAGTTTCGCTTAAGGTTTCGCTCATCCCGTTTTTTGTTTTTTCCCTGACACGATTCAACATCGCTGCGGAAGAGCAATAAACCTCCAGACATCCTCGATTACCGCAGCGACACTTGTCACCATTGGCGTTAATAACTATATGTCCGATCTCCCCGGCCGAAAAATTACTACCGCGCCAAAGCTCTTTATTAATTATAACCGCCCCGCCGATTCCGGTTCCAACGGTCAGGCAAATCGCGGAACTAAACCTGCGCGCGGCGCCATATTTGAGTTCGGCCAGAGCCATGGCATTGACATCATTATCGACATAAACCGGCATATTTAGACGATCTTTAAGATGCGGACCGATTTCGATCCCGACCCAGTCGGGAATATTGGGGCAGGCGCCGACAACAATCCCTTTTTGAATGTCTACCGTGCCGGGCGATCCGACGCCGAGCCAGTTGACAGCGATATCATCTTCAGCCGCATGTAACAATAGATTTTCCGCGATGTTGGTGATAAGATGAAGGAGAGGTCTGGCACCCTTCTCGACCAGAGCCGGTTTTTGGTCCCGATAAAGGACTTTGCCTTCCGAGTCGGCGAGACCATATTTAATACTTGTCCCGCCAATATCGATTCCGGCGTAATATTCGAGATTACTCATATCGCGCGCCCCGATTGTTAAACAGGAGATTATAAAGGCTTAATCAAGGGTCCTGATGGTCTGCAATTTATCTCTGCCGGGCCCTTCAACAATCATTTTATAGACATGCGCGGCCGTGACCAGATCCTGAATCGCCAGGCCGGTCGAATCAAAAACGGTAATGTCATCATCCGACTGGCGAATTTTCAGGTTTCCGGCAATAACTTTACCCAGTTCGGCGGCGACATTTTCACGGGTAAATGATTTTTGATGCACCGGGACATTTATCTCCCCGGAATGTGAGGCCTGCACCCAGTCGTCAATGACCACTTTGGCCGCCTTAAGGATAGTACTTTCCAGTTCCTCCTTGCCCTCGGCATCGGCCCCGATGGCATTAATATGCGCCCCCTTGGGAACGTCGGCTTTCATGACGATCGGTTTGCGGACAGCGGTCGTACAGTTGATGACGTCGGCACCGACACAGGCATCATGAATATTGCTTACGACATTAGCTTTAAGGTTGTACTTGCCGGCGCACAACTTGGCGAATGCTTCGGCGCGATCCCTGTCAAGATCTACGACCGCGGCCTCGCTGATCATCGGCTTGGTAATCATCAAAGCGGCCAGCTGCGTTTCCGCCTGAATCCCGGCACCGATAAAGGCGACTGTTTTGCAATTTTCTTTAGCCAGGTATTTGGCGGCGATACCGCCGGCGGCGCCGGTTCTCATATTGGTGATATGTGTCCCGTCAATAATGGCAATCGGGAATCCGGTCCTGGGGTCATTGAGAAGAATGGTTGCCATAACCGTCGGTAAACCGACCTTTCTGTTATTCGGATGCACATTTACCGTTTTAACTCCGGCCGCATTGAGTTCCGGAATATATCCGGGCATACAGCGCAGGTCTCCGGAAAATTCGGTAAAATACAGATAAGCCTTGGGCGGCATCTGGACTTTTTCCTCGCCGTAAAGCCGAAACGCTTTCTCGACCACTTCCACGCAATCTTTCATCGTGAGTGCTTTTTCGACATCCGATCTTTTTATCAAATAGGTTTCCACCGGTTAATCCTCTCATAAACAGGTTAACATATTCCAATTTCACGGGAAAATAAACATTGACGCGGCAGTTGTCAAATTCAATTTTTGATATCAATTTTGACGCGGGCTCTTTTTATCAAAACGTAAACAGCGAGAAAATAAATCAGACATATCAACGTTTGAAAAAATATCAGGATTGACATATTAAAAATCGCTCTTTGCTGGAATACGAGCAGGTAATCGGAAAAGGCGTGAACCAGTACCGTGGCCGGCCAGATGATGCTTATGTATTTTATCCCCCGATTCAAGCCGTAACCGAAGGCGGCTCCGGCGATACCGTGAAATAGAATAGTGATTATCTGACCGAAAACACCGACAGAAATTATTTTCAATCCGCCCGACTGATAAGCCGGACCACTGAGTGAACCGGCCATGGCCACACCCAGACCG
The DNA here is from genome assembly GCA_964467955.1 of uncultured Ignavibacteriaceae bacterium. Classification (GTDB taxonomy): domain Bacteria; phylum Zixibacteria; class MSB-5A5; order GN15; family PGXB01; genus CAYXTW01. The sequence goes on along the minus strand of CAYXTW010000019.1, from coordinate 25,485 downwards.
ACACCGCAGAAAACACCGAGAGCGATCGATAATTGCTGTCTTGGTTTTTTCCAGAAATATGCAATTAGCAGCGGAATCATTTTCGCGGCTTCCAGAAATAATCCGGAAACGAGTGCCGTAAATATGGCATAAAAATAAAGCGATTTGCCGGCTTCGACGCCCGGTATTAAATACTGCTCACCGTACCATTTCTGAAGCGGAAATAGAGTTTCCTTCAGGAGAAGAAACATGACGGCGCCAAAAACAAAAATCAGATAAATCTCGTATTTTTTATAGAAATTTTTCAAAAACGGGGACATGAATATAATTCCGAATATCAGATAAACCAAATATATGGGTACTCGCTGAATAAAATCGAAAATCGAAAAAGCACGAACCTTCGGCGCCATTCTATCGAGCGGGCTCTCGTAAAGAATAATCTGCAAATCCTGTGTCTTCTGATCGATTCTGATGACCTTGCGGCTTTTTGTAAAATAGACATATTGCTCGCCGGGTTCGAGAAAGTGACAAACATACGCCGAGTCATACAGCTTGCCGTAACGCACCCATTGAAAGTCTTCCACGGCAACTCTGACCGGCGTTTTTACCCGGGATTGCGGCACAAAAATCGAATCATAAATCGTATCGCCGGGGTAAACATTATGAAAGGCAAGAAATATTTCGATCTGGTCGGCCATATTATTGTCGACGGCCATTATCTCCTTGAAGGCCGGGATACTTATATCCTCCTTCGTTTCGCCGCGCCGGAAATAACCGGTGAGATTGTCATTTTTATTAATCAGGTACAATCTCTGTATTTGTTCATTGACCGTAATAGTCATATCATCGCCGACATAACGCCCCTTTTCATTGACATAATGATTGTTGGTTGTTGTAATGTTATATTCAACATCGTACGGATTCAGATTAAGCGTATAGTTTTCGGAAAAGCGATAGCAGGATACATCTTCGAATTTGGTCTTACCCTCGAATTTCGAAACAAGCGCCCCGGCCTGCTTTTCTTTGTAATTGATAAGGTAGGTCCTTTCGGAGCCTTTCGGCCGAAGTTCTTCTATCGATTCGACCGCCGGAATCGACCGGACGTCACCGGCAGCGAATAAAATAATAATACTCAAGATAAATATACATTTAAATCTCATACCGATTATTCCTTTTTCAATAATCGTGTTAAGTACGATAGCAACTCGTCGCGCTTTATGGTCTTCTGAATACCTTCGGCTTCAAGCCATTCCTCACGGTCAGCGACTTCTTTTGATTTCTCACGTCCGGCCCGCAAATCTTTGACAGTCACTTCTCCGGACTCGAATTCGTTCGATCCGGCAATAACGGCGATCGGGATTCCAATCCGGTCGGCGTACTTCAATTGTTTATTTATGTTTTTCGTTTCGCCGTGGAAAATTTCGGTATTGAATCCGGCCTGGCGGATTTCACCGGCCATTTTTATGTAATCGTCTATATGCGATTTATCCATAGTCGTCACGAGGACGTCCGCCGTCGATTTTTTTAATTGTATCGCTTTTAGTGCAATCAGCGCCGCCAGCATCCGGTCGACACCGAAGGACGAACCGGTCGCCGGAATCTTCTTTCCGGAAAACCGATTGACCAGATTATCATAACGACCGCCCGAAAAAACCGAACCGTATTCCGGTAAATCGATTAATGTCGTTTCATAAACCGGCCCGGTATAATAGCCGAGCCCCCGAACAATGGTAACGTCGATTTTCGCCTTGTCGGCCGGGACATTCATATATAAAATGTATTTATGAATTTTCTTAAGTTCATCAATTCCCTCGCGGGAAATTTCTATATGACCGAGAAGTTTCACTGCCCCAGCCAGAGCATCGTCGCCGGGTGACATGGCCATATCCAGAAATTCCGAAAGAAGGCCAATTTGCTTGTCGGTCAGATTCAAACCGGGGATTTTGTCGCCCGACTGGTCGGTTCGTCCCGGACCGAGTTCCATAATGACCGCCTCTCTGCCCTGTCTTTCAAGTTTATCGATAACACGAAATACATCGGTGATTTTGTTTTCAGGGATTCTGGCAAAAGACGACAGCCCGTTTATCAGCTTGCGATTCGAATATCTGACGACGAAGTTCTTTATACCCAGATAATCAAGAACGTCAACCATCACGGCGATAATTTCGGCGTCAGCCAGCATCGAGCCGGTGCCGACAATATCAAAATCGAATTGCAAAAATTCGCGGAAACGCCCCGGCCCCGGTTTATCGACCCGCCAGACGTTACCATATTGATAGCGGCGAAACGGCAGCGGCAGATGTGGATTCCCGGCGACATACCGGGCCAGTGAGAGAGTAAACTCGTAACGAAGCGCCATCTCGACATTTTCGGGGCCCTCGAATCCGAATAGCTCCTTGAGATTATCCGACGTATATTGCGGTCCCAGAAGCGATTCGGCAAACTCCAATGACGCGGTTTGAAGCGGCAGATAACCGTAACGTTCAAAAACGCTTCGCGCTTTTTCGATAAGTATCTGCCGCGCGATTTCTTCCTCGGGCGGATAATCGCGAAAACCCTTCAGCACTTTCGGTGCGACTTTTTTGGCCTTATCCTTCTTGCCCATAATCCTCACAATTTATATTTTTTGATACCCAAGGAAAGATATTTTTTAAAATAATATGGTGAGGATCAATACGATCTATATAGTCATCGGGTGCGACGATCCGACAATATATTCATTAGTACAACGGTGCCGGTTCACACTCCCGATAAATCGGGAGCAGGAACCGGCACAACGATTTTTTAATAATCCGGTTATATGTTTAACTGTCTACCACAAATGACAATCGGGTGCGGGGCCCTCTATGTACAGATAAGTTATAATATATGTAATATCGAAAATATTTATCGTCTCGTCTCCGTTGGCATCGCCTGATTCAATCGGCTGCGGTGCCGCCCCCTCCAGGTAAAGATAACTTATCAGCCCGGTGATATCGAAGATATTGACAACCGCATCCCCATTCATATCGCCGCAGGTGAAATAGTGCAAAACCGGCCTGACCGTTAATTCAACAGGCAGACCACCGGCGGTTACCGTGGCAGTCAGCGTATCATCACCGGAAACCGGCCCGGGGATAATCACCGCCGAATATGTTCCATCGCCGTTATCGGTTACCGAAGACAACGTCCCGCCGCCGCTGTTGGATAGCGCCACCTCGGATACTTCGGCCGGCGTTTGATTGTTCCAGTTCAGAGGCGTGACCGTAATAAGCGCCGAATCATTCGCATTGGTGGGGAGAATTAACGTCGACACTTCGAAAGTTGAAACATCCGGATCGGCATAAGGCAGCGCTTTCCATAAATCGAAAAGGATCTGCAATGAATCGACCGGATTTTGCGAACAAATGGTATTGTTGACGACCTGATAAAGGTACGGCACGCCGCCATCGCCGATATGAACGACTTTAATAAAGGCTGAGATCGCCGGTTTATTACAAGGCAGACACCGAGTATCGGCGCCGGGTATATTGGCCGCCTGCAGAACGGCCATCAGTTTCTCCTCAAGCGGACCGGGTGTATTCAGATAGGCATATTCCATGGTATCGACAATGTGCTCGCTGAGCAGAATATTACCCTGAATGGCATAACCGGGCCCGACCCGATGGCCTTTCCAGTTACTTGTGGCGCTGCCGGTATAAGCCGCCGAACTGCCCGGTCCGGCCAGAGTGGCGATACCGTATTGCCTAATCCACGGATTGCCTTCAGCATCATTGTTGTATAGCCAGCTGATAATGGAATCGGGCGTAATACCGGCCGCCAGAAGTGCGTGAGCATTATTCTGGTTTTCTACGAGGTAATACGCCTGCGTATGAACCGCTCCGATTCCCTCGATGATATCATCGATCATCTGAGAGCCGGCAATGCAGGAAGCACCGGCGCCGCCGATGGCCCCGGTGACGGTATCGACCGCCACGATGGAAAAGGTGGCCTGAACACAGGCGGGAATAAGGAGCGAAAAAATAATCAGAAAAAATGCACAGCGCTTTGCCGAATTATATAACGTTTTGTCCATTATAATTGCTCCTGTTGTAAAAACAGTATTTTTGCCGGAGCACCCGTCACGACATAAATGACGCCGCCCGGAATATGTATCTATATCACTTATAAGATATTGGACATTTTGAATTTGTCAAGTTGTTTCGGGGCCCGGCGGAAATGCGGTTATTCCGACGTCAATGGAATGATTCATAAATCTTTGCAGCCACATTCCTGGGGACACCCTTTACCGCGGCCAATTCTTCCAGCGTGGCTTCTTTTATCATTTTTACCGAACCGAAATGTTTAAGCAGAATTTCACGTCTTTTGGGCCCGATTCCGTCCATTTTGTCAAGCGATGATTTAATCGTCCTTCCGGTACGGACCTTTCGGTTATACTCGATCGCAAAGCGATGGGCCTCGTCGCGGACACGCTTTAACAGGCCCAGCCCCGGCGAGGTTTTAGAAATCGTCAGTGGTTCTCTGCGATTAGGGAAATAAATTTCCTCGAATCTTTTTGCCAGCCCGATGACATTTTGCTCCTCGAATCCCAGGGTTTCGATTTCGGCTTTGACTGACGACAGCTGTCCCCGCCCGCCATCGACGACCAGTAAGTCCGGCGGATCATCTTTTTCATCGCTGAGGCGATAAAAATATCTTCCGACCACCTCGCGCATCATGGCGAAATCGTCCTGTCCCCGGACATTTTTAATCTTGAAACGCCTGTATTTCGCTTTCAACGGCTTGCCGTTGACAAAATAAACCAGCGAACCGACCGCATCGCTCGTTCCGGTATTGGAAATATCGACACAGGCAATCGTCCGCGGTGAACTTAGCAAATGCAAATCATCCTTCAAAGCCTGGACCGATTTCACCATTCTTTCTTTGTATTTCTTCTTTTGTATCAATAATTCATCCAGAATTAATCGCGCATTGGCGGCGGCCATATCGACCAGTTTTAATTTCTCTCCCTTTTGAGGACTGAATATTTTTACTTTTCTGCCGCGCGTTTTCGATAACCAGCGGCCGATTAATTTTTCCTCGGGCAAGGCGAGCGGGAGATATAATTCGTCAGGCAAATTAGGCTGATGATTATAGTACTGTTGAACGAATCCGGTCAGTAACTCGATGTCGGTCTCTTCCGGTTCGGACGATAATTGAAAATCCTGCCGTCCAATAAGGACGCCCTCCCTCACCTGCAGCACCACCGTGACCGTATCCCCCGCCTCGCGGGCAAAAGCCATTACATCCCGGTTTACCACCTGGCCGGCATCGACCTTCTGTCTATGCCGGACCGATTCCAGCGCCTGCAATTGATCGCGAACCTCGGCCGCTTCTTCGAATTTCATCCGCCGCGATAAATAGGCCATGCGCTTTTCCAGCTTTTCCAGAAGCTCCTCGCCCTTACCGGATAGAAATAAAATTACCGAATCGACCAGTTCCCTATATTCGGCCTCGGTTTGAAATCCTTCGCAAGGTCCGCCGCACCGACCGATATGATAATCAAGACATACTTTCTGTATTTTCCCTGTGGGATGGGGAATGGTCAGATTACAGGTCCGAATCTTGAAAAGACGGCATAAGAAATTATAAGTCTTGCGCATCGGCTTGGAACTGGTGTACGGCCCGAAATAACGGGCGCCGTCTTTTTCTAGCCGCCGGACAATAAGCACTCTCGGAAAAGGCTCGTTGACCGTCACTTTGATATAAGGAAAATGTTTGTCATCCTTCAGATTGACGTTGTAGCGCGGTTTGTGTTCTTTGATTAGATTGGCCTCGAGAATCAATGCTTCAATTTCCGAATCGGTGACAAGTAATTCAAGATCATCTATAACCGACGCCAGGCGGGCGGTTTTGGTATCCAGTTTATGAATCGGCTGAAAATAATTTCTCACCCGATTTTTAAGACTCTTGGCCTTACCGATATAGACGATCCTGCCTGCTCTATTCCGAAAAATATAGACGCCGGGTAAGGCCGGAAGATTATTGATTTTCATATTGAGTTTCTTATTGTCCATACCTGTCTTACGATTCAGTCGGCAGAAAAATCGAATACAATCGAGGTTAAATCAATTAGATGATTTAATATTCCGGTTATGGAAGAATCCTTCTCGCGCCGACAAAATGCCTCTTCCAATAGTCACTTCTAATATCCGATATCCGTACACCCGTGGAGCTCGAGGCGTGGACAAATTCATTGTATCCGATATATATTCCGGCGTGAGAAACCGACCGACCATCGGTGCGGAAAAAGACCAGATCGCCGTAACGAAGCGTGGTTCCGGAAACAATCTGGCCAACCTGAAATTGTTTTTTAACAGTGCGCGGAAGCTTCGTTCCGTTGAATTTCTTATACACGTTTCTCGTAAACTGGCTGCAATCGATTCCCTTCTTATATGGTGATTGTCCCTTATACGGTGTTCCCAGATAACTTTGAATTATTCGCCCCAATTCAATCAGCTTGCTCGAACTGGTTTCCAGCTTTTTCGCATTGGCCGATTCATATCGTCGATCGATCGGCGGCCGGATCTTTTTCTCCCCGGGTGGTGGTGCCTCGCCGGTTCGATAACGCGGATATGGTTGGCATCCGGCAAAAATAATAAAGACAAATATCAGGATACAAAAATATCTCATCAATTCAGCCTCGGGTAAACGATTCCAAAGCGCCTGTTGTAATATAGGCGCGTCAAAATCAGGAGAACAAGCAAAAAAACAAAATAGGTCGGGAAGTAATACCCCGCCAATAATGAAAGCAACAATATGGGAAATTTGCAGGCGAAAAGGATAACGCCATTCGTTCCGACTAAAAGGGCAAGTATGAATAGTACTATTGATACGGAGCATACAATTACCAAAAAAATATTATTCAGATTAAACGACGAATACAATGCCACAAGAAGAAAAGCAAACGCAAGAAGAATTATCGGCCTGTCAGACCATTGTGTCGCCAGCGTTAATTTTCCCGCTTTACGGTCGCCTTCGCGATCCGGAATGACAGTTAATAGATACCCGGCGGCTACCATCATAAAAAAACAAATGACAATATATATTCGAGAAATATCGGCCGAATCCATAAATCCCGGGACCGACAAAGGTACCAATACACCATAAGCCATCGCATTGGCTATCAAACCACCAAGCGGTCTGTCTTTTAATCTGCTTGGCGGTACCGAATAGGCAAACCCGAGCAGAATCATGACTATCATTATCAGACCTATTTTGATGTCAACGGCAAAACCAGCAATAAGGGGAAAAATCGAGACTACAATATAAGCCGCCATCATTTCGCTTTTATTTATTAAACCTTGCTGCAAAAAACCAAGCTTTTTATTAATTCTATCGGTTTCGAAATCATAAATCTGATTAATAAAATAGGCCCCGATGGTTATCAGGGTGATGCCGGCCAGTATCAATTTAATATCGATACCAAAATCACTGTTTCCATGCAAAAATTTCAAAGCCAATAAATAAAACGACCAGGTCGGCAGGAGAAGCATCGGTCGGCCGGCAAAAATAAAATCAATTATTTTCACCGATCCCACCGCTTATGAATAAATTATGAATCGCATATACAGGTACAATACCGGGGCCGCAAACAATAAGGAATCGAACCGATCCAAAACACCGCCATGACCCGGAATCACAGCCGATGAATCTTTGATGCCAATGGCTCTTTTCCAGCATGACTCGACCAGATCACCGAGCTGCCCGACAAGCGAGACAAGGATCGCCGCACCCAATAAATATAGAATATAATATCCGGATAATCTCCAGAAGGTCAGAATCAGGGCCACAATAATTCCGCCCAGCAAACCTCCGGCAAAGCCGGCGATTGTTTTGCCGGGTGAGACGGTCGGAGCCATTTTTCTTTTGCCGAACGCCTTGCCGATAAACATCGCCAGCGTATCGGATAACCAGATGGTTCCGAACAAAAGCAGCAGCCAGTCGCCGCCGATTTCCGAAAGTGTTCGGATACGATAAACAAAAGGATACATCATACCCAGATAAGCGACAATCCATACCATTCGCATTTGACTATCAAAAAGTTCTGCCGGTGGTTTATTTCTGACAGCGAAAATCAGTCCGTTGAGGATAAAAAATACGACAAAAGTCATAAAGGCATAGCTGAATGAAACTTTCGAACCGACATAAATTATCTGTGTCATAAAAATCAGTGTCAGCCAGAATTCGACAGACGAGGCTTTTATTCCGCCGGCGATCATATATTCGACCGCACTGATTAAGGCGAAAAGCGCGATCATGCCGAGCAGCCAGTAACCGCCTAAATAGCAGATATAAATAATCAACGGTCCAAAAATCACGGCCACTATGATTCTGGTAACCAAATTTTTACTCATAGGACATCAAACCTTCCCAAAACGGCGTTCGCGTTTCTGATATTCGATTATTGCCTTAAATAGTTCGCTCCGATCGAAATCGGGCCAGAGGACATCGGTGATATATAATTCCGTGTAACTGGTCTGCCAGAGAAGGAAATTAGAGATACGCATCTCGCCGGAAGCCCTTATAAGCAGGTCAGGGTCGGGAAGCCCGGTCGTATAGAGATAATTCGAGAATAATACTTCATTAATCTCGCCCGGCTGAATATGACCCGATCTGACCGCCAGGGCGATTGCCTTGACAGCATCAATAATTTCGGTCCGTCCGCCGTAATTCAACGCCAGATTTAAAACCAGGCCGCTGTTTTTTCTCGTTTTTTCGACCGCCAGAGCCAGCACCTTGCGTCTCGATAAGGATAGCTCGTCAATCCTTCCGGTTGTAATTAACCGTACATTATTTCGGTTCAACTCATTGATTTCACGACGCGTCGTTCTACTCAGCAATCGCATCAGGGCGGCGACCTCCTCGCGCGGTCGCTTCCAGTTCTCGACCGAAAAAGTATACAGCGTCAAATATTTTATGCCGATTTCAGCCGATGCCCGCACGACTTTGCGAACTGCCTCGACTCCGGCCTCGTGCCCGGCCGTACGGGGCAAATTTCGTTTTCGGGCCCAACGGCCGTTGCCATCCATAATGATGGCGATATGCACCGGAAGACGATGCACATCCAGTTGAGATTTGAGCAAATCGGGACTGCGCTTCATAATTGGTAATTATAGACTCATTCAAATGCCGGGGCAAGTAAATAATGTCTATTTGAATCGATACTGCGAAAAGTTGACAGTCTGTTTTGTAAATTGTCGGCCGAAAAAGCGCAATTTTGCGGTTTGTCTTTCATATTTCCGAAGAAAAATTAATCTGCCCGAACGCTGGAAAATATATACCTCGGAAATGCGCTCGGAGTTTTCCGGATTTGGATAATGAAGGAACAGCGCTTCGACATAAAAATCATTTCTGTCGAGATTTATAAAACCGACAACCGCATTGGAGGAATCCATCGAATTCGATTCGAAACTTATCGCCAGCGGCCCCGCCCCGGTATCATTGGGATAGAAATCAAACAGCAGATTTTCCTTCCACACCTGCGGCGGCCGGAAATTATCCGGCAATGCATTTTCTTTCGATTTTGCAGAGTCCAATAGCAAGGATGAATCCATAATTTTATTGTCATAAAATAATTGATAAACGGCCGTGTCGATTTTATCCGTCCGCCCTCGATAGTCGGTTGTTTCCAGAATCGACCCGACTATACATGAGAATCCGGTATCCGAATTGAAAATGTAGTTTTGATCAAATACATAAGCGAGATTATCCAGATAAAACCGTATCACCGGATCGGTCGTATCGGCGGCCGACACGTCACGAAAACTTGCTAAAATGCAAAGGACTAAGATGCCGAATATAAAAAAATTCCTCTTATTCACCTTCGGTATAAACCTCCAGGAATCTTTTTCGGAACTCATCAAACCGGCCATCTTCTATTGCCCGATGAATATTCCGCATAAGATTCTGAAAAAAATAAGTTGAATGAAACGAGGCCAGAACCAGCGAGGTAATTTCGCTCTGATTATACAGATGTCTAATATAAGCCCGGCTGTATCGACGGCAGACGCGGCAATCACAGTTGACATCGAGCGGACGGCCATCATCGGCGTATTCGGCATTGCGAAATACCAGCGGGCCTCGGGAAGTGAAGACCATTCCGGTCCGGGCATTACGCGTCGGCAAGACACAATCGAACATATCCACCCCGTACGAGACCGCCATCAAAATATCCTCCGGATAGCCGACGCCCATTATATATCGCGGTTTGCCTTTTGGAAGGAATTGAATCGTATAGGCAAGCATCTCTTCCATTTCTTCTTTTGACTCGCCGACCGCCAGACCGCCGACGGCATATCCGGGGAAATCAAGTGAGATTATCTGCTCGGCCGATAATTTTCTCAGGTCAGTATATGTCGAGCCCTGGACTATCCCGAACAGCGCCGCGCCGGTTTTGTTTTTATCTTCCTCGCTTTTAAAGAATTCCAGACCGGCCTTTGCCCAGGCGTATGTCCTGTTGACACCCGTTGCCGCCAGTTCCCGGTCGGCCGGATAGGGAACACACTGGTCAAACGACATAATTATATCCGCACCCAGATCACGCTGAATTTGAATTACTTTTTCCGCATTGAAACGATGCGACGAGCCGTCATGGTGCGATTTAAAAGTAACACCGGCATCATCGACTTCCAGCAAATCCTGCATGGAAAAAATCTGAAAGCCGCCCGAGTCGGTCAGCGTCGGTTTATTCCATCCTGTAAATCGCGCCAGGCCCCCTTTTTCTTTTATCAGTTTTTCACCGGGACGTAAATACAAATGGTACGTATTCCCTAAAATTATTTCGACCCCGCACTCTTCGAGATCTTCGGCCGTCATCGCCTTGACCGCCCCGCTCGTGCCGACCGGCATAAAAGCCGGAGTCCGAAAATCGCCGTGGGGTGTCCCGACTACACCGCGCCGGGCGGCGCTATCGGTACTATTCACATCGAAGGAAAAACGATCGGAGTTCATTTCAGGATTTACTTTTTCCCGGCCACACCGCCGTAACGCCCCATAATTTTTACCAGACCGCCGCGATACTCCCGGGCGACGGTGCAATATGTCAATGGTTTCAACAAATCTATATCAGGCCGGAATTTATCATCGAGCAGGTTTTCGTCGGCGTGAACCATCACGATTTCGGCGATAAACATCTCATGACTGCCGAGTCTCAATGTCTGACGGACCCGGCATTCCAGATTAATGGGACACTCCTTGATGAGCGGTGTCGTAACAATCCGCCCCGGAAGCGGCGTCAGATTCATCTCTTTGAATTTATCATAATCGCGGCCGGAACGATTACCGCAAAAATCGACCTCTTTGAGATTATCTTCGGACGTCAGATTCACGACGAACTCCCCGGCCTTTTTCAGAATTTTATGCGAATGCCGCTTGGGGTTCACTGAAATCGAAAGCATCGGCGGTTCCGAATTGACAATGCCGATCCAGCTGATGGTAATAATATTCGGATCGAATCCTTCGGCCGCACAGGAGACAAGTACCGCCGGAAGGGGAATCAACATGCATTGCGGTTTTAATTGCACCTTTTCCATTTTATATCCTCTATATCAAAACAAAATTTCCAGTGCCTTTTCAAGAGATGATACGCCGATTATCTCGATGTTGCTGTTGATATACCCATCCAGGTTTTGCTGTGGTACGATAATTCTCTTAAATCCCAACTTGGCCGCCTCGGTAATCCTGCCTTCCATCATCCCGACCGCGCGCACTTCACCTGAAAGACCGACTTCTCCGGTAACGACCGTTTTTGTGTCGATGGGAATATCGCGCAACGATGAAACAATCGCCGCCAGCACGGCCAGATCAACCGCCGGCTCGGTAAGTTTCAGACCGCCGGCAACGGAGACAAACACATCATTGCCGCCCATCGGAATCCCGGCCCGCTTTTCGAGAATGGCCAGAAGCAACGCCAGACGTTTGTTATCGATTCCCCCGGCGACTCGTTGCGGCATTCCGTACGAGGCCGAAGAAACAAGCCCCTGAATTTCCACCAGTATCGGGCGATTACCCTCGCATGATGCCGCCACCATCGTTCCCGAACGGGTGAGACCTTCATACTCGGTCAAAAACAGCGACGACGGATTCTCGACTTCTTTGAGCCCCTCAATCGACATCTCGAAAACACCAAGTTCAAAAGTAGAACCATAGCGATTTTTCACCGGCCGCAGAATACGATATAAATATTGATTATCACCTTCGAAGTACAGGACAGCGTCGACCATATGTTCCAAGACTTTCGGCCCTGCCACCAGACCTTCTTTGGTGACATGTCCGACCATAAACAATGCAAAATCATACTTGCGCGCCAACTCGATAAGCCGTCCGGCCGACTCACGAATCTGTCCGATCGTCCCCGGCGGAGATTCAAATATACGGCTGGCGATAGTCTGAATGGAATCGACAATAAGAATATTGAAACTTTCATCTTCAATAACGGCGGTTATCTCTTCGAGATCGTTGGAATATACAAGTGAGATATTTTTACCTTCGATAGATAATCGCTCGGCGCGCTTTTTTAGCTGCGCCAGGGATTCTTCGCCGGTAATGTACAAGACTTTTAACTCATGACGGGAGTACGCCTCGGCCGCCTGCAAAATCAAGGTCGATTTGCCTATCCCCGGCTCGCCGGCCAGCAGGACGGCGCTGCCCGGCAATAATCCGCCGCCAAGAACGCGATCGAATTCCCTTATACCGGATTCATATCCCGACAGAAGATTGTCATCGATATCGCTGAATTTCTGCGTCCTGGCTGCCCGGACTTTCGCACCCTTTCTCGCCGACTTGACAATCTGCTCCTCGGCCAGACAGTTCCATTCGCCGCATTCACGACACTGCCCCTGCCATCTCGGATGTATCGCGCCGCATTTGGTACATACGAAAGCTGTTTTGATTTTTCGTTCCATGTTTTTAATTCGGCTGTATCGGACCGGTGGCGCGGCCGTGAATAAACTGGTCGACAACCTCATTACCCGAATTCTGGACCTGCTGCGGATCGCCGTCGAACTCGATTTTACCGTCATGAAGCATGACTATCCGCTGGCCTATTTTGTAGGCCGATTTCATGTCATGCGTAACGGCAATCGAGGTGACATGCAACTTTTCATTCAGGTCCAGAATCAAATCGTTAATCATATCGGCGGTTATCGGATCGAGCCCGGTGGTCGGTTCGTCATATAAAAGGACTTCCGGCTCGGTCGCAATCGCGCGCGCCAGACCGACCCGTTTACGCATCCCACCTGACAGCTCCGAGGGATAGATATCGGACGTTCCCGAAAGACCGACCAATTTCAGTTTTTCTTCGACAATATCTATGACCTCATTATCCTTATAAAGCCGGCTTTCCCGCAAACCGAGCCCGACGTTTTCCCCGACGGTCAGCGAATCGAGAAGTGCCGCCGATTGAAACAGCATCCCGATATTTTTTCTCAAGCCGACCAGTTCTTTCGGCTTAAGTTCGGAGATGTCCCGCCCTTCAAAAAATACTGACCCGTCATCCGGATGGATAAGCCCGTTGAGATGCTTCAGCAATACCGATTTGCCGCACCCCGAGCGCCCGATGACCACCAGCGATTCATTCTTTTTCATCTCCAGCGTGACACCCTTCAAAACGTCGTTCTCATTGAACGATTTTTTCAGGTTATCGATTTTTATGTAGCTATCCATTGTGTACTATACCCGGAACAAAATAGTGGCGATGATATAATCCGAAATCAAAACCATCACCGCCGAGATTACCACCGCCTGCGTCGTGGCCGTCCCGACACCCCGCGCACCGCCGCCGGCATAAAATCCCTCACGACAGCCGACCAGACCGATAATGGCGCCAAATACCCAGGCTTTAACGAGACCGGCAAACAGGTCCGACATTTTAAATGAATCTTTGATACCGGACAAAAATGTCTCGTATGACAGGTCGACAAACAGCACCGAAACCAGAAGCGCCCCGCCAATGGCAATAGCGATGGAAAACATCGTCAACAGAGGCAGCATGAATGAACTGGCAAAAAAGCGCGGCATGACCAGATACCGTATCGGGTTGATGCCCATCGAGTCGAGCGCATCAATCTGCTCGGTGACACGCATCGTGCCCAGTTCGGCGGCGATTCCGGCGCCGACTCGTCCGGCGACGACCAGTGCGGTTAACACCGGCGACAACTCAATAACAATCGCCTTGCCCACGGCGGCGCCGAGATAACGAAGCGGCGCGCCGATGAATTTAAACTGGTAGGCCGCCTGCCAGGCCGCCACCGCCCCGATAAAAATCGATGTGATCGAAATAAGCGGCACCGATTTGTTGCCGATCATAAAACATTGTTCGAAAATTAATCGCAGTGAACCGGGAATAGCTTTGAAAAAATAAATCGATTTGCCAAGAAGCAGGAATATACTTCCGACCCGGGAAATAAAACTTATCGCCCGGCGACCGACAACTGGGACTCCGGTTCTCATGCTTTAGAAAGGAACATCCCCCTCCGGCTCCGGCATCCTGTCGAACCGGGCGGCCAGATTTTCAAAACGAACATAATCTTTGACAAAGGCCAGGTCCACACGACCGGTCGGGCCGTTACGTTGTTTTGCGACAATTATTTCAGCCTTTCCTTCGGCCTCCATCCGGCGCGTATCCTCCCGATCCAGATGCGACATATAAAACTCCGGCCGATAGACGAACATGACCACATCGGCATCCTGTTCGATTGCGCCCGACTCGCGAAGGTCGGACAACTGCGGCCGTTTATCGCCGCCGCGCATCTCGACCATGCGCGATAACTGGCTGCAGGCCACGACCGGAATCTGCAGTTCTTTCGCCAGCGTTTTCAGGCCGCGGGAAATCATGGCCATTTCCTGCTGACGGTTTTCCACTCGACTGGTGCCGTGCATTAACTGGATATAATCGACAATCAATAGTCCGATATCATGCTGAGATTTCAGACGTCGTGCTTTGGCGCGTAATTCCAGAGTCGATAAGGTTCCGGAATCGTCGATATAAATTTCCGCCTCACTTAACGGATCTCCCGCCAGCGATAAGCGCTGCCAGTCGGCGTCACGAAGACGATTGGTTCTTAACAAATGCTGACTGATTTTTGCCCGACTGCATAACAGCCTGAGGGCCAATTGTTCTTTGGTCATCTCAATGGAGAAAATGCCGACCGGCGTCTTTTTCTCGATGGAGATAAACTCGGCTATATTTAGAGCCAAAGCTGTCTTACCCATCGAAGGTCGTCCGGCAATGACGACAAAATCGCCATCATGCAAACCGGCGGTCATGGCATCGAGTTTTTCAAAACCGGTTTCGATTCCGGTCAGGCCGCCTTTTGTTTCCTGAAAATCTTCAATCTGCTCAAACGTTCTTGGGATCAATTCGGTCAGGGGCGTGAAATCGGTCTTAAGCCCACCCTCTTTTATCTTAAAAAAAGTCGATTCGGCGATATCGATAAGAGTGTCGACGTCACTCTCAAGATTATAGCATCTGGTAATAATCGTGTTCGATATATCTATCAGATTGCGAAGCATCGCTTTTTCAACGACGATTCCGGCGTAGGCGGCTATATTGGCGGTGGTTGCGACACCGTCAACCAACTCAATCAGGTACAGTCGACCGCCGACCTTTTCCAATTCACCCATTTTGGTTAATTCATCAGAAACCGTCGTAATATCAGGCGGTTCTCTCTTTTCGAACAGATTCAGAATCGCCCTGAAAATTACCTGGTGTTTGGGATAATAGAAAAAAGTCTCCGACCGGAATTTATCTATAACCGCAAATAAAGCCCGTTCATCCTTTAGAATCGACCCGAGTACCGCCTGCTCGGCGTCGGCATCATGCGGCGGTTCGAGGCTCGCTGTGTCCTTTTCTCTGTCGGTACCGACCGCCATTTATTTCTCCGCCATAAGCTCGTCATATTTGGCGCGAAGCATCTGGACATCTTCCCAGGTGTCTTTTTTGTACGCTTGAAAACGCAGCAATGCCGCCGGATGGTAGGTCACGAGAAAGGGAATGCCGTTGTACTCATGCCATCGTTTGCGCAATTTGCCCAGTGGTGTCGACGTATTCAGCATCGCTTGAGCCGAGATTCGCCCCAGGGCGCAGATAATTTTCGGTTTTATGAGACGAATTTGTTCCTGAAGATACGGCATACAGGTGGCCATCTCATCCGGCTGCGGATCACGATTATTCGGCGGGCGGCATTTTAGAATATTGGCGATATATACATCTTCGCGTTTGAAATTGATTGCTGCCAGGATTTTATCCAGAAGTTGCCCGGCGCGTCCGACGAACGGTTCTCCTTTCAAATCCTCATCACGACCCGGCGCCTCACCGATAAATATCACATCCGCCTTCGGATTACCCACACCATAAACAAAATTCGTTCGTGTCGCACCCAACCGGCATTTGGTGCAATTCCTGATTGCCTCGTAATGGCTTTTAAGCGACCGGAAGCGATTGCTGTTACTTTTTCGCCCGGAGCGAATCAACTCTTTCTTCTTTTTCAATATCCCGTTGAGATCGACAATCATATCGCTCAAACCCAATTCTACCTGGCACCTCGCCGCTCTCTTCAACAAGGCATACGTCTTGGAATCTAATTTCGCTGTCCAATCGACCATGTTATTTCAACTTCGCGATTCTGTCGACCAGCAACCGTGCCAACTCGCTTTTGTTCATTTTCGATAGCTTCTCCACTCGTCCCTTTTTGTCGATCAGTTCGACCTTATTGCTATCGCTTTCAAACGGCCCGGATTCATCCAAACGATTTAAAACCACTAAATCAAGAGCTTTTTCCTTAAGTTTTGCTCCGGCGTTTTTTAGACCGTTTTTAGTTTCGAGTGCAAATCCAACCACGCGCTGGTTTTTTTTCTTTAATTTTCCTATTGATTTCAATATATCAATTGTTGGTTTTAATTCAACAACAAGCGATTCTTTTTTATCTTTTTTTATCTTATGCCCGGCGACCCTGGCCGCTCTGAAATCCGATGGGGCCGCCGCCATGATGAGATAATGGCAATTTTTGAATTCTCGCCTGACCGCCTGATACATTTCTTCGGTTGATTCGACTCTAACCAATCTCAGACCGGCGTTGGCTGTTAAATTCGTCGGGCCGGAAATAAGGGTTACTTCCGCCCCCGCTTCCACAGCGGCTTCAGCGATGGCAAAGCCCATTTTGCCCGAAGAACGATTGGAAATATACCGCACCGGATCAAGCGGTTCACGACACGGCCCGGCGGTTACCAGGACCTTTTTTTTTGTCAGGAGCTTTTTTTTTTCGAAGAATTTTTTAATGGCTATAAAAATTTCTTCCGGCTCTGCCATCCGGCCGGGACCGCTCGTTTCGCAGGCGAGTTCGCCGACGCCGGGATCTATAAAACGATAACCCAAGGATTTCAAGAATTCGATATTTTTTTGTGTAATGGGATTCAAATACATATTGCTGTTCATCGACGGGGCGATCATCACCGGGGTCGTGGTGGCGCAGATGACGGTCGTCAGCAGGTCATCGCATACGCCCGAGGCGACTTTACCCAGAAAATTGGCCGTAGCCGGAGCAATAATAAAAAGGTCGGCCCACAGGGCAATATCGATATGATGCGTCCCGACATATCTATTTTCAGGAAACATCTTGCGTCCGACCGGATTCTGGGAAATCGTCTCGATGGTCAATTCGGTGATAAATTTCGTCGAAGCCTCGGTCATAATGGCGCGGACATCAGCCCCGTCTTTTTTCAGCAATCTGATAAGCGGCGGAATCTTATACGCGGCGATTCCGCCGGTCAGACCAACGACGATTTTTTTATTTTTTAACATCAGGGCAATAAAAGAGTCAATTCAACAGGCCGTCTTCGGGAGGCAGGTAGTACATCTGCTGTTTGCCGTATTCCACAAAATTGGAATCATGAAACAAAACCGAACCGACGAGGACCTTCATATGATCCAGATTTATAGGCGCCGGACCCATAACCGCACCCCTCTCTAAAATCAATTCCATCTGGGTATCGCCTAATATTCCAAGAAATCTTAACTGCATCAGATACCCGATAGCGTCAGTCGTAAAATCGCGACGTTCCTGCTCGGTCAAAACACGAAAGGAGTTCCGGGAAATCGGGTTATCGACTAAAAACTTCGAATCGGATTGTATTTGATCCAGCACCCAACTATAGGCCGAACTGATCTCGGTGTCGGTAAAACCGTAGCTCTTCAGATAAGAGGATATATCCTCAAAATTTTCCAGACGACCCTGATGGTCCCTTATTCTGGAAATCAGAAGGATGACAATTTCTAGAACCCGCTCGCCCACAAACGCTCCTTTTCGCAGTATTACCTGTTGAAAGTAAATTTAATAACAACAAGCCATTCAAGCAAGCACAATCTGAAAAAATTACGCAAGCCTAATGCTTAAAATGCCTTATGCCGGTGAATATCATTGCCGCCCCGGCCTTATCGGCCGCCTCGATGGCTTGCTCGTCACCTTTGGAGCCGCCCGGCTGGATAATTGCCGTCACACCGGCATCGGTCGCTACTTCCACACCATCAGGCATCGGGAAGAAAGCATCCGAAGCCAGTACCGCTCCTTTCGCGCGCTCGCCGGCCCGTTTAACCGCCAGCGCCGACGAATCGACGCGCGAAGTCTGTCCCATACCGATACCGACCGTGGCCGATCCTTTCGCAATTACAATTGCATTCGACTTGGTATGTTTTACGACTTTCCAGGCGAAAAGGAGTGATTTTAATTCGTCATCTGTCGGCTGTCTTTTGCTGACGACTTTCAATTCCGATGCAGGAACGTCATAATCATCAGCCGTCTGGCAGAGCACTCCGCCGCGAACGAACTTATATACTTTCTCGTCTTTCGGCCGACCATTGGCGATCTCCGGGAGGGATAAAATCCGTCGCGCCTTTTTCTTTTTCATCATCGCCAGAGCTTCTTCATCATAACCCGGTGCGATTATACACTCCACGAAATGCGTCTTATGTAATAATTCGGCCGCTGCCATATCGACATGCTTGTTTAATCCGATTACCGAGCCGAAGGCCGACAACGGATCGGACGCCAACGCATCACGGTAAGCTTCGGTAATCGTCCCGCCAACCGCCGCACCGCAGGGATTGGCATGTTTCATTACGGCGGCAAACGGCTCCTCGAAGTCCAGAAGCATATCGAGACAGGCATCAAGATCGGAAATATTATTATATGAGAGCGCCTTTCCCGCCAGCACCTGCGCCCGCGCCAGAGTCGGCCCGGTAAAACTTTCATCCCGATAAAAGGCGCCGACCTGATGCGGATTCTCGCCGTAGCGAAGCGATGATTGCATAGTGAAAGATAAATTCAGGTTCGCCGGAAGTTGCTCGTCGACTTTATCTCCGACGGTCGAAAAATAATTCGAGATAGCCCTGTCGTAGCTATTAGTGCGTGCAAATACCTTTCCGGCCAGCTTCCTTCGAAAATCAAGCGTCAAAGCACCGTCGTTTTGGTCAAGTTCTTCAATAATAACGGCGTAATCGGACGGATCGGTAACCGCGGCGACACCTTCAAAATTCTTGGCCGCCGCCCGAATCATGGTCGGTCCCCCGATATCGATATTCTCGATAATATCAGCGTCGGTGGCATTGGCATCGGCAATTGTCTTTTCGAATGGATACAGATTTACGACCACCATATCAATCGGTTTATATTCATTACGCGTCATCTCTTCATCGTCACCCTGGTTGTCGCGCCGCGCCAGAATACCGGCATGGACTTTTGGATGAAGCGTCTTGACGCGACCGCCGAGAATTTCGGGGGCCCCGGTGAAAGTCGAGACCGATACCGCCTGAATTCCTTCTTTTTTCATCGCCGCCAGCGTACCCCCGGTCGAAAGAATCTCAACGTCATATTTCAACAATGCCCGCGCCAGATCGACCAGCCCGGTTTTGTCGTAAACCGATATCAAAGCCCGTCTGATTTTTATCTTATCTGCCATTTTATTTCCCCGTCAAGAGTCTGGCCGCTTCCTTATATTTTGCAGCCGATTTTTCAATTATTTCCTCCGGTAGTTTCGGTCCCGGAGCTGTTTTATCCCAATCAAGTCCGGAAAGATAATCTCTGATAAATTGCTTGTCGAACGAGCGCTGGCTTTTGCCGGGTGAGTATTGATCCAAAGGCCAGAAGCGCGACGAGTCGGGCGAGAGAACCTCGTCGATGAGCATAAAATTATTATCTTTATATCCAAACTCGAATTTTGTATCTGCTATTATAATTCCATTCTTACGCGCATAATCTGAAGCTTTACTATAAATAGCAATCGACTTCTGACGGCATAGTTCGGCGGTCTGCTGACCGACATATTGCACAAATCGCTCGAACGAAACATTCTCATCATGCCCCTCTTCGGCTTTGGTCGAAGGTGTAAAAATCGGTTCCGGCAATTGATCCGATTCTTTTAAATCCGGCGAAAAATCAAATCCATGAACTTCATTGGAGCCATTCTTACGCGCCCGCACAAGTTCTTTCCACATCGAGCCGGATATATATCCACGCACGATGCACTCGGCATCAATGCGCTTGGCCTTAATGACGATCATCGAACGACCATCCAAAGTGTCACGGTGCTTTTTTAAATCATCCGGGTATTCCTCGACGTTGGCCGTTACCAGATGCGTATCCACAATATCTTTTAGAAAATCGAACCAGAACAACGACATCTGTGTCAGCACTCGTCCCTTGCCGGGAATGCCGTTGGGCAAGACGACATCGAAGGCGGAGATTCGATCGGAGGCAATAATCAATAATTTATCGCCGAGATCATATACATCGCGAACTTTCCCACGTGAAAATAACGGATACTCCTTGATGTCAGTCTGCAGAACTTCCTTTTCCATTAACATTAGCTATATTTCCCCTTGATTAAATTGTCCAGCGCTTCCGGATAGATTTGATGTTCCACCTTCAATACCCGCGCCGCCAGGCTGTCGGGTGTATCATCCGGCTCGACCGGGACTTTTCTCTGAAGCAGGATTTTCCCGTTATCATAGATTTCGTCGACAAGATGCACCGTCGGGCCGGATTCCTTATCGCCGGCGGCCAGAACCGCCTCATGAACGAAATGGCCGTACATCCCCTTACCGCCATATTTTGGCAACAGCGCCGGGTGAATGTTCGTGATTTTTCCGGAATATTTTTTCACGACCGGCACCGGAAGCAGCTTAAGATAACCGGCCAGCGCAATATATTCAACCTGATACTCCTCAAGCATCGCCATCAGATCACTCACCGCCTCGCCTTCTCCCGGGTAATCTTTAATTCGGAAAACAAAAGTATCGATTCCGGCATTGCGGGCCCGCTCCAGACCATACGCTTTCAATTTGTTGGAGATGACCAGGACTATTTCCCCCGATAGCCTGCCGGACTTTGAGGCATCAATCAGCGACTGAAGATTCGAGCCGCCTCCCGATATAAAAACAGCTATTTTTGCCCGCGCACTCATTATAGACCCTTAATTTCCCTTTATCAATATATGAAGTATTACATTAACAAAACTCGGTAACAGGCCAATAATATTAAAATTAAATGATGTTAATTACAACATTATCAACGCAGCGAAGTCAATCGGCTTCGGGATTACCGACGATTATTAATCTACTCGTTTCCTCCATAAAAACAGTCTTCTGAATATGAAAAGGAAATACAATGCGGTCAACTACTTTTTGCTTTCATTTTCCAACAGAAAATCTTCAAGATGTTTATTAAAAATCTCGGGCGCTTCAAGATTCACCATGTGGCCCGCGTTTTTAATTATCTCCAAGCGTGAATCGAGAATTATTTCATTTAATTTTACCGCCAGCGGGCGGTATTCAATATCGCGCTGACCGACGATTATAAGTGTCGGAATTCGAATCCGGGCCGCAAGTCTTACATCATCCCGCTTTTCATATTTTCCTGCCTTCGGGTCAGTCCATGGTTTGCCGCTGAAGTCCAGCATGATTTCGGTCAGGAATTTTTTAAGTTCGGGATTTCGCTTTTCATAGTTGGCCATCGTTACATCGATCCACTGCCGTTTGACTTCATCGATTCCCTTTTGTCGCGCCAGATCACCAGTACGCAATTGACCAAACCTGCCCTTTTCATCAAGGGGGAAATTCCGAAATTGCACGGTCGGCTTCCATCCGGCGGCGGTCGAGCCGGCCAGCGTTAAGGTTTTCAATCTTTCCTGAAAATCAATTGCAAATCTGAGTGCATCTCCCCCACCCATAGACAATCCGATCAGATGAAACCGCTCGAGTTTCAACTTATCGGCCAGCGCCAGCAAATCACTTACTCGATTCTCCCGCGAATATCCGGAATCGGGCGCATCCGATTGGCCGTGCCCGCGGGCATCAGGCGTTATCACTCGATATTTTTTGGAGAAATAATCTATCTGCCCGCGCCACATACGGCGGTCGAGCGAAAAACCATGAAGAAAAACCAGCGGCTCACCCGCCCCTTTTTCTTCATAATATATCCGTATGTCACCGGAATTTATATAGGGCACGGCACCTTTTTACAGGAACGGCAGATACTTATCGATTTCAAAGTTGCTGACATCAACCCGATACGCATCCCATTCGACCATTTTGTTGGCTATCAGCGCCTCAAAGATATGATCACCCAGTGTATTTTTAACCAGTTCGGATTTTTCCATAGCCCTGATAGCGTTTTCCAACGAGCCGGGCAAGGAGTCAATATTATGATCGGCCCTGTCTTCGGCGGTCATGGTAAAAATATTATGCTCGACAGGATCCGTCAGGGGGTATTTTTTATCGATCCCTTCAAG
Organism: uncultured Ignavibacteriaceae bacterium; assembly: GCA_964467955.1. Lineage (GTDB taxonomy): Bacteria > Zixibacteria > MSB-5A5 > GN15 > PGXB01 > CAYXTW01. Next base: position 2,706 of record CAYXTW010000019.1, on the reverse strand, counting down.
TCCGGCGGCAAGCATCACGGCAAAAGCCAAATATGGGTTACAACCCGGGTCCGGAGAACGGACTTCAATCCGTGTCGATTTTTCATAACCGGTTTTGAATTCGGGAACCCTTATCAAACTGGAACGGTTGCGTGTCCCCCACGAAATATAAACCGGCGCTTCAAAGCCAACCACCAGACGTTTATATGAATTCACCCACTGATTTAAAATCAATGTTATCTCTTTGATATGCCTCAGGATTCCGGCCGTGAAATAACCGGCCATTTTTGACAGGTGATTAGAGGCCGCCTTATCAAAAAATAGATTGGTATCACCCTCGAAAAGCGACATATGGCAGTGCATCCCGGAGCCGTTTTCGCCGAAAATCGGTTTGGGCATAAAGGAAGCAAAAACCTCATTCTGCATGGCGATTTCTTTGACGACGAATTTATAAATCTGGACAAAATCAGCCATCACCAGGGCTTCCTGATATCTCAGGTCGATTTCCTGCTGGCTGGGAGCGACCTCATGATGTGAACATTCCACCTGGATACCCATCCGTTCCAGAGCGGCGCTGGACCTTTTCCGGAGTTGTGTCCCGATATCGGCCGACCCGTAATCGAAATATCCCGACCGATCCAGAATTTCCGGTTCCGTTTCATCGTTAAAATAAAAATATTCCAGTTCCGGCCCGACATAGAAAGTCCAGCCGCGATCTTCGATTTTCTGAAGCATCCGCCGCAGGACATAACGCGGGTCGCCTTCATACGGATTACCGTCCGGAGTCTGAATATCACAAAACATCATGGCGCTTTTTTCGCCGCCGATATCCCAGGGAATAACACGAAATGTCCTGAAATCCGGAATCGCCATCAAATCAGATTCCTCTATCCTGACAAAGCCTTCAATCGAAGAACCGTCGAATCCCTGCCCCTCTTCCAGAGCCCTTTCCACTTCGGTGCTGGTGATGGCGATACCTTTGAGTCGCCCGAGAATATCGGTAAAATTCAGTCGAACAAAATGTACGTCAGAATCGCTGATTATTCTTAATATGTCTTCCTTGGTTTTGGTCACCTCTCTATCCTCCGTTAAAAGTAAAAAAAGAATCTATATTTTTTAAATCCTTAAGCAAAATATTTTTTTAAATCCACCCTCCGTTTGATAATTTTTTTGGCTCAATTAATATCTTGATGTTAATCATTACGAATTTTATATTGGGATTTATAAATAATTATGAGGATACGGCAGATGTCCAATATTGCAAATCAGGCGATTGAAATGATTTCTCTGGCTCGCGGCCGACGGTTGGACTTTGAATCGCCGCTGGTTATGGGCGTTTTAAACATTACGCCCGATTCATTTTCCGACGGCGGCGAATTTATTAATATAAATGACGCTATCTCACAGGCGCATCAGATAATAAGCGAGGGCGCGGATATTATCGATATCGGCGGCGAATCATCACGGCCGGGGGCTGACGAAATAAAACCCGAAGAGGAAATCAATCGTGTCATACCTGTCATTGAGGCTATTCGCAAAATATCCGATTTGCCGATTTCGATCGATACGACCAAGGCGGAGGTTGCCGAGACAGCCATAAAAGCCGGGGCCGATATTATCAACGACATCTCCGCCCTGCGTTTCGATTCCCGGATGGTCGAAGTGGCGCTCGAATATGAGACGCCGGTTATACTTATGCACATGCTCGGCAAGCCGAAAACGATGCAGGCGAATCCGAGCTACGATAATTGTATTGAGGAAATAAAAGAATTCTTCGAGGAGCGAATCGAATTCTGCCGAAGCAATGGAATTGCCGAAGATAAAATCATCATTGATCCGGGGATCGGCTTCGGCAAGCGTCTGCAGGACAACCTGGATATAATTAAAAATCTAAATGAATTCAAAACGCTTGGCCGCCCGATAATACTCGGCTCATCGCGGAAATCGTTTATTTCCAAAATTATAAGAAGAGAAAACAAACCGTCGGAGCGCATCGGCGGCTCGATTGCATCGATGCTGCTCGCTGTCAGCAAGGGTTGTAATATCGTCAGGGTTCACGACGTTGCCGAGACAATCGAGGCGATTAAGGTCTTCCGCGCGATAGAGGATTTAAGATAGAATGGAATTGTTTCGGATAGATTTTTTATCATTCCGGGTTATCGACCTGATCGACATATTGATTGTCTCGTTTATTATTTATCGTCTGCTGGCGCTGATGAAGGGCACCCGCGCGGCCCAGATGGTGACCGGTTTAGTACTGATATTTTTTGTCGCCTTTGTCGCTTTCTGGTTTCAACTGGAGGGCTTAAGCTGGCTGTTTAAAAACCTGGCCACAATCGGATTTATTGTCCTTGTAATAATTTTCCAGCCCGAATTGCGCTCCATGCTGGCACAGATGGGTCACTCGCGGCTTTTTCAGTATTTCATCAAAGTCGAGGAGCGCAAATCATTCAGGGAAGTCGCCCGTGCGGCGATACGCCTCTCGGAACTTCGCTATGGCGGCCTGCTGGTCATCGAGAAAGGCATCGGCCTGAAAAATTTTATCGAGACCGGCAAAACGCTGAATGCCCAGCTGTCCTCGGAAATGATTACGACGCTTTTTACACCGTATACACCGTTGCACGACGGGGCTGTTATTATCACCGGCGAAATAATTTCCGCCGCCGCTTGCACGTTACCCCTAACTCAAAATCCGCGTTACCGCAAACTGTATGGTATGCGTCATAA
>CAYXTW010000018.1:41213-56749 GCA_964467955.1 uncultured Ignavibacteriaceae bacterium | reverse complement strand
GGCGTTATAAGGGACCGGTTAATATAAAAGGGGCAGACGGGGGCGTCTGCCGCCCGCCAAGTCACCCCCTCCCCGTCAGGAGCGTCCCGATATATCGGGATCTTCGACAGGGCTCGCTGACCTACGCTACCCGCCGGCTATCAGGCAGGGTATTATGCATCATGACTTCTTCATTATTCGTTCGACATGAAAAACATTCACGACCTTCGGGTCGGGGCAGCAGAAGGTTCCATCATGCTTGCCTTTTTCCCACGGAAATGATCCGCCGTAGCGGAGTGTTGTAATATAGGGAAGCAGCGAGCTGAAGGCTCCCATACACATTCCGCCGGGAGTTTTTCGCCCGACAATGAATTTATCGCCGACTTTATGTCCATTAGGGCACTTTTTCAATTGTGAAATTAGTGTAATTTTAACGTCGTATCGTTTTGACATATTATCCTCAAATCATCATAATTCCGCCGCTGGCGGGCAGATATGTTCCGGTTACGAATCGCGCCCAGTCGGTGCAGAAAAAGAGAACGGCGCCGGCGACGTCCTCCGGTTTTCCAACACGCCGGAGCGGTGTCCGCGCGGCGACAGCCGCTTTCATCTCCTCGGAACGGTGTTCGATAGCATCGGTCAAAGTCAAACCGGGTGCGACAACATTAACTCTGATTCCGTACGGACCAAGCTCGAGCGCCAGCGCTTTCGTAAATCCGTCCAGAGCCGATTTGGCGCTCGTATGGGCCACAAAGCCAACCCCCGGGTTGCGTGACAGCCCGCTGCTGACATTGACAATACATCCGCCGCCCCGTTTTATCATCGACGGTACAACCGCCTGGCAACTGAAAAAGCTGGCCTTCATTTCATTGAGAACTTTTTTCTCAAAATCTTCCCATTTGTGCCGTTCAAACGGCTCGACGGAAAATTTCATATTGGCATTATTGACCAGAATATCGACCGGCCCGAGTTTTTCCTCGGCCTCATGCACCATCGCCTCGACCTGTTCTTTAACTCTCACGTCCGCGTGAACCAGAATCGCCTCGCCGCCATTCGATTGAATTTTCTTAAGAACTTGCTGACCGCGTTCCTTATTTTCGAAATAATTGACGACTACCTTGGCTCCGTTTTCAGCCAGAAGCTCGGCCGTCGCCGCGCCGATGCCGCGGCTCGAACCGGTGACAATAGCAACCTTATCTTTTAGTATCATTCAGAAAACCTCCATATCAGTCTTCCTAAAATTATACAAATGTTATTTAATAGTATCTTATAAATATTTCCAATATTCAACAATAAAGCGAATATATAGGCAATCCGAAGAATATCCGAAAAATGAAATATTCTTAACGTGATCATATCTCTCATACATGATTACATCCTGAATTAAATTCCCCGCCGAAAAACCACGATCGGAATTTGCTGTTTCGTCGGTCCTGCCGTCGTTTCCTGTCCTGAAATTCCCCAAAGAAAGAATTTGCCATAAGTAATCAAATACCGGCCTTATCGATATTTGTGCTATCATTAAATTAAATAAGGTTCGATGTTTTTTGTTGCTTTTTTACGCTGATCGCTATAAACTGGCGTAAGTTTGACGATATAAATGATTTAAGGAAGTAACTAAGCGACCGGCAAGGATTTAATTTGGGTTTTTTTGATTTTATTTCAAGCGATATCGGCATCGACCTTGGCACGGCCAATACACTGGTGTTTGTCAGAGGCCAGGGTATAGTCTTAAATGAGCCGTCGGTGGTTGCCGTCGAAAGAGCTACCGACAAAGTCCTGGCGGTCGGATCGGCCGCCAAAGAGATGCTGGGGCGGACGCCGGGTGAGATTGCCGCAATCAGACCTCTCAAGGATGGGGTTATTGCCGATTTCGAAATATCGGAAAAGCTTCTCTCGAATTTTATCAAACGCGTGATTCGTCACCGCTACCTGATGAAACCGCGCGTCGTTATATCGGTCCCATCCGGTATTACCGAGGTGGAGAAAAGAGCGGTGCGCGATTCGGCGGAGAATGCCGGGGCACGCGAGGTGTTCCTTCTGCAGGAACCGATGGCGGCCGCGATCGGGGTTGGCCTACCGGTCGATCAACCTTCGGGCGTGATGGTAATCGACGTCGGCGGCGGAACGTCTGAAATTGCCGTTATCGCTTTAAACGGAATCGTCAATAATATTTCCATCCGTATTGCCGGTGACGAAATGAACGATGCCGTCGTCATGTACCTCAAGAAAAATTATAATATTCTAATCGGCGAATTGACCGCCGAAGAAATTAAAATCAAAATCGGTTCGGCCTATCCGCTTGAAAAGGAGATTTCTCTTGAGATAAAGGGACGCGACCTTGTCGCCGGGGTGCCGAAAAATCTGAAATTGTCCTCAGCCCAGATCCGGGAGGCACTCGTCGAGCCGATCGATCGCATAGTCGAGGCGGTTCGGCAGTCTCTGGAAAAAACGCCGCCGGAACTGGCATCGGATATTCTGGATCGGGGTATTATTTTGACCGGTGGCGGTGCGCTCCTGAGGGGACTGGATAAACGTCTGCGGGAGGAAACCAATCTTCCCGTGATTGCCGCCGAGGATCCGCTGACCTGCGTCGTCCGGGGAACCGGAAAAGTCCTGGAAAACATGCAGATGTACTCAAAAGTCCTTATGAAAAGCAGGCGCGACTGATTTTTTTGATAAAGAATGAATGTTCAAATCCCGGGCAAACTTAATTAAGTTTGCCTTTTTTATTAGTCTTTTTGCTAATTTGTCTGTCAAAAGGATGAAACTGAGAAATTGATGGAGAAAGATGAAAGGGAATTAGTCGCAAAGGCGAGAGCCGGCGATAAAAAGGCTTTTGACGAATTGACGAGGATGTATAAAGACAAAATGTTTGCCCTGACTTACAGAATGTGCGGCGACCGCGAGTCGGCCCTGGATTTACTCCAGGAGACGTTTTTTTCCGCTTTTAAGGCGATTCGAAATTTCCGCGGTGAGGCCGGATTTTCCAGCTGGCTGTATCGGATTGCCTCCAATAAGGCGATTAATTTCCTCCGGCGCAAAAAGCTTTTGTCCTTTCTGCCGCTGGGTGAAAATCCGGCCATGGAACCCTCTTATGTAATGGATGACGCAGTCCGGAATAAGGAACTGAAACAGGCGATGGTACAGGCGGTCGATAGCCTTCCGCCGAAACAGAAACTTGTTTTTAATCTTCGCTTTTACGACCAACTGCAATTCACGGAAATCGCGAGAATAATGAGAAGAAGCGAATCAACGGTAAAAACCAGCTATCAAAAGGCGATCGAAAAATTGCGGGGTAAGCTGGGGGATTACAGGTGAAACCATGAATTGCCGTGAAATAAAAGACAGACTGTACTTGCTTGTCGGCAACCTGGCCCCGGATGACTCGATCAAGGAACATCTCGATAGCTGTCCCGATTGCCGGAAATATTTTGAGGAGTTGCGGCAACTTGAAAATACGATAAAGACCGTACCTTTTGAACCTTTAAGCGCGACGGAATCTGCGCTGGTTCAGGAAAAACTGGATGACCAAATTAATCGCTTTTTGAATCGAGCGGTTGGATTTTATCGTTTGATGGTACCTTACGGAACTTCGCTGGCGGCGATATGCCTGTTGCTGTTTATCTCTTTTGTCTCCGATTTCAATCTAAAGCAAAACGGGACCGGCGGAGTCGGTTCGTCGTACGTGCAGCTGACGGACAATTCATCCGATTCGGAGAATGAATATCTTGAAGAAGGTTATGTCGATGATCTTTTCTATGACTACGTGCAAAGCCACGGTTCGTATTCCGGCCAGCTGCTCCTGGGCGATTTGTATGAAGACGAGTATGAATATCTGGATAAAAATATAGACGTGGGAGACATATTGTGAAAAAAACCAAGGACATATTTTTGGTCGGTATGGTTTTTTTGCTGATCATTTTTCCCGTTTCAAACAGTTATGCCCAGCATATGGGCCGCGGCCGGGACTGGCACGGCGATCAGCATGCCAAAAATCTCGAGAATTTACGAATGTTGAAACTCCTGGAAACGCTGGAATTGAATGACGAGCAGGATACGAAATTTATTACGGCCTTTACATCGTTCAGAAAAGATATCAGGCAAATCAGTGAAGATATTCGGAGTGAAGTCGACTCGCTGGCCGAAATCGTGAAACAGCCGACGCCGCCGGAAAATGAAATTATGACTCAAATTTTAAAGATTGAAAAAATGAAAATGCAACGAGATAATATTGTCGTTGATTTTCACAAAGAAATATCAAACATCCTTACACCGGTTCAACTGGGGAAACTGGTGATATTCGAAGAGCATTTCGATCGGGAGTTAATCGAAAGCGTGCGCGGCTTCCGCAACCGAATCGCTCCGCCGTCACCGGAATCCGAAGAGGCCCCGGGGCAGTAAGGAATTAATTAAGAAAGGAGTCAGCCATGAAACGCAGAGCCATTATTGTAACAGTAATCTTATTGCTGGCCGCGGCTACCGTATATGCCCAGCATGCTCCACGGAGTCAACGCGGGTCATGTCCCGGGCCGGGCATGAATATGGATTTCGGCCGGCAAGGCATGAACGGGGATTTTATCCGTCCGGGGATGCTTTTGAAAATGGCCGATGAAATCGGACTGGATGCAAACCAAAAGGCGCAAATTGACAAGCTGGCGCAGGATAACGGCCTGGAGCGCATTGAACAAAAAGCCGAGCTTGAAAAGGCGCAACTGCAACTGAGACACATGCAGGCAAATGATGCGCCGGAAGCCCAGGTGCTGAAGGCGATGGACGACATCGGTCGGATAAAGACCGAAATGCGCAAAAGTGCTTATACATTTCGCCGGAATATTAAATCCATTCTATCCGAAGATCAATTAAACAAGATAAAAGAACTGCGAAAGGATCGTAGGGGGAAAGGCGATTTCCGTTCCGGCGATCGACAAGGCGGTTCTAAAGGCCGGGGACAAGGTTTTGCTCCCAATCCCGATCCTGATTACGGCTTCCATGAAGGCCGTGGTCAGTGATTTGGTATTATTTTCCTTCATTCGGCGGCGGGCACAACGCCCGCCGTTTTTTATACTTATTTCAGTTCTTCGTACATCCGGTACGCATACCGGTCGGTCATGCCGGCGATGAAATCGGCGATAATAATATCCACCGGTTCTTTATCAAGTCGTAACTTATATTTTCCGTGAAGTTTCTGCGGATTATTTTTATATCTATCGAATAAAGTCCTTATAATTTCTTCAGCCTGTTGCGACATCTCGACCAGGTGCGGGTGATGATACATCTGCTCCGACAGGAATTTCTTTAGTGTTTCCATTTTCTTTTTGAAATCAGCCGAAAAGGAGATTAATGCGATTTTAGAAACCCGAACATCTTTCAGCGATGAAATATTTTTCCTCTCAATATTGTTTATCGTATTGTCAATCAGATCGGTCGCCTGTCCGTCGACCAGCAACCGCACCATCGAATAACGCCGATGATCATCATCCAATTGAGGGTACAAACTTTTCGATTGTTCCAGCATCTCCGCCCAAACAGGGACATCATCAAGCGCCTTCCATTTCAAAATCCCCGATGACAATCCGTCATCGACATCATGGCTGTTGTAGGCGATAGCGTCGGCGATATCGACCAGGGAAGCTTCAAGGGTCGGCTTTTCCTCCGGGGGAAACAGTTCCGGGCAAATCGGCCTGTCGGTCGTTTCATGCTTGGCGATTCCCTCGCGGACTTCATAGGTGAGATTCAAGCCCGGGTAGTTCGGATAGCGCCGCTCCAGATAATCGACCACGCGCAGCGATTGGCGGTTATGATTGAAGCCGCCGAACTCAGCCAGCAACTCGTCGAGAACATCTTCGCCCGAATGTCCGAAGGGCGTATGGCCGAGATCGTGCACCAGCGCGATGGCTTCCGCCAGATCTTCGTTCAATCCCAGTGCCCTCGCAATCGTGCGGCCTATTTGCGCCACTTCGATGGTGTGCGTCAATCTCGTCCGGTAATGATCCCCCTCATGGTTAACAAACACCTGCGTTTTGTATTCCATACGTCGGAACGCGGCCGAGTGTATCACGCGGTCGCGGTCACGCTGGAAGACGGTGCGTATCGGATGTTCTTTCTGTTGGTACTGCCGCCCCCGGGATTCGGCTGAAAAGCAGGCGTACGGTGCCAGAATTTTCTTCTCGTACTGCTCGATTCTTTCCCGCGGCGATAACGGCATTGTGATTTATAATCCTCTTTTATAATTTAATGACACGTTATGAGTAAAGCCCAGCACCGGATGATACGAGGTCGCATATATCAGCCCGAAATCGTAAAAGTGCACCTCCACGCCGCCGCCATAAGTCAGCGGATTGTTACTCACACCCCAGAAAAGCGCATGTTGTCCCGCCAGCCTGATATACTGCCCGATCGATATTATCGGCTTTTCGTACCGCTCCATCGATAAATGCGCGGTAATCGAGAAACGATCGCTGCCCTCGACCTCGCCGTAAATATTGTATAAAATATTTTGCTTTTCGTCTGTATCGTACAATTTTGGCTGATTGAAATTATCGATGACGATTCCCAGATGATACTTTTTATAATGTACGCCCCCGGCCAAACCGAGCGAAAAGGCGCTTAAAGACAATTTCCCCAAGGCGCCGCTTATATTCAATAACCGACCGCTCATTATCGCCGAACCGGCGAATTTGTCCTGATTATATGTGACGGCGGATCGCACCACGTGCTCGATATAATAATCTTTTCTTCCGAATTGCGAAATTCCGATGGCCGTCGAGAAATTGCCGAAGCGGTATCCCCCCGAAATAAAAATCTTATCAAGGTCGGAAAGTTCGAATTTTCTCTGATACCCCGATTCGACATTTATCCGCTTTTTTTCCAAAAACGCGACCGGGCAGCTTAAGAAGCCGGAAGCAGTCGGAGTCGACAGTAAAACACATCCGCCCATTCCGCTCTGACGCCCGCTCTCGATATCGTACGCCGATGCCGATAAAGACAAAAGCAGCGGCAGTATGACAGACTTTAATATTCTCATGGTGCAATCACGATTGTTTGTTTGTACTGCTCCACGCCGGATACTTCCATATAAAGAACATACATGCCGACTTTTAGCCTTCGGCCGCTGTCGCTATCACCCCGCCAGGTAATTGTACCGTCGTAGGGGGGAAGACCGTCGATTAAAGTCCTGACTGCTCGCCCCTGCAGATCATATATTTTAAGCGTGATATTTTCTCCGGGCGGGAGACTGAATGCAATTGTCATCTCCCCGTCATGTTCGATGGAGAAAGGATTGGGTTCGGCGGTCAAAATAATCGAAAACCCGATCGGCTCCAGATAAACATTATTTATCCGTCCCGGGGTCCCCCCGATATCGGCCGACCATCCCCAACGATCGGCCATATCGTTCCCTTCGCCGCGGGCCCAGGTGTGATTGCCGCCAAAGACGTGATCGTAAGGTAAGCTATCGACGACAAAGCCGAAGTTATCTTTCAAACGTACAATATCGTTATCATTGTTCAATATCGCCCATGAGGACATTTCGAGAATCGGTATCGAATTATCGTTATAGTAATCGGCCAGTTCCGCACTATCTTTGCATAAGACGATATAGTCGCCGGGATTCAAATTGTATTCTGCATTCGCTATCGGATGAAAAGTCTTCTCGTCTCCAAGCAGCCAGCCGTGAAGATCGATATCCAGATCCGAGCGATTTTTCAGTTCCACCCACTCGACACCGAAGGATGTACTCGGATCGGGCAGAAATTCGGAAATTATAACCGGCGGATATTCCCGGCCGAAAACCTGATGCAGCCAGATGTCATTGTACAGCTGATCGTCATCCGGAAGTTTGATAAGAATATACGGCAAAAAACCTTCCAGTTCGAAGTAAACAAGATAATCCAACGAGTCGCCGGGCGAAGTTCGCGGAAGATAGACGAGGGCAATCAGATCATCGTCGGTTACGATAGTATCCTGATTGAGATCGTAATAAATCGACAGCGTCGTTTCCGGTATAGGATTCAATCCGAAATTGACAATGATTATTTCGAAACCGGTTTCATTATCAAAATCGGGCCAGAATCGCACCGATGCAATACCGAGATCATTATCACGGGGAGAGACCGAATTCCTTCGCCCGGGTGTACTACCGGACGGGTCAATCGAATTCCTGACTTCCGCGCTGTCGGGACGCACCCTTTCCCACGAGACGCCATCGAGACCTGTGCTGTGCCACTCGAAGGAGGAGACAGTTTTGGTGAATATCCAGTCAACCAGGTATATGCCCCCCGAATCATTGGCCAGATTCAGACCGGGCAATTTATAGGCAATATAGTTTTCCAGAGTATCATCACCCCAGATGCCGCTGTTGTCGCCCCATATAGAATCGTAAGCGGCGTTATCAGCGATTAGAGTAATATAATTATAGGCAGCGATGACAAGATCCGATTGAAGAGTGTCTGCAAACTGGTTTCTACGTATAATTATTCTGTAAAAAGATAAATTTTTTACGGCGTTGGTGTTGTTATAGATTTCAATCCACTCCAGTTTTTTATTACTGCCCGGTTCGTTGGACATTACTTCGTTAATAACCAGATCATTAGCATATGCCGAAGTTGCCATAAGTACGAGCACCATTAGTGAGGTCATTATATTCGTTTTATTTACCATATCAGTTTCATCTCCAGAAGAAATATTGACAGTTCCGGATCCGTATAAAAGCGGTTGAAGCGATATGAATATTTGGCGGCCAGTTCCAGAGCGCCCATCAAATAAAATGTTTCCTTAATATAACCGTAAAAATAATCAATCCGGCCGATTTTGTAATCGATTTTATCCATATTGAACCATAATTCCAAAATCCCGAGCCTTTTGATTTCGGATCTTAAACGCGTGAAGCCGGAAACATATTTTTTATACGCTTTATCGATGTTATATCCCAGGTAGCTTCGCAAAGATAAAGCCTTCTTTCTTAATCGATAGACCGCCCGTATTTCATTGCTCGTCAAAACCTCGCCCGGCCTGTCGCGCCGCGAGTAGTCATAATCGATTCCGACCGAGGATTTATCATTTAATGGATATATGAATCCCGTTAATATCGCCGCCGCCTTATCGAATTTGTCTTTCCCGTAAGCCGTAAAAGAAAAATTGAGTTCGATATCATTATCGAAATCGACCCGGCTTTTAAGCAGGACACCGCTCTGATCGGTGCGTTTATCTCTGAATTCATAATCGATGGTATCGATCGCCACTGTCTGGTAGATACTCCCGGCGCGACCGCCGCCGGCCAGATTGATAAATCCCCGACCGTAATGCCAGACCGAAAATTTTAGACTGACGTCCTCCTGACGGTAGGTCGTCTCCAATATCGCCGCCGGGACCATTTTATCTTTGCCTCTGGCTAAAGCCATTTCGGCGCCGGCTGTATAAGAATATTTCGAGTACTCGAGAAATGTCCCCAACTGATAATGCGTATACCTTTTATTTATCAATCGGTTTTTGACAGTCGCTCCCAGGACAATACCTTCCCATGTGAAGTTCTTATATCTTCTTTTATTTCCCAAAGCACCCAGAAGCAATTCGGTTTCATTATCACGGTCATAGTGCATAAGCAGCTTTAGTGAATCCCTGCGGCGACCGCCTTCGATGTAAATTCCGTTGAAACCGCCGTAATCGGGGAAAGCGACCGTCTGTCCGACGGTCGCATCCGATTTTTCCAGAAGTTTCCCATGATAGCCGACCGTCAGCCCGAGCCCGAAGCGGGTATTATAATTACCGATAATTATTTTTTTGATATCGCCCCGATTCGTCTGGTACGATAACGAGCGCCTGGTCCATCGTTTCGTACCCTCATAGTTTTGCTTAAATTCGCCGCGGCATGACCACTCCGATCCCAGCCTGGAATTGATCAGATAATGATTCTTAAAATCACCGTCTTCTTCAAGCTTTTGATACGTTCGGGCCTTGAGCCAGCCGATTTTCTCTTTATCTTTTGTAATGTACGTCTCGGTTTGCTCTTTCTCCAGCTCGGAATAGTCCGTTAAATTGGATTTTAAAAAGAAACTGATATTGGGAATTTCTTCCAGCAAATAAAGTTCGGTACTGTCGATACCGTCTTCAAAAATTTCCGAAAGATTCAAATATGTCTGATAATCGATATCGCCCCGGAGATATGCCTCGTACAATTCTTCATCCGACGGATAAACGTCGAACGTAATATTTTCGGCGTAAATCGCCGGCATCATCAAAATGATACATAAAAAAGTAAATATTACGAAATTTTTTGAAATCAACTCAAATCGTACTCTTTTAATTTTCGATATAAAGTTCTTTCGCCGATACCCAGCAGTTTTGCGGCCGCTTTACGGTTGCCGTCGGTCTTTTTAAGAGCGGATATTATGAGCTCCTGCTCCATTTCTTTTAAATTCTGATTCGGCTTGAATTCAGGTCTATTGTTATCGGTATCGTGGACTTCGAATTCATGTTTGGCCGGGAGATTATCGATTATTAAGTCGCGAAGCATTTTTATTTCATTCCCCAGCGATAGCAATGCATGGTAGATTAATTCATGGCCGGCCTCCTCCGGTGAGTGCCCTGTAACGACCGGCAGATTCGTCCGGCTCATACTTTGCTCGTCGATAAACTGCTCCACTTCCGCCGCCGAGATTTCGCCTCCCGGATGCAGCGCCGACATGCGGGCCGTAAAATTCCGGAGCTCGCGCACGTTACCGGGCCAGTCGTACCTGATTAGAAGATCCAGAGCCGAGTCGGAAAAACCTTTTAGACCTTCCTTTTTCGCGAAAAAATATAAAAGCGGAAGAATATCTTTCCGACGATCGTACAGTGCCGGCAGATTAATCTTGACGACACCCAGCCGGAAATATAAATCCTCCCGAAAAGTACCGTTGCGAATCGCCTCCGAAAGATCACGATTGGTGGCGGCAATAACGCGCGCATCGGATCGAACCGGCTTATCCCCGCCGACCGGATAAAAGTAGCCGTCCTCGAGGACACGCAGCAGTTTTACCTGGATATCAGGTTTGGTTTCGCCGATTTCATCGAGAAAAATCGTCCCGTTATTAGCCTGAAGGAAAAGCCCGTCGCGCTTGCCGACCGAACCGGTAAAGGCACCTTTCTCATGCCCGAACAATTCCGATTCGAGAACTCCCTCGGCCAGGGCGCCGCAATTTACCGCCACAAAACGAGCATCGGATCGCGGCGAAAAATCATGAATGGCACGCGCTACCAGCTCCTTACCGCTGCCGGATGGCCCGATAATTAAGACCGATATGGGCGTCGGAGCGATGCGTTCGATTGTTTCCGCCACGACTTTCAGTTTTTCCGAGCGACCGACCATCCCGAATTTTTTCAGCAGTGATTTCCGGTAAAGAATCCTCCCGACCTTTTTGGAAATTTGCTCGGCGCCGTCATTGAGACTGATAAAACCGTCATAAATGTTTTCATCTTCGGATTGGTCCTTTTCGGAGCCGACAACCTGCCAGATATCGGTCAGTGGCGTGCGCGTTCGAATTCGCCGTATAATGCCGCGGTTGATTCCCGGGAAATCCTGCGGGATTAAAATCAGTTCGACATCCCGTTCCCGAATAATCGAATAAAGGTGCGACAGATGCTCGACATATTCGCCCACTCCGCGGAAGGCCGTATCAAAATCCGATTCTCTTTTCAGCAGAGATTCGTCGGCAAGAATCAACACGTTCTGTATCATCGTCTTTTCCGTTTGCTTTTTTTCTGACGATTTTTGCCCTCATCCGGCTCGATCAGAAAGAGATCGATTTGGTTTTTGATCGCGTCAACCGCAAGAATGCCGACATCGACCGGGTCGCCCATTTTGAAGAGGCGTCCCGTCCGCCGGCCGACAAGACGAAAGTGTTTTTCGTCGAAATTATAATAATCGTCATCCAGAGTGGACAGCCGCACCATGCCTTCGATACCGATATCGTTGAGCCGAACGAAAAACCCGAAATTCAGCAGCCCGGAAATTACTCCGTGATATCTGTGGCCCAAGCGCTCCGCCATATAAGCGACCTGTTTAATCCTGACCGCTTCCCGTTCGGCCGTTTCGGCGATACGCTCGGTTTCCGAACAATGCCTGCCCGCGTTGGTTAGAATCGAATCGAGCCGCTTGGCAAGATTATCGGGATAGCGACCCTTATCCAGTTTTTTAAGCAAGCGGTGCACCAACAGATCGGGATAGCGGCGAATCGGTGATGTAAAATGCGTATAGTGTTTGAAAGCAAGACCGAAATGCCCGATGTTATGCGGCTGATAAACCGCCTTTTTCATGGAGCGAAGCATCAACTCGTTGACAAACTCCTCTTCCGGTTTGCCCTTTACTTTTTGCAGGAATCGGGAAAATTGAATCGGTTTCATATTTTCCGAAACCGGGAAGCTGTATCCCAGGGAAGACATCAGCATCGAGAAGGCCTCGAGTTTCTCGATATCCGGTCGATCGTGCACGCGGTACAATAGTTTCTGTCCCAGCCGGAAAACATGCAAGGCGACAACGCGATTGGCCGCCAGCATAAATTCCTCGATGAGCCGATGCGATTCGAGCCGGATACGATTGCCGATTTCGACGATTTCGCCTCTCTTGTTGAGGACGATTTTAGCTTCAGGCAAATCGAAATCGAGCGACCCCTCCGACATACGGTTTTCCTGCAGTATCTTCGCCAGCTCGCGGGCGGTCGTCAGACACCCGGTAACTCTTTTTATTCGATTATTCCGGGCACCGTTATCGAAAAATTTCTGTACCTCTTCATAGGTCAGCCGGGCTCTGGAATTGATCACACCTTTGACTATTCTCCAATCCAGCACCTTCCCTTTGGGCGATAAATCGATTACGACCGCATAAACCAGTCGTCGGCGGTTCGGTTTCAACGAGCAAAGATCGTTGGAGAGTTTCTCAGGAAGCATGGGTATAACCTTCCCGGGCAGATAAATTGAATTGCCGCGATTAAATGCCTCCTTATCCAGCGCCGAGCCGTCGCGCACGAAGTGCGATACATCGGCGATATAGACTCCCAGACGATATCCGTTTTTACTTTTTACGACCGAGATGGCATCGTCGAAATCCTTGGCATCTTCCGGATCAATGGTACACACGATCTCTTTCGTGAAATCGCGGCGGTTTTTCATTTCCGCCGCGGTAAAATAATCCGCGGCCTTTTGCGCATCCTCAAGTACCTTTTTGGGAAATCTTTCGGGCAGCCCGTGGCTTTTTATAACCGTCTTTAAATCAACGCCCGGATCGCCCGGCCGGCCGATGACCTCCGTGATTTCGCCTTCCGGATTACGATACGGATCGTCCCAGTGCGTTATCCGTGCCATCACGCGCTGACCATCGGAGGCCTTTTTGGTTGACCTGTTAGGGATATAAATATCGCGGCGGAATTTTTTGTCATCGGGGACAACAGTACTGAAGTGCGGTCCGCGGCGAAGAATACCGACGATATTTTTTTCGGCGCGACGGATAACCTTAATGACAGTACCGTGCAGCTCATCATCGGGGCCGCTGCCGACCCGCACCATAACGCGATCGCCGTCGAAAGCGGTGTGCATTTTGGTCGGCATAATAACGACCGGCTCGCCTGATTCGGTCGTTATTGTCCCGAAGCCGCCCTTGTTCACGGCGACATTACCCAGAATAAGATTCAATTCCGACGGGACACCTATTTTACCCCGTTTCAGTTTTACCAGTTTTCCGGAATCGATGAGTTCCTTTACCTTGTTTCGAAAAGTAGGATATTCCTTGCCGGGGACGCCCATTTCCTTGGCCATCTCTTTGATCTTCAACGGCCGACCGGCTTTGTATCTCAGGAAATCAACAATAAAAGCTTCATTTATTCTCATAATATTGCTATTTAACGGCAGATTTTATAAAAAGTCAAGTAAAAATGGCACATTTCTGCCAATATGGCAGAATGGATTGCGGAGGAATTTTACCTTATCAAAGCAAAAAAGGCAGACCCAACGCCTGCCTTTAAATATTTTCACCCGCCTGTTACGCAGCTATAATATAGTAATTTCCCTCGATTTAGCAATATATTTTCTAAAAAAATAGTATTTTTTCCTTGACAATTTGTTCGTTATATATTACATTATGTAATAAATAAATGACATTGGTGTAAAATGAAACTAAAAAATCATATTAAACAACACCGCGCCCGGCTGGATTTGACCCAGGAAGCTCTGGCCGACAAGGTTGGTGTTCGGCGTCAGACAATTCTGGCGATCGAAAAAGGACAATATACGCCTTCGGCCATGCTGGCTTTTCTGATCGCGCGGGCGCTGGGGATGAAAGTCGATGAATTATTCGAATTATCGGGAGAGGAGGATACAAGATGAAAAATGAGATGGATGTTCTTAATATGGATGAGCGCCAGCGTCTGGGCTGGCTGCTGGCCAACCGGGCGCTGATATTTGTTGTCGGTGTCATCTGGCTGTGCATGATCGGATGGGAATTGATACGCAATCGGATCCCGTATTTTTTGATAATCATGGTTCCGGTTTTAGCCCTGACACGGCTTTTCTTTTATCTGTATTATACGCGAAAGCCGAAAAAGTCCGGTATCGAGTGATCGAAAGGGTGTCGGTTTTATCTATCCACATTTTCCAGGGATGGCTTTTACCGGTACAATTCGGCTGGTCGGTGCGTATATCATTAAACACCGTTAAGCGCAATTTGTCCGATAATCGGGGAGAGAAAAATGGATGAAATAATCAAAGAAAAAATCAGACAGACGACGTTTATTAAAGCTACTCCTGAAAAAGTGTATGATACAATTACCTCCGGCGAGGGTTGGAATGCCTTTTTCACTAAAGACACCGAAGTAGTTCCTCGGCCGGGCGGACAAATAATGTTCCGCTGGGTCGATTGGGGCCCGTCTTTTTATACCACTTCGGCCGGCGGGCCGGTGCTCGAGGCCGAGCGGCCGCATCGCTTCGTTTTTCAGTGGGGTGAAAAATACAAAACGACTATCACCTTCGATTTAAAGGCGGAGCACGGGGGGACGGTCGTTCATCTTACCGAGGAGGGATATCCCAACACCTCCGAGGGCCGCGACATGATGCTGGAATGCGCCTCCGGCTGGGGCGAGGCCTTGACATTGTTAAAATTCTATCTCGAATTCGGCGTTGTTTACACTCCGCCGGAGAAAGATGTCAAATAATTCGCCATCCTTACGGTGATTATAATATTTTGATATGTATGAGTAGGTTAAATCTCGCCGAGATTCGACGTCAAGCCTCGGCGGGGCTTGACCTACTTGCTAATCCTCCGTGATTTTATTCGGATTTTATATAAAAAACGGTTTTTCTTTTTTTTGACTCAATCTTTTTGGGAAAACTCTGTGGCAACGAAGCATGTCGGGGATCTCCTAATCTAATGTCATTAACATACTTAAGTGAACCATCATCAGAAAAAATAAAAGTACATGGTACAAGTTGACTTTTAGGGTGTTCCTTATTTGAAATCGAACAATCGGATATACTTAACATAACATTTAATGCATCACTCACTGCTCTAGGAACCAATTTCAATTCAAAAG
>CAYXTW010000018.1:0-41113 GCA_964467955.1 uncultured Ignavibacteriaceae bacterium | reverse complement strand
AACATAACATTTAATGCATCACTCACTGCTCTAGGAACCAATTTCAATTCAAAAGCTATTTTACTGTTTTTGGGAATAGGGCCTACCAATTTTTCAGGCAAAGATACAACATCCATGTTATACACCTCGAGCATCATTTTATAGTTTTCAGAAATATCATAATTTGCTATAAAATGGTAAAATATAGAAAATGTATCTCCGATCTGTGGTATCGGTTTAATAGTTAATCCATAATCAAATGGTTTGCGGCCACGACTATCCGGAAATTGATTTATAAATATAGAATCCGATTCGAAAAACATGGTTCGAATAGGAGTGCAATATCCTTTACTCAAGCTTCTTTGGCCCAGATACTTTAATTCACCGTCACAATCAATACACCATTGAAATGAAATGTGCCCTTTTGCTCCAAGATGTTCAAGCGTTATGTCCCATGCCCCCGACATCAAGGGTACAAACTCTATATAATTGGAATATCTATCACCCGGTTTATGTGGTCCCGGCCAGGTAAATAATGTATCACTATTTATTCTTACCGCGTTATCGACATACTGTAGTTTTAAATTCCAATCGATATCTCTACGCCCCGGTTCTATTTTGTCTAATACTTCAAGGGTGAATTTTACTCTGGTTGGTTTCAGCGGTTCCGGCAGATTCTCAAAATCGAAGTATCCCGAAAATGATCCCCTGTATGCTGGATTAGGACTCGCTTTATTTTCGATATGCGAGCTGATCTGTGCCCGGGCAGTACTTATTGTTAAAGCCAATATAGCAATATATAGTATTTTTTTTGCCATACCTTGCTTATTTTAAAAGCAACATTTTTGGTATCTTTATTTTGACTGTTTTTTTATTCTATAATAATATACGTATGACGCAGGATTACGTCAAATTTCTCCGAGATTTGATTTCGAGCCCGGAAGCGTCAGGAAGGATTCCTGACGCTGCGTAAAGAGCCGCAAAAAAAGGTCGGAAGCCACGAGGGCATTCCGACTTTTGTTTTTGGAAATTGTATTTTCGGCGACGGCGATTATTTCAAATCATACAACTCGCCAAATTTCATGCGCAAATAATCCATCGCCGGTTTGTGGCTGAGCGGTTTGCCGGTGACCACCTCGACCAATTTCTCGGCTCGATATTTTTTACCGTGCACATGGATGTTATTTCGCAGCCACTGAAATAATTCACTGAAATTGCCGACCGCAAATTGATCTTCAAGATAACGAATGTCATCTTTGGCTTTGGCAAAAAACTGCGCGGCATATAGATTACCCAGAGTATATGTCGGGAAATATCCGATATAACCGGCCGGCCAGTGAATATCCTGCATGCATCCGTCGGCATCATTGGGCGGCGTAATTCCGAAATAGTTGGTGAATTTTTCATTCCATGCCTCGGGAACATCCCTGGGTGCGATCTCACCTCTCAAAAAAGCCCGCTCCATCTCGAAGCGAAGCAGAATATGCAGATTGTACGTCACCTCGTCGGCTTCGACCCGGATCAGCGACGGGCGAACATCATTGATGGCGAAATAGAAATCGTCGAAAGCGACATTACTTAAATTTTCGGGAAACATCTGTTGTGCGCGCGGGAAGAAATGTTTCCAGAACGATTTGCTGCGCCCGACCAGATTTTCCCACATCCGCGATTGCGATTCATGAATCCCCAATGAAACCGAATCGCCGCGAGGCGTTCCGTGATATGCCCTATCCAGTCCCTGATCATAGATACCGTGCCCGGCTTCGTGCATCACTCCGAAAAAGGCCTGGGCGAAATGATTGGGATTATACCGGGTTGTGATACGCGTGTCTTTGGGACCCAATCCGGTCGTAAAGGGATGAGCCGAGATATCCAGACGTCCCGTTCGAAAATCAAAACCGATTGCCGCCGCCGCCGACTGTGAAAACAACTTCTGGCGATCGACCGGGTATTCCCGCTCGATAATAGACATATCCGGTTTTCTGGACGACTCGCTGATCGCCTTGACGAGATCGACCAATTCGGCGCGAAAACCGTCAAAGACTTTGCCGATACTTTCGGCCGTCGCACCCGGCTCATAATTATCGAGCAGAGCATCGTATGCTTCTTTCTTGTATCCTAGATGATCCGCCACCTGAAGATTAAGCTTTATAATCTTCTCCAGATGCGGCAGGAATTTCTTGAAATTATTTTCTTTTCGAGCTTCGATCCAGACACCCTGAGCGATCGTTGTCGCGCGTGTAATTTCCTCGACCAGCTCCTGCGGGATTTTGACGTTTTTGTCATATTCATATCGCGTTTCACGGACATTCACCGCTTGGTCGGAATATTCATCCTTCATGTACGGTGATTTTTCCAGAATATCGAGTAATTCGCCGATTTTGGGATCGACCGCCTTTTTATGCGCCAGTCCCGCCAGATATGCCGATTGCTCGGCGCGATATTCGGATCCCGCCTGGGGCATGTAAGTCTGCTCGTCCCAGTGCAGGACCGATGCACAACTGCCGATTAGCTGCACCTCTTCGGACCGCTTGACAAGTTCCTTGTATGCTTCCTCGTGATTGTTTGACATCTTAATCCTCTTTTCAGGTTTTTTATTTTCGGCCAATATAACAAATTCGACTGTTTCCGCAAGTGGCCTCTTTTTCGTTTTCAAAGGTATACGCAATTTTTATAAAATATGTTGCGGTTGAAAATGTCCGGTAATCTTTTGGTTGACTTTGGATTAAGATTGGCTTGATTGCATGCGAAACAAAATGTGGAAGTTTTTGGAAATATTGATCTTGATTATTGCCGTTTTATCGGCAGCCGGCGCCATCGCTTTTATCGTGTCGACCGATAATCTCGCGCAGCTTGGGGCGCGGCCGAAGGGAGCGAGGCTTGAGCGGATGAAAAGGTCACCTAACTTTGACGGTAAAGTGTTTTTAAATCCGATTTATACCGACATGAGTTTCGGTTTTGGTACTTATTATAAAATGATAAAACGGTTATTGCCTGGAAGTGAGATTCGCAGAGCCAAAAATCCGCTCCCGATAGTACGACTTGAAAGCACGGCATTTAATCCGGAATTATCGAAGGGTCTGCGTATTTGCTGGATGGGGCACTCCAGCGTTTTAGTAGAAATCGACGGTAAACGTATTCTCACCGATCCGATCTGGCGTGACCGCTGCTCACCCTCGTCTCTTGCCGGCCCCAGGCGATCCCATCCGCCGCCGATAGCACTGGAAGAGTTGCCGCGCCTCGATGCCGTTTTGATTTCTCACGATCATTTCGACCATCTCGATAAAAATGCGGTATGTACTCTGGCTAAGACCGGAGTCAAATTTTTTGTACCTCTGGGGGTTGGCGTACATCTGGATAAATGGGGGATAGATAGCACTCAGATTATTGTTTTTGATTGGTGGGACAGCTTTGATTTCGACGGCAGCGGCTTTCAACTGGTCGCGACACCGGCGCGGCATTTTTCGGGGCGGAGGATAATCGGAGGATACAATTCCACGCTCTGGGTTTCCTGGGTGATAATCGGTCCGAAACACCGCGTTTTCTTCAGCGGTGATACCGGCAAGTTTCCCGGGATGACCGATATCGGTGAGAGGTTCGGTCCTTTTGATCTGACGATGATAATAATCGGTGCGTACAGCGAACTCTGGCCCGACACGCATCTTAATCCGGAGCAGGTGGTCGATGCTCATTTAGCTCTCAGGGGAAAAACGTTATTACCGGTTCACTGGGGGACATTCAGGCTGGCCTTCCATGACTGGTTCGAGCCGCCGAACCGGCTTCTGGCGGCGGCCGCAGAAAAAGGTGTTCGGTGTATAATCCCCCGGCCGGGGCAGATGGTGTCATTTTCGAACCTGCCGCCGGTCGAACGTTGGTGGGAGAAGTATCATTGAATCATATGCCGGTTACGGCTATGTCGGATTTTGGCTGTAAAAAATATTGCCAATAAATCGATTGTTGTATTATAATTATGGCAATATGGGAAAAAAGACAGAAAAATCGTTAAAACGGATAATCGATAAAGACATCTGGAATTTATGCGCCCCGAAATTGAAGGACGAACAGACGGCCGATATTCTTCGCGACCTGCTTGACCATATTGTTGATAATTTGTCCGACAGAATCGATAATATCGAATGCCCTGACGGCAAAGCGATTTCATTTTTTTCCGCCGGTAGGGAGTTTCTGACCATCAATATTATGCGCGTCGGTTTTCGGATTTATATACACCCGGCGGCCAATGTTTTTTTCGATCCGAAATCGAAATTCAAAGTCGGGAAATTCAGATTCTGGGACGCGTCATTCCAAAAAACATCGGGCAAATACCGGGGGATGAGCGTCTGGATCGAAAATAAGAAATATCTCCCGGGAGTAAAAAAAATAATAGACGAGATCCCGAAATCTGTATGATATTTAAATAAGCCATAATTAGGTTATGCGAATCATCCTTTTGGCAAGTATAGTCTTATTCTGGCTGCAGCCGGCGATTGCACTTGGCCAAGAATATGTAAAGGAATTCAATTCTCAGCCATGGCCCCAAGCCGATTTACTCTTTCATTCCGATTATCGCTGGAAGGGAGCAGACGGGGCCTATTCAATTGATCTGGGAAACGAACGTGTTTTATGGCTTTTTGCTGATACTTATATTGCATATAAGAGCCCTTTCACGCGGACACGTTCCTGTGTTACAATGGTTCGCAACAGCATTGCGATCCAGAAAGGATACAATCCATCGGATGCTACCATTCGGTTTTTCTGGCGAACCGATGATACATTTCCAACTTCATTTTTTCCCGAAAATGATTCAACCTGGCTCTGGCCGCTTGATGGTATTCGCATGGAAAACAAGCTGCTGATATTTTTTGCCAAATTACATGAGATAAAGACCGGTTTGGGATTTGAGGTCTGCGGCCAATCTATAAAATTGATAAAAAACCCGGATGATAATCCTGATAAATGGTCTATCAAAGAAATTCCATTGCCGTATCTTCAGGATTCCATCCTGATTGGATCGGCGCTGGAAGTTTACGACGACTTTTTATATGCCTTTTGCTGCCGGGAGCCGGGGAATCATGATGTGTTTCTTGTCGGATGGCACGCTGACAGCGCTAAGATGGGATATTTACTAAATCCCGAATGGTGGTGCGGCGATAATTACGGCTGGATACGACACGAAGACATGAAGCATTCACCAGAAATTATTTTTGATGACGGCGCCACCGAGTGTTCGGTCTGGTTCGATTCCTCTTTGGATTTATTCTTTCAGGTACAAACGATTGGTTTTGGTCAGGCGCAATTGGTTTTCCGACAGGCGGAGCAATTAACCGGCCCGTGGAGTGAACCGAAGATCATTTATGATCCTCCCGAAAACAAGATTCCTCGTATTATGATTTATGCCGCCAAGGCGCATCCTTTTCTGCCTGGCGCCGATATCATTCTCACCTATGCAACCAATGCACCGGAGAGCCTGATCGTCGCCGACACCTGTCTATACTACCCTCGCTTTGTTCGTGTTAATTATAATAAACAAAACCTGCCTATTGATACCACTGACCGATAAAATAAATTACTGAATCATCCGGTGAAAAGACCGGCGTAAAACATCATTGTATCCCACCCAACGGATGGGTGAATTAATAGTATGATACAGCTATCATTTGCTTTCTCCTGAGATGGGTGGGTTACTAAGACGGAAAGACTCGCATTAAGGCGAATTACAGTGTTGAATCGCGACGTAAAGAAATTCACGGCATAGCGGGTGGGCAACCGGTTTTTGACTTGGATGATGCTCTTATTAACTTCTCTTGTTTAACCATTATTTCTCGAACGGTAAATGTACTATTAAGTTGTTGTAGTATTTGATCAATTGATAGAGCCATAGATTATTCCTTCTTTGCCAATCTCTCAAACGCCTCCACATCGCTCATGACACGATTGACGGCTTCGGCCCAGAAATCTTCTTTCGTTAAATCAACGTCCATGTGCTTTTTGGCGACATCCTCGCTGGTCATTTTACCGGTATCGGCTAATAAGGCGCGGTAATTTTTTGCGAATGAAGGGCCTTCCTCTCTGGCGCGATTATAAACGCCGCTGGCAAACAAAAAGCCGAAGGTGTACGGGAAATTATAAAACGGCGCATCGGTCAGGAAGAAATGCAGTTTCGACGCCCAGAATAATTTATGATAACCATCATCGGCCAGCGTCCCCATGAATGCTTTTTTCTGCGACTGCACCATTATCTCATCCAGTCGCGCCCGGCTGACCAGGCCATCCTTGCGCTCTTCATAAAAGGTTTTATCGAAAATAAACCGCGCATAAATGTTGCAGAAAAGGACATAAGCGTTCTGCAGTTTCTGATCGAGCAGCATAAGTTTTTCATCACGGTCGGCCGCCTGCATCAAGGCAGCATCGGTTACCAGCATCTCATTAAAAATCGAGGCGGTCTCGGCCAGGGTCATCGGGTAAACCTGCGCAAAGACCGGCAACTGGCAGACTATCTGCTGATGATACGCGTGCCCCAACTCGTGCGCCATTGTCAGCAGATTATCGAACGTGCCTTCGAAAGTCATCAGCACCCGGCTCTGTTTTTTGGTCGAAAAACTGGTACAGAAGGCACCACCCGCCTTGCCGGCGCGGTATTCGGCCTCGACCCATCGTTTTTCGAGGGCCATTTTGGTAAAATCAGCCTGCTGTTGATTAAATCCGCCCAGCTTATCGACAATAAAATCGGACGCTTCCTCGAAGTTGTACTTTCGATCCGACGCCCCCACCGGCGCCGTCTGATCGTACCATCGGAAATTGTTTATCCCCAGCAATTTTTTCTTGGCGGCAATATACCTGTTTATCTGCGGCTTCGCTTCGGCGACCGCGCTCCACATCGCGTCGAGAGTTTTTTCATTAATACGGCTGTTAAACAACGGCTCGAATATAACCGAATTCCACTTTCGTTTTTCATAAAGCGTAAGGCGGAAACCGGCCTGGAAATTGAGCGCCATCGAGGCTTCGCTTCCGCGTGTCTCCCAGGCACTTTCAAGTTTTTCAAAGGCCTGTTTTCGAATATCACGATCCGGGCTGGTCATTTTGTTGGCCAGCTGGCCCAGAGAAAGCACCTCGGTTTTTCCGTTCTCGGTAAATTCAACACCCAGCTCACCGTACATTTTATCGTACAGCCGATTCCATGCATGATAACCGTTAACGGCCAGTTCCGCCGCCAGCGACTCGAACTCCGGCGGCATTTTCTTCTTAGCGATTTCCCGCAACTCGTTTAAGAAAAAGCTGCCTTCTTTAAGATCTTCACTTTTAAGCAGATTATTCCACTTATCATCCGGCTGATTTTTGGAGAACGCCTCAAGCTGCACCATCAATCTCTTGAAAGCAGCGACATAAACATCGATCTCACCGACTATCTGATGCGCCTTTTCATCCTTGACATCGCGGCTGACAAGACAATGTGCAAACGATTCGGCATCGAATATGCGTGCAGTCAAATCCTGAAGTTTTAGAATAAATTTCAGCCACAGCTGTTTGTTCGTATCGCTGAGCTTATCCGGCAATTTCTCGAATTCATCGGACAAAGCTTTTAAATCAGCCTTTATTTTTCTTCTGAACTCCTCAAACTCATTTGACTCGGTTTCGCCGGGAAAAAGTGAATCCAGATCCCAGGTCGGGGCTTTTGTTGCGGTCTCCAAACTCATTATATTACTCCTCGTGTTGTGTTTTCAATGCGGGTTTTTTTATGCCGGTAATTGTCGATGCTCGCGCAATCCCGGTATGTCAAAAAAATAGTATAAGAAAAATTTACGGAAAAATAAAGCGATTTTGGCTGATTGGGGGTGTAAAAGCCGACAATTTTCCAAATCCGGGGTTGCGGATTTTCGGTTAAATTATAAATTATCTGGCGCACCGTGTCCAGTATGCGGACCGGTATGAAAAAGATGAAATGAACTATAATTGATGATATGGAGTGAAAGATGGGAAATTTCAGAGTACCGCAGCCGTTTAACGAGCCGGTTCATTTATACGCCCCGGACAGCCCGGAACGCGCCGGACTGGAGGAGGCATTAAAGGAGCTGAAGAAGACCAAACTTGATATCCCGATGGTTATCGGCGGCAAAGAAATCAAGGCCGGCGAACCGAAGAAAATAACCGCCCCGCACGATCATTCGCTGGAGCTGGGCCAATGGTATCAGGGCGGTCAGGAAGAAATCAAGATGGCGATTTCGGCGGCTTTGAAAGCCAAAGAAGAGTGGGAGTTTCTTCCTTTCGAAGAAAAAGCGGCCATCTTTCTGAAAGCGGCCGACCTGCTCAGCGGTCCGTATCGATCCAAAATCAACGCCGCAGCCATGCTTGCGCACAGCAAAACCGTTTTCCAGGCCGAAATTGACGCTGTCTGCGAACTGGCCGATTTTTTCAGGTATAATGTCTATTATGCCCAGCAGATTTTCGATATGCAGCCGGGCAACGCCAAGGCCATCTGGGACCGGATGGATTACCGCCCGCTCGAGGGATTCATTTTTGCCGTGACACCGTTTAATTTCGTTTCCATCGCCGGTAATCTGCCGACTTCGCCGGCTATTATGGGTAATACGGTTCTATGGAAACCGGCTTCGTCGGTGACTTATACCGCTTATCTTCTGATGAAAATTTTCAAAGAAGCCGGCCTGCCCGACGGTGTCATCAACATGGTCACCGCTCGCGGCGCCGACGTCGGCGAGTATGTCCTCAAAAACGAAAATCTGGCCGGGATTCATTTCACCGGGAGTACCGCTGTTTTTCAAACAATGTGGAAGACGGTCGGCGGCAATATCGAAAAATATAAATCTTATCCGCGCATTGTCGGTGAGACCGGCGGCAAAGATTTTATTTTCGTGCACAATTCGACCGATATCGATGAGGTTGTCACCGCTATTACCCGCGGCGCTTTCGAGTATCAGGGGCAGAAATGTTCGGCCGCTTCGAGGGCATATATACCCAAATCGATCTGGCCGCAGATTCGTGATGGGATATTGGATGATGTCAAGTCGATTAAGATGGGCGACCCGTGCGATTTTTCCAATTTTATGAATGCGATTATCGACAAAAGCGCCTACAATGATATTGTCGGTTATATTGACTATGCCAAAGAAAGCGACGACGCCGAGTTCATCTGCGGCGGCAACTATGACGACTCCGAAGGTTACTTTATCGAGCCGACTGTTGTTCTGACGACCGATCCGAAATTTAAACTCATCCGGGAGGAGATTTTCGGGCCCGTTATCACAATATATGTCTATGAAGATGCGGACTTTGTCAAGACGCTTGAATTGTGCGACAGTACTTCACCGTACGCCTTGACCGGCGCGATATTCGCGCGTGATCGGAAGGCTATTTTGCAGGCGGCGAAAATTCTGCGTCATGCCGCCGGCAATTTTTATATCAACGACAAGCCGACCGGTGCGGTCGTCGGGCAGCAGCCGTTCGGCGGCGGACGCGCCTCGGGTACCAATGACAAAGCCGGTTCGATTTTGAATATGATTCGCTGGACTTCGCCGCGCGCGATAAAGGAAAATTTCCTCGCCCCGAAAGATTACAGATATCCATTTATGGGGTAGAGATTAGTTTTATCGAGGTGAGATAATATAAGGCGGCAGGTCACACTCCCGATAAATCGGGCGCAGGACCTGCCGCAACTTTTTAAGGCCGTCAGGAAAGATTACTGACGGCGCACTGATGAAATAAATGTAGGGTAGGAGTCGCTTACTCCTGCCCGACGATTTTTTATAAAAGGGATTTGTGGTGGTAATTTGTACTACACATCCAGTATAAACGACTCGGTGAAATCTGGGACCGTGACATTCCAGTTGTATCGGTCGCGGATTTTCTGCGCCATCGATTCGCGGGCGTCGTCTTCGCCGTGGATTATAAAAGTTTTTTCGGGCGGTTTGTTGAAGCCCATCAGCCAGGCCAGAGTCTCATTATAATCGGCATGGCATGACAGCCCCGATATCATCTCCACATGCGCCCCCACCGGAACAATTTCACCGTGAATCTTAACCGATGGTGCACCCTCCAGTATCGCCCGCCCGCGGGTCCCTTCCGCCTGATACCCGACGAACAGTATCGTATTATTTTTTTCGGGCAAACGTTGCACCAGATGATGCAGAATACGCCCTCCCGTCAACATACCGCTCGATGAGATAATTATGGCATTATCTTTAACATCGTTAATCGCTTTTGATTTTTTTCTCGAGTCGCAAATCCGAATATCGTCGGTTTTGAATATGTTTTTGCCCTGAATGTTCAGCACCCGGCTGTGCAGGTTCTGACCGGCGATATTTTTTTCATAAACGGCGGTCGCCTCAAGCCCCATCGGCGAATCGACATACACCGGCAAAATCGGAATCTTCTTTTGTTCCTCAAGCTCTCTTAATATGAACAGCAGAGTCTGCGTTCGTCCGACCGCGAACGACGGAATGACCAGTACCCCGCCTCTGGCCATACTTTCATGTACTACACGGATTAATTCGTCATAAAACGATTTCTCCTCATGTAAACGATTTCCGTAGGTCGATTCCAGAATCAGATAATCGACATTATAAATTTGCGTCGGATCCCTGAGTATGGCTCGTGCCGGACGACCGAGATCACCGCAGAAGACTATTTTTTTGGTGTGATGATTGTCGTGGTAAAACCTGATATCCGCCATCGACGATCCCAGAATATGTCCGGCATCTTTGAATTTCAAACTGATATCGGCATCCAGTTCGATTTCCTCACCGTAATGAAACGGCGAGAACTGCTTCAGGCAAGCCTCGGCATCATCGGTTCCGAATAGCGGCAATGCCGGTTCATGTTTGGAAAATCCTTTTTTATTGGCCCACCGCGCATCTTCTTCCTGAAGATGGGCGCTGTCCATAAGGAGAATTTTGCTCAGTTCCGCGGTCGCGTGGGTACATATAACCGGGCCGGCAAAACCGTCGCGGGATAATCGCGGAAGATAACCGATATGATCGACGTGGGCATGGGTCACTATCACGGCATCGATTTCGGAAGGGTTCACCGGAAAGGGCTCCCAGTTTTTAAGGCGATTTTCTTTCGGTCCCTGAAAGAGGCCGCAATCCACTAGCAGCTTCAGGTCTTTTAATTCAAGCAGAAATCGCGAACCGGTCACTGTCCCGGTGGCGCCATAAAAAGTCAATCTTGGCATTATATGAATACTCCGGCAAATTTTTATTCATGTCTGAAGTCTATACTAATATATTTAAAAAGGTTTTGACATAAAAATAATTGGTCGTCATATTTCGAAAAAATAAGCCAAGGAGGGTCGGTTTTGGCCAGATTATTCAGTCGCCTTTCAAAAAAAATCGGCATGACGCCGGGAAGCATTATCTATATCGGTAAAGAACGGACGACGGATGTCCATATTGACGTTATCGATTATTCGGAGACGGAACATAAGGAAAAAAGACTTACCAATATCGAAGATTGCTTTCCATTCAAAGACAGTCCGACGATCACCTGGATTAATATCGACGGTATCCATAAACCGGAACCGATCGAAAAACTGGGGCAGCATTTCGGTATCCATCCCCTCGTTCTGGAGGATATCGTTAATACCGGCCATCGACCCAATATGCAGGATACTGAAGATTACATCTTTATCGTGATAAAAATGCTTTATGGCGATAAAGAGGATGGCGAGATAAAATCCGAACAGGTCAGCGTTCTTTTCGGAAAAAACTGGGTCATTACTTTTCAGGAAACGAGCGACGATGTTCTTGATATTGTCCGGCAGCGAATCAAGCGCACGGTCCCGCGCACCCGTCTCATGTCCGCCGATTATCTTGCCTATTCTCTGATTGACGCCGTTGTCGATTATTATTTTATAATTCTGGAACAAATCGGAGAGAAAGTCGAAATGCTGGAGGATGAGATAGCGGAAAATCCGAAAACCGAAAGCCTCGCGACAATAAGAGACCTAAAAAAGCAACTGATAATTTTGAGAAAATCGGTCTGGCCGCTGCGTGAAGTCATCGGCGGTCTTGAACGGATAGAAACGAAGTTGATTAAAAAGTCAACAATACCATACATAAGAGACCTGTACGAGCACACGATTCAGGTGATAGATACGGTCGAGACGTTCAGGGATATGGTCTCCGGTTTACTGGATTTATATCATACCGGCGTCAGCAACCGGATGAATGAGATTATGAAAGTCCTGACCATATTCGCGACTATGTTTATCCCCCTCGGTTTTCTGGCCGGAGTTTACGGGATGAATTTCGATACCAGTATCAGCCCCTTCAATTTACCGGAACTGCGCTTCTATTTTGGCTATCCGATGTTCTGGCTGACGGTTATAATTGTCATTGTCGGTTTACTCTGGTTTTTCCGGCGGAAAAAATGGCTTTGATAGGCCAAATGGAGAAACACCGGGATGTCGAAATATCAACCTATTCAGTTTCTTACAGACGATTTCCGAATATCGCTTAAATTCAGCGGCCGAAAGCGAAAATTAAATCTATATGGCAAACCCTGTAATATTTTATAGGACATTTCATATCCAATCGGGTCATAATTTCGCCCCGGTTATCATAAGAAACGTCGTAAATCAAAGAAATTATTTATATTATCATTCTTCCCATTAGACTTTTGGCCCGGGCCAATTGTTAAATAGGAAAACAAGGATAATAACTTCGAAAGGAGCCGGACTTGAATCTGGATAAGCATAAATGCAGGGGGAAAAAAGGGGGACAGGCAGGATTTATGGGCCGGTATGGGATTTTATTGATAATATCGTTTTTGCTCTTTGGCAGTGCGGCATTTGCCCAGCAGCGCGGTATGATGGGCGCAGGGGGCTCGATTTCCGGCCGTGTGCTGGACTCGGAATTACAAAAGCCAATTGAATACGCGACCGTTATATTAATGTCCCAAAAAGACAGCACCCAGGTTACGGGAATAAGTACGGACGAAAACGGCTCTTTCAGCCTGACCAAAATCCGTCCGGGGAAGTATTATCTCCAGATAAGTTTTCTCGGCTATGATCTTAAAACCATCGATGAAGTTACGATTGCACCCGGCAATCTCCAGGTCGATCTGGGCGAGATTCCGCTGGTCCAATCGTCCATAAATATCAAGGGCGTGGAGGTGACCGCCGAGAAACCACCCATCGAATTCAAAATCGATAAAAAAGTTATTAATGTTGACCGCCAGTTGACCTCGACGTCGGGGACGGCCGTGGATGTCCTCGATAACGTCCCCTCGGTTACGGTTGATATCGAGGGTAATGTCCAGCTGCGCGGAAGTTCCAACTTTACGGTTTTAATCGACGGGCGGCCGACTATCCTCGATGCCAATGATGTTCTTCAGCAAACTCCGGCGAGCAGCATTGAAAATATCGAAATTATTACCAATCCCTCGGCCAAATACGACCCCGATGGCACCTCCGGTATTATCAACCTTGTCATGAAGAAAAAGAAACTTCGCGGTATGAGCGGCATTTTGCATTCCAACGGCGGTTTTGATAATAAATACGGCGGCGACGGCTTGCTCAACTATCGAAATGGGAACTATAATGCTTTTATCGATATCGATTACAACAAAAGAAACCAGCCCGGCTCATCCTCACAGGAAAGCCGGACCCTGAATAATGACACTACTTCGTATGTCAATTCGGATGGCAGTTCGCAAAGAGGACGGACGCGCTATGGCGGCCGCGGCGGACTGGAGTACAATCTTTCATCCAAAGATATTCTCAGTTTCGGGGCGCGTTTGGGCAATTTCGACGGAGACCAGAAATCGCAGGAGAACTATGAGGAGTATACCGTTCCCGGCGGAGATCATAATTTGTATACCAGCGAGGATCTCTCCGATCGTACAGGCACATTTCTCGCAGCCAATATGGATTATAATCATCAATTCGCCGCGAAAGAGCATAAGCTGAGCGGACAAATAGTCTTGTTAAAACGGGATATGGATTCTGAATCGCATAATAATCTCATCGATTCCGACGGCTTAATATCATTCGGGCAGAAATCCATCGAAAGCGGACCGGGGACCCAGCTTCGCATGAAAATGGATTATACTCGGCCGATTCGCGAGAAGGGCAAGCTCGAAATGGGTTACCAGAGTCGAATCGAGAGTTCCAAAGATAAGAACGAGCTTTATTATTATGATTCTCTCACCGCGGATTATATTTTTTATCCTGAATACAGTCATACCACCGATTATGACAGGGATATCCACTCCCTGTATATCATGAATTCCGGCGAAGTCGGCCGGTTCGGGTATCAACTGGGATTAAGAGGCGAATATACATACCGGAATATTGTCTTGGTCGGTGAAGATAAGAGCTTTAATATCGATCGCTGGGATTATTTCCCGACAATACATTCTTCATTTCAATTAAGCGGCACGCAGCAGGTGATGGCCAGCTACAGCCGGAGAATCGACCGACCCCGCGGCTGGTTCCTGGAACCGTTCGAGAGCTGGTCCGACGCTTATAATGTCCGCCGGGGCAACCCGGCCTTAAAACCGGAATATATCGACTCTTATGAAACGGGTTATCAGAAATCTTTCGGCCGTAATCTCTTTTCGCTCGAGGCTTATTATCGCATCACCCACAACAAAATCGAGTTCGTAAATTCAGTTTATCCTGACAGTACCAATGTCATTCTTCGCACGGTCGAAAATGTCGGTGCTGATTATTCTTTTGGCACCGAGTTGATGCTGAATATATCGCCTTTTAAATTCTGGGAAATAAACAGCTCCGCCAGTTTGTATAATTATCGGGTGGAGGGCACGTTGTACGGTAAGGATTATTCCGAGGAGAAATTCAGCTGGAACGCTCGACTGAGTAACGATATAGACATCGGCAAAAAAACGAGAATTCAACTTAACGGTCGCTACCGCAGTAAGTCGGTCACTTCACAGGGCGAACGCAACGGGAATTTTACGGCGAATGCGGCACTCAGGTACGATTTTATCAGTAAAGTCCTGGCGGCCACCTTGCAGGTCAATGATATTTTCGGAAGCGGCAAATTTGAAAACATCTCGGAGGGTATCGATTTTTATAACTACCGACGCTTTGACCGCAAAGCTCCGATAGTGATGCTGACGCTTACATACAATTTCAATAACTTCAAACAGCAGCGCAATCCTATCGGCGATACCGATGTCGGTATTGAGGATGTAAATCCGGAAGAATATTAATCTGTAATTGACTTGATCTCCTCCTGAACACATGTAAAAAGGCGTCGTTTCCGGCGCCGTTTTCGATTTTTGTATTAAATTTCCAAAAAATGTAGTCCGGGACAAAATGATTTTGTATATTAATGTAATATCTACATAAAGGAGTAAGAAAGATGAGCAAGACTGAAGAAAACCTGAAAGCTGCATTCGCGGGCGAATCGCAGGCGCGAAACAAATATACATTCTGGGCGAAAGTGGCTCGCAAAGAAGGTTTTCATTACATCGCCAAGATCTTCGAGGAAACTGCCGAAAATGAGCGGCGTCACGCCAAAGATGAGTTTGCGCTGCTCGGCGGAATCGGCGATACGGCCGCCAATCTCCAGGCAGCGATGGAGGGCGAGAACTATGAAACGACTGAAATGTATCCGCAATTTGCCAAAGATGCCGGCGATGAAGGCAATCGGGAAGCAGCGGTGTTATTCCGGCAGATAGCCAAAGTCGAGGCGCATCACCGTGACAGGTATAAAAAACTGCTCGAAATGGTAAAAGCCGGGACGGTTTACAAAAGAGAAAAGCCGATCAGGTGGAAGTGTTCCGTCTGCGGTTACATCCACGAAGGGACCGAGCCGCCGAAAAAATGCCCGACCTGCAAGCATGATTTGGAGTACTTCGAGCCGGCTAATATGGATATATGAGACAATTATTATTGCCGTCTATAAGTGTGACCTGTATCTCTATTGAGTAGGGCAATTCGGTTCCGGACCCTCAAGATACAGATAAGCAACGAGATATGTTATATCGAAGACATTAATCGTTGCATCGTTGTTGACATCCGCCGATACCGGGACCGCGGGCGCCGGGCCGCCAAGATAAAGATAACTTATTATATAGGTGATATCGAAAATGCTGACGGTACCGTCGCTGTTGGCGTCACCGCACAGGAAAGTCGTACCGGTCACCGTAATCGTGATAGTCTCATCGTCAGTCAGCGTCCCATCGCTTGCGATAAATCGAATATTTCCATATGTACCGATTTGCGACTCGTTCGGTACCCAGAAAAATTCTCCATAATATTTTTCGAGTATCTCATCCCATCCTTCATAACTGAAAGAGGCATCAGGCGGCAAATTCTCGGCCGTTATCGTGACACTGTCACCGTCAGGATCGACTGCCGTTATGATAATCAATATAGTGTCTCCGATTTCAGTTGAATAATCTCCGATCGAATCCAGAACCGGCGGACGATTGACATTGTTGACGGTAATGGTGATTGCTTCCGAATCGACGGCGCCGGAATCGTCGGTGGCGTAGAAAACTATATCATACACATCGGCCTGATCGAAAGTCGGTGTCCAGTCAAAGGTGGCAGTACCGTCACCATGATCGGTGAAATTAGCACCGTCGGGCAACGGTTCAGCGGTCGGATCCGGCGGCGTACCATCGGGATCGGAGCCGGTAACGGTGAAGTTCAGATTGACGCCTTCATCGACGGATTTGTTACCAATCGAATCTAATACTGGCGGTCGGTTGACATTGTTGACGGTAATGGTGATTGCTTCCGAATCGACGGCGCCGGAATCGTCAGTGGCGTAGAAAGTTATATCGTATACATCGGCCTGATCGAAAGTAGGCGTCCAGTCAAATGTGGCGGTCCCATCATTATGGTCGGTATAGTTGGCACCATCCGGCAATGGCTCAGCCGTCAATGCCGGCGGCGTACCGTCCGGATCGGAACCGGTAACCGTAAAGTCCAGATTGACACCCTCATCAACCGATTTATCCCCGATTGAATCTAATACCGGCGGTTGATTACCGCCCATCGGTGTCAGATTTATAGTCTGGCTGTTCATCACCACGGGCGCCGATTTACCATTATTATTCCAGAGACTATAAAATACATCGCCCCAATCATTGGTTGTGTTTTCATCCCGCAAAAATTCAACATAATCTTTGCTGGTCGTCTGATAGTACAGAGTAACATCCAGCTGCGCCGTCGCCCCCGGAATCAGGTACTGGGTATCATCCCAGTACTGGCTGTCGGAATAGGTATAATTTATAGGCGGCGACTGAATCATCTCATATTCGGCATTGGTGAATCCCCGCGGCGGAATCCGATTATCAGAGAAAATCGTGTCATTTACCGCGAAATGGAATGACGGTCCGGGGGAGTAGCCGAGAATATTCGCCACCGTCTCCGACAGACCCGGCTTAATTTCATAGATCTTGGCGTCGGCATCATGGGTAAGAACACCGGTTACGGGATCGTACGCGCCCGATTCATAAATCAGATTATCCGACGCATTATAGGCTTTTAGATTCAACCAGATACGTCTTCCCTCGGGGTAGCCGGAGGGCAATTTATGCCCGGTTTCGTTGGTAACCCGAACCGAGGCCAAATAGCTGTTACCCTGCTCCGATGTGCTGACTTCAAGCGTTGCCGCCTTTTGAAGCATCCCGGTCGCCCGCTGGGTACCGGCGCCCAAGGCCGCCGAATCGGATTCGCCGGGGAAAACCGAATCTATCAGAAGCGGAATAAATGTATTTCCGCCGGTCAAATCATGAAGTGGTAAATTGTCACGTGTCGGCACCCCGGCTTTATTGCATCCGACCCCGGTGACATCTTTCATATGACAGTCTTGGCAGGTCGAAACATACTGCTTGTTGCCGCCGAACTGCGGTGCATAAATGCCGCCGGGAGTATTATAGGCGCTGTATTTCCATTCCGAATAGGTTCTTTCAATCGGGAACATGGCGTAGGTATTAAAATCGGGCGCAGGCTGGTCAAAATCAGTCGGGACATAATCACCCAACGAATCCCGATAATAAGCCGGGTTACTGACGTCATGACAGCTTCCGCAAATGTCTATATCGGAATGGAAGGGGGAATAAAATTTCTGGTGCTTGGCGGCGGCATCGAAAAACGGTCCCCGCTTGGCATTGTTACCGTCGGCGACATAAGCCCCGTTGCCCGACATCGGTGGAATATCGGTTATCGTGCTTAAATATGTCTGATCCTCCGGATAAGTATCGGCGGTGTAAATCGAGTCGTCAGGATACGGATTGACCCCCAGCGGAGTCGGTTTGACCAGTTTATGACAAAAATCGCACTGGACTCCCTCGCGGTCATTATTATTCAAGGCCGAGCCGTCGGTCGGTGTCGAGCGTCCCTCCAGCCATCCGGCCGGCGAGTGGCAGCGGATACACAAATCGCCGCTTTCCGGGGCATCCTGGTTGGATATGGCCAGACAGGCGTAGAACAGCGGATCCCGCGCCGCCTGCGACATCATGCTGCCGCGCCAGTTAAAGGCCGGCTCGACTGCCTGATCATATCCGCCGTGACAATTATCGCATTTATCCGGTGTCTCCAGATTACCGGATTGGTTCGGTTGCGAGCCCGGGAAGAAAAAATCGTTGATCGTGGTCGGAAGCCCTGCCCAGACGGCGACCCCGGCGAGGATTATGAAGGCCGCAAATATGGCTATCTTGCTTTTCATGTTATTTCTATCGGCGGAAATAGCCGGATTAATCGTACTACGACATTACCGCCTTATACAGTTTATTTATGCTGTATATAAATTAATATGTTCAATTTTCTTTAATCCGTCAAGTAATATAAAAATATACTAATAAGGATAGATTTCTGTCGTATGCAATTTAAAAAAATAATTGATATAAAAACCGGATAAAAGCCAGCGATTTTGCCATATGTCGAATATAAACAGCAGTATTTTTCACCGATTATCCAAATTCCCTCTTGCTTTTTTGAACTTTTTTATTACTATTATGTTTTGATATTGAGAATAGAGAAGGATTTTGTTTATGTTGAACGTTTCTGAAAAAGCAGGCGAGGAGTTGAAGAAGGTTCTTGATTCCGAAGCGCACAAGAACAAGAATCTCATTCTGCATTTTATGGGCTCCGGCTGAAGCGGCCCCGCTCTGGGGATGGCTCTGGATGAGTCAACGGCAGGCCTTGAAAAACTCAGCTCCAATGGGATTTCAGCCTATATCGATCCCAAGCTGCTCGAGTACCTGAATAAAATCGGGGATATCAATATTGATTTTCTGACCAATGAATACGGCAGCGGTTACACCGTTCGTGTCGGCGAACTAAGATGCGGCCAGGGTGACTGCAGTTGCGATATGCCGAATTCGTCGAAATAAGACTGTTTCCGGCCACAATAGATTCTTCTTTTTGTGGCCGGTTTTTTATATCTTTTGCCACAAGAAATGTAATTGCTATTCCGCCCTCTGCGTGCGATTTTTGCGGAGGAAGAGCCGGGATAATCCAATTATTCATTGCTATCGGCACAATCATTTTTCTTGACAACAGAATTGCCTTTAATTAGCTTTTTGACTTATTTAGTAAACGAAAGGATAATATAGTTGCAGCCCGAGGAGATTATCGCCGGTAAAAGGCAGGACCTTTTCGATAAATGCGTAAATTTTACCGCCGCCCACGAAGTCAAAGCGGCCGGTGTATACCCGTATTTTAATCCGATTTCATCCGCCCCCGGCGACGAAGTCCTTATAAACGGCAAAAAGATGATTATGATCGGCTCCAATAATTATCTGGGGCTGGTCAATGATCCGCGTGTCAAAGAGGCCGCCGCCAAAGCCGCCCGAGATTATGGTTCCGGCTGCACCGGTTCGCGATTTTTGAACGGGACGCTTGATTTACATATTGAACTCGAAGACAAGCTGGCTAAATTTTTCGGAAAAGAAGCGGCGCTGGTCTATTCGACCGGCTTTCAGACCAATCTCGGCACTATCTCCTGTCTGGTCGGCAAAAATGACACGCTCGTCATCGATCGCGGTGACCATGCCTCGATTGTCGATGGCTGCCGGTTATCATACGGTCGTACTGTCAAGTTTGCGCATAATGATATGGTCGACCTTGAACGCGTCCTGATTAATGTCATCAATAACGGTCTTCGCGGCGGGATATTTATCGTGGTTGACGGTGTTTTTTCGATGGAGGGTGATATTATCAATCTCCCGGCTCTGGTCGAACTCGCCAAAAAATTTGGTGCGCGTGTGATGGTAGATGATGCCCACGCCGTCGGCGTTCTCGGTGAAAACGGGCGTGGTACCGCCGAACATTTCGGTCTGCTTGATGACGTAGATTTGATGATGGGCACTTTCTCAAAATCGTTTGCATCGCTGGGTGGCTACGTCGTCGGCGACGATACCGTTATAAATTATGTCAAACATTTTGCACGAGCATTGATTTTCTCCGCTTCGATACCGCCTTCGAATGTGGCCGCGGTCCTGGCGGCTCTGAAAATAATCCAGACCGAGCCGGAAAGGCGTGCCAACCTCT
Source organism: uncultured Ignavibacteriaceae bacterium (assembly GCA_964467955.1). Lineage (GTDB taxonomy): Bacteria > Zixibacteria > MSB-5A5 > GN15 > PGXB01 > CAYXTW01. The sequence goes on along the minus strand of CAYXTW010000018.1, from coordinate 20,646 downwards.
GGCGCAACGCCCGCAGGATGCTGGCCGAATTTAAACGACTCGGATTCGACACCGGCCGTTCCGAAACCCCGATCATCCCGATTATGATCGGCGAAGACATGGCCGCTTTCGCTTTCTGGAAAGAACTTTTCGACAACGGCGTATTTGCCAATGCCGCTGTTTCGCCCGCCGTTGCCCCCGGCAATGCTTTGATTCGTACTTCCTACACCGCCAACCATACCGACGAGCAACTCGATCGGGTTCTGGAGGTCTTCGAGAAAACCGGCAAAAAAATGGGTATTATATCATAAACGATGTCCGGCAATGTTGATATTATCGAAGTCGATTCCGCGCGCCTATTGAATCAGTTTATTACTTTACCATTTAAGTTGTATATGGATGACCCCTATTGGGTCGCACCGTTGATATATGAGCGCAAAGAATTTTTCGACAAGCGCAAAAATCCGTTTTATCGCGGCGCCAAAACCCGACTTTTTCTTGCCTCACAGGACAATAAATTGGTCGGCCGCATCGGCGTCTGTATAAATTACAATCACAACGAATTCCATGAAGAGAAAGTCGGTTTTTTCGGATTTTTCGAGTCGATCGACGATTACGAAGTCGCCTCGCAGTTGTTTAAAGTCGCGATGATTGCTCTCAAGGCGGAAGGCATGGAAAAAATGCGTGGCCCCGCCAGTTTTTCGACCAACCATGAAATCGGTTTTCTGGTCGAGGGATTCGACAGTCCGCCGACCGTCATGAATCCGTACAACAAGCCGTACTTACCGAAACTGGCGGAACAATTCGGTTTGAAAAAAGTAATGGATTTGCACGCCTATCTGATAACCAAAGAGACCCCGATCGATGAGCGACATCTGAAAATCGTCAAGCGAATCAGAGAACGCAATAAAATTAAAGTCAGATCGGCCGATTTCTCGAAATTCGCCCGCGAGATCGAAGTCATCCGTCATGTTTACAATCATGCCTGGGAGCGCAACTGGGGATTTGTGCCGTTACAGGAGGATGAATTCAACCATATGGCCAAAAATCTCAAGGAGATTGTCGATCCCGATATGCTTCTGATTGCCGAAATCGACGGCGAACCGGCGGGCTTTTCGATGGCGGTGCCGGATATCAATCAGGCTTTGATACACCTTCACGGCCGGCTGTTTCCGGCCGGGCTGCTGAAACTTCTGTGGCATACGAAAATCCGCAACAAGATTAAGGGCTTGCGGATGATGACTATGGGTGTCGTGCATGAGTATCAAAAACGCGGTATCGATAATATCTTTTTCGTGGATACATATAATTTGGGAGTACAAAAGGGCTACCAATGGGCCGAGTTGTCCTGGATTCTCGAGACAAATGAACTGATGTGCCGGGCGGCGGAAGACATGGGTGCGAAACTTTACAAAAAATATCGCATGGTCGAGATGCCCCTGTGAAAATATATTTTAAAATATTCTTTGTATCTCTCGCCGTTTTTTTGCTGCTGCTATCATGCCGGAGCCGGCTGAAACCGAAGATGTATCAGATCGGGGAAGAAACACGATTGAGGCTCGATTATATCGATAGTTACTGGTTGGAAAATTTTACATTGTCGCTTTCATCCGATACCGATCCGCTTATGCCCGGCGAAGGCAATGTCCTCATCAGCAATCAGCGGCGCATCGATCCCAATCGCGGTGAGATTCAGACCGGGTTGATTAAAGCGGTCGGGGAGATTAATTATCGTATTTATGTCGCTCTTCCGCAAAATATCACGACCGGCAGTCTTGATTTACAGAAAAAATCGATTTGCCGTATAATCGGGATGTATGAACTCGATGACCGAATCAAGCATTACGAATGCCGTGAGGGCCATCTTAAAATCGACACCGTCAAATCATCGCGATTCCATGCGGAGATGTATGGTAGGTACTTTAATTACAGGAACGATTCATTGGTTTTCGAGGGCGATCTCAACGTCAAACGCAGGTAGGGAGTAAATGCTTCCTTTATCGATCTTTCGGCTTTTTTCCACACGATGAAGGGAAAAATCAAAAACAGGCGCCGTATTGAAGCTGCGGATTTATGCCGCTTGAAACTGATTACTTCGGTCGCGTTATCTCCCGATGAGAAAAAAACAGCGTATACTCTGCAGACTATTTCCGATAACAGAAGGAGGTATTATTCGCATATTTATGTCGTAAATTGCCGAACAAAGGAGTCCCGGCAATACACTTATGGCGAAGTCTCCGATCACGGAATCGTCTGGTCGCCCGATGGTCGGCATATCGCCTTTATTTCCACGCGTGATCAGGAAGATGGGATTTATATCTTATCCGCCGACAGTGGAACCGAGAAAAATATAATAAATTTCGAAGGCACCGCCTCGTCTTTGACCTGGACACCGGACAGCCGTGAATTATTGTATACTTTTCGACATAGCGATTCATATTACATAAAGGATAAAGACAAAAAATGGGAAGCTCCGCTTTTTCGTCATATCACCGGATTTCCGTATCGGGTGGACGGTGGCGGTTTTCTGTCTAAAGATTCTTTTCATATCTATAAACTGGATATCGAAAGCGGTCGTACTCGACCGCTCACGCGCGGCAAATCCGACGATTTTTCACCAGGCATATCTCCCGACGGCCGGTGGATAGCTTTCTGCTCGCAGGGGAGAGAGATTGTCCCGCCCTTCAATAGAGAACTATACGTTATTCCGATCAATGGCGGCAAAAGAGAACTGATTCCCACGCCGCCGGGGTGGGTCTGGTCACCTGTATTCTCACCCGACGGGAAATTTATCGCTTATTGCGGGGGGGACAATCCCGAAGATAATATGGGGGTGACCAATCTACATGTCTGGAAAGTACGCACCGATGGCAAAATGCCGGCGGTCGATTTGATACGGCAATTCGATCGTTCGACCGGTAACTACACCGTCAGCGATATCGGCGGTATGATAGGGATGCCGCCGCAGTGGTCGTCAGACGGCAAAAAAGTCTATTTTATCGCTACCGACATGGGCAACAGCCATATTTTTTATGTCAACTCGGCCGGTGGCAATCCGGCGCGTGTCACCGAAAAAAATTGTCATGTCAAGGCATTCAGTCTCGGCCGCCGTACGAATAAAATCGCAGCGATGATATCGACAACGAATATCCCCTCGCAGTTACATTTGCTTTCGGGCAGGTGCAGGGGGGATGTTAAATCAAAAGTAATTTTTGAACCGAATAAGAAGCTTCTTTCGAAAATTAACATCCCAAAGACTAAAGAAGTCTGGTTCAAGTCGAAGGATAGTACAAAAATACAGGGCTGGCTGGTGCTTCCTCCGAAATTTAGTAAGTACCGGAAATATCCGGCCATCCTGCAAATCCATGGCGGGCCGGTCATTCAATTCGGATTTACTTTTTATTTCGAGATGTTGTATCTGGCCTCGAATGGTTATGTTGTTTTTTGTACCAATCCGAGAGGAAGCACCGGACGGGGGAAGGCTTTTGCCGCACCGATAAGGAATGACTGGGGGACGGTCGAAGGTTACGATGATCTTATGGCGGCCGCCGACTATCTTGAAAAACTTTCATATGTCGATGCGAAACGAATCGGTGTTACCGGCGGTTCGTACGGCGGCTTTATGACCAACTGGATTATCGGTCATTCCAATCGTTTCGCGGCGGCGGTCACCCAGCGGTCGGCCTGCAATATGTCGAGCATGGTCATGACCGCTTCCGGTGACATGGGACGCGGCTTCGGTCGTCACCCGTGGAGCGATCCGGAATGGTACCGGAAAATGTCGCCGCTTACATACGCCGAAAATATCAGGACCCCCCTATTAATTTTGCATTCCGAAAACGACCTGGCCGCCAAAATCGATCAGGCCGATCAACTTTATACCGTTTTGAAGCTTATGAAAAAGAAAGTCGAATTCGTCCGTTTTCCGGAGGAATCGCACGGTTTGCCTCGATTCGGGCGTCCCGATCGACGTATCGCCCGGCTGGAATGGATATTGAAGTGGTTCGATAAATATCTAAAATAGAATCAATTATTATGTTTTAGAGGTAGGGCAGAACCCGAGTCCCGACGCATCAGCGGCGGGACGATGTGGTTCTGCCATCTTCTATTTCAAAAGCAACATCTTCTTCGTATTGACAAAATCACCGGCTTTGATTTGATAAAAATAAACACCGGTGGCGACCAGATTGTTGTCACTGTCGGTACCATTCCAGTAAGCCGTATGCGTCCCGGCTGGCATCGTCTGATCAAAAATAGTTTTAACTTTCCGCCCCAGAACGTCGAAAATAGTGATCGTCACATTTGATCTCCTTGGAAGCGTATATTCAATCTTTGTCGAAGGATTAAACGGATTGGGGTAATTCTGGTGGAGCGCAAATGACTCCGGCCGATTATCATTTTCATTGTCAGTCACATCTGTGGCACCGCATCCAACACCTAATGCGCCTATCAACGTGCCGCAGCTATTATCCGGATGCCCCGGCGCGCAAGGCGAATTATCGGCAAGGTGAAGGTCGTTATTTGAAGTATCGCAAAACAGAGGATCTATAGACATATTTCCGTTTATTCCAGCGTAGGAGGCTATATGATCGACCCAGTCACCACTATCATTGCCATAAATGTCGGTGCACGACGGACGGACCAAGCCAATAGTGGTAGTATATTTTTCGCTTATTATTGGATAACCCGATGAATTGAAAGCAACAATGCAATTGTTCATAATTATACTAGAATAACTGGAGCGCTGATATAGTGCACTGCCTGTTGAGGCGTCGTTACCGAAAAATGTGCTATTATCTATAGTCATATCTGATTCCCACCTATACATATAATTCATTATAGCACCTCCGCACCCAATGGCCCGGTTTCTAAGAAAAATACAATTCCTTATAATTGTGCCATGCATACTGGTACCGCATATCGCCCCTCCACCGGCTTCCGCATAATTATTATAAAAAACGCATTCCTCCAAGACGTTGGGACACTGCGTAATATATATGGCACCGCCCGAATTTGTCCAATTGGAGTCGAATACACATCCTATAATTCTGCTGTCATTGATTCGGCTATGAATTGCCCCACCATACCACTTGGCAGAATTTCTTACAAATCGGCAATTATATGTATATGCCGAACAACCCAATGCCAAATAAATCGCACCGGCTCTATTATCAGCATAGTTATCTACGAATATACAATTCATTAGCGAATCAGAACTTCCCATTAGTCTGCTTCCGCAGTAATAAGCTCCACCGGCGCTTCTGGCGCTATTATTACGGAAAATGCAATTTTTCACTGTCGGATTTCCTTGACCCTCAGATATTATCGCCCCGCCAAGCTGGTTGGAGTAATTATTCTCGAATATACACGAATCAATATGAATATCAGTCGTCACATATATTGCCCCGCCACCATCAAATACGCTTGTGGAAATGGCTTGACTATCGGTAATTCGACAATTTTTTATTATTGGCATTGAGTTGTATATCAGCATCCCCCCACCCGAGATCGCGTATCCATTGCGAATCCAGAATCCATCAACGACAGTACTGGAATCCTCAGCTGTATGAAAAATGAATCCTCGGTGTGGCTCTTGCTCGCTCCCTTCGCAATCTATATGAGTGAAATCGTAGCCATTTTCGGACATTAAAACAATTTTCCTTCCACCGAAATCTATATCACGATTTCCTTCACCCTTATATACCCCATCCGCCACAAGTACCGTATCGCCACCATTGGCGCCGTTGATTCCAGCCTGAATCGTTGCCGAATCGCCCGGGACATGAATTGTTTTTGCCGAGGCGCCAAGGCAAATAAGAAACATTATAAGAATATATTGTATTAATTTTATAGATTTAACCAAATCGCCCTCCTTTATGAAAAATCTCGAACTATCCCCCAGGAAAACGATCAATAGCCTCTATTTAAACTTATTGATAAATCCATTTTACGCAAGTCATTTTTTGCCTCCCTTTTTATCGATTGTGTTTTTTGAGCCCCCGCACGTCACCAGGCGAAGCGGCGCAATCGCTGATATTTTGTCGTGATTTGCCCGAGACAATGCCAAGGATATGACCTGACGGATTCATATGCTGGCGCAAATACTTCAGCTTAATATCAGGTAAATCGATTATTTTCCCTTCTCAACACTTTCCTAAAAGACTATATTGATTCAATGGCAAAAATCGAAATCGATAAAAAACGCAATTTTCTTCCACCGATTATCTTCTTCGTCATCTCGCTTGTATTCGTACTGCCTTTTCTGCTAAAATGGAAGTACATCGGAGTCGGCGACTGGGAATTATTCGTCACTATGGCGGCAATACCTGTAAAAACCGTTTTGCACTTCCATCAATTTCCCTTCTGGAATCCATATATCGGCGGCGGAAATATATTATTTGCCCATCCCGAGGTCGGAGTGCTCTCACCCTTTTTTATACTGCTGCTTATTTTCGGACCCATCGGCGGGCTCAAACTTCAGATGCTTGTCTGTTATTTCCTTGGTTTCTGGGGATCTTATAAGATGGCCGGTAGACTCGGTCTGTCGGATATAACCTCATATCTGGTATCGTTTGCTTATTTCGGAAGTTCCTACTTCTCTTTGCATTTCTCGATCGGACATGTCCCTTTTACTCATTTCTGTTTCCTGCCCTGGTTTATTTATTTTCTGCTGAAAGTAGAGGACAACTGGAAATACATCTTCGGCGCGGGACTGACTATTGCTTTGATAGTCATCGGCAATGGGGCCGCGGTACCATTTTTATATACTCTGTTTTTCACAGGCGTTTTCGTAATTATGTATTCGATTGAGAAAAAATCAGTCCGATTCGTCAAAGCTTATATCGGCTCCATTATTATGGGCCTGCTCCTGGCATCGGTGAAGTTTATCCCGATGTTCAATTATCTGACTCACAATCAGTGGGAGGGGATGCCGAACGATTTCACGCCTATTAGTCTGGCGCTGAAAGGATTATTCTCTTTCAACCAGGAAATCTTTCAGAATGTGAATCCCGAACAGTACTGGGGTTTCCATGAGTACGGTGCTTTTATTTCTCCGATAGTCGTAATACTGGCTATTATCGGATTGATTTTTTCATTTAAAAAATGTCGTCTCTGGCTGATAGCCGTCTTTTTTTTCTTTCTATTCGGATTGGGCGACCTTTTTGATTTTTCACCCTGGAATCTTTTCATGCATGTGCCCGGATTTTCCTCGATTCGTTCTCCGGCCCGGGCCAACCAGTTTGTCGTACTATCGATTGCCGTCATTTCGGGCTTCGGACTTGATTATCTAATGGAAAAAATAAAAGCGTTTGATTTTTCAAAAAAAATCGCCTCAGCTATTTTAGTCGGTGTCGTTTTATTGATAAATTTCCTTGTCAATCTCCCGGCCTTCAAGACCATTGATTATAAACTGCCGGAGGAAGTCGTTTTTCATGATGATTTCCGCCAGGCGGTCGGTGATGCCGACGATATTTATGAGCTTTTCCGGCAAAATCGCGGGTCGCTGAAAGCGCCCTGGCTGTCGGCTTATAAGGAAAGTCGGGGAATCGTTACACCGACCGAGGATGTTCTTATGGAGTATGTTTTGAAAGGTCAGGTGCGGGTCATTAATCGCCGGTACACCCCGAACAAGGTCGAGTACGAAATCGCGCCTTCTTCCGAAGCGACAATCGTATTTAGCATCGGCTATGATCCCGGATGGCACGCGACCGATGGTCGTCCTCTTTATGAAACCAATGGTCTGGTCACGACCGATGTTGCCGCAGATGAAAGTAAAATCGTACTTAAGTACCGTCCGCCGTATTTTATACCCGGTCTGATAATATCAGTTTTATCGATTATTGGATGTCTTCTGTTCGGCTTTAATCGCAACTTTGGCAAATGGCTGGAGTCGATATTTAAATAATGTCCAGATCGCCTGAAGACCGTCTTTCCAGTTGATTTTTTTCCCCTCTTCGAATTTTCGCGGACTGTATGATATCGGGATTTCGTGGATTTTTATTTTATTACGACCCAGCTTGGCGACGACCTCGGGACAGAATTCGAATTTCCGGCTGACAAGATTCATCCCTTTTATAATATCGGTTCTGATCATTTTATAGCAGGTCGACTCATCGGTAATACCAACCCGGAAGAGTGCATTGGCGATAAATGTCAATAGCTTACCGCCCAGAAGATACCTTTGGTACGACACCCCGGATTCCGGATTCAATATTCGCGATCCAAAAACCGCTCCGGCCCGATTTTCCTCGGCAATCCTGATCATCTTCACCAGATCCCGCGGTTCATATTCAAGATCACCGTCCTGGATAACCGTGTATTCACCGGAAGCATATTCCAATCCGGCGATAATTGCGTCACCCTTCCCGATATTGCGTTCTTTTTCGATAATCCTGACACCCGGTCGATCGGCGAATTTCTTAAGAATTTCTCCGGTGCCATCGCTGGACCCGTTGTCGATGATAATCAACTCCGAATCGATATCGAGCTCAAGGACTTTGTTGATTATCCGGGCGGCAGTCGCTTCCTCGTTATAGAGCGGCATCAGAATGGATAAGAGCATGTCCCAATATAGTTATCGGTGATCGGAAGTCAATAGCTGATAAAATGTTACACATTGTCAATACATCCTTGACTTTTATAACAGTTTTTAGTATAAAACATTTTTAAATTTACGGCGCTTATGGCGATTTAAATAAGGAGTATGCTTTGAAAGTGGCTTTTAGGTTTTCCAGGCCGTTTTTTTATGCCGTTATATTAACCCTGGCCATTTCATACTGTGCATCTATGTCCGGACAGAATAGCTTTAACTCCGCCCGCGCCGAAAGTTATGTCAGCATCGTTAATCCCGAAACATACGTAGTTCGTCCGGGCGACCGCTTCCGTATCGATTTTTGGGATGGTTCCACTAAGGCCATGGATATAATCGTCACTCCGGAGGGATCGTTGTTGCTGCCCTCGATCGGGGCATTAAAGGTCGGCAATTTGACTTTGACCGAAGCCAAGGCGAAATTGGAAAATCTGATAAACCGATTTTATTCCGAGACCGATTTTACCGTCAGCCTGGTCGGTGTCCGGCCGGTGAAGGTTTTGGTTATGGGCGGAATCAAGAATCCGGGACTGTATGACGGCAACGCCTTCAGTCGGGTCTCGGAGATGATTGGAAAAGCGGGCGGATTTGTCGATGGAGCTTCACGGCGAAGAATAAGACTTTTCGGTTATGGTGAAGATCATCTTATCGACATCCTGCGATTTGAAAGAAGTGGCGACCTGGACGCCAATCCGAGTGTCTATTCCGGGGATAAAATACTGGTTCCGCTGGTAAATGACTCCTCATCATTTATCCATATTTCCGGCGAAGTAATATTGCCGGGGAGTTTTGAATTTGTCGAGGGTGATCGGCTCGGCTCGGTCATCGAACTGGCGATGGGATTGACCGGGCTGGAAAGCGATTCGGTTTATATTTATCGGAAAAGCGGTGATTATTTAAAACCGATTGTTAAATCGATAACCGAATTGACATTTCCGATTAAGGAGGGTGACAAAATCATAATAGGCCGTCGCCCCGATGTTTATTCCACCGATTATTTCTCCATTGTCGGCGAAATAAAAGAACCGGGTCGCTATCCGTATCAGACAGGTTTGAATTTGAAACAGGCTATTTTAAACGCAGGCGGTCTGGCGCCGAAAGCGGATATTTTCTCGCTGGCCATATTTCGCAAATTTGAGTTTATGCGACCCGGGGAAAATATCGAGCAATTAAAAGCTTTCAGCCCTAATAATCTCTCTCTGGGCGGCAATAATGAACCGGTTTCATTGAAAATTGACCGCTCTTTCCCGGAGCATTTGGATGCAATATCGGTCGAACCGGGTGATTCCATCATAATTCCCCCCAAAACCGGCCTGGTTGGTATCTATGGCATGGTCAACCGTCCGGGAACGATTGGGATTGAAGGATATGAGAAGGCATCGGATCTGATAAAAAAAGCCGGGGGTTTCTCCAGGGAAGCGTATAAAAAGGCTGTTGTTGTCATAAGAAAATCCTCGGGAATGAAAATCATCGCCGCGCCGAATATAGATATTTTCGACGGAGATACAGTTATCATCGAAGAGGAAAAAGGCAGAAGAAATCTCTGGGAGAAATTGAGGGATTTTTCATTGATACTGGGGGGAGCAAGTCTGGTTTATTTGGCTGTAGACAATATGACCGATTGATGATATGGAAGAAACACGATTTAATCTTTGGCGACTACTGGAAATTATCGCCCTCCGGATAAAATTTATAGTCCTTTTTGTCCTTGTCGTGACACTTATATCCGTGATTATCTCGCTCTTATTACCCCGCTGGTACAAGGCCACCGCTTTGCTGTTGCCGCCGCGTGAATCGGGATTTAATCCGGGTTGGTCAAGCAACGATGTATCGTATTCGCTGACATCGGGAATCCGATTGCCCATCATGGCGACGCCCAGCGATATATATGCGCGTATTTTGGAAAGCCGGCAGCTTGCCGAGCGGGTCGTCGCCGCCAACGATTTAAGTAAATACTATGGGGTTAATTCTCTCGATGAGGCGATAAAAATCATCGATAAACGTTCCGATTTTCGGGTCACACCCGAAGGTTTACTCGAGATTGGCTATATCGATAAAGACGCCGGGATGGCATCGAAAATCGCCAATTCTTACGCCGATGAACTGGACATGATGACCCGCGAGCTGGCGTCGTCACGCGCGCGTATAACCAGGGAGTTTATCGCCGGGCGATTGGATGAGGTTGCCCGCGATCTTGATTCCGCGCGAATAGCCATGAAAAAATTTCAGGATCAACATAAAGCTATTGATCTGGATAAACAGACGCAATTGGCTATTGAGTCGGCGGTGGGATTAAAAGTCAGCCTGGCCAACAGCGAAATAGAGCTTAACGTGGACGAGCAGACTTTATCGAAGACGCATCCCGATGTAATCAGCCTCCGGAGAAAAATAGCCGAGATTAAAAAGCAGATAAGGGCTCTGGAATTCGGCGGCAGCGATAGTACGTACCTGAATTTACCTATTTCCGAAGTACCGGCGTTGAAAATCCAATATGCCGAAATTGCCAGCCGTTTAAAAATTTCGGGAAAGCTCTATGAGATTCTATCCGAACAGTACGAGCAGGCCAAGATCGCCGAAAAGGCGGTAACGCCGAACGTATCGATTCTTGACCGCGCTTACCCGCCCGATCTGGCTATAAAACCACAGAAACGAAAAATAGTCATTTTTACATTCTTGATCTCGCTGATATTCGCCATATTTCTGGTACTGGTTCTGAATTATCTGGAAAATTTGAGAAACAACTCACCGGAAGATTATGCCAGATTCAGATTGTTTTATGGGGCTCTTTTCGGGTGGCTTCCCGGTATAAAGAAAACAATCAAGCGAGGGAGTTAATCGATCATATTATGAAAAACATCGCGATTATCGGTATCGGTGCGTGGGGCGGAAATTTACTCAGAAATTATTTCAATCTGTCATCCGGTCATCTCGTCCTGGCCTGCGATACGGATGAAAAACGGTTGGCCGCCGCGAAGTCGGCCTATCCCGGGTTGGAGACTGCTACCGATTATATGGATATCCTAAAACGTGATGATATCGGTGCGGTCGTAATTGCCACACCGCCGGCCCAGCATTATCAGCAGGCGATGACTTTTCTTGAATCCGGTCGCGATGTCTTCGTTGAGAAACCACTGGCGCTTTCGGTCGAAGATGGCCGGAAGCTGGTCGATAAAGCCGAGGAGAAAAAAGCGATTTTGATGGTCGGCCATATCATGGTCTATCACCCGGCGACATTGTATCTGAAAAAACTACTGGATAGCGGCGTTCTGGGTGATATTTATTATCTGTATTCCAATCGTGTGAATCTCGGCAAAGTCCGCGACGTGGAAAATGCACTATGGTCGTTCGCTCCGCATGATATTTCGATTATACTGCATCTTCTGGAAGAGGACCCGGTGCGGGTAACCGCCACCGGTTCGTCATATCTTCGGAAGGGCATCGAGGACGTCGCTTTTATGGTGCTTTATTTCGAAGACGGAAAGATGGCGCATGTTCATGTCAGCTGGCTCGATCCGCATAAAATTCGCCAGTTAACTGTCGTCGGATCCAAAAAAATGGTCGTCTTTGATGATGCCGGTGCGGCCGAAAAGATTCGTATCTATGACAAAGGAATCGATCAAAAACAAAATTACGACACGTACGGCGAATTTCTGACTCTTCGCACCGGTGATATTTTAATCCCTAAAATCCCGTCGGTCGAGCCGCTGGCCGAAGAGTGTCGGCACTTTTTAAACGCACTGGAAAGCAGGGAAAGGCCCACGTCCGATGGTTATGAGGCGTTAAAAGTACTCAAAGTCCTTGACGCGGCGCAGAAATCTCTGGAGGCGGGCGGCACCCCGGTACATATAAGTAAATAACGAGGTTAACATGTCGGATGCTTTTATTGATAGCTCAGCCCTGATTGGTGATGGAACCGTGTACGGTAATTTCTGCACTTTTGGCGCCAACGTCGAAATCGGAAAAGGATGCCGGTTGGGCAATAATGTCGTCATCCATCCGGATTCGAAAATCGGCGATCGTGTCAGAATCGATGACGGTACCGTAATCGGAAAATTGCCCATGAAGGCGGCCAATACCGCGGTGACCAGAGAACAGGAACTGCCGCCCGCGGAAATCGGCTCCAATTGTATTATTGGTACCAATGTGGTTGTCTATCGCGGATGCAGTATCGGGCAAAAAGTCCTGCTCGCGGACATGACCACGGTCAGGGAAAATGTGACGGTCGGCGATTTTACCATTGTCGGACGTGGTGTCGCCATTGAGAATTTCTGCAAAATCGGGCGCTACTGCAAACTGGAAACAAATGTCTATATTACCGCTTATTCCGAACTCGAAGACCGGGTCTTTGTCGCCCCCTGCGTGGCGACCTCGAATGACAATTTTGTCGGGCGAACCAGGGAGAGATTTAAATATTTCAAGGGTGTGACGGTGAAAAAGGGCGGACGTATCGGTGTTAATGCGACGATTCTGCCCGGTAAGACCATCGGCGCCGACTGTCTGGTCGCGGCCGGAGCTCTTGTCACATCGGATACGCCGGATAAAACAATCGTGGCCGGTGTTCCGGCGAAACCGTTTCGTGGAGTACCCGAAAATCAGTTACTGGAAAATCAGGGCTGGGATGAATAGAGGAGAAAATCATGGCTGTACCACTACTCGATTTGAAAAGACAGTACATAACAATTAAAGATAAGCTGGATCAAGCAGTCTTAAATGTTCTCGATCATGGCCGCTTTATTCTCGGACCGGAAGTCGCTAATCTGGAGGAAAAAATCGCATCGATGTGCGGTACAAAACATGCCGTCGGGGTTGCCTCCGGGACCGATGCTCTATTGGTATCATTAAGAGCCGCCGGTGTCGGGGCGGGCGATGAAGTCATCACCGCCGACTATTCGTTTTTTGCATCAACGTCTGTTATCTCACGTGTTGGTGCGACTCCCGTGTTTGTCGATATCGAGGAGGATACATACAATATCGATGTCGCCAAAATGGAGAAAGCGATTACACCGAAAACAAAGGCGATTATTCCGGTTCACCTCTTCGGTCAGTGCGCCGATATGGACCCGCTGATGGCGATTGCGAAAAAACACAGCCTGATCGTTATCGAAGACGCCGCCCAGGCCATCGGGGCAAAGTACAAGGGCAAAATGGCCGGCTCCATCGGTCACTTCGGCTGTTTTTCATTTTTCCCTTCGAAAAATCTCGGAGGCGCCGGGGATGGGGGCATGGTCGTTGTCGATGATGAAGATAATTATACCGAACTCAAAATGCTGCGCGTGCACGGCTGGAAGAAAAAATATCGTCCCGAGGTAATCGGTTATAATTCCCGTCTGGATTCGATTCAGGCGGCGGTACTGCTGGTCAAAGCCGATTATCTGGCCGGCTGGACGGAAAAGCGTATCGAGCATGCCCGGAAATATGATGCCGCGTTTTCCGGCACGTCAATCAAAACACCGGTCGTTCGGGATTATGCTTATCATATTTATAATCAATACACGATTGCGGTCAAAAATCAGGAAGAATTGATGGCTGTGTTGAAAGAAAAACAGATCGGCCATGACATTTATTACCCGCTGCCGTTTCATCTGCTTGATTGTTATAAAGGCCTTTCTTATAAAGAGGGTGATTTCCCGGTCAGTGAAAAAGCCGCGCGGGAAGTCGTTTCGATTCCGGTTTTTCCCGAGTTGACCGAATCCGAGCAGGACGAGGTTATCACGGTCGTGAAATCGGTATCGGCTTAGAATCGATAATAAAATGGAAGCGGCTTTCCCCGGGGGTATGGGGTAAGCCGCTTTTTGATATAAATGAAAAATATGAAAACGAGTCATTTCCCGAGGTAGATTGAATTGTCCATGAGCCCCACCATCAGGCAGGCCATCATCGGTGTTTCCGGAATTGCAATACTATCAAAACTGGTTGGCTTCCTGCGTGAGATGGTGATAGCCGAACGCTTCGGTACATCTCAGGAATATGACATTTTTCTTCTGGCCATCTCAGCCCCGGTTTTTTTCCAGGTGGTGGCCATGCGTGCAACCAATTTTTTGACGATTCCGATCCTGGCAAGAATGAATTCATCACCGAACGGTGATACCGATAAACGCAACGTCTGGAGTCTGTTCAACTCTCTCTTTTCGATAGTTGTTTTTTTATTGGCGATTGTTTTCATTCTGGCACCGTCCTTTGTCCGGATGATGGCGCCCGGTCTCGACGAAGATAATCTCATGCGCGGAATATTATACTGCCGGGCATTTTCCCTTACAATTCTTCTCAGTTTTCTGGAATCGTTCCTGCGTTCGGCTCTTAACGTCAAAAAGTCCTTTGCCTACCCGGCGATGGGTACCATAATTTTGAACATTGTCATTATTGTGATTATATACATTTTTTCCACAAAAATTTCAGTGGCTGCCATCTTAATAGGCACGATATGCGGCATGGCCTTGCAGGTGATATTTCTTCTTTTGAAATTATGGGATATAAGCGTATTAAAATATTTCAATTTTGATATTTTCGGCGGTCAGGTGAAGCAAACTCTGGCGGTCGGCGGTTTTATTGTCCTCGTTGAACTCCTGATGGTGACCTTTTTTATAATCGACCGCTACTTCGCCGCCGATCTCGCTGAAGGAGTTGTGTCATCTCTGAAATACGCCAGTGTTCTGGTGATGCTGCCCGGCAGCATCATCGGCTTCGCCATTGCCGCGGTTACTTTTCCCTATCTGAGCGAGAGATCCGGCCGGGATAGGATGCGAGAGTTCTCCACGTTGCTGCACACGTCGCTGTCGCTGGCTTTGACAATCGCCCTGCCCACCGCTATATTCTTTCTGGTATTCTCCAAAGACCTGATTGCGGCGGTTTTTTTCCGCGGCGCCTTCGATCTTAATTCGCTGAAGATGACGTCGCAAATTGTAAAAGCTTATTCACCTTATGTCGTTTGTCTTTTCTTGTATGCTATCATGATTCAAGCCTGTTATTCGTCCGGGAGGCAGAAAACGGTTTTCTGGATATCACTTCTTGCGGCCGCCGCAAAACTCTTCCTGACCTGGCTGTTTAAGTCTATTTTTGATTATCCCGGAATCGCGCTGGCGACATCGGCCGTGCATGTCATGATATTCGGTCTGTTGGCCGCGATTTTAGCAAGACAAGGGCTCCTGGCGGATATAAAAGGACTTGCCGTCACAGTGCTTCGCGTTATTGTCGCCTCGATACCGATTCTTGTAATAGGCTATTTTAGCGGTATGCTGCCCGAAATATCATCGGGTACGACTTTTTTGCAAAAAATGAGAGTCATACCCATTGCAATCCTTTCATTGGTGTTATTCATCGGCATGGGTTATATAATGAGAATTAATGAAATCATGTCGCTGCTGAAAGGTCTGAAAAAGGAGTTGTGATAGAAGGATGACAGGCAATACCGTTCAAATTAAGAGCCGGCTGGTCGAGAATACGACTGCTGTCTTTCTGGTTTTTCTGGTGGTGGGGAGTCTGATGCTTTTACTCACCGATTTTCACGCAATCGCAGCTCTGATTCTGGCATTACCGGCAGTGCTTCTGCTTGTCTCTTCAACCAGATTTGCAGCCTACTTATTCGTATTTTCAATATATATAGCGATGAGCGTGAATCAAAATCCGCCTTTGATACTGTCTGATGTGATGGCCCTGATATTAATGGCGTCATTTGCCGTCGACTTTTTGCTGAAGGGCAAGACCGAATTAAGTTTTCCATCCATATCCGGCTACTATGTGGCTTTTATACTGGCCATCGTAGCGGTTTCGGTTTTTTCATACAACTATCTTTATTCTATAACGTCGTTACTGCGTATTGGTGTTCAGTTCGCTATTGTCATAATTCTATTCAACGCTTTTAATGCTAGGGAAGCCGAACGGCTGATCAAAATATTTTTCTGGATTCCGGTTTTTCAATCTGTATACAATATGTTCCATTTCTTTGGCTCGGGAGGTTATGACCGTACGTTTGGATTTGCCGGAGCATATTTCGATGATCTATGTATGCTGGCCTGGCCGATCGGTCTGGCCTATTTTATCTGGCTGAAATCCCGCCGGTCGGCATATACTTATGGTATCGGCACGATGCTGGTTCTGCTCGGTTTGCTGGCGACTCAATCCCGCGCCGCATTGTTTACACCGATTTGGGTAAGTATCATAATTATCATTTATTCCGGCCATAAGGCAAAGAAACTGGGTATGGATTTCGTTTTGCGGCGATTGAAGTTTTTAATTTTGACAGGAATATTTCTCGGAATAGTGCTGACTGCCTTTGGATATCTGGCCGGGACGATTGCCCGATTCCGCGAGCTTCCCGAAATCTACAGTGGGACCGTGTGGCTGCGAATGTCCCTCTGGCGGACCGGTCTCCATGCATTTCTGGAAAATCCGTTGACCGGTGTTGGTCCGGGTACCTTCAGGTATGTGGAAGCGATTTATCCGGTTCTTCATTTTGATCCGGCCAGATTATATCTAAACCAGCCGTCAGCGCATAACCTCGTGCTGCACTACCTGGCCGAAACCGGTTTGATAGGAACCATAGCCCTTCTTGCATTGTTTTTAAAAAATTTACTCTCGTCGATAAAACTGGCGCGGTTTCCCGATTACAAAGCACAGTCGGCCATCTCGATTGGACTTATGGGCGCCGGATTGGCCATTTTCGGATCGATTTTTTATATGGATGGATGGATGTGGGGACAAAATGCTCATGCCGCCCCGTTGGTTATCGCTGTAACCGCAAAACTGGTTTGTGATAAATATATCAGTTCATGAATATTACGGGTGACTATTGATTCAAAAACCGACAAAAGTGATTTTATTTGGTTATGGCGACTCCGTCCATATTATGCGCTGGGTGAAGGGGCTTGCAAACAGGGGTTTTGCCATTACTATTATTACTTTGGGAAAAGGACCAATAGACGGTGTTGAAACGATTAATCTCCCGGTCGGCCGATCAAGAAGCCGTGCTTACTTCCGCCATCTCGGAAAAGTCAAAAAATTGGTCAATAAGCTCCGTCCTGATTTGATTCATGCCCATTATGCCACCGGTTTTGGTCTATGGGGTTATTATTCGAAATTTCACCCTTATCTCTTATCTGTCTGGGGATCCGATATAATCAGTTTCCCGGATAATTTTATCAAGCGGATATTTCTCGGAAAAATCTTAACGTCAGCCGATCTTATTACTGCGACAAGTAATTATTTGAAAAAGCACACCGTACGATTATACCCGCAGCTCGAGTCAAAAATATCGATAATACCGTTTGGTGCTGAAATCCCGGACGCAATTGCCGACAGGAAAAGCGACGATATCGTACGGCTGGTTTATATCAAAAAGCACGAAAAAATTTATGGCCCCGATGTTCTTCTGGCAGCAATGCAAAAGATTATCCGGATTAAACCGAATACACGTCTTACCTTAGCCGGTCAGGGTTCAATGACCGCCGAACTCAGGGGGCAATCAGAGCAGTTGGGCATCGAGGATAATGTCGATTTTTGCGGTTTTATAAATCCGGATAAAATGTCTTCTTTTTTGAGTCAATATGATATTATGGTGATGCCTTCGCTTCAGGAATCGTTCGGTGTCGCTGTTCTGGAGGCCTCCGCAGTTGGCCTGCCGGTCGTTTCCAGCGATATCGGAGGTATTCCCGAGGTATTGATTTCGGGAAAAACCGGTATTCTTGTACCTCCCGGCAATTCCGATGACCTTTCTCAGGCAATAATCAGATTGGCCGATAATGCCGAATTAAGAAAGACGATGGGACAGGCCGGACGAAAAATGGTTGCGGACAAATTTCGATGGGAGGTCTGTCTGGACAAAATGGCCGAGTTGTATGAACGTCTTGTTTCAAAGGCATCGAAGAAAGTTTGATTTATGAAAGTCCCTTTTTTCAGATTGCGATTAACCGACGTTGAAAAAAAAGAGGTCAATGATACTTTGACCAAAGGCTGGGTAACGAGCGGTCCCAAAGTCCGTTTACTCGAAGAAAAAATTCGCCGGCTGACCGGAGCCAAATATGCCGCGGCGGTGGCGTCCGGGACAGCCGGATTGCATCTGGCCCTCGAAACTTCGAAGCTGCGTCCGGGCGACGAAATAATCACGACACCGTTTACCATGGTGGCCACGATTGAGGCTATCCTGTACGCCGGAGCAATACCGGTTTTTGCCGATATCGACCCGGTGACATTGAATATAGACGCGTCGTCGGTCGAGAAAAAAGTAACCGGCAAAACCGGGGCAATTGTCTCCGTCGATATTGCCGGATGCCCCTGTGATTATGCAAAGCTGACACGTCTGGCGCGTCGATATAAGATCGACCTGATTGATGATGCCGCGCATTCGCTGGGGGCGAAATCCAAAGGCAAGCCGATCGGCTCTCTCACGGACGTTACCGTCTTTTCTTTTTACTCCACGAAAAATATCACGACCGGTGAAGGCGGGATGGTCGTCTCGGATTCGAAACGACGGATAGATAAAATAAAAAATCTGTCGCTGCATGGGATGACTTCATCGGGCTGGAAACGATACGCTGGCGGCGGGTGGAAGTACGATATTACCGATCTCGGCTATAAGTACAATATGTCGGACCTGTCGGCGGCGCTCGGTCTGGGGCAGTTGAAGCGTTTCGGCGAAATGCAGAAAAAACGCCGGCAGCTTGCCGAGCGGTATTGCGAAAATCTGAAGCACCTCGATGAATATTTTGAGTTGCCGTATCGCGGCGCCGATATAACCCATGCCTGGCACCTGTTTATTATTCAGTTAAAATTGAATCGATGGCGGCTCAAGCGTGATCATGTGATAAACGAACTGGAAAAACGAGGCGTCGGCTGCGGCGTGCATTTTATACCGGTTTATCGCTTTTCATATTTCAAAAAGATCATGCCATACAAACCCTCGGATTTTCCCGTTTGCGAAAGCGCCTATAAAGGAATTGTCTCATTGCCGCTCTATCCTGATCTGAGTTTCAAAGAAGTCGATTTTGTTTGTGATGTCCTGTCCGAACTTGCCGGGACCTTCGGCGCTTGAATTTCCATCTTGAATTTCCACACCGTTTTTCGTAACTTCAGGCGGTGATGTAAAATGCCTGCGAACTTGCCGCCGCAATATTACGAGCTGGAACGAGAATACAAAGCCGAGCGCGATCCGCATGAAAAACTGCGCCTGGCGCAGGAGCTTCTGGCTATCATGCCGAAGCACAAGGGGACCGATAAGCTTCAGGCCGATCTTAAAGCCAAAATATCGAAACTCAAGCTCCAGGTCGAGGGGCCGTCCAAGAAAACGCACGGGACGCGCCATGTTGATGCCCGCGATCATATCGAGCGGGAAGGCGCCGCCCAGATTATCCTGATCGGCCCGCCTAACTCAGGTAAATCGACCATCCTTGATGCCGTCACCGGAGCGCGGCCGCTGATCGGCGATTATCCGTACACCACCCGGGAACCGATGGCGGGGATGATGAAATTCGAGTCGGTGCAACTGCAGTTGATCGACACCCCGCCGATCGCCGAGGATTACATGGAAAAATTCGTCCCGCCGCTGGTTCGTCAGGCCGACCTGGTCGTGCTCGTGGTCGACATCGCCACGCCCGGTTTCGAAAATCGCATCGCCGCCGTGTTCAGACAGCTCGAGGATAAACGGATTATTCTCACGCCGCAGCCGCCGGATAAAGTCGACGATCCGAGATTCTTCCACAAGAAAACGGTCATCGCCGCCCATAAAAGTCTGGAGGAGGGGGCCGGGGCCGGGCGGGAAAAATTGAACGAGCTGTATCCGGGCTTTACCATAATTCCCTCGTCGATTCTCGATGACGACCTGATGCACAATTTCAAAAAGGCGCTCTTCGATACCCTCGGCGTCATTCGCGTTTATACCAAGAAAGTCGGGCATGAGGCCGATTTTGACGATCCGATTATTCTGCCGATCGGCGGCACCGTCGAGGATGCGGCGCTGGAGCTTCATAAGGATTTTCTGAATAAACTGCAGTACGCCAAGGTGTGGGGCAAGGGCAAATTCGAGGGGCAGCGCGTCAAAAACAATTTCGTCCTCACCGACGGCGATATAATAGAGTTTCATATCTAAT
>CAYXTW010000017.1:61545-63663 GCA_964467955.1 uncultured Ignavibacteriaceae bacterium | reverse complement strand
AAAATCGACGATTGTTTAATTCTCACCGAACATGAACCGGTCATTACGATGGGGCGCGGCACCGATAAAAATAATCTTCTGGTTTCGAAAGAAGTATTGAATGAAAAAGGCGTCGACCTGTATGAGATCGAGCGCGGCGGTGATATTACGTTTCATGGACCGGATCAAATTGTACTGTATCCGATTGTCGATCTTCGCAATCGCAGATATGATGCACGTCAGTTTTTAAGAGATCTGGAGCGGGTCGCTATCCGGGCGCTGGGCGAAATCGGCTTGAGGGCGGAAATCAAAGACGGTCTGACCGGCATCTGGGTGGACGATCATAAAGTCGGCGCGATCGGGGTGGCGGTGTCGCGATGGATAACATATCATGGCATGGCGCTTAATGTGAATACCGATCTTGCATATTTCGACCTGATAAATCCGTGCGGGATTACACAATATCCGGTCGGCTCGGTAGCGGGACTGCTGCAGAAAAAAATCGCGATGGAGGATATCAATGATCTCCTGGTGAATAGTTTTGTGCATGTGTTTAGTTATGATAATGTGGAAGTTCGGGATATAGACGATGTTCTATGACCGGGCTGTATATAAATACAGGTTGGTGCACGAGGACGTACACCAACCACGAGAATTTTCAGAATATTCGTAATTATTCAATTCGGGATATGGATGGCGCGCTTGTCGACATTCATGGCCGCTTCCATGAGCGCCTCGGACAATGTCGGGTGCACCGCCATCATGCGGCTCAAATCCTCGGACGTGCCGTCCATCTCCATCGCGACGGTACCGGCGAAAATTATATCGCCCGAATGCGGCCCGAAGATATGGATTCCCAGAATCTCATCGGTGTCAGTATCGGAGATAACTTTCGTGAAACCGTCCGACGCCAGAGTCGCGATGGCTTTTCCGACCGCTCGGTAAGGAAACCGTCCGACTTTGATTTTCTTTCCGGCATCTTTGGCCTCTTTTTCGGTCATACCGATCCCGGCGATTTCCGGATCGGTAAAGACGGCATACGGGACCGCCTTCCAATCGGCGGTCGCCGCCCCACCGGCAATCGATTCGGCCGCGACAACGCCCTCATGCGAGGCTTTATGCGCCAGCAGCAGCCCTCCGGCAACGTCGCCGATGGCATAAATATGCCTGACGCTGCTGCGCATCTTTTTATCGACGACGATGAATCCCTTGTTATCCAGCTTGACGCCGATTTTATCGAGATTCAGTCCGCCGCTGTTCGGTTTCATGCCGGCCGCGACAAGAACAGTATCGAAGGTTCTGTCTTCCTTGCCCTTTGGCGTCTCAATAGAGACGTTGAC
The DNA here is from genome assembly GCA_964467955.1 of uncultured Ignavibacteriaceae bacterium. GTDB lineage: Bacteria > Zixibacteria > MSB-5A5 > GN15 > PGXB01 > CAYXTW01. The sequence continues at coordinate 62,344 of CAYXTW010000017.1, read as the reverse complement.
TCTGTTTTTGACCACTTTCGAGGAAATCACTTTGGATGACAACAGGATTTCCATCCCCTGTTTCTTGAGCGCCTTTTCGGAGGCTTCCGAAATATCCGCATCGAGCAACGGCAGCACCGAATCAAGCACCTCGACAATGGTGACTTTCGAGCCGAGTGTTTGGTACACGGTGGCCATCTCAACACCAATCGGCCCGGCGCCGACGACAAGCAACTCTTTCGGTATACTGGGGATGTCGATAGATTCGCGAGCGCCGATTATATTTTTGCCGTTGAATTTCAACATCGGCAATTCAAACGGTGTCGTCCCGGTGGCGATGATAAAATTATCGCCTGCGATTTTCTCTTTGCCCTTACCGGCGGTAATTTCGATTTCATTGGCAGAAAGGAATGATGCGGTTCCGTTGAATATTTTCACACCGGCTTTATCCAATAATAACTTGACGCCGCCGGTTAATCTTTTGACGGTATCATCTTTGTGCTTGCGCAGCGTGCCGAGGTCGATTTTTACATTATCAACCGTCAGTCCGATGCGTTTGGCGCCTTCGATAGTTCGTTTCAACTCGGTCGTATATAATAATGCTTTTGATGGAATACATCCCCAGTTTAGGCAGACACCACCCATGTATTCTTTTTCGATGATAGCGGTTTTAATTCCCAGTTGCGCGGCACGAATCGCGGCGACATATCCGCCCGGTCCGGCCCCGATAACGATTAACTTGTATTTTTCAGGCATAAATTATTCCTATTTATATGACTTCGACAATCCAGCTGTCGGTATCCTCGAGATATTCAATCAT
>CAYXTW010000017.1:10154-61445 GCA_964467955.1 uncultured Ignavibacteriaceae bacterium | reverse complement strand
TCGCGCGCGACCGCCATACCGATGTTGAAATATTTTTTGACGTGCAGTTTATCGTCTTCAAGGGTGGCGTTAATCCAGGGGAAATCGCGGGCGGCAAAAATAATTGCTTTGGCGATAAACGGCATGAAAGTAATCCTGACACCGTGCTTGTCTTCGATTTTGTCGACATACTTACGACGCCAGGCAATCACTTCGGTCATATCGCATTCATCGAAAGTGGTCACGTGCGGTATCGTAAAAGCGGAGTCAACCATATGCTCGGAAATAATCTTGCGTACACCGGTAACCGGGATAATTTCTTCCGGCTCAAGATCGGGGAATTGGAAATCAGGTTTGGTGATATCGACGGTGTGCCTCGCATTGATGTACTTAATCACATCCTGCTTGCTGACCCGCCCATCTCGGCCTGATCCATGAAGTTTGCGGAGGTCGATAAAATGTTCGCGCGCCAGACGCCGTACGACCGGGGAAGATTTAACCGCCTTGATACCGGTTTCGATAGCATTTTCATCGGCGTGAATGCCTTCATCCCGATGATGGGCCGCGGAATCGATAAATTCTTCGCTCGGTTCGGGAGCTTCCTGTTCTTGAGGGACCCTTTCCTCGCCCGAGGCCGGTTTGGTCTCGAAGGTTTTGGCCTCCGTGACTTCACTCTCGACCTCCAATATGGCGATAGCCTGACCGATTTCGACGACAGTTTCCAGTTTGACCAGATGTTTTTTCATAACACCGTCATGTGGTGAAGGAATTTCGACATTGATTTTGTCGGTCATAATTTCTACCAGCGGGTCATCGGTTTTGACCTTATCGCCTTCTTTTTTCAGCCATTTTACGATTGTGCCTTCGACAACCGATTCGCCCAGCGGCGGTACGACTACTTTATAATCCATTATATCTCCCTCAGTATTCCAAAACTTCTTTGACGGCTTTTGTTATCTTTTCGGCGTTGGGCAGGAAAAAATGCTCCATCGGCGGAGCAAACGGCACTACCGGAACATCCAGTCCGCAAACCCTTGTCACCGGCGCGTCGAGATAGTCGAATATTTCTTCGGTAATCGCCGCCGAGATTTCGGCCATGACACCGCCTGTTTTCGGGCTTTCCTGCACGAGAACGACTTTCGACGTCTTTTTGACCGATTCGAAGACCATCTCACGATCCCAGGGAAGGAGTGTGCGCAGGTCAATCAAATCAACCGAGATTCCCTCTTTTTCCAGCCCTTTTACCGCCTCCAGCGAACGATGGTACATCAGACCATACGTGACAATGGTTATATTGTCACCTTTATTTCGCAAGGCGGCCTTACCGATGGGAACCGTGAAATCGTCGTCGGGAATTTCCTCTTTTATCCATCGGTATAGTCGTTTGTGTTCATAATAGATGACCGGATCATCACCGCGGATGGCTGATTTAAGCAGACCTTTGGCATCGTACGGTGTGGCCGGCATGACGACAATCAGACCGGGCTGTGAGAAAAACCACTGCTCGTTCGTTTGCGAATGGTAGAGGCCGCCGCCGATATCGGCACCGCAGCAAACTCGGACGGTCATAGGGCAGGTCCACTGGCCACCGGTGCGATAGCGCATCTTGGCCATTTGCTGGATAATCTGATCCATTGAAGGAGTAATAAAATCGGCGAATTGGATTTCCGGGACCGGCCGAAGACCGACCATCGCAGCACCAACCGAGCCCCCGGCAATATAGACTTCGGATATAGGCGAATCGATAACCCTTTCCGCTCCGTATTTGTCAAGAAGACCTTTGGTCGCCTTGAAAACGCCACCGTAGATACCGATATCCTCACCGATCAAAAAGACCCGCTTATCACGCTCCATCTCTTCGTCAAGTGCCTGCGTAATGGCGTCAATAAATGTCACTTTTTTCATGACGACACCTCCTGATCTTCATACCGTCTGACGGGAAACTGTTCGGAGTAAACATCGTTGTAAGCTTCTTCCGGTTCGGCGTATTTTTCATTTTCGCAGATATTAACCGCCTCATCGATTTCCTTGCCGATCTGCTCGACAAGTGCTTCACGCTTGTGCGTCGTTAAAATCTTGAGAGACATCAGCAGCTTTTCGGCACGCGCAATCGGATCCTTCTTTTTCCATTCTTCGAGTTCTTCTTTCGTACGATAATCGGCCGGGTCAATATCGGAATGACCATACCAGCGATAGGTTTTACATTCAATTAACGTCGGGCCCTCGCCGGTGCGCGCCCGTTTGATGGCTTTAACGGCTGTTTTATGAACCTCGATGACATCATTGCCGTCGATAGCCACGCCGGGGAAGCCATACGCCTTGGAGCGGTCGGAAAAATCCTTAATGCCGGCCTGGAGGGTCGAGGGGACCGATTCGGCCCAGAGATTATTCTGGCAGATATATACAACGGGGAGTTTATGAATTCCGGCGTAATTAAGAGCTTCGTGCCAACCGCCGCGAGAAGTGGAACCTTCGCCAAAAAAAGCCAGAACAACATTGTCTTTCTTTTGAATCTGAAAACCCATGGCGCAGCCGGTTCCGATTATTGTTTGTCCGGCAACTGTCGAAGCCGGGGTAATTATTCCTTTGGGTCGCCACCCATAATGGCAGGGATGGCTTTTGCCCTTATCCGGAGAATTGATACGGGCATAAACTTGCGCAACGATTTTCTCCAGGGGGACTCCTTTGGTTACATTGGCACCAATCTCGCGGTGCGATGGAGCGATAATATCTTCATCGCGGAGCCCATAGGTCGGGCCGACCGTAGTTGCCTCCTGCCCGACCGCGGAAAAATAAGTTCCGGCGAATCGTCCCTGGCGGAACAGCTTACGGAAACGTTCATCCAGCATTCTGGTTTTTAACAGATTGGTATAAAGCCCGAGAAGAGTTTCCTGGGGAAGGCCAATCTGCTTTAAAGTCGGCTTTTCGGCTTGCTTTTTGGCTGGCATCTATCCTCCTGAATTCATTAATAACAAAATCATATATCTTTACGTCGTCAATCCTATTTGAATAGCTAACACGAATTTAGTTAATACGTTCCCCAATTGCAAGTCATTTGGTTTATCCGGATTTGATAATTCCACCCCTTAATCAGTAGGAGATAATATTAAATTGCATGATTTTCAACAGGTTATAGCGATTTTTATGAAGGATTTGCATTTACTAATGAATTACGGGGAGATCGCTTAAACCCAGCTTGCCAAATGTCTAAAAGAGATTCAGTTGCCTTGCTAAGGCCTGTTTGGATGAAAAGCTGTCTCCTCTTGTGAGCGGCGGAGCGGCTTCAAAGCAAATACGGCTTTACGATTCCGCAGCGTGGTTATTGCCCTTGGACGCCAGTTCCTCAATCAGGTCAACCTGGAGACGCTGAATATCCAGAAGGCGTTGCCATGAGTGATTTATGAGTTGGTCCAGTTTTGTGTGCAACTGTCTGATCTCAATCTCCGCCTTAAGGTTGATTTGATAATCATGTTCCGAGCGAAGTCTGTCTTTTGCCTCCTGGCGGTTTTGGCTCATCATAATAATGGGCGCCTGCAAAGCTGCTATACATGACAGGATCAAGTTCAACAGAATATATGGGTAGGGATCGAATGGTCTATGAAACAGCGCTATGCCGTTAATAACCACCCAGATAAAGAAGGCGAGTGCAAAGAAAATTATAAATCTCCAGCTGCCGCCGAATGCGGCCACCCTGTCCGCCAAACGCTGGCCAAATGTCTTGGCTTCCTCAAATTGCTGATCAGTGTTTCGCACGAGCACTTCATGCTCTCTCAGGCTATCGAGGACTTCCTGCTCGACAGCGGAGATCTCACCAACCTGTGTTTCTATAGCCTTGGTTAGATACTCGTGCCGGAAATCCCTAAGGCAGGACTGGCAGATAACATGACCGGGACCCCAGTCCGGGTGCTTAATTTTGATCAACTCTCCAACTGGTCCGGAAACGAACTGCTCAGGTCTACCCTCACGCAAGGGCTTGTTCAGCTTACAGACCGGACATTCGAACGTTGTCTCTGTCTTCACTGCGGTCTCCTAATTGACATTTGAGTATCAGCTTCAATCCGATTGAGAAACGCGCCGCTCCTCTCAGATCATGGCGGCGGGCATTGACGACCGGCAGGATTAACATCTTACATTAGAACTGCATAATCGATTTTTCCGGCCGCTAATACCGATCCGCCTATTACTTCCATGTCAATCATAATTTTCTTTTTTCTTTTCGGCAAGCCCGATCTTTAGGTTGATAACTCTTCCCGGTAATTTGTAAAACTCGGGCGCCGTGAAGGATTCGGTAAAGGGTAACGTCAGGCATATCGCTAATCGGTCGGGCCCGTTCTTCCGTCGTCGATTATTATCCGGTCACAGCGTTGGTATAAAATTACGATTGCGGGTCAGGTTGACCATGAAAAAATAACCGGATAAATAAGTTGAAATCAATTTTTTAACAAATTGATTCGTATTTAATTTTGAGTAAGTTTATTATAAAAAACGGTAAAGAGTATGAATCGCCTCGGAGGGCTTCGAAAAATTAATGGCAATCGTCTTTTCACGGGCGCGCTTATTTCGGTAATAGTTTTATTGGTCGTATTGAGTTGTTCGAAGGAGAAAATATTCGCGCCGACGGATGAAACGACGTACTATGACGATATCAAGTACATATTTACGGTAAAATGCGCGACATCCGGTTGTCACGCTGGAGAATCACCGGCGGCCGGTTTGAGTCTGGAAACCTACGAAAACATCGTGGCCGGGTCGGCTCATGGTTCGGTGGTTATTCCCGGTAAAGCTGATAAAAGCCTGTTATTTGGAACGGTAGCCTGGACTACAGAACCGGTAATGCCGAGTACTGAAAAACTCGACCAAATACATATCGATCTGATCGCTAAGTGGATAAATGACGGCCTGTTCAGAAGCCGTCAATAGAAATTTCAAAGAATACGATTAATGTAAAAGCCTATTCTTAAATTATCACCATCAAACGGGTAATTTGCACCGGATATAAATTGTGTTGAATTAACACGCACTTGATTAGTAACGAATAATTCAAAAATATGGGCACCGGTTTCCAATTCGGCACCGATACCGACCGGATTATGTCGATTTGATTTGTTCGATAGAATAGGAGACCATCCCGCGATAAGGCTCCATCGCTTATAAAGAAATATTTGATAATGGGTCCCCAGCATAAATATGTTATCAATATCTTCGGCGCTGATATCACTATTATACAGGTAAGAAGGGATCAGGCCGAACGCGATTTTCGATAAAGGCATATAATCGATAATCAGTCGGCCGAAATATTGGAAGTGGCGTTTATGCCCTTTGCGGCGGACGACCATATCACCATTTTGATTCAGTCGAAAAGTCTCCACTATATTCCAGGCCGCACCGATTTGTATCGCTGAGATAACCGGAACCTGGCTTTTTCGAGGATGAAAAAGCCGATATTTTATCTGCAGGTCGGTGTTGTCATCCAAGTTGCTTCGTCCCAACGTGACCATCCAATCATTGAAAACAGCGTAACCGACTGCCAGTCTCATCTTGACGGGACCGTCGAACCCATATAGTACTTCATAGCCGTCGGAGACGGGTGGCTGAAAGCGATGCGAAATTTCGAATTCAAAATCGCCTTTTTTCAGTGTTTCGGCCGTCGGCAAACCGATGACCGTGGTTGAATGAAAAATTCGTTGTTTTAATTCGATCGTCGGTTCGGATCGCTTCCATTTGACCTGTGCCGAAGATTTTTCGGGTATGGCGACTAAACCCAGAATGATCCCGATTATGAGACAAAGCAATTTATTTATCATTTTTCAGCCTCGCCATAGGATGAAGGCCGTATATAAAAATTCAGATTCACACTGATATTATTGTCCGCTTTGATAAACATCAACTTCGGTATTTTAATGTCATAGTCCGACATTTTGACAGTAAAATCGCAATCCACGTTTAAATCATTTTCGACGCGCATAACCTTACCTGTTAATTTAAGCTTTTTTGCCTCTCCATGTATAGAAAAATCACCCTCGACGTGAACCGCGAAAGAGCTGTCGGTCAGGGGATCGATCTCGGTTATTTTCCCTTTGTATGTTGCATACGGATATTTTTCGGTTTCGAGATAATCTTCTTTTAAGTGACGGTTATACATACTGTTACCGGCATCGAGCGAATTCAATTGAACCTCAAAATAAAGATCGCTGTTATTCAACTGCGATTCACCGGGCGGCATCGATAAACCGTTCCAGTAAACGTAGCCGTCGATATCATCCGTTTTGACGGTGAATTCGCTCAACGGCATGTCAGAAACAAATTGAACCCGATTCTTTTCCGATTTGTCAACATGATATTCTCCGCCGCTTGCCGCCAGCGGCAATAAATAGCCGAATATTATAAGCAAGAAATATCTCATTTTAACCTCCTGTTTCGCGCCGATGGTAATATTGAAAATTACCATGGTAATGTGCCATCATGACATCCACCCGGGTTGCTGCAGGTTCCGTCCGAATATGAGCCGCTGTCGGGGGAAAATTTTACGGTGGCCAATCCGTCAATGTGAAATTCGGGGCCGATAACATTCAAATTGGAATCGACCGTACTGGCATGACAGCTTTCACAACCAACGCCAAGAATGACATGCAAAATATGCCCATGCTGCATTTGAAAAATATCAGTGCCATCATCATGGCAAGACCCGCAGGCGGCCTGATCCGACGCCGTCCACACCGGTGCATTATCATGATTACCCTCGGGGAAATTGCCGTGACAATACGTGTTAGTACAGGTTCTTGTGTCACGGTCCCATTCACCGGCGGCGGATTCCGGCCAGCCCCAGTTAATTTCGGCAATCGAATCTATTATCCCGGGACCATTATAAAGAGAAAAATCGAAATGGGTCGAATCCCATGGGCTTTCCGGTACTATATGGCACGAATTACAGGGAACGCCGTCGGAAAGCAGGGAGCCGTCGATATGACCAGTATGCATGCCGACTGTCAGGATTGTATCATCAACCGCGCCCCTTAAATCATAAGGCGGCGCGCCGGTACTGTCATTCAGGCCACCATGACAGGCAAGGCAATTATCCTGACCGTTGCCATGACATTCCGAACAGGCCACGCCGGCGATTCCCCCGGATAAATCGCTGCCATGACAGGTCAGACATTCCCGAATTCCGGTCATCAATGCTTCTTTACCATGAGAACCCTCGGCCGGAAAACTTGTCCAGACGGCGGGATGATACTTCGATGCCGCCACAATATATTCTTTGGAATCACATCCGCCCAGAGCAGCAATCAGACCGAACAAACTAAAAGTCGAAGCAATAAATAGTCTCACCGAATTCTCTCCGCCTGAATGCCGAAGCAAGGTTGTACGTTTTTATTCCGGATCATTTTCCGCTTAGAATTGGTTTAAGCATAAATCAAATATACCTGTACAATTTACGAAACGTCATAACCAATTATTGGTTTAAATCTTTTTCAAATATACAAATTAAAATAATAGACTGCGAAATTCCATATTCACATCGTAAATAGTTTGCGGACTTGGCTTATGTACGATAATAAGGAAATAGATTTCTTCGGTGGGAGGTAATGGATATAATAAAAGACCTTAAGTTTCGATGTGCGATACTTATTTGCAGCGATCGCGCTTTTTCCGGCGAACGCCCCGATGAAACGGCGCCACTTCTCAGGCAAAGGCTGGAACAACTGGGCTTTGAAGTTGTTTCGACAAGGGTTATTCCGGATAACAGGGAAGAAATAATGTCGGTGTTGAAAAAATGGATTTGCGAAGATATAAATCTTATTCTCACCTCCGGCGGAACCGGTATGGCGCCGACCGACGTAACCCCGGAGGCAACTCTTGAAGTCATTGAAAAACGAGTTCCCGGGATGGAAGAGGAAATGAGGCGGGTTTCGATGGGAATTACCTCTCACGCCATGCTTTCCCGGAGTATCGTCGGGATTAAGGATGGCAGCCTGATTGTAAATCTTCCCGGTAATCCCAAAGGGGCGGTGGAGAATTTGCAGGCGATTGAACCGGTTCTGGAGCATGGCCTGGACTTGATCCGGGGAGCAAGGGTCGATAAATGATGACTACGGAAAAAAATAAAGATGCGGAATTGATTGATTATTTCGGCCGCCGAATCTCATATGTCCGCGTTTCGGTTACCGAAAATTGTAATTTAAGATGCCGCTATTGTTATGAATCGGCGTGCGGTACTTTGAAAAGGCCGTTTTACCTGACCAATGACCGCTTGATAACTGTAATTAAAGCGCTTGCTGCTGTCGGCGTCGACAAAATTCGTTTTACCGGTGGGGAACCGACAATAAGAAAGGGAATTATAGATTTAATCAGAGAGACATCGAAAATAGAGAATATCCTGCAGGTCGGAATTACGACCAATGGTCTTCTTCTGAAAAAATTGCTTCCCGAATTTATCGATGCCGGATTGAACCGGCTTAATATCAGTCTCGATACGCTCAAGAAATGGAAATTCAGGCAGATAACCGGCTCGAACCGATTCAAGCAGGTTTACGACGGGATTATGGAAGCGGTCAAGTACGATGTATTCCAACCGGTCAAAGTCAATACGGTGGTAATGAAGGGTATCAATGACGACGAGATTCCCCGCTTTGCGGAATGGGCGTTAACCAATGGTATAGATTTACGTTTTATTGAATTTATGCCGATACGCAAATCGCGGTGGGGTAAGGAGCGTTTTCTTCCTGAAAACGAGATAAAAGCCAGGTTGAATATGCCTCTTGAAAGAGCACTCAACTTTGATAAAAGCTCGGGGCCGGCAAGTAGTTATATTCTTAAGGGATATCCGGGTCGTATAAGTTTTATATCGCCGGTGAGCGGCAATTTTTGTGGAGAATGCAATCGTATCCGGTTGACGTCGAGTGGTAATCTAATCGGTTGCCTGTTCAGCAATTATAAGATCAATATGAGTAATTTCTTACAGTCGAATCCCGATCAATGCGAAATTATAAAATTTCTGAAGGGGATTGTCGCTAATCCCGAATTCCGACGATTTTCTCATTTGCAGTCTGTTTCGAATTCTCTGCCCTTGATGCGGAGTGTCGGCGGATGAGCGAAAAAAAAATGACGCATGTGACCGAATCGGGTGCGGCCCGGATGGTCGACATCAGCGATAAAAAAATTACCGATCGTATCGCTGTTGCAACGGCCCGTGTATCTATTTCGAGTATCCTATTAAAGGCGCTGAAAGACAATACTTTGGCCAAAGGTGACGCCTTGGCGGTGGCGCGGGTTGCCGGGATAACAGCTGCTAAAAAGACCGGTCAATTGATTCCACTATGCCATACGCTTCCATTGTCTTCCATAGAAATCAATATTCAGCTTGAGGAAAAACCGCCTTCTGTGATTCTTACGGTGACGGCCAAAACAAGTTATAAGACCGGCGTCGAGATGGAAGCTCTGACGGCTGCGAGCGTCGCAGCGCTGACGATTTATGATATGAGTAAGAGTATCGATAAGGGAATAATTATTGAACAGGTCAGGCTGGAAAGCAAGCAGGGTGGCAAAAGCGGTGACTGGCGCCGCAAGGCGAACAAGTGACAAATTTGTTAAACAGATTTAATCTTCGCTTCGATCGCCAGGAAATTTCAGGATCACTGGGCGATATGGGGACATTTCTGCCACTGGCTGTGGCAATGGTTAATCGATGCGGTCTGAATTTCGGGCATCTTTTGTTTTTTGCGGGAGCAATGAATTTTGCCTCGGGTTTAATATTTGGTATTCCCATTCCGGTACAACCGATGAAATCGATTGCCGCCGTGGCCATTGCCGAGGGGCTCGACGAAAACACGATTCTCGCGGCGGGTATCGGTGCCGGGATTGTATTGCTGATTCTGGCTTTGACCGGGTTGATTGATGTTATTCATCGTTATATCCCCAGATCAATCGTCCGCGGGATACAACTTGCGATAGGGCTGAAACTATTAATGAAAGGTGCGGCCATGATTATCGGGGTCGGCAACTGGCTGGCCGCCGATTCCATCGTGACCGGCGTACTTTGTTTTTTGCTGATTTTGGCGACCATCAATTCGCGCAAATTTCCCAGTGCGCTCGTTGTATTATTCGGTGGGATCGTTTTGTTGTTTATTTCGAATCCGTCGATATTTACAAAGTTATCGCTTGGATGGGAACTTCCCTGGCTCCGTAATTTCACAGCGTCGGATTTTTTAACCGGATTCTGGCGCGGAACCATTCCACAGCTTCCATTGACGGTCCTTAATTCGATTGTCGCAGTCAGCGTTTTGTCACGAGATTTGTTCCCCGACCGTGCGCTCCAACCGCGTAAAGTGACACTGAGCGTGGCGTTGATGAATTTAATCGCGTGCCCGCTGGGGGGAATGCCGATGTGCCACGGCGCCGGTGGCCTGGCGGCGCAGTATCGTTTCGGGGCGCGAACCGGTGGTAGTGTGGTTTTTCTGGGATTGGCGAAGATGTCTCTGGCCGTCTTATTCGGCGGCTCCTTGATGGTCATTATGACCCGATTTCCTTTGAGTATCCTGGGTGTCTTACTGGTTTTCAGCGGCCTGGAACTGGCTGTCGTCTGTCGTGATCAGACACAAAAGCAAAATTTCATGGTTATGATCCTGACCGCCGGAGTTTCCGTGGCGGCGAACGTGGCCTTTGGATTCTTAATTGGAGTGATAGTGGCAATAATACTTCGTAGATTGTCCCGACCGACCAGAGCTGAGGCATCGAATCTTGTGAAAAAGATCGATTTAGTGGAAAGAGTGCCGGCAAAATGAATGACAATAAAAAACCGGGTTCTGTCTTTCGTATTTCAATCGCGCCCAGGAAGGGTACAAAAAAGCATAATGTCAGGGCAGCGAAAGTCACTGTATGGGGCGGTATTGACGGCGATGCACACGGATTGTCAGGGCGACCGATCAGTCTGCTGCCGTTCGAAAGCTTCGAGAAGGTCAGACATCCCGACCTGGAGATCAATCCGGGTGATTTTGCCGAAAACATTACTACGCTCGGCGTTGATTTCACTAAAATTAAAATCGGAACTTTGGTTTGTATCGGCGATTCGGTTGAGATTGAAATCACGCAGATCGGCAAGAAATGTCATCATAGCTGTATTATCAAAGAAACCGTCGGCGATTGCATTATGCCCCGTGAGGGTGTTTTCGGCCGGGTCCTCACCGGCGGGGATATCCGAGAGGGCGATCGAATAGAGGTCGTGAATTAAATGATAACTCTGGAAGAAGCAAGAGCTAAAATCGACGAAGCGGTCAAATCGCTGCCTCCGGTTAGACTGCCGATATTGAAAACGGTCGGCTGTGTACTCACCGCGGATATAAGGTCACCTATAAATGTCCCCGATTTCGACTGTTCGATAGTGGATGGAATAGCTCTTCGTTATGATGACTTAAACGGTGTCGGGCCGTGGAGAATGCCGATACAGTCGATAATTGCTGCGGGCGATGCCGGTTCCGAAAAGCTGCTTCCCGGATACGCGGTCAAAATAATGACCGGTGCGCCGTTGCCGCCCGGAGCCGATACAGTCATGAAAATCGAAGATATTTCTATAGAAAATGATAGAACGGTCATCGGGAATAAAACGTCGAAAGGCGAATATGTCCGCGCCCGTGGTGATGATGTCAAGGAAGGGGAAGTTCTATTTGAAAAGGGAACGGTCATGACCGCCGTCGATGTCGGTGTCCTGGCATCGATCGGTCTTGTCGAGGTTGAAGTTATACCGCATCCGAGAATTGCTCTATTATCCACCGGTTCGGAAATAATCGCTCCCGGCGAAAAATTGAAACAGGGTCGGAGATATGATGCCAATTCATTTGTACTTAAATCGATGTTCGGCGGGAACAGTTTCCCGGTTGATTTAATTGCGGACATTATTCCCGATAGAACGGAGCAGCTGGAAACGATAATAAAAAATTGTCTTGATAAATATGATTTATTGATCACAAGTGGCGGCGTCTCGATGGGTGATTTTGATTATATCCCCGATGTTGTCAAAAAACTCGATGGTGAAATATTGTTCCACAAAGTCAAAATAAAACCGGGGAAACCGGTTTTGGTGGCGAAAATCAGAAACTGCTGGCTGGTGGGATTGCCGGGTAATCCGGTAAGTGTCATCACGGGATATCATCTTTTTGTCAAAAGAATTATAGCCAGGATGATGGCGACTCCGTATCGGCCCCGCTCGACGCATGCCAGGATGGCCGACAATGTTACATTCAACGGTACCCGTTTCGGTTTACTGGGAGCGCGACTGGAAGAAAGTTCTGAGGGTGTAATAGCCTATCCGGTTAAAGGACAGAATTCCGGCCGACTTTCATCGGTTAAAGGTATCAATGGTTTCATAATGCTGGAGGTCGGAAAAACATCCGTTATGTCGGGGGAAACGGTTTATGCCGAATGGTTGTATTAGAAATATATTTATGACGGGATGCATAAAATAAATCTGCAAAATATTAAAGGTGTTGTCTTCGATCTCGGATTTACTCTGGTCGAATATAGAAATCCGAATTGGCCTGAAATTAATCTGAAAGCGAAAAAGGCGGCATATAACAGACTGTCGAACATTAACGTACAATTGCCTCCGTTTGAGCAATTCGATTCCAGTTTTGAATTTATAAAAGAGGAGTATCGGCGCTCGGCATTTGAAGCCATGAAAGGCTGGAAGATTACCGATGTGCTGGAAGACTTATTCAATGAATATGAATCAAATAATCCCGAAGAGCTCGCGCAAATTTTCATAAAATCGTTTTATGCGCCGGGACGCGATGTAATGTACGTTAATAAAGGCAGCATCGATACATTGAAACTGCTAAGGGATTGTGGTTATAAGATGGGGATAATATCCAATACCAATTTCCCCGGATATTTGATTGAAGATGATATGGAACGATTCGGTTTGAAATCTTTTTTTGATTTTACGATTTTCTCGTCGGAGTTTGGTCGGCGTAAACCGCATCGAAAAATATTCGAGGAAGGCATTCGCCTGATGAGATTTTCGCCATTCGAGATAATGTACGTTGGCGATCGCTATAATATGGATGCTCTGGGTTCGCGCGCGGTCGGCATGCAGCCGATCCTCAAATACTGCGGCAAACGAGATTACCCGGATCCGATGCCTGATGATATTCCGATGATTTACAATATCGAAGAAATAATAAGCCTGCTTCCCGAGAAAGCGAACCGGAATACAACCTTAAAATCCACGAGCGCTTGGCAACCCGGGAAATATAAGGCGAATATTAAATAATGTCATTAAAACATTACAATAAAGTACACATTTTAAAATCAAGCCGTAAAAGGGATTGCGAAAAGGCAAAAATAGGTTGCGGCAGTCCACATTTGACAAACGGATCGATTCCCCGTTTCGTATTATTATTAGGATTTATTGTTTAAATATTTATCGAAGCAGGGAAGAATTGGACCATCTCATTATAAACCTTAATTACTCATAGGAGGAGTCCATGAGGCGCAATTGTTTTGCGATAGGAATGACTCTTATGATTTGCCTGATGGCAGTGGGAGTGCAGGCCCAGGTAAATCAAGACAGCCCCTGGCCCATGTTCAGACACGATGTCAAACATACCGGAGCTTCACCATACACCGGCCCGGGTCAGCCGGATTTGCAGTGGAAATATCCCACCAATGATGGCGTTGCCTCGTCACCGGCAATCGGTCCGGATGGAACCGTTTATGTCGGCTCGGGATGGTTTTATTTATCACAAACTGATTCCTCTCTCTATGCTTTGAATCCGGACGGAACGCTTAAATGGAAATTTAAAGTGGGCGGCGGTATATTTTCGTCCCCGGCTGTCGACCTAAACGGAGATATCTACTTCGGTTCATTCGACCAACATTTTTATGCCATCGAAGACTCGGTTACGTATGCTAAAGAAAAATGGAATTATAATATAGGCCACTGGATTATGAATTCGCCTCTGATATCAAATGACGGCACGGCTTATTTCGGGGCTCTGAATTTTAAATTCGCCGCCGTCGATGCCTACGGCAACCCGAAATGGGAAGACCAGGTCGGCTGGTGTGTATTTTCATCGCCCATACTTGACGATGACGGCCATATAATTGTCGGTTCGAAGGATCATACTCTGTACGCCTATAATGATCTGGACACCGGTTTTACCCACGAATGGACATATTCAATCGGGACATTTTATGATGGACATTTGATAGACTGCTCTCCGGCCATCGGACCGGATGGGACAATATACTTCGGAGCCGATCAATATGGTGCTGCGGGACACTCGTACGATCCGATCCATATCGATACCTCCTTTTACGCCCTTAATCCCGACGGCTCTTTTAAATGGCTTTATGTCGTCGGTGACGGCGTGGAGTCATCGCCCGGTATCGGACCCGACGGTACAATCTATTTTGGATCGTACGACAGTTGCTTTTATGCGCTGCGTGATGACGGAAGTCATCCGACGTTGAAATGGAAATATAAGACCAACGGGGTCGTCGATGCTTCGCCCGCCATCGGCGGGGACGGGACGATATATATCGGTTCGCGTGACTCGACACTGTATGCCTTTAATCCTGATGGAACTATTTTATGGACATATAAAGCCGACGGAGATATCGAATCGTCGGTAGCCATCAAGGGTGACGGTGTCATATATTTCGGGGGTATGGAAGGGGCCGTGTACGCTCTGGGAAACCCGAGTCCGGACGTCGGCCCGACGGCCATGGATATTCCGGCCTTTGTTACCCCGAGCGCTTCGATTACGCCGACCGTGACGGTACGCAACTATCGTACGTCGGCGTCGAGTTTCGATGTGGCCGTGGAAATTGAACTCGATGCCAGTATCGTGTATGCCGATACGGTCAATGTTTCCGGTCTGGCCGGAGGCGACTCGACCAATGTCGGTTTTGCATCCTGGACGGTTGGTTCCGAAGCCGACAAGATATATAACATAAATGTATCGACTATTTCAGCCGGTGATGTGAATGTAAATAATGATACGCTCTTTGCGACCGCTTCGACCGGCGAGCCGTATATATGCGGAGACGCCAATGGCGACAGCAATATAAATATCTTCGATATTACTTTTATTATATCGAACCTGTACCTGGGTGGCCCGGCTCCGGATCCAATTGAATCGGCCGATGTTAACCATGACGGCAATTTGAATATTTTTGATATTACGTATTTGATTGCTCATCTCTATCTGGGCGGCCCGCCTCCTGACTGCCCGTAAATATCTGATTCGTTCATGCATCTATACAATGAAGCCCTATTCATTTGAATGGGGCTTTTTTGATTCAAGATTCTGAAATTATCGGGCAATTATGTTTGTAAATATCTACCGACAGGTTGGCTCGGGGCCGTCTAAGTACAGGTAGGTTATTAAATAAGTAATATCAAATATATTTATCTGATCATTGCCATCGGGGTCAGCTGACCACATCGATACCGGTGCGGCGCCATCGTTATAAAGATAATTTATCAGCATTGTAATATCGAAGATATTGATATTGTCGTTGTTATCGCAATCTCCGCAAACGGGTGCGCTGAGACCGGTGCGTACCATCGAGGGGTCGCCGTATACATTATAATTGAACATGTTTTGGAATTCGTACAAATGATTAAGCGGCGTATTGAAATGGCAATCGAATGTACCATTATAAAAGGCGTTACCGATCTTCTCAGGGCCATCGGGACCGTCGAGCATATAATGATTGAATTGATAACACATCATTTCGGCGCCACCGCCTCCACCGGCCGGACCCTCGGCCGAAATCGCGGCCGGTCGGGTTGCGCTTACAATTGCCGCGGCGGCACCAAACTCGGGCTTGGTTAATAGGTCGATACCCAGATTACCCTGAATATTCGGTTCCGGATACCCGACCAAACATGAAACGGCAAAAACGATGGAGGGATAATCGTCCTCCAAATCAGCAGTGATAGAAATAAATGGCTGCGATTGTAATTCGTAAGGACCGCCCGATTCCGGGATACCATCGCCATCGTCCCATGTCCATAACGTACGATAAACGCCTTCTGCCGAACCATGACCGCTCCAGTTGACAATTCCGTACTGGCCGGTGCGCCAATCATCGGTGAATGATGCCAGTGTCAGAGCCGGCCAGGCATAATCGGAAACGACTATCCCGCTCTGCTCGCTGTAGCGACTTACCGTCCAGCCGCTCATAAAATCGGTTTCGATGGCATCGCATACACGCGCCCCATCGATAAAGGGATAGCCACTAAAATTCTGATTTTCGAAAAATAATATGGCACCGGGCTGTAAGGCCTGGTTTTTCCAGGGACCGGTATCCTGCTCGAATGCCACGAGTTTATTCAAAGTATATACGATTCGGGCGGAATCGCTGGTCGGAATCCGACCGACATAGACTTCGGCCGCGAAATCAGGATTGTCCTGGCCGTATTCGCCATAATAGCCGTCACGGTCGGAATCCCACGAAGAACTATCGGGATATGATAGATCGGCGTAGTAATGGTCGGTGGGGACAGCGCCGCCACAGTCAAAGGGCTGGGTCGGATTATAAGTATGGTTGGTTGGATCCGGGTAGCACAAACGCATGGGAACATCGGTTGTATTACCAACAAAAAGAACATACTCAATACCCCATGAAACATAGTTAGCTCGAAGAAAATTACGGATTTCTTCAGCCAAATCATTTCCCGGCTGAGTCGTGATTTCCGGATCGGTCGTGAATAAGATTTTTATTTTGTAGTCCAGAACTGCTTTCCAGCTTAAAAAATCTGATGCGGCAATAGCGTTGTTCAGTGAGGCATCGGCTATAATAATATAATCATAATTGGCTTTTAAGCCGATCGACCCTGATGCAGGTTTATAAGATTCTATCACTTGATAATAATTGGCCAATAGCCCTGAAACGGTATTATCGGCCAAAGTGTCGTGTTTTAATTCTTCAAACAGTCGCGCCTCGGAGCTTCCGGGGGAAGGCAGAGTGTATTTAATGATAATATCGGCTTCATTATAATAAAGCAGTTGACCGGATTGCGGGTTGTAACTGAAGGGATAAAACGCAACCGAAACATAAGAATATTTCCGTATGGAACCAAAGTCGTTGAGTTTGCCCCGTATCTCAGGATAATACTCGTCCCGGGAATAAACCGTCGCCCTGTTTGTTTTCCACTCATTCAACATCTTATCAGCAAGTTTTTGATTTTGCAGATCCCGGCCGACCGGCAGAATCGGCGGAGATGGCAGTATATTATATGTGCCGGGCAATTGGGCCGCTTTATCATTTATTACTTCGACCGATCGGACCAACGCACCCGGGGGCAGGCCGATCAAGAAATTTTTCGCCGGAAGTCTGGGTTTGCCCGGTTCTGAAAGATAGCCGAAATTTTCCATTTCGATAACTTGGCCGTCGTCTCGATTAAGAATATTATACTCTCCGGCAACCACCTTTAAGATGGTAATATCCTCGGCTAATAAAATCATCGGCAGAATGATTATTAATGTCATTAGAAATATCGAATTTTTCATGTCTTTTAATCACGAATGTGGTTTTTTCATTTTGCCCATGCACATTCTGGAAACCGACTCTGTAACCGGGCGGTTTTCCGTTATTCCAAATATATGATTTTATTCGATTTTGTCAATAATGCAATGAATTTGCGTGTTATGATTTATGGAATCAATAAAGGAATAATGGAGCTTCGACGTGAATTGGCAGATTAATTCGATTCAATTCGACATCGGATACTGCCGAGAAAGATAATAAAGGCTTGACAAAATGCGCTATTTTAGTATATTTACGAGTGATAAACTGTTAACGCTAGCACAGCAACATACAATTTAAAAACACAGGAGTAGGTCTTATGTGTCGTCTATTTTGCGTGGTGGCGTTGATGGTTTTATCCATTTTAATATTATCGCCAAATATTAACGCCTTATGGGATCCGGATCGGAGCGTCGATCAGTCGTCGGAAAAACCGACGACTCTGGTCGTTAAATTTACGCCCGACATGCGATTGAATTGGGATTATGATAAGAATGGTATAGCTCTGACCAATAAACCGGAGCTGAACGCCATAAATCAAGAATATTCTGTTAAGAGGCAGCAAAAAGTATTAGCCGAGACGGCTGTTTGTGCGGAGGACAATCCTCTTAAGGGAGTTTATCTTTTTTATCCCGAAAATATTGCAAATATCGCCATGATGGCACACGAATTCGAAAATCTGGATTTTGTCGAATATGCCCATCCGAATTACCCGCTCGAATTATATGATGTCCCCGACGATTCACTTTTTATTCACCAGTGGGCGCTGAATAATACCGGGCAATTATATTATCATGTTTATCGCAGAGAGGGTGATTATAATGATACCCTGATCGATACGTCCGGTACGGCCGATGCCGATATCGATGCGCTGGAAACGATGGAAAATCCTCCCGATAATACGTATACGGTCGTCATTGCCATCATTGATACCGGTGTCGATAAAGATCATCCCGATCTGGCCGCGCATATATGGAATAATCCGGGTGAAATAGCGGATAATGAGGTCGACGACGATCACAACGGGTATATCGATGACACTTACGGATGGAACTTTGTCGCCTCCGATCCCGCCAGAGGAAGTAACGCCCCGATCGATGACTATGGGCACGGGACGCACTGCGCCGGCATAGTCAGTGCGATAACAAACAACGGTTTTGGAGTTGCGGGGATTACGCCCGATGCACGAATAATGGCGATTAAAATATTCTATGATTTTTCTGTTTTAAATGCCGCCCTGGGAATTATCTATGCGGCGGATAACGGTGCCGATGTAATTAACATGAGCTGGGGCGCCTGCTGGCCGACGCCTGTTTTAGAGCAGGCTCTCGATTACGCTCGTGCGCGCGGAGTCATCCTGGTTGCCTCGGCCGGCAACTATGGCGATAACCGCACGGCCTACCCGGCCGGTTATCCGTCGACAATCGCCGTCAGCGCCGGCAACAGCGATGATCATATCACCGACTGGTCGAGTTATAATGATGCCGTCAATCTTTGTGCGCCGGGTCAATCGGTTTTATCGCTGCGGGCCGCCAATACCGATATGTATGCCAAATATAAGGAACCAAATGTCCACATTATCGATAGCAATTACTATCTGGCTTCGGGAACAAGCATGTCGGGACCGCACGTGGTGGCTGTGGCCGGATACGTGCGGGCGGTGTCACCCGGTCTGATTCCCGATGCAGCGCAATCGATTCTGCAATTAACGGCTGACGATTTCGTCGATCCGTACGGCACCGGTGCCAGTATGCCCGGCTGGGATCAATATTCCGGCTACGGCCGTGTCAATCTTGCGGCAGCTCTGGCCGCCACGCCGAATACGAGCGCAATTATAACATCGCCGGTAAGATTCAGTGTCGTTTCCGGCGCGACCGATATCTATGGTTCGGCCGACGGTGATGATCTCAGCTATTATATATTGGAATATGGTTATGGTGATGATCCCGTGGAATTCGTACAGCTCGTGAATTCGTCATCTTCCGTTACCGATGGTCTGTTAGGGACCTTACCGGGCGACAGCGCCGGTATTTATACGGTAAGGCTCCGTGTCAATGAAACTAATATGGCGCAGGTTCGTGTGTACGTAACGGATCGACCTCTGGCACAAATCCAGTGGCCGTCTGAGGGTCAGTCGGTGGGCGGAGTTGTAAGCATTGTCGGCTCGGCATTTTGTGAGGATTTCGATCATTCTCTTGTCCAATACGGGTTCGGTGCCGAACCGGACGGCTGGAATTTAATAGCCAATAATTCGATTCCCATTTTTGAAAATGACCTGGCCGACTGGAATACTATCTCGTTACTGACGGGAGACTATTCATTGCGGGTCTCGGTTTATTCGACGACCGGTCTCGAGTTGGCCGACACGGTGATGGTTACGATCGGCTCCGTATTCACGCCCCCGAATGGATGGATGACGCAGCTTGGCGGGACGCTGGCGCCGCTTGCCAATTACGCCGATGTGAATCAGGATGGTGTCAATGAAATCCTTATGGGAACCTCGATCGGTATGAAGTTTATCGATCTCGACGGCAACGTCATGACATCGAATATTCCCAATCTGCCGGTCGACGATTTCCGTATTCCTCCGGCGGTCGGACGACTCGATAATGATAATTACGACGATTTCGTTGTGGTCGGTGGAAGCGGCTCTCTATACGGGTTTCCGTCACAGGGCGAACCCTTCTTTGTGGCGCTGCCGGAAACGCCGGACAGCTGGATTTATTTTATTCCGGGCGATGAAAACCGAATACCGAAAGTATATTTAAAGGATATCAACGGCGATGGAATAGATGAAATACATTACTACCCGGGGGCGGTTTCAAATACGCGCTCCGGCTATCATTTCATTTATAATGCAGACGGCACCGAATGGGGGTGCGGTTTTCCTCCGCCAAATGTCTATAAAAAATGTTTCCCGGCCGACCTTGATGGTGATGGCATTGATGAAATCTACTGCTACGGTCCTGATCTGGCTCAGTTTGATACTTGCGGGCAATGGGTCCGCTCGGTTGCAGTCGAATGGAACGGCCTGACAATGTTCAGCTATCAGATGGAAATGACCGCGGTGGATATTGATGGCGACGGTAAGCTGGAGTTAATTGTCAGCGGTTATTTCGCAATTCCGCCTGACGTGACGTACAATTACCGGGCCTTTGCCTACGATGAGGGGCTGGTACTGAAGGAAGGCTGGCCGCACGATCTCGGTATAGACGCGCGCGTTCTGGCCTCGGGGCATCCGGTCTTCGGGGATCTGGATGGCGATAGTACTCTGGAATATGTCATGATTCACAATGATTTGGAGTACGGTTATCTGCACGTCTGGCATATTGACGGTGTCTCGTTTCTTGGCGATACCAGCAGTTCCGACGGTCTTTTTGCTATAACTCCCGAGCAGGCTTGTTTATCGGCGCCGTTAATTGTCGACTGTAATTCGGATGGTTTGGCCAATATTGCCGTCGCCAGCGGAGCCGGTTTGTTCTTCACGCCGATGGTCGAACGAATTTTGGCCTTCGATCGATATGCTGAGTATATAAACAGGTATCCGCTGGTCGTCTCAAACCAGTACGAAGATGCCGCCATGCATTCGCCAGTTTATGGTGACATTAATAAAGACGGTAAGCTGGATGTCGTATATCCTTCGGATCAATCGATTTTAACATTTGCCAATTTCCCGGAAATCGAGTACAAACCGGATAACAATTTCTGCCCGATGTGGCGGTACAACCGACAATTAAATGCTACGCAATACTTTTTCGTTCCTGAAATATGCGGTGATGTCAATAATGACGGCGCTGTCAATATTTTTGATGTGACATTTTTAATCAGCTATCTGTATCTGTCGGGTCCGCCGCCCGAGTCGCCCGATGTCGCCGACGTTAATAATGACGGAATGCTGAATATTTTCGATATCACGCACTTAATTTCCTATCTGTACCTGGGTGGTCCGCCGCCGGATTGTCCGTAACCAGAACCATAAAACGAATATGAAACGGGTCGGTTTATTTTAATCGGCCCTCATTTTTTATACGAAAAATGATATTTATTATGGTTTGCCGCAGTATCGTCAAAGCAACGCTCACAGCAGCTGGAAATTAGTTTCAAAAATTTCTTGACACAATGGAGGGGTATGATTATATTGAATTTAAGATATCCTCACAATAACCTCACTAAATCGCTAAGGCCCCTCAAAGCCCTGTGGAGCATTGTCTCCAGGAATTACTGGGAGCGCTGTAGCCCGGCCCTTACGGTACGACGTGAACCTGAATATGGAGGAAGCATGCCTATGGGAAGTTAACCGAGATAACGGTTCGACGGGATAGTTACGCTCCTTGATCTCCCGGCGACCGTTACCCATTGACTCTTTAAATCGGCAGGTTCCAAATAAGGACATTAGCACCTGTCCGGAATTGAGACATTATCAATGTATGCACCATGTTCAAATATCTTCTCAAGCCTGCTCATTTGAAGGGGGGATAATGGGATTATTTAGACTTTGCCAGCACATTGCCTAAACGGCCAGCAGAGATTCGCAATACGAAAAACCCCGGTCATAAGTTTTGGCCGGGGTTTAACTTATCCCATCCATTATGGTTTGTTCGCCATACTTTTTTTATCACCGAAGACGACCTTTTCAGACGATAATGTCCAAAGTCTGAACATTTCGTAAATTATCTCGCTGTCCTTCAATATGATAGCTCCGATTGCGGGGACACCGTATTTTCGCGGCATCCCGCTTGCAAAATCCACTAAGCGAATGCAAAAACTGAAAGGGCGGTACGTTATGAAAGTCAAATTCACACTGACGATGGATAAGGTCACCGTTGAGGGAAAGGACATCGACAGCATCATCCTTGACTGGGAATCAGATGTGGATTATAATGAGGTGCTCGCAATTTCGCATAACTGGATTTCCTCTCAGAATTTCCTGACTCAGCGCATGAAAGGATTGACTCATGTCGGCGAGTCATCCCTGACAATCGAACCGTTGGAGGATTATTAAGGTGATGGACGTAACTAATGAATTGATAAGACAGGCTTCGACCCAGATGGGCGACTCCGGTAATTTCCTGACCCAGATAAAACTCTTTATCGAAGGACAGTTCGGGACGCCCGGTCTGATTGCCGCCGGTTTACTGCTGGCCGGTATAATCGGGTTGATTTTGTCCAAAACACTCAAATTGTCTTTTGATGTTGTTCGATATGTCGCCGTTCCTTCGGTGGCGGTGACTTTCATAGCCACTTATTTTCTGCCTTTCTCATTTGTATACATCCTGCCGGTGACGGTGGCTTTCTTTTCAATCGTTCTAATTGCCAGGGGATAATATTATGGCAAAAAAACGAAAATCCAAAAAAAGTACTTCGAAAAAATCCGATGATTTGCACCGGGAACCGGTCAAACCGGACGCCGAATCAGAAACGGTTAATCCGTTCCCCGAGGATGCATCACTCGACGAGGACAAGATATTTATCGAATGTCCCGGTGCAACCGTTTATGAACCGGGCACGCGGACAGTTATTGCCGGTGTTGTCTGGGTCGATGAAAAAGATCCGAGCAAGGGTTATAAGATAGTGAATCATCAGGTTTTCGCACCGGAACACAGGAATAAAAGATTAATCAAGAAAGAACACCGAAATTTGATCCGTCGCTGTCAGGCCTGTCAGGATTTGACGGTCAGATTGATTCGTCGCGAGGGACCGGATTTCTTCATTCCCAATCCCCGATTTCCGCGAAAAAAACAGCTTAAACCGGTCGAAAAAAACTGGTAAAAGAACCTTACTTTTTCCGCCGAATCATATTTTTGAATCTTCTTGTAAGCTGCTATCCACAAATAAGATAGGATGCTGTTTTTCCCTTGCAATTGCGTTAAAATTGTGCTATCTTATCAGTATGGATAAGACCGTTTTGCACAGGGAATATTCGGCTCTGGAGAAAGCCGCAAAGGTCGGTCCGCTGATGAATAAAATTCTGGCCGGGTACGGATTGCTGCACGATCTCGGCGGCTGGCGAGCAGTAACCGGTTGGCCTGAAATTGTCGGCAAAAAAATAGCCGAGGTATCCAGAGCCGTCAGATTTTCGGACGATACACTGTTGGTATCGGTTCCCGACGACGGCTGGCGGCAGCAGTTATCGCTCGAGGTCGATGAAATATTGGATAAAATTCATATTATCCCCGGCGGAAATGCGGTCAGGAAAATCCACTTTATTTCATGATTTGAAAGGATAAACGCTTCGATGAAAGACAGTACAACCGTAGTGGAAGAAGAAAATCCAGTGAAACAATATGATGCGAAAACGATCCAGGTATTAAAAGGTCTCGAGGCGGTCAGGCGGCGGCCGGCGATGTACATCGGTGATGTCGGTCAGCGTGGTCTGCACCATCTCGTTTTTGAGGTTGTCGATAATTCAATCGATGAGGCCATGGCCGGATTCTGCAATACCATCAGGGTCGAGTTGGGTGAGGATGAAACAATCACCGTCACCGATAATGGTCGCGGGATACCCACGGACATGCATCCTACGCAGAAAAAATCGGCGCTGGAAGTAGTTATGACCATGCTTCATGCGGGCGGCAAATTCGACCATGCCACTTATAAAGTCTCCGGTGGTTTGCATGGTGTCGGGGTTTCGGTTGTCAATGCTCTGTCCGAATGGTGCTGGGTCGAAGTGTGTCGTGACGGTGAAGTCTATCGTCAGGAGTACAAACGCGGTACCGCCACCACCGAAGTAAAACAGGCCGGCACGCGTAAACAGACCGGAACCAAAACCTGTTTTCTTCCCGACTCGGAGATATTCCCCAAGATTAAATTTAAATTCGACATTCTCGCTTCACGCCTTCGTGAGTTGGCTTTTTTGAATCGAGGATTGAAAATTACGCTTATTGATCATCATGATGATAAAAAAATCGAATTTCAATATAATGGCGGGATATCGTCCTTTGCGGAATATCTCAACGAAAATAAGAACGTCCTTTTCAAAAAACCGATTTATTATCAGAAAGAAAAGGAAAGTGTCGATGTCGAGGTCGCCATTCAGTACAATGACGGTTATAACGAAAACCTGTTTTCATACGTCAACAATATAAATACTATCGAAGGTGGAACGCATCTGACCGGTTTTCGAACCGCTCTGACACGGACCATTAATTACTACATATCCAAAAACAACTTGCTCAAAAACGCCAAGAATGGAAAAAACGGTCTGGGTTTAATGGGGGAGGATGCACGTGAGGGATTGACCGCCATAATCTCGGTTAAAGTCCCTAATCCGCAGTTCGAGGGTCAGACAAAAACAAAACTGGGCAATTCGGAAGTACGCGGCATTGTCGAATCGATCACCAATGAACTCCTCGGTGACTTTTTTGAAGAGAATCCGCCGGTTGCAAAAAAGATTGCCGAAAAAATAATTTCGGCGGCCCGTTCGCGCGAGGCGGCGCGCAAGGCCCGTGAATTGACTCGTCGCAAGACCGCCCTGGATCATGCCGCTCTGCCCGGTAAACTGGCCGATTGTTCGTTGACCGATCCGGAATCGTGCGAGCTGTATATCGTCGAGGGTGACTCAGCCGGCGGTTCGGCCAAGCAGGGTCGGGATCGAAGATTCCAGGCAATATTGCCGCTTAAGGGAAAAATCCTTAATGTCGAAAAAGCGCGAATCGATCGGGTTCTCTCAAACGATGAAATCCGGGCGCTGATCACGGCGGTCGGAACCGGCATCGGCTCCGATGAGTTCGATATCGGTTCGCTTCGGTACAGCAAGATTATTATCATGACCGATGCTGACGTCGATGGGGCCCACATCCGGACATTGATTCTGACATTTTTGTTCCGCCACATGAAAGAACTTTTTGCGCAGGGTAATGTTTATATTGCGCAACCGCCGTTGTATCGCATCTATAAGGGTAAAAAGGAACAGTACGCCTACTCCGAGGAGGAGCGCGAACGTATCATCGCGCAGTTCGGCGGTAACGGCGTTTCGGTGCAGCGATACAAAGGTCTGGGAGAGATGAATCCCGAGCAACTCTGGCGGACGACGATGGATCCGGAAACACGGACGCTTCTTCAGGTGACGATGGAGGACGCCGCCGAGGCGGATCGTCTGTTTACGATTCTGATGGGTGACGCGGTCGAGCCGCGTCGCGATTTCATCCAGGAAAACGCCCGCTACGTGCGCAATCTGGATATCTGATTCAGCGGGATAATCATAATTTATCGCGACATTTTTCGATATGTGATTGACAGATTCAGTCGAATTTCTAAATTAAATCGGATTTAGCGACGTATATAGTCTATAATCTGTAACTTTTAGATGAAAGGAAATTGTCATGGGTGGTATCTGTCATGTTGAAATCCCGTGCACTGATTTCGAAAAGGCGAAGAAATTTTACGGGGACGTTTTCGGCTGGGAAACGCAGATAATTCCGGAGATGGATTATGCTGTTTTTAGGGTGAAAGACGGTCCCGGCGGTGGTTTTTCCAAACAACTTAAGGTTTCCGATTCCGGCATCTTGTTTTATATCGAGGTCGAAGATATCGAAAATACTCTTAAGAAAGTCGATACGGCCGGCGGCAAAACAGTCAAAGGCAAAACGGAAATCAGCCCGGAAATGGGGTATTTCGCCATCTTTACCGATTCGGAGAATAATGTAAACGGCCTATGGGCGAAAAAATAAGGGGGATGGCTCATAATTATTTCGGCAGCATAGATATTCTGAGACTGTGACATAATTACAATATTGTGACGGTTCCTGTCCGCGATTAATCGGAGGCGTGAATCGGCACCGTAATGTCTGATCGGTCTGATTGATATTATTGACAATTCGCGGCAGGTCACAATTCCGGTAAAGCCGGAATCAGGACCCGTTGCAACTTTTATCACAGTTTCTTTTCATCTGCACAGATCAGTTCCTTTCGATCAGGTTGTGCCGGATTTGCGGCGGTGTTGAACATATGGGGATTTCAGAAAAATATTTGACTTATAAATTCTTCACTCGGATTTCATAATAAATCCTTATCTTGTCAGACGAATCATTTATATGAGATGTGATAAATGGATCGGTACTACTCTGACAAATTATCGGCCGAAAAATTGAAGCGGGTGTACGAAATCGCGACACCGCGTATAAGGCAATATCTGGAGGCCGAAATCGATTTTGTGCTGGATAATATTTCGCCCGAAGATATTGTCCTCGAAACCGGCTGCGGCTATGGCCGGGTGATAAAAAGGTTATGCAAGAAGGCTCGATTGACAATAGGTATTGATACATCGTTGGCCAGTCTTAGACTGGCATCCGATGAATTGATCAACGAGAATTATTTGCTGGCCTGTATGGATGCCGTTTTGACGGGATTTGCCGGCAATACATTTAATGTAACCGTCTGTATTCAAAACGGGATTTCGGCGTTTAAAGTAAATCAGACTGAACTTATTAAAGAAGCGGTGAGAGTGACTCGCCGCGGCGGAGTTGTGCTTTTTTCGAGCTATTCGGAAAATTTCTGGGATGATAGATTAGAATGGTTTCAACGTCAAGCGGACGAAGGTCTTCTCGGTAAAATTGATTATGATAGAACCGGCGACGGTATCATAATTTGCAAAGACGGTTTCAGGGCGACGACCGTCACTGCAGAAGATTTTCGGAGATTGACCTCGGAATCTGGTTATACCTGTCAAATAATCGAAATCGATAATTCCAGCCTGTTTTGTAAAATTGTTGCTTAATGTATTCTAATATTACCGGTTATTCAAAATAATATGCAAAGGCAGCGAGGATCATCCTGTCGTAAGGGCTCAGGAGCATGGATACATCGCTGCCTTCGCGTCTATGTGTGAGGGTTTAAATTTACGGCGGTGCCTGTTGATTTGACGTAAGCCGGTTCAAAAAAGATTCATTTTTTTTAACGCAGCCAGTCAGGCCCGATTTTCGGCGGCGGCCCGTCCAAATATAGATAGGCAATCAAATGAGTTATATCAAAGAGGTTATACGCATTGTCGCTATTGACATTGGCTCGCCATTTCGGCCAGCGTGGTATTTCACCGCTAAGATACAACCAATCTATCAGATAGGTAACATCAAAAATATTTACAGCAAAGTCGCCGTTAACATCGCCGGGGAGATAATTAAAGGCGATATGAACAGGCCCGTCACCGACAGCATAACTCGCCAGATAACTGCCGGCCGAATCGATTACATTTACATAATCGGTGAAGCTCCCCGTAAAACAGGTCGAATCCTGATAGGCAATCGCCGTCAAACAATTGAGATCGACCGTAAGCGGATTGCTGTTGTCATGGTAAACTTCCCCGGTCGCGGTGTTGTACGTAAAAACATAACCGCTTTCGGACCATCCGGCCGACGCAATGTAGGCGATATTATCCGGTCCGATGCTGATTTGGCCCGGTGTCCCGCCCAGATAAATGCTGTCAACGACGGAGTCAAAGTCGGTATCGATGATGTACGCCGATCCCCAGATCGTGGTGTAGTCACCGGTACAAACGACATGTATCCGGCCGGAATTATCAAGCTGCAAATACTGGGGATTCAATCCGAGGCCGATATATTCAATAACCGAATCGCCCGTAATGTCGTATACGGCAACCCGGCCGGGATCGTACTGATAGGTGTCCCAGTCAAATCCGCTGCAGGCAATGTATGCCTTGTCTCCGACGATTTTTATCCCCTCGGGACTTTTGCCGACCGGAACTTCGGTGACTATCGCGCCGGTCAGGTAATTTATTTTGGCAACTGTCCCGGTCATCAACAAGGTAACATACAGATAAGGATCTTCGGCAAAATCAATCCAGTACGGGTTGGTATAAACGCCGGTATTGATATAGTACGCCGTTTTTTCAGTTTTAAGATTTATGACCTGAATTTCATCAGTACCGGAGACAGTCACATACATCAGCGTATCCCGGACAACCATTTGATTCGGATAACACCAAATATCGGAGCCGATAGTAAGTAAATTATTCGTAACGACACCGGTCGATAAATTGATTTTCGATAATGTTTCACCGTTGGTGTTCAGCACATAAGCGATCGGATCGCCGGCGGATGTACTTATTGGCGGGACTAACAACATTGCGAATAAGATCATTATACATGAAGTCATAGATTCCGTTTTTATAACCTTAATCGTCTTCATGTTGGCTCTCCGAAAAATATTTTTCTAATCGGCATCAGGGATACCGTAGGTCAATTTCATACCCAGGTTCCATTCTCTTCCCGGCATGGGATAAAGCGCCATCAGGATGTAAGAGACGTCTCTGACATTGTATAATTTATAATTAAAATCAACGTTCCATAAGGCGGCGATATTTAATTTCAATCCCATATAAAAATCATCGAGGCGATATCCCGGATAATATTTGGTATTGGATTTCTTGACATAAACGTCGTCAACCCATCGAATCGAATATTTGCTGCTTATTATTGTCTTGAAACTTATAGAGGACTCGATCAGGGGGATTGACAGCGTGGTTTCCCATAATTTATATCGTAACGCAGCCGAAAGATTTTGAATATAATGAGGATACAAAACCAGCCGCATATTGTAGGTTGTATGTCCATCAGACTTATTCAAGGCAGTTGTTATCGTGTTTTGGTATTTGACCGAAAGGTTATTATTAAACAAATTCAATTCGACAAAATCTTCATGTCCGGTTATTTGCGCTCTATTAATGTTGACCGGCTGCCAGACGCCGACCGAATAGGTCCAGTCGACCAGGTCCTTGATAAATGAGTGAAAATATGTCATACCGCCCTTTAGGTCTATCGGACCCAGTTCCCCCTTAATTTCGAAGCCGGCTTCGGAATGTTCGGAGCGTTCCGGCTTCAAACCCGGATTACCGTGCGCGCGACGCGGATCACCCATCCAGAAGAGAGAATTTATCGACGGCAGGCGGAGCGATTTTCCGTAGGCGGCACGTAAAATATATGAAATCTTGTTTCCCTTAATTAATGCGACATTAATCTTTGGGGACCAGCTGTCGAGGCTGTTGGCTTTAACGGAATCACGAAATGAAGTCGAATCTTTAAACGTTGCCACATGATCGAAACGCAGCGACCCTGATGAAACGGCGTTGTCGATAAGTATCAGGGACGAAAGGTCGAAATTTTGTTCATCGATAAAAAATATTCCGAGATTATCCCGAACAGTTTTCCCCATCGATAGCGATGCGATGTGAAAATCGGTGTGGTACAATATGTCGCGACGGAATTCAGTACCTAAATGCAATTTATTTCCGAATTGAAATATGTATTGATGTTCATGGCGGAGAGTGAAAATGTCATTTATATATTGATCGTTATATTTTATGCTCGAGGAATCGTCGATATAATGTTGTTCATATCGTGAGAAAGTCAAACTGCTCGAGATAATGTTGCCATTCTCCTTAAAATATTTTAAGTCGGTACCGACAAGTTTCCGCCGGTCGGTATATCGTGCATATTGATTCTGACGTGTGGCACGATCCGGCAGCCCCGTCCGGGATTGATAGTACTGCCCGGAGTAACTTATTTTCAGATGGTCTTTCAAAACATAGTCGCCGGAAGTGAAATAATTTTCGGAATTCAGGTCGTTGTTTGTACGTTTATCCGAATATGGTACCGGATTGGGCTGGACCTCGTAAGTATAATCGAAATCGCCATCTGATTTCTTGCTATTGTAGGAAAACAGGGTCGACAGCTTATTCGAGGCAACCAAATTGGCCAGGTACAGGCTGTATATATTCGTGTGCCAGGCCCCCCTCGCGTTTTCGCCTATCATCGATAATTTCTTGGTATGCTTTTCCGGCCGTGTGATAATATTTATCACACCCCCGAGAGCATCGGGACCGAATCGCGCTGAAGCACCACCCTTGTGGACTTCGACACGCTCGACCATTTCGAGCGGGATAGAACTCAAATCGGCGACTCCGGTCGCCGCTTGATTTATTTTGTGCCCGTCAAGTAGTATTAAGACCTGTTTGGGATCGCTGCCCCTGATACGGACTTCCGCTCGACCGGCGGCATTTCCGTTTCGCTGTATAAATAAGCCGGCCGTATTTTCCAGTAATTCAGGTAGATCTCTGGCTTTGCTTTGCATGATTTGATGTTTCGAAAAGACTTCGACATTTTCCGCCGACGATGAAATTCTATTGCCGCTGACGACTATTTTGTCGAGTTGGTAGACTATCGGTGATAGCTGGAGATTCAATCTTGTCGGGACATCCGGAAGAACTTCTACAAACGATTTGAGCAGGCTATCATATCCGGGAGCTGTAATCTTAAGTTGATAGGAACCGGGTGGAATATTTTCGAGAGTAAAGGCTCCGAAATCATCGGTAATGACCTTATATGCGGTTCCGGTTAACTCGATAACCGCCCCGGAAATCGCAAGACCGTCCTCCTTATCGTGGACATGACCGGTCAGACCGGCATTTAAGCGGGTA
This sequence comes from uncultured Ignavibacteriaceae bacterium, assembly GCA_964467955.1. Taxonomy (GTDB): domain Bacteria; phylum Zixibacteria; class MSB-5A5; order GN15; family PGXB01; genus CAYXTW01. The sequence goes on along the minus strand of CAYXTW010000017.1, from coordinate 30,505 downwards.
GAAGCCGCTCCCGAATTTATTAAAAACAACGAAGCAAAAAATAATGTCAGGATTGAGCCTGATAATTTATCCGCCAGGTCGGAAACTCCGTTCGCGTTTCCATAAACATCGCGGAGGATGGGCAACAAAAATCGCCGCACGGCATTTTCTCCGCCGATTGCCGACGGCGTGGACTTGCCTTGGTCAGCCCGCGCTGACGGCAAAATCGAGTTTATTTCGTATACGGCAGGCCTCCTGGCTTCGGCATCAAACCTCTCAGAAACGCCTTCCCTGCCCGAAAGCAAGTGGCTTAACGCCTGAGAGTAGCCGTTACAGTAGCGGGGCTGCGACGGATTTACACCGTCTTTCCTATTCTCCGTCCACCATAGACGGCACCGTATCGTTTTGTTTACGATATTACATGGAATTATGAATGTCAAGCGAGAAATTAGTCTCCATTTCAATATATTTAATAATAATTATTTCGGATTGACTGATTTATAAAAGCGGCAAGATAGTGCGGGCAGAAATTATATAAATAATTGTAATTTGTTACCGGAAAAAGATTTGCCCGGTGATAAAGAGCACACTACCACCGGGCAAACGATTTGGCCGGGCACCCCCTCCGGAAGTAAATCCCCGACCTTACACATGTTTAACGTGGCGAAAATAATCTGCTTGGCCTAGACTATTCCCATTAACAATATAGGATTATTGTGATTTACGTCAAGACCAATAGAATGCATAAGCAGGGCATATATGTAACTATGCCCTAAAGATTTCGGAGATAGGTCGCGAGATTTACATCCTTATTTTTCAGTCCCAATTTTTTGCGTATCGTCTCACGATGCCTTTTTACCGTCCCTACCGTGATGAACAGCTCATCTGCAATCTGCTTTGTAGTGGCCCCGTGCCTTATTAAATTACAGACTTCAACTTCACGAGGAGCCAGGGTAGCATAGGCTCGCGAAAGCCCCCCGGATGTTTCAGCCAGGTCTTTCAGCGTATCAGTTATGAGATTAAGGTAATGTTTGCTGATAGAGCCGTCAGGTTTTCCTAATTTTTTTACGGCCGGCATCAAAACCTGATCAATATTTTCGGCCACCTGCCTTTTTATGATGATTTTTTCTTCTTCGATATGGCTGAGGATTTCTTTTAAGGCGACATTTTTTTCACGAAGCTCCATATGGCCACGATGTAGCTCTTCAAGTATCCGAATTTCACGGACCTTTTGCGTAACGATTTCGACGATTTCCTCAAGAATTCCGGCTGTCTCCTGTGTAGGCCTTTTACCGTCAAAAGGAGTATCCACTGAAAGCCATCCTTCATATTTATTGTTATTGCCCATTATAGGTACGAAAAGTTCGTCTTTAGCTTTCCAATCCGAATCGGATTTTGTCCCGGATCGTTTCTGAGATATATACCGAGGCGTTTCATCAAGGGCCAAATCGGCCTCGGTCGGAACAAAATATGAATTCCCTATTCGAAATTCTTCCCGTGTCAATTTTCGTGCCAGCTTATCATCTGGCGCCGGAGAATTTCTGGCGGTCTGAACGGTATTCTCATCAAGACCGACAAAACCGAGATTCTTAATTTCCCTTTTTTCGTTATGTAAGGTAAGCACGGCCCTTTTAAATAATTCGGCTTCATAAATGGCCCTACATCCGAGATGCAGGCAGGTATCTATTTCCGTGGTCTGGCGCAAGTCGTTAAGAAGTCTGAGCCTGGCTCTGGATAGCGCCTCGGCATGTTTTCTTTCACTGATGTCGGTTGCGATTATGACGGCTGATCTGGTTTGGCTGTTATGTTTAACCGGCCCGATCTGATTTATATAGTACTTGCCTCCAAATTCGTCAAGGCCTCGTGCTTCGAAGTTATCGGATTCTCCCGTGCGAAGGGCCTTGGTTATTTTGTCACGAATAGTCTTATGATATTCGGGACAAATGTAATCATATATTTTATTGCCGATGACGTCCGCCGGCGTCCTTGAGTTGCTGGTGCGATTAATAAAAAGCACTATTCCTTCACTGTTTACCGTCAAAATATTATGGGGGGCGTTTTCGATTAACATACGCCACCTTTCCTCTGATTCGAATACTGCCCTTTCCGTATTTTTTTGTTCCGTGATATCCCGGCCAAAGATAGCCACCTGAATTATTTTGCCGTCAGAATCGAAAACAGGATATATACTGGTGTCAAAAAATCGACCCATCCGTTCATCTTCATGTCTGGCCGGCTTTCCCGTTTGGATAACTTTTTGAATTTGTTGGACCCTGATTTTGCGGACCGATTCCGGCAATACGCTTTTTGGCAATGACCTGTCATTATGTCCGAGGAGTCCACTGACACTCAAACCCAATCTGCTGGCGGCTGTCTCGTTTGCCGCCAGGACATTTAAATCAGTATCCAGCAGGATAATCGATTCGGTCGAGGCATTCAGCAGCACTCGGATTTTTTCTTCGTTGGCGATCCGCTCTTTTACAAGGAGTTCATGCTCGGTGATATCTATGGCGGTGACCGAAAGAAATATCGGTTTTCCATTATCATTTTTGATTACGGTTGCGTTCATCAGAACCGGGAAAACGGTTCCGTCTTTTTTGGTATGCCATACTTTTTCAGCCGAATAACTGCCCTCACGTCGGAGGGATTCATTGAGTCTATTAACATCCGGACTTTGCTCTTCATCATTAAAAGTAGATAAATTTTTCCCGACAATTTCATCAGTCGAGTATCCGTGCATTGCGGCGAAGCATTCATTGACATAAATAAGATTTCCTTTAAGATCGGAAATAGCCGTACCATAGCTGGCTCTATCGGATATGGTTTTGAACTTTTTTAATTCTTCCTCGGTTTTCTTGAGTTTGGAAACATCCAGAACGACGCCTCTCAAGCCGATCGCCGTATCATTTCGAACGACGGGACTGGAATAAGCCAGGACCGGTTTCCTCTGGCCATCCTTGCTGAGTAACGTATACTCATGCCCCTCCGAAATATCTCCTTCCAGCCTTTTTTTAAGGTTGGCTTTTATTCTCTCGCCATCTTCCGGAACGAATAATTGAAGAATGTTCAAACCTTTGTCGATGTCCTCATGCGTGTAACCGGTAAACTCGAAACCGAAACGGTTGGTAAAGGTAATATTCCCGGCGGCATTGATTTCATAAATAGTCTGAGGTAATAAATCGGTCAAATGGCGGAACCTCTTTTCGCTTTCGCGCAGCGCATCTTCCATATTTTTCCGATCGGTGATATCCTGGCCGATCGCGATGGCCGTTATTTCGTCGGAGTCCGGTGATAATATGGCTGAGTTGGTCCATAAAATCGTTTTGACTTGCCCGGACTTGGTCACCAGAGGACCTTCATATTTATCTTCCGGGTGCTGTCTGACCCATTCCCCGAAATCTTTAAATTTATAAGAATGAAAGTTCTCCGGTAGAAATATATCCGGCCATCTTTTGCCGATTACTTCCTCGCGTTTATATCCGGTAAATCTTTCAAGTTCATCATTGAATATGGTTATCCTGGCTTCAGTATCAATACAAAATATCAAGCTGTTAGCAGTCTTGAGTATTGAATGAATCAAATCCCGCTCTTTTTTGAGTTCGCCCATGAATTGTTTACGCTCGGTTATATCTCGAATGATCAATAACACAGCGGTTTTATTATCGAATTCGATTCGGCGGATGGTTAATTCCATCAGCAATTCTCTACCGGTCTTATGCTGGCCTGTTATTTGGCGATTTGCCAGGATGTTCTTTCCCGCCAGGCAATCTCTGATACCATTATTTACCTCAACCCGGGTTTCAGACGTAAATAGACAATCGACATTGTTACCCATAAGTTCTTCTCGAATATAGCCGCTTATATTGGAAAATGCGGCATTTATCCAATAGACTTTATCATTGATCAGCATAACCACACCGTCGGCGATTTCTTCTAATAGCCTCTGGCATTTTGCTTCTCTTTCGCTTAATATGTCAGCTATCTGCTTCTTTGCCGCGGCAAGCTCGGCAACCAGCGAAGAATATTTCTCATGTTCATCCATCATACTTAATCCCCAATATAATCATTTACGGACTCGCTCCCGATACTGACTGCATATTAGATAATATCAATTATATATGCATTTCCTATGCCTTTTTATAATATATGAGAAATCGCCGATTTATCAAGCCATTAATGCAAAGATTTCGGGGATTTTTAATAATAATAATACATATAAAGAGATATGTCCACGAAAGCATGGTCTGTAAGCACCAATGATTTAATAAGATACAGCAGGAAGATTGGAAGTTGTCGGTCTTTTTTATAAGGCATGGAATTTCCAGTACCGCTCCCGAAATCGGTCCTATTCTTCTTCATTCGGGACGATAAAACCGCCAAAGGACTCCCGGGTCAGACAGATATTGCCGTCGGAGAGGATTTCGTTGAAATCTGCAAAATCGTGGTTTCCTTTTTACAATAAAAATGACGCCAATCATCGATTCAAGCCAGGCTATCTAAAACGGAATGCACAGCAAAGTCAATAACTCCCCGACAAGACGTTTAGCCGTTGTCGGCAGCAGTTTGATCCCACAGGCGGCGGCCGATTCGTGCAAACGAGCAACATAATCTATGCGTTATTTGACACCTTCAAATTCATTATAGTCTTTCATTTCTGATTCCGCCGGTGCGAGAACCGGCAGGCATCTTCGCAATCTCGAAATTTAACCGATCGATAGAAGGACGCAGAAAAAAATACCTTTGGAAACGGCGAAATTTACCGCTAAATTGACGGATAATTATTTTATGAATATACATTTTCCGTACATGGGCGAGGCCTTTTCCCTGATAACAGCGATAATCTGGGCTCTGGCCGTCATTCTCTTTAAAAAGAGCGGGGAGAGAGTTCATCCGATCGCGCTAAATCTTTTCAAAAACACTCTGGCCTTTGTTCTTTTCGCGGTTACTTTGACGCTTTTCGGCGAAAGCATAGTTCGTGACGTTCCCATCAGCCAATATGCATTGCTGTTTTTAAGCGGTGTCCTCGGTCTGGGCGTATCGGATACATTGTTATTAAAAAGTCTCAACCTGCTCGGGGCCGGATTCTGGGCGATTATTGCCTGTCTATGGGCCCCCGCCGTAATTACCCTTTCATTCATATTTCTCGGTGAAAGTATGAGTCTGCTTCAATTATGCGGTGTAGTATTAATTATTATCGCCATTCTGACGGTATCAACCAAAAAGGCGAACCTCGATATCCGCAGGGAAAATCTTCTGTGGGGTATATTCTGGGGAATTCTGGCCGTTGCTTCCGGTGCGGTGGGGATTGTAATTATAAAAAGGTTGTTGGAACAATCCCCGGTTTTATGGGTGACGGAAGTAAGATTATTCGGCGGTATTGCAACATTGATGTTTGTGCTTCTTTTTCATTCCAAGAGGCGAAATATAATTTCAACGCTTAAAGCCCCGCAGAGCTGGGGATACACGCTGAGCGGATCATTATTGGGTGCCTATCTGGCCATGCTGGTTTGGTTGATTGGTATGAAGTACGCTGAGGCATCGATTGCTTCGTCGCTGAATCAAACCAATAATATTTTTATTTTCCTCTTTGCATGGCTGATTCTAAGAGAGCCCATAACTCGGCGAAGAACTATCGCGATTGTTTTTGGCGTCGCCGGAGCGTTTATTGTGACCTTCGGCTAAATCGGCAACGGTCCGGTACCTCGGCATTATAACAAAATCTTACGCTTTAGCCAGAATCTGTGGGCCGGCCGCCTTAATATCATCCGCCGCTTGATCCTCGAACTGGCGGAAATTATCGACAAACAACCGCGCCAACTGATCCGCCTTGCTATCGTAAGCGTCTTTATCGGACCAGGTGTTTTTCGGTTTCAAAATCTCCTTTGGCACGTCGGGACAATCAGTTGGAATCTGCAATCCGAATATAGGATCGACTTCGAAATCGACTTTTTCCAGCGAGCCTTCAAGGGCGGCATTCACAAGCGCGCGAGTATGTTTTATCGCCATCCGCTCACCGATGCCGTACGGGCCTCCGCTCCAGCCGGTATTGACCAACCAGCAGTTGACTTTATGCCGGCGGATTTTGTCGGCCAGAAGTTCGGCGTAACGTGACGGATGCAGCACCATAAACGGCGCTCCAAAACAAGCCGAAAAAGTCGCTTTCGGTTCGGTTATACCGGCCTCCGTCCCGGCGACCTTGGCGGTATATCCGGAGATGAAATGATACATGGCCTGCTCCGGCGTCAATTTGGAAATCGGCGGCATAATCCCGAAAGCGTCGGCGGTCAGCATGATAACATTTTTCGGATGTCCCGCCATCGCCTCGCGGATAGCATTGGGAATATGACTTAATGGATAGGCAGCGCGGGTGTTTTCGGTTAATTCGGCGTCGTCCAGATTCAGGCGACGGGTAATATTATCAAAGCCGACATTTTCCAGAATCGTTCCGAAACGGCGTGTCGTGGCGTAGATTTCCGGCTCCGATTCCGGTGAAAGATTGATAACTTTAGCGTAGCAGCCGCCCTCGAAATTAAAAACACCATTGGGGCTCCAGCCATGTTCGTCATCACCGATCAGGCGGCGTTTGGGATCGGCCGACAGAGTGGTTTTACCGGTTCCCGATAAGCCGAAGAATAACGCGACATCATCATTGGTTCCGATATTGGCGCTGCAATGCATCGACAAGATATTTTCCTGCGGCAGCAAATAATTAAGAACGGTAAAGATCGACTTTTTAATTTCCCCGGCATAACTGGTTCCTCCGATCAATACTAATTTTCGTCGCAGATTCAGAACGATAAAGGCTTCGGAATTGGTCTCGTCAATTTCGGGGATGGCGTGGAAATTGGGCACATGCAAAATAGTAAACTGCGGGACATAATTTTCCAGTTCCTCGTCTTTGGCCTGGATAAACATATTGCGCGCAAAGAGAGAGTGCCAGGCGGTCTCGGTTATGACACGCACCGGCAGACGATATTTCGGGTCATGTCCGGCGAAACAATCCTGAACGTATAAATCGCGGCCCTGGAGATAGGCCTGCAGGCGACGGAAGAGAAGATCAAAATGCTGTTCTGAAAAGGCCACATTCACTTTGCCCCACCAGATATTCCGCTTATTGTCGGGATCATCGACAATGAATTTATCCTTGGCGGCGCGGCCGGTGTGAAGGCCGGTGCGGACGGCAATTGGACCGAGGTGGATAATCGATCCCTCGCCCCGCCGGACGACATCTTCGTAAAGCATCGGCGTATTATGATTCCAGTGGATTTTGCCGAAATTGGTCAGGCCGTGATTTTCAAGGCCGTAACTGCTGAATATTCTTTTGACCGACATTTTATCTCCCTTCTAATATTTTATTTTCGCTGTTATAAAATAACTTATGTTTCATCTTGATATTATCGGCTTTAAATACGATTCTCCAATCTCCAAAATATTTTACTGTCCGTGATACTTTATATGATTTGTATATACAAAAGTTTCTAAGTGTGATTATTGGCAAAAGGGCCGGCTAAAAAACCGGCCCTTAAATCAAAATCCGAATTTATTAGCGCAACGGTGGGCCGCAGCTGGTCACCCAGTCTTGGCAAGTAGGTAATGGAAAACCACCCAGGTACAGATACCAAATTATCGTTATAATGTCAAAAATATTAACAACGCAATCAGCATTGGCGTCCCCGTCACAAATCTCATATGGTATCGGCGCGGCGCTATCCCTGTATAGGTAGTCTATTAAATAGGTCACATCGAAAATATTTATTATCCCATAATCGCCATTGGTATTTCCCGGTTTGCAATCGCAGACGGGGACCGGATCGCAAATATCGCCCAATCCATCACTATCGGCATCTTCCTGCAAAGGATTATAATCCTCCAAACAATTATCGCACGAATCGCCAACATTGTCGCCGTCGAAATCCTCCTGCTGCGGATTATAGGCGTAGGGACAATTATCGACATTGCCGCATAATCCATCCTGGTCGGGATCGTTTATAGGATCACCGAGGCAATTATCACAGACATCGCCGACGTCATCATCATCCTCATCAGCCTGACCTGGATTATAAATATTAGGACAATTATCGCAAGCATCGCCGACAAAATCATTATCAAAATCTGCTTGATCCATGTTATAATCATCGGGACAGTTGTCACAAACATCGCCATAGCTGTCATCATCGAGGTCAGCCTGATCCGTATTGTCTATATCAGGACAATTGTCGCAAGCATCGCCGACACTATCGGCGTCGAAATCGCTTTGCGCGGGATTGTAAATGCCCGGGCAATTGTCAACTATATTGCAAACGCTGTCCCCGTCCGGATCATTGACCGGATCACCCAGGCAGTAATCGCAAGCGTCGCCGATACCATCGCCATCTTCGTCCTCCTGCCCGGCATTATATGTATCGGGACAATTATCGCACGTATCACCAACCAGATCGCCATCTCTATCGCTCTGAGAATCGTTAAAAATATCGGGGCAATTATCGCAGACATCACCGGTGCCGTCGCCATCGGTATCAAGCTGCAAGAAATTGGATATCGTCGGACAATTGTCACAGACATCGCCCCGACCATCATCATCGATATCTTCCTGAAGCGGATTGTAGGCATAGGGACAATTGTCTATACCGGCGCAAACGCTGTCGCCGTCGGGGTCATTTATGAAATTGTTCGAGCAAAAATCACAAGTATCACCGATTCCGTCATTGTCCTCGTCTTCCTGATTCGGATTATAATCGTCAGGGCAATTATCACACAGGTCGATTATTCCATCGCTATCAGAATCTGCGGAATCACCGTGGCAAGTCGGATAGGCTCCCATATCGTTTCTTGTCCCGTCGGGGTCATTAAAAGCTATATCGAGGTCTCCGGCATCAATACAGGGCGAGTTGTCCTGAAGCCGGTAGTCCTGGTTAACCGGATCGTTATAAACCGGGTCGAGAGAAATATCATTAGGACCGGGAGTAATACCGTCATAATCGAGATTATTATTAAAAACATCATTATAATCCAGTACTGCAAAATCTCCGTTACCTTTGGCGATACCAAATACGCTTGAATTCGATACAATATTGTTTTTAAAAGTAGCAACGCCATTTACAAAAATCGCGCCGGAATTATTATCAAAAGTATTATTGATAATGTATGCATTCCCGGAGTATATCCCTATACAGCCGTCGCCATGGTTGTCGTAAAACAGATTGTAGGAAATCTTTGCCCCATCGGTTACGCTGTTAATCACTACTCCGGTATTGGCACCACGAAAAATATTATGGTCAATCAGAGGATTTGTACCCCATCCAATATAAACCGCCCGGTTTGATGTTCCATCGCACTCAAAGGTAAATCCGGTAATTCGGGGATCCTCGCCCCATCCAGTCCCATGGAAAAATTCAAGGATCGCCGCGCCGGGAAGCGCGGTCTTAAGGGTCGTTTTTTTGGCTCCTCCTGAACCCAGTATGGTTACGGCTTTATTCAAGATACTGAGATTTTCCGTGTACAAACCAGGAGCAACCAATACCGTATCATAGTCATCTGCCCCGTCATATCCTGATTGAATTGTGGCCGAATCGCCCGGGACATGGATGATTCTCGCCGAGCCGATGGCCGGAAGCAAGACAACGCATCCTAAAATTAAAAGAATGTTTAAAAGATTTTTCATTGAACCCTCCTCGAGGCAAAAATCCATTTTTTAATTCCCGGCGGTATGAGGTGAATCCGAATGCATGCATAAAATAGATTTTAAAGCTGATTATGTCAAGATAATAATGAAAACCCCACTATCCTTTAATCATCGTCAGGAGCATTTTGAATTTCCTTACGGCATTGACGGCATGCGGAACATTGGCGGGCATGATGACCGTTTCGCCGGTCGTTGCCAAAATTGTCTCGCCACCGATAACCAGTTCGACTTCGCCATCCAAAACCAGTACCAGGGCATCGAATGGAGTCGAATGTTCGCTTAGCGCCTGTCCCTCATCGAATGCAAACAGAGTCACAGTTCCGGCCTGATTTTTTATTATAGTCCGGCTGACGATCGCGCCCTCGGAATAATCGACCAATTCGGCCATCGAGTACACTCTGGCCGGTTCCAATTTTGTCTTGTTTTGTGCTTTGCTCACCTGCAATTCCTTCTTATCAAATCAAAAACTTCTTTATCTAATCATAGCCATGTTGATACAAATAAAGGCTTCATCTATGTCCGTTCTAGAACAAGTCACTTGCATATTTACGAGTTTTAATATGATTAAAGCATGTACGAGAAAGGAAGACCCCGGTTGAAACGTGCTTTATAATAGGGTATTTTCGGAGAAGGAATTCAGTGCCTCATCAATATTAGAAAAGCGCGTTAAGGCTTTATCCAGTTTCGTTATGCCGAGAACTCTCTCCACGCTTTCGGAAAATCCTGAGAATACAATGCTGCCATCGGCATTCGAGGTGGTCGTCACGGCCCAGATAATCATAGCCACCCCTTGCGAATTCATCCAGGGAACATCCGAAAAATCCATGATAATTTTCTTTTTCCCGCGCTGGATGAAATCCTTAAGCCGATCGATAAGCGGGTAGGCATCGTAGCAACTCATAATCTTTTCGGACAGCTTAAATATGACGACACCGTCTTTTATATCATCTGAAAAAATCATAGACTATTCCTATAGATAACCAATGAATAAAGTTAATCCCATTTTAATAATTTGGCAAGTGCTATTTATTTATTATACCCGAATATGCCCATCCGGCGTCGATAAGGAAGCCGGCTCTTTTATTGAGGAGGGAATTAATCTTTGAAAAAGGCATCAAGGGATTCCGCTACCGACTGCTCGCTTCGCATCTGGGTGTCCAGTTGTCGAGTAAATCCAATAAGACGGCCTATTTCTTGCAAGACCTCAAGGGCCTCTTTCTCGGCCAATTTCTTTAGCCGGGCTACGACCAAATCGCCGCGCAACGTAACCCGGAAATTGAGTTTCTCCAGGATTTCCTTGATAAGCAGCGCCCGCAGTTGCCTTTGCTCTGACCCGGTGACTCCACCGACGAAGCGGAAATAGACATAGTTATCATCGACATTTTCGGATACGTAGGTGTCGATGACGTTGAAATGGTATCCTAATCGAAGGCTGACGTTGGAATAATGATTAGAAATAACCGCCAGGTTTTGGCCCTTATAGGTAACACCTCGGTCGGCCAACGAGAATCTGGTCAAGCTCGAGACGAGATCGCCAAAGCCGAGTTGCAGCGGGCGGGTGCTCCAGACGCCGGGTGAAATCAGCCCGGTTATAAGGGCGTGCATGGGTGTTGAGAGGATATCGGCGGCGGAAGTTATACTCCTGCCCCCGCTATCGGGAGCGAGGCCGCCGCCAAGGTCGATTACGCGGAGTCCCAGCGGAATCGGAAGTTCGAGCTCTCGAGTTTCGATCCCGCGAAAACGCCGAGAAGATATGTTGAGATTTATAAGAATTCTGACCGCCATTTCATGGCTGAAACGAACGATATCATGATAAGTACGACAGTTTTTCGCGGCAAACTCCGCGCTGGTCGGGTCGATCATATTCAAGGGTGAAACCCGTCTCAATATCTGACGCAGCATGTGGTATTCCTGCAGGTCGCGATATGCGTCTTCAGCCTCCGCCCGGTAAGCGAGGAGTTCCTTTACGATTCCCCGGTATACAACGTTCTCCTCCGCGTCAACCGTTACCTCCATACCATCTGTCAATATCTTTGTGGCATCGCCGGTATTTACTATCATCGGCAGGCCGAATTCCCGCGCCACGGTGGCCATATGACCGCTGGGACTTCCGATGTCAGTGATGATGGCCGCGGCCCGTCGAATAATTGAGGTCAGCCGGGGCGTCGTATATTTGGTAACAGCGATCGCTCCAATAGGGAAATCACCGGGCTCGTCATCTTCAAGGACCTGGCGGACATGTCCCGCAGCAATGCCGCGCTGCGCCACCAAACCCTGCTTTTTTATCATTACCGGCGTTCTGGCCAGAACAGCCATGCGATTAAATGGTCGCTTCGGCGCTTTTGCAGTTATCTTGAGCGGCCGGCACTGAAGTATATAGAGTTTACCGCCTTCGTCAAAACACCATTCAACATCCACCGGGCGTTTGAAATACCGTTCCAGCATGAGAACTCGTTCAGCCAGATCGGTTATTTGTTGATTGGTCAAACACGTGGAATTCCTCCGGTCATCCGGGACAGGTAAACTCGTCAGTCCCCCGGAATCGGAAGCTGCGATCCGTTTTGTCTTTCGGCCGATTTGACGTGATGTGATTTGGGTAGGATCCAGTCGTGAGATTCTGAACAGGTCAGCATCGACCGTCCCTCCCACGACTTCGGTTCCTAATCCGAAAGCTGCAGAAATAGTCAGGCTTTCGGGGAATTCGCCCGAGGGGTCAACCGAGTATGCTACCCCGGCGGTATCAGCATTAATCATTATCTGAATGCCGACGGCCATCGGAAGTTCCTCGTCTTCAAAGACTGATTCACCCGCATATTCAAAGACCGTGTGTCTGAAACGACTAGCGAGAACGTTGGCATAAATCGATAGAAGTTCTTCTTCCGGGCAGTTGAGAAAAGAAGTAAACTGCCCCGCGAAGCTCCGTCCCGTGGCATCTTCGCCGAACGCGCTGGAACGGACTGCAAGGCGCAGCTTTTTCGAAAAACGTCTTTTCATCGATTCGAGATGTTCGTTTATTGACCTGGCGACGTCGGGAGGAATTTTGGAGTTTCTGAATATTTCGCCGACGGTTCGGTCATATCGTTCTGTATCGCGGTTAGCATCGAGATATGATTTGCGTATTTTATTGATTTCCGGCAGCAGTTTGTTGTATTCCATGAACCGCAAGTAGGCGGCGGTGGAGACAATAAATCCATCCGGAGTCAGAATTTTAAGACGGTTTTTAATCTCTCCCAAATTGGCGTTCTTCCCTCCGACCAATTCGACCATATCGGAATTGGCGTCGTCAAAGTCGATGACATAGCTCCCTCCCGACAGTATGGGATGCCCCGAAAGAATACTGCTCAATTCCTCCTGAATACTTGTATAACGGGAGAACAATTCACGATATCGATTATCGGCGATGACATTCAGGCTGGAGCAGACCATGTAAACGGCTCTGGAAAGTTGATCAGTCGTATCTTCGAGAAATTTGATATCGAAAATGTATTCACCGCCGAGTTTGTCTTCCAGTTCCGAAATGAGCTCCAGAACCCGGTTGTTGCTTAAGAGGATTTGCTGAAACCGTCCGAACAATTCCCTGAATTGACCTAAATCGGCTGTACGATTACGACCGAAAAGTCTGGCGATTCTGCGAAACAAGATGAAGCCACCTCCTAATTGATTCAATCGACGCCGTATCCGCGATAATCAACCTCCACCATATTATTGACTTGCACCACGTCCGTCACCTTATCGGCCGTTTCCAAGGCGGCGTCAAGAAGCTTCCTTGTTTTAACCCTTCCCCGAATAGTAACAATGCCCGCCTCAGCCTGAACCACCAAAAGATCAAGGCGGAGACGGGCAATGCCCGCCAGGGCTGCTCGAACCCGGCTGGCAGTCAGGAGATTTTTCATCGCTCCAGCCGAATCCGGAGTTGTCCGGAATTGTGGCTGATTCACCGCATGAATAGCCATTTCGCAAACAAATTCGAGATTAGCACCGCCACCAAGGTTGAATACGACGTCGTAGAGCTCCGGGGATCGCCAGTCCATGCCATAAAGGAAATTTGTCCATTTAACTCGCTCTTTGTCGACCTGCTCGATATATTTGGCGGCCTCTTTATCGGACAAGCGAAGCTGCTCCATGGCGGCATTTATCCGATATGGCAGTTCGGCGACAAGGCGAAGACGAAGAACATGGGAAACTCCCTGCAATAAAAAATGTCCGGCATGCCCATGATAAATCAGATTATCGGCTACAGCATATTCGCATAAACTGGCCTGTATATAAGCCAGATAACGTTCTCTTTCAAAACTGAGATTCCGGAAAAGGGATGGAGATTTCTGGACAGCGTCAAACAACTTGCTCGTGGGAACTCCATAATCATCAGCGGCCTTGATAATGATCTCCCGACTGACACAGCGGTAGCCCAGCTTCTCAGCCAGCATATCAGCCAGCTTCCTGCCGCCGCTCATGGTACCCCGGGAAATGGTTATTATGGCCATATAACTACCTCATGCGCAAGTTGACCGACTCATTCGCCGGCGCTTTGTATCTCCGCAGAGACTTTGTCGATAAGCTCCTTGAGTTGCCTGATTTTGAAGGGTTTTGCCAAGACATCGCACACCCCCGCTTGAAATGCAGCTCGTGTCACATCCACCGTAGCGAAGCCTGAAATTATGATAACCCTGGTTTTCGGCCATTTTTCTCGAACAAAAGCCAACAACTCCATGCCGTCAACCACGGCCATTTTGATGTCGGTTACCACGATATCGAATCCGTGTTTTTCGAGACGCGTTTTGGCAAGGATGCTGTCGGTAAATGTTTCGACAAGATAACCGTCCTTTTCAAGAGCCGGTTTTAATCGAGTGCATACCACCGCTTCATCATCGACTACCAGTATTTCCAATTGCTTCTCCATATGATTCTATGTAGCGCTTTCAGCCGAAGTCCGCCGGGTTAACCACGCAACCAGTTGAAAATTACCCCCATCATTATGCCAACCACCATGCTAACAACTATTGCCAAAATGCCGTAAACGGCGGCATTGTTTTCAGCCAGATTTACCATCAGGCGCGCGAGCCCAGTGCTCTCCACGGTCAATTGTGAGGTCCCCCGGGCTATCGGATTACCGCCGGCAAAACAATAGAGCATAATATGATACGTTCCGGGAGGTATCGTCGGAGCAATAGGGAGAGCAGTTGACAGTCTCATTTTTGCCGGTTCGGTCATTTCAAGATTAATCGCAATGTCCATTTTATAAGTACCATTATCCGTCTTAAGCTTCAGGAACTCTTCGAATTCCAAACCTGTCAAAGGCTTATCACTGACAAATTGTATCTGATTTTGAAGATATTCAGAACCCAATCGCAATTCGCGACGCCTGTCAGGGGAGCAGATGTTTTCCAATTTATCCGATGCTGCCAGCAAATATACTGTCGGAACGTTTCGTACCGTGACTTTGGCCACGTTCAGCCAGATTCCCGCCACCCGGCCTTTTCTGTTAAGCTTAATCTCTTCTTTGCCAGCTTCCATCACCAGTACGGCACCGTCACAAACAGGGATATCTGCCGAAATCCGAACACTGGATCCATTATAAAAAGTACCGACCTTAATCTTATCGGGAGATACATTCAGCGTAATAACGGTATCACCGGATGCAATATCCTCGCCGAAACTGCCCGCCCCATAAAACAGACAGATAAGAAGGATCAGTCGGAATATCCTGAGCATCACGCGCCGCCCTGAAATGAAAGTAATGTGCTGCCGGGCAGTAATATTTCAAAAAGGATTTCCACCATAACGGCCAGGACAATTAGCGCCAGAATAATTTTCAATTGCTCCGATTTCATGCGATTGCTGATTCCGGCACCCAATTGGGCGCCGGTTGTGGAGCCAAGCAATAGAAACATGGCCAGCAGGAAGTCGACGGTGTGATTGTAATAAGATTGCATGAAAGTAACATTGATGCACGTAAAAACTTCCTGAAAGAGATTCGTTCCCACCACGATATGCATGGGCATGCGAAGCATGTACACCATCACCGGGACCATGATGAATCCTCCGCCAACACCCAGCAATGCGGAAAGCATACCGACCAATATTCCCAGGGTTATCGGCACGAAAATCGAGATGTCGATTCCCGACCTCTCGAATCGGGTCGAAAAAGGCAGGGCGTCGCAACAGACAGCGAACCATGATTTTTTACGGTGCTGCACACCCTTCACCGGCAGCGGTCTTCGCCGCAGGTTTCTGAGACCGTCCTGAAACATGTACGAACCGACGATCCCGAGCATAATCACATAAGTGATTTTTATGACGGCGTTAGCATCGCCGGTCGCTCTTAAAAACCTGACTATCTGAACCCCGAGTGTCCCGCCGACTATTCCTCCGGCTACTAATATCAGTCCCATTTTGAAATCGACATTTCCCAATCGCCAGTGGGCAAAGGTGCCTGAAGTAGTCGCGGCGACAATCTGGTTGGCGTCGGAGGCGGCGGCAACCGTGGGAGAAATACCTATCATCATAAGCAGCGGGGTCAACAGGAACCCGCCGCCCACGCCGAAGATTCCGGACAGAAAACCAACCGACAGGCCAAGTCCGAGCAGTAATAATATATGCACGCTGGCGTTGGCTATCGGAAGATGGATATAG
The DNA here is from genome assembly GCA_964467955.1 of uncultured Ignavibacteriaceae bacterium. Taxonomy (GTDB): domain Bacteria; phylum Zixibacteria; class MSB-5A5; order GN15; family PGXB01; genus CAYXTW01. Next base: position 14,211 of record CAYXTW010000017.1, on the reverse strand, counting down.
AGACATGGCATAATTTAATCATCGGCTCCAACTGGTTGAGTGTGAAAAAAATCTGTCTCGTCCCCGGCATTCCCGTATTCCTGCGGTTTCTTATAGGAAAAGCCGTCATTATAATAGTCCTGAACTGAGACAGGTTCGGTATCCCGAAGAAGATATCCGGGTGTGTTCATTTGCAATCGCCGGGTCATCAAAGACCTCCCGGGTATGACAGAAATGCGTCCGGTCGCAAGAGCAAATCCAGCGCCATCTTCACCATAACCAAAAGTACTATAGAGGCGAGGAAAATTTTAAGCTGGTCAGCTTTCATTCGATAGCCCATTCTGGCGCCGAACTGAGCACCGACCGAGGATCCAATTAAAAGAAAGATGGCCAGAAGAATATCCACAGTATGATTGTAATATGACTGCATAAACGTGACAACGATACAAGTGAAAAGTACCTGGAAAAGACTGGTTCCCACAACGGCATGCATCGGCATTCGAAGCATATACACCATCACCGGGACCATAATAAACCCGCCTCCGACCCCCATTAAAGCGGATAATACGCCGACGATCGTCCCCAGAATCAATGGTATGAAAATCGAAAGAGTTATTCCGGATTTCTCGAACCGTATTACCAATGGCAGCGCGTTACAGCAGTCGGCAAACCAGGATTTCTTATGCGGTTTTAGACCCGTACTTTGAAAAGGGTGCGGCCGAAGGTTCCTGAGGCTCTCCTGAAACATGTACGATCCGATTATACCTAACATAACGACGTAGGTGATTTTTATGACAAAATCGGCATTACCGGCCGCTCTGAGAATTTTAATAAGCTGGACGCCAGCGGTACCGCCGATTACTCCCCCCGTGACCAGCAAAATTCCCATCTTGAAATCGACATTTCCCAGTCGCCAGTGGGCCAATGTGCCGGAGGTGGATGCGGCTACGATTTGATTCGCATCGGACGCCGCGGCGACAGTGGGGGGAATGCCGATCATCATCAGGAGTGGCGTTAAAAGGAAGCCGCCACCAACCCCGAATAGACCCGACAAAAATCCCACGATTAGACCCAGACCAAGGAGCATAAATATATGCACGCTGACATTTGCAATCGGAAGATGAATAAAAAATCCCGGCATCTTTCTTACTTATTCCTGACAGATATCAATCATATGATTTTCTTTTATGGACAATCCCAATTTTAACGGTTATCAATCGGATTCATTATCTTTTGTCGATAGTTCCAGCAGCATAGTCTTCAACTGGCTCATCTTGAACGGTTTGGCGATAAACATCACGGCGCCGCTTTTTAATGCCTCTTCGGCCGTCGCCGCGGTGGCAAACCCGGTGATCACTACCGATTTAATGCCGGGGCATAACTCCCTGGCTTCTTTAAGCACCGCCATCCCGTCGGGGCCGCTCATTTTTAGATCTGTTACCAAAATATCATACCCTCCGGTCTGCAATACGTCGAGAGCGTCCCGACTCGACGAAAATGCATCTACGGCAAAACCGGCTCGCTCCAGTGATGCTTTCAACCGTTCACCGACAATCGGTTCATCATCAATCACGATAATTTTGGTTTTCTTCTTCAACTAAATTACTCGACCAGCCGGCAGAATTGATCTCCCGCCGATTTGCCGCCTCCTTACCTGGAATGTTTTATTGCCTTGGCCGCAGCCTTCGCTATTTTTTTATAGACCTCTTCCACTTTGAACGGCTTGTGTATGTAGTCGAACGCACCAACCGTCTCAGCTGTACGGTATGTCTCGAATGAACCGTAGCCTGTAATCAAAATGACTTCGGAGGCAGGTGTTTGTTTTTTCACCGCGACCAGAATGTCAATACCGGTCGGACCTTCCATCTTGATATCGGTTACGATAACGTCAAAGGTTTTCTCCTTGAGTCTTTCGATCGCATCCCGCGAAACCGTAAATGTCTCCACCGACATTTGCTTTTTCTCCAGATAATCCCGAAGTCTCTCGCAGACAATCGATTCGTCATCGATAATCAGAACTTCAGCTTTCTTGTTCATCACCTATTTCCTCAATTATGTCGAACGTAACCTCTTTCATAATTGACTTACGTATCCTTTATTCCTCTTCAGTGCTCTCTGTGCCGGAAGGCGGCAGAGCGATCGAGAATGCGGTTCCCCTGCCGACTTCACTTGTTACGTCAACATGTCCATGGTGCTTCTTAATAATACCGTAACTGACCGACAGGCCCAAACCGGTTCCCTTGCCGATTTCTTTGGTCGTGAAAAACGGATCGAATATTTTGTCAAGATTTTCTGCCGGGATCCCGACACCCGTATCTTTGACATCGATTTTTACTTTCCCTTCTTCGATATAGCTTTTCACCGCAAGAATGCCTCCGTCGGGCATGGCCTGGATAGCATTCAGGAAAAGATTAAGAAATACCTGTTGCAGATTATGGGCGTTACCCATTACACGGGGTAAATTGTTACCCATGTTCGCATCCAGCCGGATATTGTTGAGGCTGATTTCGTTTCCTACCAGGTTCATCGTTCTGGTGAGAACGGCATTAATGGAGATTTCTTCAAATGACGATTCATCTCTGCGGGTGAAATCGAGCAGGTTGGCAACCGTTGTCCCGGCCCGTTCGACCTGGGTTGCAATGGTATTGAGCATCTTAAGCTTTTCTTCTCTGTTCCAGTCGTCGAATTCATCGATAAGGGCCTCGGCGGTGATACCGATATTGTTTAGCGGATTGTTTAGCTCGTGGGCAATACCGGCCGTCAGATTGCCTATAGCCGCCATCTTTCGCGACTGAATAAGCTGGTCTTCATGCTTCTTGATTTCCAGCAGCATATGATTCAATGCGATGGCCAGGTTGGTGAACTCATCGCGGTACTTGCGGATAGGTGTGATCAGGGAAAAATCGCCGGCCGCAATCCGACGAGTATAATTTTCGAAGCGGCCGAAGGGACGAATTATTTGACGTGTTATAAAAGCTGCTATAAACGCCACAAAGACCAGGATGACTATCAGTGCCGCCACCGCTATAACCATTGACGTTCTAAGCCAGGACCGGATACGAAATCGTTCCTGGTTGACCACATCTGAGGCCTCGGTGACTATTTCCGCACCGAAATGCCGTAAATCGGACTCAAGCGTCAAACGCCGGCTAAATGTTGAAGTATCGGCCGATTTACCCATTGCGTCAAGCTCTTCCAGAGTTTCCCGGTATCGAACCAGGTTATTTTTCATCATTTCATAAGCGTCAATGCCGATTATCCTGAGCATTTCGTCTCGGGAGTTGTCGAGAAGATTTTCGGCATTCTGGACGTTTTCCAGAGCGTCATATAGATTGGTGCCGTAAAGAAACCAGTTTTTCTCGAATCTGCGGGCCTGCTGAATCTCGAATTCAATGTTGCTGGCCCGTTCCAGAAGCCTCTGTCTGGTCGCAATATTCGAAATGAAAATCATGGCGGCAATAGTGATGCAACAGGTAAAAACAAAGGTTACGAGAAAGCCGGCCGCTATCCGTACCCTGATACTTATTCTCGGTCGGCCGGTGAGGGCAGCTTGTGTGCTTCGCGCCTGCTCATCAGTAAACCTCATGGCCCGGGCATCGCCTGAATCGCTCGATTTCCCGCCTGTTCCGCCTTGCTGCACCAAGCCTTTGCTACCTATAAACTTCGCTCATCTTTTATCGAGAACCTTAACTCGTGCATTCGAGATTTTCGTTCCAGCTGAAACCTTTGCATCCCGTATGGAATGTACATCTGTGAGGAAGCCGCCGGAACTCGGCTCGTACGGGTCGGGTCCCTAACCTATCCAGCCTGTCCCTGAGCAATAATGGCAAGCTGCATTGGAAAATACAGTGCAATATAATCCTTGTCAACCGCTTTTTCATATTTTGGAATCTGATATACGCCAATGAAATAAGGGGAATATCTGACGATTACGGACATCCTGACTCTCATGGATGAGCATTAAGCCCTGAAATCTGGTCGACGGTATTAATAGGCATAATTGCAGGAGTATCAATTTAAATACTTGCGATAAAGAAGAGTAATTTATCAATGACAAATCATATTACCGGAATATACC
>CAYXTW010000017.1:0-10054 GCA_964467955.1 uncultured Ignavibacteriaceae bacterium | reverse complement strand
GTCGAGATCCGTCTAGTTGCGTTAAGTTCCGCTGATTTCAGTGAAGTTCGTTGTTAGAAAATTGTTAGAAAATCTAGCTTAACGGCGAAGATCTAATTGCAGTAAGTCCCTGCTGTTTTTAGCGCAAAATCAAGAAATACCAAGGTCATCTATTTAGATATACTGTATCTTTTGGGTCCGGTCTTGGCATAGAGGTCCAATGCATAAGTTTTCCCGACTTAGCATTATAGACATTCCTGACAAAATTACGACCGTAAACCGGGACGCTATCACCACCCCGGCCCTTTATGTGGCGTGGAGATATCCCCCTAAATGTAATCGACCAAACATCCACAACGTCTTTATCGGCGCCTGCCGGCATTTTAACCAAACTTGCCGAGATTTCTTTCACCTTTAACGTTCCGTACGAATTTAGTGCATCATAAAAACTGGCGTGATTATCCCATTCAACAAAATCTTGATAGACATCCTTACTCCCGCTAAGCTCGGATTCCGCCCGTTCCGCCCCAGGTTCCGGCAAGAAGTCGATTTCTTTCCCTAAATATGGAGCCGTAATCTTTAGAAGCTGGCCGTTACCAGGATCTAAAAATATTTTAAATACTCTGCTATACTCGTCAACCTCATCTGGATGAGACGGTAATGACAATTTGACATCTTTAAACGTCACACGCCAAATCTTCCGACCATTTATACGGTCGTGAAGAAAGGGCGTCTTATCATCATTTATTACAGCCAATTCAGCCTTGTCGAAATTATTCTCAATAGAAAATCCCTCCATTTCTCCAAAGCCGGTGTATTTTAGGGCTAAATCAAGGGCTTCCTCGGAAGATTTAACGGTAAAATTTATATCGTCAGATTGGCTAAAAGCGACTTTTCGCAAAAAAAGCATGCCCAAAAGGAATATTAATACTAATAGACTCATTTTTACTTTTAACATTTTAAACCTCCATTGATATTTTAATATTCAAACCGCATCCAAAAAAATTATGGCTGCGGATTTTTATCCCATATATTAAATGCATTGCCGCTTACTCGTTGTATTCCCCATTCATTTAAATCGTCAGATACAAAGTGATTGCTTTGCAGGTAGAAATTCTGGAATCCTTGTCCGGAAATCCTATATCGACAATCAGTTATATGGCATTTATCAGAAAACGTTCCTGCCATGTCATCCTCGAAATTAAGTATTTCTCCCGATATAACGGCGAGTCCAGCCGTCACGAACCAATCTGCACTATAGACCGTATCGACCCAATTAATGGTATCATCCATGAAAAATTTCCATAATCCATTGGTTTCATCCAGTTCACATCTGTATAAATGCACATCGCCTTCCAAGGGAAGTAGAGGACAGCAAAAATCTTCATATCTATACCGTGGTATCGGTCCACTTTCTTTAACCTCCCAATACCAATAATAAATCGTTTGAATAACCCAATCATGATAACGTTCATAACCATATCCTATTTGGCCCCACATAGGTTGATTCGTCTTCTTAAGTGAGCAATTCACCACGCCGAAACCATCATCTGGTCCTACGCCTTCACTACATACTTTTCCATATCTTGTCTTTATGCGCGCTTCGAGGCCATTTAATCCACTAATATCATTTTGTAATTGAGTGTATTTTCGACCCTCCGTACAGCATGTTTTATAGCAGTCCGAATAATTCCACTGACTACTTAACTGCAATGGAATAGGGCCAGCCCGACTCGAGGCTGCTCCAATATTGCCGACTTTATTTTTATTACTACAGGCATAAACATAGTAGTCATACTTATTCCCAAATATCAGATTGTGCGTGTAGTTAACATCAATATAGTGTACTACATTTGAAAAACCGCCGGTTAACCAAATTCCTTCGCCATGAGCAAGTATCTTACTATTTTTTTCAATACCAATCCAGTAAACTCTGGTTCCCTGATTTGATTCGCTAAACCTTAACTTCACTCGTTCATAGCAATCATCTAGTTCTGTTCCAGCATGACTCACATTATGCAATCCTGAAGCCGATGGTTTATCATCACACCCATTAAAAAATAAAATCGATAACACCATAAACACCAGACAAATAAGAGTATATTCAATATGACGTTTTTTCATCTTTTCACCACCGTTTCTTCTATAATATTATACATTTTCATCTCCATATTAAAAGCTTTTTTTAATCCGGGCAATCGGGCGCCGGCCCCTCTAGGTATAAATATGAGATTATCACAGTAATATCAAAAATATTTATTACATAGTCGCTGTTTGCATCTGCAACGCGCGGGGGATAAGGAGGTGGGCCTTGTTCATAGAAATAAGTCAGCAAGTAAGTAATGTCAAGTACATTGATTGTTCCATCGGCATTGACATCGCCGCAAATGCATTCGCCAGTAGTCAAATTGAAAAGAGTGGTAATCCCGTTTGAACCAATTACTATGTCTTTGATGCAATCACTATTTAGATCCACGAGACTTACGAAACCAGCACTATCCATACCATACAAGGGAGCTTCCACAAGGGAGCTATCAGTAAATACAGAATCTCCTTGGTTTAGCATAATAACAGCAGCGTTTTCGCTAGAAGTCCATGATTTATTACCTGTTATTATTAAATCGATATCATTATCTTTGTCTAAATCCGCTGCTGCTATAGACGTAGAATTATAAAAAAGTGTCGTAAAGAAATAGATGGGATTATAAAAATGGCACTCACCATCATTTAAATACATACAAATAGAATTGGCGTTAATAGACGCAATGTCATCGTATCCATCGTGATTAAAATCAGCAACGGCGAGGCCTTCCGGAAGATCACCGGAAAAATCAGGACCTGTACCGGTAAATAGGCCGGTACCATTATTCCGAAGTATTTCAATACCATATGTTGAAGACGCTATATAACCAATTGCCAAATCATAATAGCCATCATTGTTGAAATCGCCCGATGTCAGGGCTGTAGGCGAATGGGCGAGTGGTAAAAGCCAATACGCTGGTTGGAAAGTCCCGTCGCCGTTATTAATAAAGGTATTGATTCTACCTGGTATAAAACATAGGGCGACAATATCATTATCGCCATCGTTATCGAAATCTCTGGAACATAGCGGCGTAGCCTCGCCGATAATGCCTTCAGTTTGATATGTTATCGTATCAGGGAATCCCCCTAAACCGTTATTTAACATTATCAGGACCCCATTTGATGCTGCCGCCAAATCAGGATAATTATCGCCGTTAAAATCGGCCGCGATAATGGCTGGACCATAGCTCACAACGTTGTAATTGTAACCAACGATCGATTGAAAAGTCCCATCACCACCATTTAACATCACATAAAGATAATTATTATTGAGTGTCGCTATATCCTGATAACCGTCGAGGTTAAAATCGGCGTAGCAAACAGGGCCGCACCGGAAACCTGTATATTCATGTCTTTCTCCAAATAGAAGGGGACAGTCAGGATCACATGCATCACCTACACCGTCGTTATCAAAATCCTCTTGAAATCTGTTTGCAGTATTCTGACAATTATCACAAATATCACCAATAGTGTCGTCGTCAACATCTGTTTGGTCAGAATTGGCGTTGTCAGGGCAATTATCGCAACTGTCTCCAATACCATCGAAGTCAATATCGGTCTGATTTGTATTATATTGATAATCGCAATTGTCACAGAGATCACCAATAGTGTCACCATCGATATCTGCCTGGTCGGAATTGGCAATCTCAGGGCAATTATCGCAGGAATCACCTATGCCATCAAAGTCAACATCCTCTTGAAGTGGATTATAGGCATATGGGCAATTGTCGATTTGGCAAGTATCGGCCGGGAATCCGGGATTGCCAAAGCCATCATTATCAGTATCTGTACAATATTCGCATGAATCACCAATGCCATCGCCATCAGTGTCGATCTGGTCAGAATTTGCGAGCCCGAGACAATTATCACAGGCATCTCCCACTCCATCAAGATCGTCATCTGACTGCGCCGGATTATAATCATTTGGGCAATTGTCGCCATCACACGTATTGGCATAGAATTCAGGATTGCCGTAGCCGTCATTATCTGTATCTGTACATACGTCACAACTATCACCGATACCATCTAAGTCAGTATCGGTTTGCTCAGGATTATAGACTACTGAACAATTATCGCACTCGTCACCGACACCATCTTCATCCGTATCAAGCTGGTTTTGATTGGCGATTGCTCTGCAATTATCGCAGAGATTGCCGACGCCGTCGGAATCATCATCTCCCTGATATGGATTAGCTACACTGGGACAATTATCAAACAAATTTGGAATTCCATCTCCATCGAAATCAGGCCCTATATATATGGAATCCAACACTGTCGCATAACTCCCAGGGATATATCTTGATTCGGCCGTCGTTACAAATTTATAATAGCCTTCTTCAAGGACTGTCTCTGACCAGTAAGTCTGGTAATGGACAGCGGGAATGTTTAATGTATCATGTTGGCTATCTATTAAATTGCCATTAAAATAAACGTAGCGCCAGGATTGGGTGACGCCACTTTGCAGCCATTCGAAGCGCAAGACATCGTAACCACCATTAGCGGCACCGGCATAGTATGATATACCTAAAGGAGTCATGGCGTTCCCAAGCGTGAATCTTCTTATACCTGTTTCAGCTGCAAAAGTCTCGGTGACAAAGGCGTCGCCCAGAATCATTGGTTGCCAACACCAAGCGTCCGGATTGAATGCCCAACCTTTAGCTATTTTAAATTTGTTGGGTCTATATAGTTGCCCGTCATTTATGCCTTCCGATCCAAATATAGCTATTGGATCTCCAAGAGAGGAATGAAACATATATATAGTGGAATTGGCATTGTCGGTTACATAAATATAACCATAATTGTCCGTATCGATCGACGTTAATATGGCATCAGGAGGAAACTCATAATTCGATTCCCTAAAGGAGTATTCCGGATCATCAGTCCTCATAGCAATTATCCGATTGTTACCCAGATCCGTAATATATATAGTTGGATAATTATAATTGTCCAATGGACTTCTCGCATAACAGACAGAACTTGGATAATCTACCTGTTCATACCCTGAACCATGTGAAAGAAGCGTTAACTCATGAATAAAGGAATGGTAATCTGAGAACTTAAAAATATCTACTTTTGATCCGCCGCCGTCGAGGACTGCAAACTCACGATAATAGGTTGAATCATTCTTCTTAATATATGCAGACGCGATATCGGTCACATTATCATAATTATTGGTAATCTCATCTTCAAATACAAACGAAAGCACTCCCTGGTTTACGGAACCTTTAAAAATCATTGCTCGATTATTAAAATTATCAGCCACAATGTATCCATCTGGAAGTATAACATCAATTCCCGATGGTTGATTGAAATTGGATTCACCGGCGCCGTACGAGCCAAAAACAGTCCACTCATTCGAAGGCGCATCATTTGCGATAATTCTGTCCCAATTTCGATCCATGCATATTGTCATATCGTGCTCGTAGAATGGGTAATCTATTAGTCTCAAAGCCAATATGTCATACGGTCTGCTACATGCCCAATGCCCCCATAACTCCATACTCTTATTTACAGTAAATCGAGGTACTGTCGCATATGAATTTGAATAGAGATTTGTTGGCACAAATACTTCGGTACTTCTTTCATTAGGTATTGAGCATTGATTATCGAAATTTTTGGCAGTATCCTCTTTAATTAAATCGATATTCTTGTCTATGGAAATATCAACGAAACGGTTTATTTTTTGCATGAAAGTATCGGCATTTAAGATTGTAGGCATAAATCCGTTTTTTTTAAAATTCAAAGAGATTGAATCTATTGAGACTAAATTATTAATTCTGAGGAATATTTCTGCCTTTGCGAGATAATCCAACTCTGATTCGGTTATTTCCATCGGATTAAACCAAATTTCTGTTTTGACCTCAAAGGGAAAGCGTCCGACAAGATTGGCTTTAGCGGAATTTAGGTATGATACTAGATTTTTCGCCTGTTCATGGTAATCGTCGGGAAAGACCGGTAAAATATTTTCTATATTTATGAAATTTGGATTATTTAACGCTTGCGCCAAGACCGAAAAAGATAAAAATACTCTCTCTTTTTCGGTCATATCCACAACGGTTGCTGAGTTTTTTGCCGCATAAACGTTTGATGAAGAAATCAGCAATATTGTTGAAATGAATATAATCACGCAATTTAAGAACAGCGTCTTAAAATATCTCCACATTGTGCCTCCTAACCTGCCTGAGTACGTAGTTATAAATTGACTAATATATTACATTAAAATAAACCTCTATTTTTGATGCCCCCCTTTGGCAAGCGTTTTCTAGGAAAGTCGATATGGTCAGGTTATAGTTTTCTGACATCTGATTTGGCGTCCTGTAATTCAAAGCCTGATGCAAGTAATTTTCATTATGGTCATATCGCGATTGCTTAAGTTTCTCTGTCATAATCCGTCTCCTTATTTTTCCGCCGGGTGGGGGTTGGGCTTTGTGATATCCCTCGCCAATATATAAAGATATTCCCCACACCCGGCGGCTCACCCGCATACACCCAAACGAGAGATAAGTCGGGAACTTGCTTTTTTATAATGTTTGAAAAAACTGTACTGCAACCGTTGTGCCAAAATTGAACAACCTGCTTATAATAACTGTAAGCCGTTGTATTCTATCAGGATATTGTATAGATTACAGATGGCTGATTTGAATTTGAAAAAGTCGTACTGCGTAGAACTACGCAAAAAAATCGGTTTGGTGCGTAGAACTACGCACCCGTTCTAATGAAATCTTCTTTTTTGAGGCTGTATTTTTTTATTCGATAGCGCACACCGCCCTCGGTAAGACCGAGTAGTCGCGCAGTTTCGCGCTGGTTCCAGTCGGTTGCGATAAGCGCCTTGATTAAATCATCACGTTCGGTTTCGTTGCTTTGATCATAATTTTTAAGCAGATCAATCATAATCCCAAGGTTACCCCCGGCCAGATGGTATTTTCGGTTCACCATCGATTTCAATTCGCGAACATTACCCGAATCGGATATCGACCAGTCACGCTCAGCCAGATATTGACAGAGTGTTTTGAAATCATTCCCCATAAAATCGCCGTTGAAATTATTCTCTTTAAGAAAATGACGTACCAGCGGAGAAATATCTTCAAGCCGTTCCGAAAGCGGCGGGAGTTTGATCGGGATTTCGTTCAGCCGATGATATAAATCAAGCCGGAATTGCCCCTCGCGGATTTGTTTTTCAAGATCGTGGTTGGTGGCAGCGATAATACGGATATTGATTTTCCGGCTATGGCCGTCGCCGAGCCGGCGGATCGTCTTATCGCCGATGACCTGCAGGAGTTTGGCCTGGAAAACAAGAGTACTGTCGGCGATTTCATTGAGATAAAACGTCCCGTTGTCGGCCAATTCGAAAAGTCCGACCTTATCCTGATCGGCACCGGTGAAGGCGCCTTTTTTATAACCGAACAGCTCCGATTCGACCATACTATCCGGTATGGCGGCGGAATTAACGCTTACAAACTGTCCCTTACGGCCCGAGCAGGCATGGATATAACGCGCCAACTGGTCTTTGCCGCATCCGGTCGGACCCGTCAAAAGTACGGTCATATCCGCCGGGGCGATATTTTCGGCCAGTTCGACAATCTTTTTGGTTTTGGGAGCACCGGCGATAAAAGGATGTTCTTTCCGTTTATCGGTCGATCCCACCGCAAGCGGTGGGGCACCTTTTATTGCCAGGTCGACTTTTTTGATATATGGTTTGACGTCTTCGGAGACGAAATATTCACGCGCCATATACAAAAGGGCCGAGCGCTCGCCGTTGTCGTACAGACCGGAGGTGACCATCAGGTAGCGAGTAACCGCCAACTCATAGCGGGACTGGATCAAGGCGAATATTTCGCATGCCTTGCGATACCACTCGCGCGCTTTTTCCTGTTCGCGATCATGCACCGCAATCCGGGCGAAGACGCGATAGCATCCGGCGATTTCGACCCGCTCATTTATTTTTTCGGCGACAACCAGGGCTTCCTCGGCGGTTATTCGAGCCTGATCGAATTTCTCCAATCCGATGTAGGCATCAGCCAGCAGACGTTTGGTCTGGGAGATAAGCGCCGATTCCGGTGCGATTTTCATGGATAATTCAATTCCGGTTTTAAGAGTCTTTTCCGCCTCCTTAAATTTCCCGTCAAGATTGTATATCCAGCCGAGGTATTCATAATAGATGGCTTTTTCGCGTTTAAAGTCTTGTGGCAATTTTACAGTATTCGAAAGAATAGAAAGGGCCTTTTGGGTATAACCCTGTAACGCTTTAGTAAGAGAATAGGTAAGGTAATATCTATATTGGCTTTGTTCCTTTTGATTCTTAATAATATTGCTATGCTCTAAAAATACACTTTCAGCTTCCCCAAATTTACCGGACATAAAATAAATGGACGCAATATTTCTTTGCTGAAGAGTTACGTTCTCGACATTCTTTAACTTTTTATTAATTTCGATACATTCCTTTAAATTAGAAATTGCATCTTCAATTGCACCTAATTGAAACTGGACATAGGCCAATCGGTTCAATACTCTCTGAACCGATTGGTAATCATCATATCTTTTATAAAAAAGATATGATTCCAATAATGCCTCTTTAGCTTCGATATACCGACCAATTGAAACAAGATATAGGCCATATATATATCGAGCCCTCGCGTACAATTCATGTCTATCGCTTGATCGATAATAATTCAAGGCAAAACCAACAATATTACTTACATCATAATCCCCTTTACTTATTTTCAACTCAGCCAGAAGAAGATTATAATGCGCAAGGTCTTCTTTGCTAAGTAAAACCGGATTAATCTTGTTTAGCTCTTTTTGAGCCTCATCTGGGTTTTTATCTCGAACAAGTTGGTCAATTAACGCCAGATTGTATATTGTTATTTTGCTCATCTTCCAATGATACCAAATCCTGATTAATTTTAACCACAATTAAAAAGGACTGATTTAATGCGATGATAGGAATATATTCATTCCATCGAGTGACTGTAACATGGGTCTTATCGGGAGTACTGTCGCCATTGCTTTGTTCGTTGCTACTACTGCTCGTTTCTTCCCATGGCGTGTCATCGATAGGATCGTTATTTATTCTGTTCCACCCCGGTGGGGTGGGGCCAGTAACGGCCGGCTGAGCCATGAATAAAAACAAAAGCAGCACCATAAATATTATACTGATCAAATTTTTCATAACTTTACCTCACCTACAAGGTTAAATATTTTTTCTATACGTCTATTTATAATATATGAGGGCCGTACTATCCTCCTAGTGCTTAAAGAGGGTCGCCGTTTTAAAAAATCTCTATTTCTTTATATCGGGCTTATTGAAGAGAATATCACGACGGATGAACCTTACCTATCCAAAAGCCCATTACCTGTTGTATTATAACGTTTTTACCGACATTCTGTCAAGAAAAAAATAGCCGATAAATAGCCTTTTTTGAGGGACTTATGGGGGAAATCGGATAAATTCGGGATTCGTGACAAAGATTGTCACCGCAAAGCTCATTGCGGCAGATTCATTTTAACCAGATGCGACGAGATTAGAACTCGCCTATTACTACAATCCGTTTGACCATTCTTCCTCCCTATTGCATTATAGTATAGTCTGAAATTACTACTTATACCAATAAGCATTGGGATTGGTGAAAAGTCTTAATACTAATTGGTCAAGCGGACCGCCTATGAAAGAAGCGCTGAGGAATTCCATTCTAAAGCTTATCAAATTATGTCGAGAAAAACAAAAGGCAGCTCATCCCTATTTCTGGAGTGCTTTTGCCCTTTTCGGTAATCCGAAGTAGAATGTTAATCCGTATAATCGAAGTTATTTTTTGGAAATTATTATGTTAATGCAAAGGCCATCTAAAATACTATTGACATTTATTGTTAGAAAAATCGTATATGCGGAGAGCTATTTTTTCGTAAGACTATGTATGATAATGACTTGAATTGTTAGAAAATAATTAAGCGGAGAGGCAGGGATTCGAACCCTGGGAGCCCGCAAAGGCTCAACGGT
>CAYXTW010000016.1:4049-64676 GCA_964467955.1 uncultured Ignavibacteriaceae bacterium | reverse complement strand
CTTTATCGCAATTTGCTTTTAATCCAAGCATATCCATATAATTTATCGGATTATTTCCGACATAACTATAGAGATTTATGCCTCCGGAAAGGCCGATCGGATCGGGTGTTAAGTACCTGCCCAGCTTAGGATTATAATAGCGATTTATATTATAATGTAATCCGGTCGTGTTCTTATCATGCCATTGATCGGGAAAGTAATCTGTAGCTTATCCGCTTTGCGGTCGGTTTCTTCCCGCCACAATTCTATACCGCTGCCTGATATTTAAAAAGACCTTTCACAAAATCACAACCAAATCAATGTTGATTCCGACTCATGGCCGTTATATAGAAACACAAAATGGAAAATGTATGAAAAATCTGCGCAGATATATTGACTTTGGGGCCGATTTTACGGGTCCAAATCGAATTCGGTCACACGGCTTTTCGGGCCAAAGCCATTTTTCGCTATTCTCTTTCCACTCATACTCTTACATTGTTTTTAACCTGAAAATCCGCAAAAAAAGGATTCCTTAAATATGCGAAACGAAGCCATTTTAATTAATAAAATTGTGTCCGGCAGATGTTCACATCTGCCGGATTTCGCGGCACATGTGGACATGTGCCGTGCTCAGATCGCACCTAAAAACGTGATCGGCGGGTCTTCAGACCCGCCGCATCCCGGTAGGTCTGAGGACCTACCGGGCACAATATTTATTAATATTCGAATCGAAGCCATTTTTAGGGAGGTACATTTGATTTCAATCGTAGGGGCGGGGCTTGCCCCCGCCCTCGTTGAATCGTGGGCGACCGCAAGGGTCGCCCCTACAAATAATAAAAAAATTCAAAAATGACAAACGAAGCCATTTACATCATATCGTACGGGTCGATGTCTATGATGAGTTTGGTCGTCGAGGGGAGAGCGAAATGTGTGTCAGTCTTTTGCCAGCCATCAAGGAGGTCGATAAATTTCAGAATCTGTCGTGTCTTGACGAACATGTGTCGGCGGAACAGCCCGCGCATACGGTACAGGGGGCAGGGGGCCGGGCCGAGAAGATGCGCCTTGATTTTCGACTTGATCAGGCGTCTGTTTAATTCGTTTTTAAACTCAAGTGAATGTTTATGCAGTGTATCTTCTTTTTTGGCCGAAAAACGGAAATTAATCATACGAGAAAAGGGCGGATATTGAAGCGCTTGTCGCGATTTTATTTCGCGCTCATAGAATGTATCATAATCCTGCCGGGCGGCATCATCGATCAAATCGGTATTCGGATTGAACGTCTGTATGATAACCTCGCCCGGAATAATTCCGCGACCGGAGCGTCCCGCCACCTGAATCAGTTTGGCGAACAGCTTTTCGGAGGCGCGGAAATCGGGCATATCCATCCCGATATCGGCCATCAGTACTCCGACCAGCGAAACATCGGGGAAATCGATCCCCTTCGTCACCATCTGCGTCCCCAGCAGCAGGTTGTACTTCTTCGCGGCGAACTCGGACAACACGATATGCGCTCTCGCCCGTCCGCTGACACTGTCGGAATCGAGCCGCACCACCCTGGCGTCCTTAAAAACATCGACAATATTATCTTCAATTTTCTGGGTGCCGGTCCCGATATAGAGAAAATTATCGCCGCCGCATCGTGCACAGCTGTTGTACGACGGATTGATATAGCCGCAGTAATGGCAGACCAGCCGATTGCCTTTGCGATGATAAGTCAGGCTGATATCGCAATGCGGGCAGTTCGGCGTCAAGCCGCAGTCGGTGCATTTAATTCGCGGCGAGAACCCGCGACGATTGAGATACAAAATGACCTGATTATTTCCCTTAAGCGAGGCTTTTACTTTCGAGATGAGCACCCGTGTGAAAAACGAGTTACCGTCCACCGGCCATTCTTTTTTCAGGTCGACCAGTCTGACCAACGGGATCGCCGCTTTTTCCGGACGGCGTGTCAGTTTCAGAAGTTCGTAGCGACCCGATTGCGCATTGTAAAACGACTCGACCGAGGGCGAGGCCGACCCCAGGACTATTGGTATGTCGGCCATTCGTGCCCGCATGACGGCGGCATCGCGCGCCTGGAAACGGGGAGCGGGATCGTCCTGCTTGTACGATTCATCATGCTCCTCGTCGACAATTATCAATCCGAGATTTTCCAGGGGAGCAAAAAGTCCCGAGCGCGCCCCGATGACGATTTTGTACCGGCCGTTCTTTATGTTTTGCCAGACAAGAACACGCTCCTGCGGTTTCAACCCGGAATGCATGAGAGCGATTTTCTCGCGGAAAAAGCTTTTGAAGTACGACAAAAGCGTCCCCGCCAGGGCAATTTCCGGAACCAACACCAGCACCGTCCGGTCATTTTTCAGTACTTCGCGCGCGGCATGGCAATAGATAAGTGTCTTGCCCGAACCGGTTATACCGTACAGAAGCATAGGTGCATAATGATGAAGATTTTTGACAATTTTATCGATTGCCCCGGTTTGCTCATGGTTGGGTTCTATCGTACCTATTTCAGTGCGCGGGCGAATATAATCGAACAGGTCGGGCAGCCCGTAGACGGGGACAATATCCCCGGTGTCAAGAAGTTTCTTGAACCGATAATTGCTAATACCGTGCGCGATTAAATCCGATTTTTGAAACAGCCTCAAATGGGGAATGAGTGCTTTTAATTTTTCGATCGATTCAATATCGCTGATTTTATCTTCGGTGATTCTGTATCCAAGGCACACGTCGCCGGGGATATTATCAATGTAAACACTTGTTGGTTTTTTTCTTTTTCTTAAACGCGGGGGCAGAGCGGCATTGAAAACGTCGGCCGGGTTGGCATAATAGTAATCAGCCATCCATAGCAGGAAATCGGACGATTCGGGATTAAACAGATTCTCGCTATCGATAATCTCGATAATGGATTTGAGTTTCGATGCCGGTTCTTTTTTGGCCGGACCCATATAAAAACCAATCATCCGGCGATGTCCCAGGGGAACGAGTAATCGCTGCCCCGGTGTCAGTTTTATTTCGTATCTGTCGGGTAATTGATATGTAAAGAGTATGCGGGGAGTTCCCGGAATGGCGATCTTTATTAGCTTTTTATCCATTTGAAAAAAAAAGGCAGGCCGATAAATGACCTGCCGAATTGTGTTACGGCCTATATCATAGATTTTTCAATTCTTCCGCTTTCGCCCGCGCCTCTTTGGCCTTCTTAGGCATATTGGATGATTCGTAAAGGTCACCGATAGTTTCCCAGAGGCGGACATCGCCGGGATCGAGTTCCAACGCCTTTTCAAAAGGCGTAATCGCCTCGGCGAATTTTTGCTCCTGAATATAAGTATCACCCAGATTAACCCAATGATCTTTCTGACCCGGTTCCAACTCGGTTAATCTTTTAAATCCGTTTTCGGCAGAGGGATAATCGCCCCGGACCAGTTTGACCACAGAGTACTGCTCTAAAGCGAAAATATTATCCGGCTCAAGATCAATTCCTCTCTTAAAATATGATCCCGCTGAATCGAGATTATCATCGCGGTATTTCAAGAATTGATTAGCCTTTTCAGTATTGTCTTCCTTTTGGTAAAACATAATCGAATCGGAAAATTCCTGTGATTTAAACAAGAAATATTGACCCACATCAATGCACGGGCCAGCTAAAGTGGAGTCGAGCTGAATGGCTCGAACATCGTAAGCATACAGAGAGTCATACATCTCTTTATTATTATAACAGATGGCGATATTCATCATAGTATTGACATCATCCGGAACCTTTTCCAGCAATCTTTTAAAGTAAGTAATGGCATTATCCCAGTCATCCGCCTGTATATAGGCGTAAGCCACTTTTTGAATTAAACCTATGGAATCCGGTACGGACTCGAGTGCGCCAAGAAACCATGCCGCCGAAGAATCATACTGTTTCAGTCTGTCATAAACGATTCCCATTCCTTCCCTCGGGCGGAAATCTTTTTCGTCGACCACTAAGGCGGCCGAAAAATTGAGCTTGGCACTATCGGCCGCGGCAGCCAGGGTTGCCCTGGCTTCTTCTTTCGCCGCCGAATCGGCGGCATTGTTGAACGCAGGGAGATAATCTTTATCTATTCTGGATATCATGGCGACGCCGGCATTATAACATTCTTTCCAATAAAAGACCTTAATCGAGTCGACAATCCCCGCGAATTTCTTGCAGTCTTTTTTCCATTTTTTATCGACTTCCTTGCTCTCACAACTGGCAAACAAGGAATCATAATTGGCTTCCATATTCTTGAGGATTTCGATTTTCTTATTCAGGTCATATTCCTTATTCGCAAACTCGCCGAGAATATTTCCTTTATGATAATAGGCTTCCGGTGTCGGTCCGTTAAGTTCAAGGACCGTATCAAGATATTCCAGGGCCGATTCAAAGCGGGGTGGATTGGCACGCATTTCAATCCTGGCCTGACTTAATAATGCCCCGACATTTTTTATGGGGCCTTTTCTTTCGCCCCAAACCGCGGAAAACATCAGGATTATTATGACAAAGATTAATAAACTCTTGGCTGATTTCATTGAGTCCTCCTAGTACAATCTAACGCATCGCTTCATATTAAGTAACGAATTTAATACCTTTTTATCAAATCGTCAACCACATTTGTATTTATCTGGTCGTTCTGACCGTGAAGTTTATAGCGACCTTTTCATCGGCCTTGACCGGGATTTCGAATTTAAGCGTGTTGGCATCCTTTTTTTCATATTCGTGACTGCTATTGGTAATTTCCCAATCACCGTAAAATTTCTTTTCGACATTTATTGAAATATCTTCTTTTTTATGGTTGCGGAGTTCGATTTGGTACGTCTGCTCGTCGACGCGTGATGAAATCTTCTGGTAGTCAATGACATTTTCCTCGGCCGAAATATCAAAAGCATAGCCGATGGTCAGTTTGACTTCCTCATCCTTGGGGGTATGATCGATTTTATCCTCGCCCAGAAGAATCATCGAACCGTCGCTGTCAGCTTTAAACACACGGGTTCTTCCGGCCGGCAGCGGTATCCCCAGACCGTTTTCTCTGGCGTTTTTAAATTCGATGGTCACTTTTACTTTCTTATTATTCTGATCCGGCTGGTAATAATACTCTTTATCGACCGTCGTCGAGGCCGGATCGAAAAGGGCAATCTGCTTGATCTCATTGTTGGCGACGGTTGCTTTCCGCGGCAGTGTGTAAAGATGGTATTCAAAAAACTCTTTTTCTTCAAAACCGGCCGACGGTGCAAGGAGAGCGGCTTCCATCCCCATAGCCCCCGATTTTCTGGACGGTCGTTCCTGTGCGGCCCGATGAATATCTCCGGCGATTAATTTCAGCGTGGCATCCTTGTATGTAGCGCCGGATTGGTTGTTAATCGAGGACCAGCCGGTTAGATTAAGCGCCTTTTCGTCTTCGGACAATATCCCGACATACTCAGCCGTCCAGCTCATTCCGCCGGTCTGATAGCTTACCCGACAATCAGCGGTTCCTGAAAAATCGGAGTTATAAAGCCAGAAAAGAGTCGGGCGGGTAATCAGACCTTCGGGAAGCTCCGGGAAATTAGCATTAACAACCTGTTCCAGGCGGACAATCTGGATTTTCCCGGAACGATCTTTAAGGACAAAGGCTCCACTGGCGAAAGAAAGTAATGTCCCGCTGAAAATATTGCCCTGCTTGTCAAACAGGTCGATATTCTTATCGATATATTTGGCATAGATTTTTTCCGGGGAAACCAGATCATAAGCGTAATTCTGCTCCAGGATTACGGCCGATTTGGTTTTGTCGACCAGTTCGAATCCGACCGAGGTGGGATCGATAAGTGAAGGGACATCGACAAATGAAACTCGTCCCATCCCTTTTTTGAAATCAAGCTGTCGCGTTTCATGGATGACGCCGAGATTGTTGTTATATATTGTAACCGACACATCCCCGGCCAAAACATTGCCGACGGCAAAAACCGCCAATACTAGGCAAATCGATAAAATCATTCGTTTTTTCATAGTTCTCTCCTTTTTTAAGTTATACAATAACGATGATTAAATCTTCCGAAGCAATCAACAAAAATCTGCCTTATTTCATTTAATTTATTATCTTCAGCCAGGTTATGAATAATAAAAAAAGGCTCAAATCGAAAAAAACGAGTTGTTCGATAGCGTCTAATTCCGCTTCTATAATATTAGTCCGGGCTGGACAAATATGTCCTGTATGTAGTTTTGCCAAACTGGAAAAGGAGCCGGGAAATATCATTCGCTGTCCGGTTTGTGGTTATGGCAGCGTATTTCCAAACACGTGATAATAAAATTTTCGCCGGGCGCGAAAAGTATTGAATATGGTTCCTGAATATGGGAACGCGAAATGAGTAAAACTGCAAAAATACGCAAAATAGATTTTCTCCTGCCACCCAATCTGGCGTCGATAGCGCGGATATTGATAACACCGTTTATAGGTTATTATCTTTGGGTCGGGACGGATAGCGCCACAATAATTTGCGTTATTCTTCTGGCTTTTGCGGCTCTGACCGATTTTGTTGACGGCTTTCTGGCCCGTCGGCTTGGTCAATTCACCGAGCTGGGACTGATTCTGGATCCGCTGGCCGACAAGATTCTCACCATAACCTTAATAATAGAATTGATTTTTTTCCGGGACTTTCCGATTTGGCTGGCGATTGTTATTCTGGCACGGGATGTTGCCATTATGGCTTTGGCGGCAGTATTAGTTAGAAAAAAGGATGTGATTCCATCCTCGAATCTGACCGGCAAATATTATTTCGCCTCGATTGCCTTTCTGCTAATCAGTTATGTAATCCGCTTTGATTTCGGAATCTCGCTTTTTCAATATATTGTAATGATTCTCCTGCTGGTTTCTTCCTTCAATTATAGCCGTCTGTTCCGGCGAATAAGGAAAGGCCGGCAGGTTATATCTTTTAAGGATAGGGTTGCCTTTAAAATAGGTCGATTCGGGCTATCAGTAGCGGTAATAGCGGTGTACATCTATAGATTGTTGACAGATACGCTTTTTTAATCGCTTGACTTATAACCCGGCTCTGTTTTAGATTCATTGCAAGTCGGGCGCATCCGTCCACCCAAGAGCTAATTAACGGAGTTGGCCGAAATCCCGACTTTAAGCTATGCTGAAACTGGAAGCGCAAAATCTTGCCAAGCATTTTGGTACCAGGAAAGTTTTCGACAATATAAATATCAGCCTCGAGGCAGGTCAATCGCTGGCTGTGGTCGGGCCTAACGGATCGGGCAAAACGACGCTGTTAAAAGTCATTATTGGCCTTGTTTATCCGTCGAGGGGGGATGTGACTTTTTCCAAAAACGGACGAAAACTCGAATTCGAGCAGTATCGAAAATATCTTTCGCTCGTCGCACCATACTTTTCGCTTTACGATTCTCTCACGGCCGGGGAAAATCTTCGTTTTTTTGCCAAAGTCAGCGGTCATGTTATTAAGCGAATAGAACAACACGAATTGCTGCAACAAGTTGGTCTTGAGGGGCGCGGAGACGATTTTGTGTCTTCATATTCCACCGGTATGAAACAGCGGCTGAAATATGCGGTAGCGATGCTAAAAAGACCGAAAATTTTATTGGTCGATGAGCCGGGGACCAATCTCGATGAATCGGGAAAAGAGATGGCTGCGAATCTGCTGAATAGATTGCGCGACGACTCAATTATTATAATTGCCACCAATGATAAAAAGGAGTATGCCCTTGCCGGCGAATTCTGTCAACTGGGCGGCTAAGGTTCTGGCTGTAACCGGTAAAGATATTATATCCGAATTTCGGACGCGGTTTGCCGTCAATGCCATTGTCATGTTTGCCCTGGTGACACTGACCGTTATATCATTTGCCCTCGGAGTATTGCAACCCGCCGCTGAAATAATGGCGGCCATGTTCTGGATTATTTTGTTTTTTGCCGCTATGTCGGGGTTGGCGCAAGCCTTTATAAAGGAGGAGGAATCAGGGACCGCACTGATATTAAAGCTATCCTGTGACGGAATCGTTATTTTTTTCGGCAAATTCCTTTTCAATCTGCTATTGCTGATTGTGCTGGCGATTTTGATTGTGCCGTTATTTATCGTGCTTTTGAACACCACCGCAGAAAACTGGCTGCTTTTTATCGCCGGACTGGTTCTGGGGATGATCGGACTCTCGGGTGCAACGACTATAATCGCAGCCATTGTTTCTAAGGCATCAATAAAGGGCGCTTTATTCACGGTTTTGTCCTTTCCGATACTGATGCCGCTTTTGGCGGCGGTGATTGAAATAACAAAGATCGCATTTATCGACGGTCGGTTCAGTGATGCTGCCGCGCCGATTCAGATGCTGATTGCGTTTGACGTTGTCATGATAACCTTGTCGGTGATGCTCTTTGATTTCGTATGGCGACACTAAAAGTTCGGGAGTTAACCGGTATTCTTTTTGATTAAAAAGACTATATTCTGTTATAAGGATACGTAGATATTGAGATAATATAGATGTGGTGGAAATTTCTAATATATCTGGTAATGACGGCCGTTATCGTACTGGCCTTTATAACCGCCTCGCCAATGAACCCGGTTAGTTCTTTGGGGGGACCGGAGGTGTATCGTATTTTTTATTTCCATGTGCCTCAGGCCTGGGTGGCGACAATCGCATTTTTGATGGCAATCTTTTTTTCGATTCGATTTCTGCAGACGAGGAGGATGGACTATGATGTCAAAGCATCCACCGCCTGCCGGCTGGGCTTGCTGTTTTCCATTCTGGCGACGATTTCCGGTTCGATTTTCGCCCGGATGACATGGGGCGAGTTCTGGAACTGGTCCGAGATCCGGGAGGTCTCGATTTTTGTTCTCCTGCTTATATATGGCGGATATTTTGCCTTTCGGTCGGCAGTATCCGATGAGCAAACCAGGGCAGCGTTTTCCGCGGTTTTGTCGATTCTATTCGGGGTTTCGGCGGTTTTTTTGATTTTTATTTTGCCCCGTATATACCCGGTATTTTCATTGCATCCGACCGACTCGATTGTAAATGGGCGCATTAGTATTACGATGAGCCCGATGGTGGCGATTATTTTCGGGCTTTCATTGGTTTCGTTTACGGCCTTATTTCTCTGGATATACAAATTATCAGTTGAGATTTTTACATTGGCCCGATACCGAGCCGGGGAGAGATGATTGTGGATACCAACTATATTGTTATGATTGTCGTTTTAATAATTTGGACAGGGATTTTTATGTATTTGTTTTCGCTGGATAAAAAAATGGATCATTTGAAACGAAGCAGCAAGAATAGTAATGAAAGCTAAGTATATAATCGGCGCGATCATTGTTCTGGTGTTTGTGACCTGGGGTGTCTCAGCGTTTTTTAAGACAACCGTGCAATATGTTTCCTTCGCAGATGCCAAAAGGTCAGCCCGTATGGTTCAGGTGGTTGGGGAAATCAACCATGATAACGTAATATATGATGCCGACAATGAACGATTGCTTTTCACCATTTACGAATTGGATTCGGCCGATGTTGCCGACCGCGACAGCCTGAAAATAGTCTATCATGGAGTTGTGCCCGGTAATTTCGATCAGGCAACATCGGTTTTGGTTCGGGGAAAGTCAGGCGACGGGGTTTTTGAGGCAGAGAAATTGCTGGTTAAATGCCCGTCCAAATATCAGGGTCTCACCGAAAATAATCAGGATAATAAATGAATTGGGGTCAATCGGGCGAACTGGCCATCTGGTTGACCCTGGCCATGGTAATTTTATCGGGCGGGGCATTTTTCATAACTGCCATTGGCAAACGTAATCTCATCAGCCTCGGTATCAGAGCTTACTATGTTCAAATCGGCCTGGCGACTTTGGCGCTGGCTGACCTCTGGTATCTTTTCTTCAGCCATGATTTCTCAATCAGCTACGTTTATAGCTATTCATCCTCCGATTTACAGTTTTTCTATTTGCTTTCGGCCCTCTGGGCGGGCCAGGAGGGAACCTATTTATTGTGGTTATTTTTTTGCAGTCTTTTCGGCCTGGCCGTTCTGTATGGCGGTCGCCGATACAAGATATGGGGGATGTTTTTTCATTCGCTGGTTAGCCTTTTTCTGGTTGTCATGCTTCTGACCGTCTCACCTTTCAAACTGCTTGGTTTTCCGGCTGCGGAAGGGGCCGGATTAAATCCGCTTTTGCAGGACCCTTGGATGATTATTCATCCGCCGGTGATGTTTGCCGCTTTTGCTATGGCCGGTCTGCCGTTTGTTATCGCCATGGCGGCCATGATAAGGAAGGATTATTCCGAATGGCTGAAGGTATCATTTCCCTTTGTATTGTCCACGGCTCTGCTGTTGGGGATAGCCAATGTCCTCGGCGGCTTCTGGGCTTATAAGACCCTGGGCTGGGGCGGCTATTGGGCGTGGGACCCGGTTGAAAATACTTCCTTTATTCCCTGGGTAATATCTCTGGGCCTGGTTCACGGGATATTGATTGAAAAAAGGTCCGGGGCTTTGCGAAGATCGAATTTACTTTTGGTCGCTCTGGTTTTTGTGCTGGTAATTTACGGCACTTTTTTGACTCGTTCCGGGGTGCTGGCCGATTTCTCGGTTCACTCTTTTGTCGACCTGGGGGTTAATGCGGTTTTGGTAACTTTTATTTTGTTGTACGTTATTTTGACACTGAGCATATTTTTCTTTTCGAAAAGCGATGATATTGTCGGTCGGCCGCTGAATTATAATATCTATTCGAGAGATTTTATTCTCTATATTTCTCTAGTGCTGTTATTTATATTTGGGGTCGTTGTTCTTTTCTGGTCTTCGCTGCCGTTTTTGACAACCCATCTGACAACAAATCCGGCGGCGGCGGAGATTAAAACTTATAATGCCTTCGCCTTCCCCCTGACCATTTTACTTTGCCTTTTCATGACCCTGGGGCCGTTTTTGAAGGGTAATGGAGAATCAACCGGGAATCTAAAAACTGGAAGTCTGGTCGCCCTTGCCGTTTCGCTTATAATTGTTATCCCGATTTACATTTTCAGCTCCATTGATTTTGTTATCGCCCTTACGTCGCTTATTTACTCATTCATTATTCTGGTTTTTATTCGAAACAGCCGGATTCGAACAGGATTAATTTTATCTCTGGTTGCCGGATTTCTTGGAGTTGTTGTGGCGCTGATACTGAATATCCGTTCCCTGGATAGTCTGATATTTTTTGGCGCTGCATCGGCGGCCGGCGGGGCCGGTATTATCAGCCTGAGCTCGTATTTCCCGGCAAAAATCAAATATATCGGCGGACCGATCAGCCATACCGGTTTTGCCGTTATGGTAATCGGAATTCTGGCCTCATCGGCCTATTCAACAAATGAAACGGTTGTGCTTCCCCTGGGGGAGAAGAAAACGGCGCTCAACTATGGCCTGACCTATCAGGGGATGACCGGCTCATCTACCGATACCAATAATTCACTGATTGTCATACTTGACGACAACGGCCGGAAAATCGAAACCCATCCGCAGTTTTATTATAGCCGCCGTCAGGACGGATATATGAAGAAGCCTTTTATAAGACGGCATCTACTTTTTGACCTTTATCTGGCGCCTCAAAATATCCGGGAAGCGTCAAAGGGCAGCAGTTTGACAATCCGAAAGGGTGAAACGAAGTCGTTCAATGACTTATCAATAAACTTCGATAGCTTCGAAATGACTTCGCATACGGCGGATCAATCGATTACGGTCGGAGCCAGGCTCATCGTGACCTATGATGGAGAAAAAGAGACGATAATTCCTTCGCTTACATCCGATTTTGCAGCCGGTGCCGGTGTCACTTCGGCCCCCGTAAGGCTAACGGGAAAACCGGGATATGAGCTTTCAATCGAGCGCATATTTGCCGATGAAGGAGCGGTGATGCTGTCGATATCCACGCCGAGCGATACCTCGCAGAGTGAGAAACTGGTCCTGGATGTGTCCAAAAAGCCCGGCATAAATCTGCTCTGGGGCGGGACCATTATAATTTTTATCGGAATGATTTTCTCAGTCTACCGCAGGCTGAAACCGTAGATAGAATCCGGATATTCTCAATATCGATCTCTTCAGCATCGAAAGCGGGCAGACAGTCCTTAAATTGAGAGATTTCGGTGCCGCAAAAAAAATTAAAAAATTTTTAATTTTTTCGATTTTTTTGGTTTTTTTTCAAAAAAATTGCGTATAATATAATGCCTTACACATAGTCCCTCCCAGAAGGATGTCGCCGGTAACGGCGGCATCTTTTTTTATGGCCCGTATTCCGGCCCATTCGGCGAAAAAAATGTTTGACAATGAGACTAATTGTGCTATTATAGCTCATCGTTTAGACGGTTACATAATTCCTTTTTGTTTGATTACCGAAACGCCCGGCCGGCCAACAGGAAAGCAACCGGATTTAATGTGGAACATCGGCGGTGGTTGCCTTTATAAACGATAAGTTAAACGATTAATCCAAAAGTAAAAGAGGTTACGTCCGGCGGCGAGTTTTAGAAAACCATGATAATTAATATAAACAATCCGGGAAAAATATCGTTCAACCTTATGAACCTTTTACTGCCGATTACAGCGGGATTCAGACCATGAATCTTAGTATGCATTATAATATTGAGGTGGATACGGAAAGAAAAATCGTTGTTGCGAAAATTTATGGTGTCTGGAAACCGGAAACAGCACGGGAGTACCACGAGGATTACAAGGAAGCAGTAAAACCTTTAATAAGAGGCAAATGGGCTAAACTTAATAATCTAATCAACTGGAAATCGTCATATCCGGAGATTATTGAAATAATCGGTGAGCATCTGCGATGGACCCATGAACATGGCGCCGTCTATACCGCTTATGCCATCGATAATCCGATCACGACCAATCAATTAAGCCGTATGATAGAGCATGCCGATGCCGGGGAGATTGCAAAAGTTTTTAAAACCTTTTCGGAGGCCGACCGTTTTTTAAGAGAAAACGGTTTTTGATTTAGTTTTATATTGTACACTCAAACAATTTCGGGACAGCAATTTTGGAAATGAAACAACCGATGGAATTTGGCGAAAAAATTATGAACATCAGTATGCACTATAATATCGAAATCGATACCGAGCGGCGCATTGTCGTTTCGAAAATATACGGTATGTGGAAACAGGAAACGGCGCTGGCGTATGTCGAAGATTATAAGGAGGCGGTTAAGCCGCTGCTGGGCGGCAAATGGGCCAGGCTTATCAATCTCAGTAACTGGAAATCATCGTATCCGGATATTGTCGAAATTATAAACGAGCTTGTTCGCTGGAGTTATGAAAACGGGGCCGAATATCTGGCCTATGCCATTGATAATCCGGTGTTGCTCCGGACGCTTAAAAAGATGGTCAAAATCGGCAGAACGACGGATACGACAAAGATGTTTAAAACTATCGAGGAAGCCGACCAGTTTTTAAAAGATCACGGGTATTAAACATATATCTATTTTAGACTCTTATAATAATCGCGCATATTTTCGTAATCCGAACGGCCCCGACCATACTGTAAAAATTCCAGATAATAATTTCGGGCGGATGCCCAGTCACCCTGGCGTGCCGCTATTGTCAGTCTTATCAACGATGCGCCCGGCGAGTGAACATCTTTTGATATCAGCGTATCCGCGAAAGATAGCGCTTTTTCATATTCATTTTTATGAATATAGGCCAGAGCCAGCGCTTCGACGATCGAGGTGGTATCGGGGACTATTTGATGGGCCTTTTGCAGAATTTTTATCGCTTTGTCATAGTCTTTCAGCTTTATATATAATTGGCCGGTTTCGTTGAGTGCAGCAAATCTATCCGGCCTTAACTGCAGGACCTTATCGTAAAATATTTTACTACTATCATATTGCCCCAGTTTATCGTAAACTAAGCCTTTAAGCTGCAAATAATTGGAATTATATGGATCCATTTCGACTAACTCATCAGCCAGTTTTCCCGCTTTATAGTAGTCGCCCTCCTCTATAAATTTATATGCCTGTTTAATTTTCTTAATACCGGGGAATAAATCTATTCTTTCCCTGTGGATTTCACGAAAACTGGTCGTATCTCCTTGCGCCAGGAAATGATCAGCATAGGCGACCCATCCGGTTATATCCCGATTGCCGAGAAGTACATGGATACGTTTTTCCGACGGATATTTTTTAATACATGCAGTAAGATAAGAAAATGTACAAAAGAATGTTATTAATACGTACATCATTACCAAAGTCACTTTCGGAATCGCATCATTTACCCTATCTATTAAATATAGTAATAATAATGATGGTGCTATTAAACTCAGGGCCATTAAATCCCAATCACGCCCCATCGAAAAAGGAGTCGCATAAACAAGCAGGAACAGTATTGAACCAGATGAAAGTAGCGCCAAAAATTTACTTCTTTCATCCCATACTTTCTTTTTCCTACTCAAAATAAACGCGGTAATTAGGATTAACGCTCCGGGAAAGATCAATAATGAAATATTAATTAAGTCGATCAAATGAGGCAGGCTGAACAAAGAGTATTCGGGCGTGGACGGCCGTCCGATAAACAATGGAAGGATTAGGATTTTAAATCCGAGATTCGTTTTATAAAGCCATATCAGAAATAGCGATACGGCTATCGCCCCCATACCCATAAATAAATAACCGATCTTTCTTATCTCAGGTCGTTTAAATTTTTTAACGATTAAAAACATAAAACCGGGGATAAAATAGATGGCCTGAATATGTATAAATAAAGCAAGTAAGTACAAACCGATAACAACGATAAGATAGCGGTGATTTGATAAATATTTAATTGAAATCATTAAAAATATGGACACGACCGCCCATAAGATGGGATAAAATTCCACATAACCGAAAAATAGCAAAACCGAACCGGAGAACAGAAACGTCGATAAAGCAAGAATCCGATTAGGCTTGCCGGTGATGAGTTGCTTGATTATCGACAGCATGTTGTAAAAATAAATGGCGCCGGAACCGATCGACATGATACAAAAAGCGATATAGGCTGTTTCTCTGGTATATCCTCCCAAAAGAGCCTGTATCTGTCTTAATACCAATACAGACCCAGGTTCGGTCGATCGAAGTATATAGGCTTTTCCCCTGCCATACATTTCAAGCCATGAATAACTATCGCCGAGAAAATGCGTTTCTATCCGAAATAATATAAATATGATGGTGCAGATAGCGATAAGTATCAATCGCGGCAATATTTTGCTTCCCCATAACCATTCGTCTATCTTATCAATCGCCCGGTCAATCTGTTTTTCCGGGACCGGCCCGACCATCAGGTAAATAATTAAGAGAAAAACAAAAATATACAGATAAATGAATGTTTCGGGGAGAAAATGCAGGTGATTAAATCCCCACATTGAAGTCAAAGGGAGAAACGAGGCCAAGCCGAAGAATGCGAAGGTGGCTATTATGGAAAAATAAATCACGTTTTTTTTATATATCGGCATATATCTATTTTAGACTCTTATAATAATCGCGCATATTTTCGTAATCCGAACGGCCCCGACCATACTGTAAAAATTCCAGATAATAATTTCGGGCGGATGCCCAGTCACCCTGGCGTGCCGCTATTGTCAGTCTTATCAATGATGCGCCCGGCGAGTGAGCATCTTTCGACGCTAACGAATCGGCCCACGATAACGCTTTTTCATATTCATCCTTATAAATATGAGCTAAAGCCAGCGCTTCGGTTATCGAGGTTGAATCGCGTGCCAATCGATGTGCTTTTTTGAGGATAACAACAGCTGAATCGAACTTACTCTGTTTTAAGAGCACTTGACCGATTTTGTTTAATAGTATTGGATTCATCGGTTCCATGACGAGGGCTCTGTCGTACGATTTTTTGGCCTCGTAATAGCGACCAAGATCTTTTTGAGCATCGCCAAGTTTTTTGTTAAGACGAGCATTATCTTTGTAATTGTTAATGCTTTTATATAGCTCGATGGCTTTGAGATTATCGCCCTTTTCATGCCTGTAATAATAAGCAAGAAGTTCAGCGCAGTACTGATAGCCTTTATTACTCAACTCGAGCAGATCATTGGCACGATCCAGTTGTTTTTTTGCGGACGAATTCATCAGTATCCATCCCGATAAAAACAGGATTGAAAGCGAACCAATAACGAAGGTGTTATATTTTGAAATGATTTTATTATCACGTCCGAATAATACAAGCAATGTGAAAGAAAAACCGAATATAACGGCCGGCGTCGAAAATAGATCCCAATCTCGAGCATAACCGAGCAGCGGATCAATCGTAAACATTGTTAATAAGGCGGATAGAATTAACAGAAGCGTAAAAAATCGCAATTGTTTATTGCCGGTTTCCTGCTTTTTGAGGGGAAAGATAAGGGCACCGAGAAGAAAACAGTAAGGGCAGCTGAGTAAAATTTCATTCAAGATGTCATATAGATGTTGCGCCGACAGGATGGAGTATTCTGCCGACGAAAATATCGGTAAAATCACGCTGGTATACGGTGCATTAAGAGTATCCTCGATAAATTTAATTCTGATTTCGAAGTAAGATAAGCCGCCGAGAACCAACCCGACGATTACTATTGGAAGATATTTTCCTACGAATCCTCTCGGTCTTATATTTTTTATTTTATAATGAATCAGATAAATATAGGCTGGCAGCAGGAAAAGAGCCGTTAAATGTGCGGCGATGGCCAATGAAAGCGTTATTGACGCGGCGATTAATCCTCCCCCGGTCATCAAAAATTTTAGCGACCATAGCAAAAAGAATATACCGAATAAATAATAAAGTGAATACGACTCCACGTACCCAAAGTACATCTGTAATCCGGCCGATGCCAAAATCAGGATTTTTGCGAGGACAACTACTGACGATTTTATCTGCTCTGGAAATTTAAATAGATATATTGTGTTAATAAAAATAACACCCGTTAGGATGCTGATAATCTGATACGATAACTCGGCTGAATTAATCCCGAAAAATAATAGCACCCGATATAGGACAGCGTGAAGAAAAAAGTCAAGCGGTTCGGTATAATAATATAAAAGCCCCTTTTTGATTTCATAAATACGCTGGTAACCATCCCCGATTGAGTGAACATGAACTCTCAAGAAGTGAAACAGAACACCTGCGATGACGCTGATAATAATTATTCTTAACGGTTTATTTAACCTTTGAAAATATGCGGCAAATTTGCTGATTAAAGAAAATAACCTATTTCCGATAAACGGCGTAATAATAAGCAACGCGATCAAGGCATAAATAATGGAAACATATCCCGGAAAATATTTAAGATGATTAAATCCCCACAGGCTGTCGATCGGAATAAGACCGGCCACAACGTAGATGGCAGACAACAAAAATGCCGGAATCAACAGACGATATTTGTCCATTTGCCGGATTGTGTTCATAATCTGGTAACTATATATCCTCCCAACAATATAATATTATCTTTCAAAGATATAAAACATTAACGGGCATAGAAAGCCATTTATTCAACGCAGGGTCTATTGGCCTGCTGAATAAAGTCCTTTTCAGGTGGTTATTTCCGGTTTACATCTCGAGGGAATCGTCACTAACGAAAAATCGGAGCGCTTCTCGAAAATTCCTTGACAAATTGGACAAAATTCGTATACTTTAAAAGTAAAATACATCCCAGGATGGAGACGCCCGTGAAAAGACTTTTAATGTTTTTTTGCCTGATAATATCAATTTTTATTTTTGCGGTTCCCGCTTTTTCCAAGACAATTATCGTTCCGGGCGACGCCTCGACTATCCAGGACGGCATTGGAACCGCCGATGATTTCGATACGGTCGTAGTCCTGCCCGGGACCTATTCCGAGAATCTCATTTTATCGGGAAGGGATGTTGTGGTTCTATCTTCGGAGGGGCCGGACGTTACAGTCCTTCAGCCGCTCGATCCCGACCTTCCCGTCCTGACGATTGATAACGCCCCAACGCTGCGCGGGAGGGATGGTCGTAATTTTCAACCGGTGTTTTCCGGCTTTATGATTGACGGCGGCAATCTCAGTCATACGGTTTATATCGATGGCCCTACCGATGCGATTATCAGGGATAATATTTTCTGCAATAACATTCCGATCAGCGTCTATGACAAGGCGGTTATCGTGTGCTATGGCGACAGCAGTGCGCCCTTGATTGAACGAAATACTTTTTACGGCAATTACGGCTTGACATGTATTTGGATAATTGAGGGACACGGCCGGATTATTAACAATACTTTCGAAGCCAATAAATCCGCCTTTTACTGCAATAGCGGTCTGGGCGAAGCCTTAAACAATATCGCGGCGAATAATGTCGGGACGGCTATTGACGGCAGTTTCGGCAAGATAGATTATAACGACGTCTGGAATAACGTATCTGACTATGGTTGAGGATGCGAAGCGGGACCGCATGATTTTTCCGCGGATCCGCTGTTTGCCGGTTCGGCAAGTCATGATTATTCTCTGGTTCCGTCATCACCATGTATCGATGCCGGTGATCCGGATACGACGTATAACGATCCGGATGGAACGCGCAATGATGTCGGCGCTCTTTCCTATGATCATAATATGGTTTACATTTGCGGGGATGCTACCGGTGACGGTTTGGTGAACATTTTTGACGTGACTCTTGTAATCAGTTACCTTTATCTGGGTGGCCCGCCGCCGGATCCGCTCTGGGTGGCCGATGTCAATTATGATAGTACGATAAATATTTTCGATATCACCGGTTTGATAGGTTATTTATATCTGGGCGGTTCCGATCCGAATTGCCCCTGAAGCCAACGTTATTTGTTTTCATGTTATATATTGAGAATCCCCTTTTCTGGCTATCGCCAGAGTTTTTTGATGTTGTCGAATCATTTAAGTTCATTAAGTTGACTTAAGTCCGAATAAATCCGACTAAAATTTAGAGAATTTGTCTTGTTTGCCGAAGAATCCATGATGAATAGTAAAAGAGCAATCACATCGACAATAATGATGTCGAGCTTTTCATTATTTTGTTCCCATTAATATGGGCGGCTCTGATGAATTTAAGCTTGTCAAGTGCGACCGCTGGAATCGAGATAAATTGGCCAGCGGTGTCTATTTTTATCAGCTTAAGGCGGATGAATTCACGGCCACTCTAAAAATGACATTGTTGAAATAGTAGATTATAATTCATATAAGCTATTGTCCTTAAGCCGATTCTGTCAGGATAGCCGATATTTTGGCGTTTGCAGAAATAGCTTTTTGCTTGACAAATCGGCTAAAATAGGCAATATTTCCGGTGTAAGGTTCCAGGGCTTTGTGAGTTGGCTCGGGATTAGCCTTGACTTTGAATCTCTGTTTTGTTGAAAATTTAATATCTCTCTTAATCTTTAATAAAGTTTTCCGTAAGGAGGAAAAAATGAAAAAAGCATGTCTGATTTTGGTTTGCATGTTTATTTTCGTAATCGGCTGGTCCTATGCCGCCGATCTGACGAAATTGACAGTACGCAGTCCGGAAACTGGCACGCCTGTAGATCAGGTTTGGCAGGGTTCCGGTTCCAAAGACATTGTCTGGGACAATGGAGTTACCGATTGGGTCGGCATAGCTGCATCCCAATATGATAATACTATAATCCTCGATCCGGTGGTGGCCGACGATTTTGAGTTTGGGGAAGATATATTGGTCGCCGATGTCCATTGGATTGGCGGGTATTGGAATGGTCCGCCCGACGACGGTAATTTCGACTGGGTAATCGTATTCTACCAGGACAGCGGCGGTCTTGGATTGGCACCCGGGGATATAATCGATTCGTTCTATATGCCGAATGCCGGTGTTAATGAGACATTCATCAGCGGAACACCGGGCGGAAGTAATTTTTACAGCTATACGGTTGATCTGCCGGACACTATTTTATTCAGTGCCAATACGAAGTACTGGATATCTCTTCAGGGATACGGCGTTTATCCGCCGCAGTCAGGTGTGGCCTACGATACGACAATTCTTCTTCATGAAGCTGTTTTCTATTCCACATATTTCGGGTTTACAACCTGGACAGATGGTTCCGTTGTATTCGGAAATCCGATTAACTTATGCTTTCAGCTGACCGGTATGCCGGCCGAAGAGCCGTTAGACTGGGGCGATGCACCGGATTCTTATCATACTTTGGCGGCCAGTAATGGCGCCCTGCACCCGATTGTTCCGGGAATGTTTTTGGGTGCTGCAATTGATGGCGAGGCCGACGGCCAACCCTCTCCGACCGCTTTATTAGATGATAACACCGGTTTCCCCGATGACGAAGATGGAATTGTCTTTACAAATCTACTTGTAGTCGGCAGTACAGTCAATTTAAAAGTGATCGCTTCTATGCCCGGATTCTTAGATGCCTGGATCGATTTCGATGCTAATGGTACCTGGGATGACCCGTCTGAAAGAATTGTGCCTTCGGCCACGCCGGTTAATCCCGGCGTTAACAATTTTGCCGTTGGGATTCCCTCCACGGCGGCAGCGGGAATATCTTATGGCCGTTTCCGATATAGTTCGGTGGGTGGTTTACCGCCTGATGGTCCGGGGCCCGATGGCGAGGTGGAAGATTATCGTATCTTTATCCAGGAGCCGCTGGAAAATATTAAGTGGTACCAGCCGCCGGACCTGGACAATACCGGCATAGATGTCGACATGTTCCCGCTGGGATTTCCAGATGTTGACGGTTTGGCCGATGACTTCCTGTGCAGGGAAAGCGGCCCGATAACCGATATCCATTTCTGGGCTTCATTTATGGAAGACAATGTGCCCGATCTGCCGTTCCAGATTTTTGAAATCACAATTTACTCTGATATTCCGGCTGGTGTATATGCCCCCTGGAGTATGCCTGGCGAAATTCTCTGGAGACATTATGTCGATCCCGGTGGTTATCTTGTCAGGCAGATCACAGATAATAATCCCGAAGATTATTATTTCCCGGCCCAACAGGCGTGGTTTAATGATGATCACTTTAATTGCTATCAGTACGATTTCTTTATTCCTCCGGAAAGCGCCTTTGTTCAGGTTGAGGGAATTATCTACTGGCTGGGGATTAGAGATTTATCCTATACCGGGGAATATCGATTTGGGTGGAAAACTTGCGAACTTGGCACCCGCTGGAATGATGATGCCACCTATCTTTGCGATCCACCCGCTTTCTGGTGCGATATTCATTATCCGCAGGGGCATGAGTTTATGGATCTCTCACTTGACCTGGCCTTCGCGCTTTCTACCGAAGCACCGTGCGACTGTGATCCTGGTGAAGCCAACGGTGATGGAACATACAACATTTTCGATATTACTTATTTGATTTCCTTTTTATATCTCGGTGGACCGCCGCCGATTCCTTATCCGCTATGTAATTGTGACGCCAACTGCGACTGTACCTGTAACATCTTTGATATTACTTATTTAATTGATTGGTTGTATCGAACCGGCCCGGCACCGTGCACCTGCCAGCAATGGTTGGCCATTTGCGGCCCACCGCTGAGGAAGTAATTTATTCTTTATACCTCTTTTGAGCGACAAAGCCCCACCATTAGGCGGGGCTTTGTCAATTTACCGATCATTCATAAGAAGAAATCGTTTATGAAAGACCAGGGCGCGCAATATATTATGATGTCGGCCGGCAAGAGACGATTTAATGTTTTATTAGAATAGATAATTATAATTCATATAAGCTATTGACCGCAGATTGATTCAGCCGATGGTACTGATCGCGCGGCAATGGTGACAACATGTTATGATTTAGGTGATGTTACGATAGATTTTGTAACGTCCCGAGTTTCAGATGGCGTTTCTCTGAACATCGATAAAGACATAACCGGATAAAAAAGACAGATGTTTTTATATTGAAATTTGTGCCCATATAATATAACTTGCAAAAAGAGTAAAATATTATAAGTCTATAAACCGACGGTATTTTTTATGAACCATGATTTGAAGGGGACTCTAAATTATGGCAATTATTACGATATCGAGAGGATCGTATAGCCGGGGCAAGGAAATCGCCCAGAAAGTGGCTGAAAAGCTTGGCTATGAATGCATTTCGCGCGATATCATTCTTGAAGCTTCGGAAGATTTTAATATCCCGGAATTGAAACTTATTCGGGCCATTCATGATGCACCTTCATTATTCAGCCGTTTGTCTTTGAAAAAAGATAAATATATCGCTTATTTTCAGGCGGCCCTGACAAAGCATTTTCGCAGGGACAATATTGTCTATCATGGTCTGGCGGGACATTTTTTTGTATCCGGAATTCCGCACGTGCTCAAGATTCGGATCATTGCCGATTTTAAGGATCGCGTGAAGTGGGAAATGGAACGTGAGGGGATATCGAAGTCCGAAGCGGCGAATGTTTTGAAAAAGGATGATAACCAGCGTAGAAAATGGAGCAAAAATCTTTATGGTATCGATCCCTGGGATCCCAATTTGTATTCACTGGTTTTGCATATTCACAAACTGACCGTTGATGATGCCACCCACCTTATCTGCGAAGCCGCCAGGGCGAAGGCATTCCAGACGACCCCGGAATCGCAGCAACTGATGGATGATCTGGCTCTTTCATCCGAGGTCAGAGCGACCCTGCTGGGAATAAACCTCGATACCGAAGTAACCTCGCTAAACGGTGTCGTTTCGATCCGCATTACGGCTCCGATTGCGCACGAAGAATCGCTGGTCGAAAAGATACATTCGGCTGTCAGGGACATTAAAGAGATCAAAGATGTCAGAGTGAATGTTCGACCGTCGTCGTTGTAGGCGGCCTTATGTCGCCAACTCATTTCATTCAGGCAAAATATCGCCGTAAAGATAATATTTTGCTTTTATTATTCGGAAAATTCATTATATTTAAAATGAATGTTGCATTGCCGAATAACGGTCCTGATTCCTGAATCGATTCGGTAGTTTCTGAAAAATAGGCAGACTTTCTAAATCGAATTTAGAGGAAAAGAGGTGTCTATGAAAACCTTTGTACTGGTGACAAAACTCGCCGCTCATGATGCGCGTCCAATCGAAATCGGCGCGAAACATAGGGAGAGGGCCCGCAATAGCGGCGCCTGGCTTAAGGCAGTTGCCGAGAAATGCCCGACTATCGAGTTCAAAGCTCATTACGCCTTAATGGGTTACTGGGATTCGATGCATATATATGAAGCACCTGATGAAGAAATGGCCGCTCTCGTCTCCCTTCTTGCCCGCGAGCATGGCGCCGCCCAGGTGGAAAGCTGGTTGGCCATGCCTTATGAGAGAATTATGAGAATGGCTGAAAACCTCGGTGGCCTTAAGGAACCAAATGAATAGCAATAGCTTACGCTCCTCTACAGAACTCTTTGAGTAATTCAGCCGCCCGGTTTTCAGAATTGCGTTCATAAAATGGTCGGGAATCTATATCCATATCGTATTCTGTTCCTGTCAAAGACAATAAGTCATTACTGACCAATTAATTATGTTGGCTCTATAAATCATAGAATCCAACTATTCTCAAAACACTCCGCAAATATCTCTTTTTCGCCCTGAGCATAGGCAGTAAAGCTAAGCGACTCAGTCAAAATGCCGATAAAGTGATAATAAACAGATTGTCTTTTTGGGATAAACATGCGCCGAATTCTTGTATCGCTTATTCTTGTTATTTTTGTAAATATTTCGCTTAACGCCGCCAATTATTTTGTCTCCCCTGACGGCGATAATTCTAACGATGGTCTTACGATTGAAACAGCCTGGCTGACTATCGACAATGGCGACCAAAAAAGCCTGCTCGTTCCCGGTGATACCATAAACATCCTTTCCGGAACATATCTTATTTCTGCCTCAATTCACTTGCAGACAAACGGGTCATCTCTATTACCGGTTGTCTATCGCAAACATGGCAAAGGTGACGTAATAATCGATGCTGACAATGACGGAACTATAATTTTGCTGGTTGAGGGTAATCATACTATTTTTGAAGGATTAAACCTGACCAAAACTACGAATAACGCGATTGAACTCAAATCTGATTTCTGTACGATTACCAAGTGCTTTATTTATAATGTAAATAAAATCGGCATTCATATTGGCGGGAGCTACAATCTTTTTCTAAAGAATACTATTGCATTTGCCGGTGATCAAGGAATAAAAAACGAAGGATCGGGAAGTTATAATCGTTTTTACGGAAATACCGTCTATTCATGCGCGGACAACGGTATTGAAGTTAAAGAAAAAACAGCGCGCGTGTTTAATAATATCGTCGCCAATAATAAGAAGGGCATCGTCGGAGACGGAGAGAATATCTGCGGTTTCAATAATGTCTGGGGTAACTCTGATGGTAATTATAATGGCGGGGTTTTTGATTCGGCGGGCGGTATATCGGTCTCACCGCAGTTTGTAAATACCGCCGCCGGACGCTTCGATCTGAAACATACCGCCGATGAAATCGATGCCGGATTATATCTTGGTTTTCCGTTTAATGGAAGTGCGCCGGAAATAGGCGCATTTGAAAAGTACAATGCCTATTATGTCAGTCCGTCAGGTGACGATTCCAATTCCGGTCTCACCCCCGGTACCGCCTGGGCCACGATAGACAACGGTGATTCACTCCTGTTCCCCGGCGACACAGTTTATGTCTTACCGGGAACCTATACTGAACCAGTCATTATCACCGCTTCGGGACTGGCCGATAATAAAATAGTCTACAAGGGTATCCGTGATTCGACGTTCGTTGATGGCAGCGGCCTTGACGCCGCCGTTACAATCGATGCCGGCGGCATAGCCTGGTCGGGAATTAGCGTATTTGATGCGGCAGCGACCAATATGCTCATAACCGGGTTAAACAATGTAATCGAATATAGCCGATTCAGCAACGCCGGTGATCGCGGGATACATCTAAAAGACGGAATTGGTAATTCTTTTAATGCCATTGTTATAGATAGCAGTCTGGTGTATGGATTATTTATTGCAGCTTCATGCAAAAGCTCGGAGGTAAACAACTGTATATTTTATGGCAATTCTTCGTCCGGTATTTTTGATCAATCAGGTAAAACAATGATTTTAAACAGTATTTTTGCCTGTAATACGGGGATTGGCCTAAGGGCATCGGCATCGAAGGCCGCGTATTCCATTTTTTATAACAACGGAACCGATGTTGTCGGGGGAGCGACCCTCGATAGTTCCTGCATTTTTGAAGATCCTCTTCTGGTTGAACCCGAGACCGGAAATTTCCGCTTAAATTCATTATCACCGGCCATTGATGCCGGAATCGATGTGGGCCTGCCGTATTCCGGTGATGCCCCCGATATCGGCGCGTATGAAACATCACCGTTGGCTGTCCTTACGGTCAACCCGAGTCTTGATTCGCTTTTTGCTGACTCAACCTATCAGTTTTATATAGAGGCCATCGATAGCAGCGGTTATCCCGCTGATCCGGGTGAGATAACCTGGTCACATACGTTTGCAACCGGAGCTATCGATTCCAACGGATTATTTACACCGCAATTAATAGGTACGGGAGGTGTTGTTGCCACTTCAAGTATTAATGGTATTGCTGATACCACTGAAAATATGTCTGTCATTCCCGGTACCCTAGACAGTCTATATATAATTCCCGAATGTGATACTATCTCGGCCGACTCGACGCGCCAGTTTGCGGTAAACGGCTTCGATATACATGGTAATAATGTCAGTGAGTTCGGCACTCTCGATTGGTCAGTCGATGGTGGTATCGGTATTATTGATATTAACGGATTATTTTCTGCCATAAAAGCCGGCTATGGTTTTATTTCGGTCAAATCGGATATCGGCCCGACGGCAATGACTGATTTCATATTGGTAATACCTGGTGAAATTTCCTATATCAATGTAATTCCGGTACTCAACAGTGTCGATGTAGATTCGTCTTTTCAATATTTCGCCAAGGGATATGATTCGGACTCGAATTATGTATATGATATTACCGATTCGGTCGTTTGGTCAACGACCGATCCATCAGGTTCAATAACTGACAGTGGGTTGTATACGGCCGGCGAAAATCCTTCTCCGCCGGATTATTTTGTGAAGGCAGTCTATGAAGGCACCTTAAGCGATTCCGGGGCGGTAACGGTAGTCGGCGTCGGCGCTTTGAATTATATTGTGATTGAGTCGGAGGACGGGACACCTTTCGACGATTCGACCTTAACGACCGACAATGACTCCACCGTTTTATACTGCCGCGGGTATGATTCCGGAAATAATCTTATCGGCAATATTTCCGTAACCTGGTCTCTCGTCGACGGTGATTCCATCGGTTCGGTCGCTCCCGGTCCTGATGCTTCAACGGTTCTGACCATTACCAATCCGGGAAGCGGAAAAGTCGTGGCAAATCATTTTTCAGGATTATCTGATACTACCGGTATTATCATTGTCGAAACCGGCCTCCCGGCCTCTTTGAGTATTTCACCGGATACCATAACCGTCAACGCCGATAGTAGCGTTCAATTTACGCCACAGGTCTTTGATGCCGACAGTAATGAATGCAGTTTCCCCGTGGCGGATTGGTCCGTGCTGGGAGGGATCGGAACCATCGATGCGGATGGTCTATTTACGCCGTCGACCATCGGATTCGGGAATATCGTTGTTACCGGAAGCGGTCTGACTGATACTTCCGGTACTATTGCGGTAACTCCCGGGATCTTACACCGGATTGTTATCTCACCCGACACCGCCGTTATTAGTGTCGATGATTCTATCCAATTTATTGCCGACGGCTATGACCTAAAATCCAATCCGGCTAATGTCGGGCATCTTAGTTGGTTGGTTCTCGGTCAGATTGGGAATATCGATTCGACCGGGTTGTTTATCGCGAATCACCCCGGTATCTGCAGTGTTATGGTCTTTAGCAATATAAACGGCGTCAGCGACATAAGCGGCGCTATAAACGTCAAAGCACTTTTCGTTTCGAATATTCCCCTGGGCAATAATAAAGGGTATCCCGGACAGGGGACGATTCCGATTCTGGCTTTTCGGATAAGTAATTTCTATGATACTACTAAATCGATAAGCAGTATTACCATTCGAGATACATCTTCAGGAGAGGGGGATTTAACGGAACTCCTGACTAATCTCGATTCGGTAGGCCTTTATTACGACATTGAAAACGATTCGGTATTGACAGTATTGGATAGTTTCATAACAACTACCGGCGAAATTTCCGGTGTCATGACATTATCTTTTCCGCCAATTGATATTCAGCCCGATTCCGTCCGGACCTTTATGGTCTGTTCCAAAATCAGCCAATATCCTCATGATGGCGATACCCTCGATTTATATTTCCTCCCCTCGATTGATATCATTGCGGGCGACGGCACGACGATAAAGGGCCCGGAAATTTTGAATTCACTCGGATGTATTATTATTGACGGTATGATATCCGGGCAAATTATGCAAATTCCGACAGGCGTGTCGG
The DNA here is from genome assembly GCA_964467955.1 of uncultured Ignavibacteriaceae bacterium. GTDB lineage: Bacteria > Zixibacteria > MSB-5A5 > GN15 > PGXB01 > CAYXTW01. The sequence goes on along the minus strand of CAYXTW010000016.1, from coordinate 37,352 downwards.
AAATCAGTCCTGCTGATTCGTTATATAATGTGTTTACCGTCGACATTCCGAGGAACGGCTACCGCGATGATACGTTGGATATTTTCAGCATATATAATTACGGTTCAGCATCGTATTCCGATATCGACTCGCTGATTTTATTTTCCGATGACGGTAACGGTGTCTGGGATGGTCGCGGCACGGAAATCCGTCTTGGGACGCTGGTTTATACCGGCAATCGCTGGATGAGAAGCGGATTGAATACCGGGCTGACGGGGCAGAACAACCGTTTCTATGTCGGAGCCAGACTGGTCGATTATCCCGCGAATAATGCGACCCTGGCGCTGGCGATTCCCGAAAACGGTTTGGAAATGACATCACAGAACGACGGCCCCATCGATGCCGATTGCCCACCTCTTGATACGATTATTATCCGAACAACGGAAGCCATTCAAATGACGAGATTTAATATGGCTGCGAGGGAATTAACGCCCGGCTCCAATAGCGGGCCGCTTCTGGCAATTGAAATGGTCAACAGTTACATATCTTCATTTGGTTTCGATAGTGTCCGTATTAATATTGGTGCGGTCGACCCGGGGGGCGCATCACAAGTCCAGCTCGACAACCAATTCGACAGTCTGCTTCTATATATCAACAGGGATGGCGATTTTGAAACGATGAGTGCCGCCGATTCTTTGATTGCCACCGCTTTAATTCAGGATGGTACGGCGCTTTTCGGTACTGCCGGATTATCCATCGCCGGGGGTGGAGGCGAGTTGGAATTATTCGCGGCCGCTATGCTTGACGCTGATAATTGCAAGAACGGAAATCTCGTTAGACCGGAAGTTAACGACTCCACCGACTTTTATTTTGCGCAGCCGATTTACATCGAGGGAAGCTTTCCCCTGACGAATCAGAATTATTTTATAATCAATAATTTCCCGAGCGGAAATATGATTATAAACAATGTGAATAACCATATCGTTTACGGCGGGCAGACCAACCAACCGGCTCTGGATTTTGTTCTGCCTCCCAACGGATACGCTTCCGACAGTCTGGCCTCACTGCGAATTATCGATAACGGTACGTTACTTGGATCGACCAAGCTACTGACATTAAAACTCCGGACGGATAAAACCAACAACGGTTTTTCTGTTGATGACTCTTTACTGGGTCAATTTACGGCCTATGAGGATTACTGGCAATTATCCAATTTACATTTCCCGATCGAGTCGCCAGGCACCCGATTTATCGTTACAATGAATATCAGCAGCGGTCAGTTTGAGGCAGCCACGATTCAACTGGGTATCCCCATCGGTGGTGCCGTTTATCGCTCCGGAACCGACGGGCCGGATGATATCTCCGTCGCCAATCCGCAGCCAATTATGGTTTTCCCCTCGAACCGTATGACCGTTATTTCGATTCCGGCCGCCTCTTCGGTGATTCGGCCGAAGGAAACAAATTCAAATATCCTGACATTTGCACTATATAATGGATATTTGGGTCAGGAACAGACGATAAACGGTATAACGCTGACAAATATCTCGCGCAGTCAATCGGATCAAGCCTATGCCGATTATGAATTGGGGCAGGTTTCGCTGTATTTCGATGCCAATCGCGATCGGATTTTCGAGGAAACTCAGGATTCGCTGGTCGGCATCGGCAATTTCAATGATAGCGAATTGCATTTCAGCGGATTTGATGTCGCCTTGCCGCCCGAATCGCTTTCGTACTTTTTTGCTTTGGCCGATTTCCCACAGGCCTTGATTGATACCGATAGTCTGGCGGTATCGATAGCCGGACCTTCCGATTTTTCTTTTTCGGGGATCGTGAACGTCAATGGTGATTTACCGTTAATTACCGGCGGTTATCTCATTGTCGACGGTTCGATTGCAAGTCAGTACGAAATAGCCGAGACCATGCCGCGAACATTAAGTCCCGGGGATACAGCGATCACGCTTTTTGCCTTTAAGGCGGCCTATAATGGAAATTTGCAGGATACGTTATATTCATTAGTTGTTGCAAATACCGGCAGTGCCGATACTTCCGATATCAGCACGCTTGAACTCTGGCTTGATCTCAACGGCGATGACTTCTGGCAATCAACCGATTCACTTATGGGGACGTTCGACTACCAGAGTAACCGTTGGGAACTTAACTCGCTGATTCTGCCGATCGATAGTGTTCGACCGGCATTATTCGTACTGGGAGATGTCTCGCTGACAGCCACACCGGATGTCACCTTTAAAGCGGAGATTCCATTAAACGGATGTTTATTCAACTCCGGCAATGACGGTCCGATTGATTCAGCCATTAATGCGCCCGCATCTTTTACGATTTCTGCTTCCGGACTGCAGATAGCCAATCAATCGCTTAATGAAACATATTCGGTCGGGCAGACGATTGAGCTCGGTGTGACCGTTACCAACATTTTGGGCAGTGCCATTGATAGTGTCCGTGGTATAATTATCGAAATCAGCGACTCAAGTCTCGTTACATTTGACAGCAGCGATGCCGGTCCGGTCATTTTAGCAACCGGCGAATCGACCGATTTCACTTTCTATTATACGGCCGCGGCGGCCGGGGAAGTGTACTGGCGGGTGCTGTCTTACTCGGAAAGCTCGGCTGATTCGTCGGCCATAATACAGTCGGCCAATATCAGAATTCAACAATCGCCTTCGGATGTAGTGGTGCAGATGTTGAATTCGGCACCGATTTCGGTCACGCGCGGTCAGGCGAATGTTTTCCCGCTAAGTATCGGCTTTGCTCATCCGGATAGCACGTTATCGACAGCATCGCTAAGATTGGATAGCATTATTCTTGGCGTCGAGAATAGTTCCGGGCAGAGCATTTACGCCGACGATGTTTTTTCGAGAATAAAGCTCGCCACCGAATATTCGAATCTGGTCGTCCTGCAAAATATTTCGCATGTGTCCGAAATCGTTTTGAATTTCAATCAGCCGATTATAGTCGATCCCGGCCATGAACAATTCTTATCGCTTTTGGTCGATATCGACAGTTCCGCCTCGGCCGATAATTTTATTCTTACCGTTGATGAAGCCGATCACGTACCTATAACCGATGAAAACACCGGATTGATGGTACCGCTTGCCCCGGAATTGATCTTCCCGTTCAAAACCGCCTCTTGCCGGATTGACGTTGCCTCTGAGAGAATGGTCGTATCCTCGCGTACGTTACTGAACGGTTTTGTAAATTACGGTCAGGAAGACGTCGAGGTGCTTCAACTGAAATTCCGGCATCCCGATTCAGCGGGCAGTTCTCAAATTCAGTTGACCGACTTATCCATGATGTTTGTGAATGATTTCAATGACACGCTGGCTCTCTCGGATTTGCTGGATTTGGTCAGAATCAAGCGTCAACAATCCATTGTGGCCGAGGTGGGGAATTTCTTACCCGGCGCCCGTCAGCTCGATATTCAATTGAACTCGCCCTTAACGCTTAATGGCGGCGAGGCCGATTCGCTGGTCATTCAGGCCTGGATAAATGAAAACACGACAGTGGACCGTTTCGGTGTACTTATACCGGACAGCACGTTTTTTGTCGTTCGTGACGGTAGTTCGGGTTCACCCCTGGCGATGGCCACCGACACCGTATATACCCTGGCGTCCGGATCGGAATTTCCGATTACATCATCTCTGGCGACGCTTGAATCACCAGCCGTCAGTCCCGAGTTGTGTCTTGAATCATTACTGCCGACCTCCGTTGCCGGCGGCGTTGATTCGCTGGATTTATTGGCGATATCGCTGGATTATCCGACCGAAACCGGTTATGCACCGATCAGGTTGGATAATGTATTTATAACCGTCTTTGACAGCAGCGGCACGCCCCTGGATCCTGATCGGCTGTTCGATCGCATCGGTTATCATCTGTCCGGCAGTTCCGTCGATTATCAAGCCTACATTGAACTCCAGGGCGGACGCATTATTTTTAATCTGGACAGTAACGGATATGTATTTAATCCGGGGGACAGCCAGACTATTTTTCTAACGGCCGACATCGAAACCGATGTTCCTTATGAAAACTTTGTTCTGGAAATTTCGACCGAAAGCGAAATTAAGATTTTTGATTATAATGATACAACGCATATCCCGGGATTTATATTGGAAAATGGGTGTACAACCGAGTTTCCTTTTGTCACCGGACAAACTAACGTATTTCTGCCGGCCGGGCGACCATTATTGACCATACAATCACTTCCGGTACAGCTGGCCTATCGGGGTCAGCAGGGGGCCCTATTTTGGTACGGTACACTTGATTATAGTACCGAAGACCTGCAGGGCGATCTTGTTCTTGGCGGCATAACCGGTCAGGTGTTGAATCACACCGCAGACGGTACGTTTCCGGTGACGGGAAATACTGTTTTCAGCGCCATTTATCTGCTGGCCGATGGAGAGATTGTGGCCATTGATTCCGTTTTAGATGACGATACCTTGCGCCTGATTCCGCTGAATCCTTTTAGTATGGCAAACGGAAGCACTATCGAAATGTCGCTCACATGTGATCTGCGAAATGATGCCCCCCGGGGAAATTATTTAGTTAGTTTTCAGGATTCTACATTTACGGATTTGACCGATTTGAATCTCTCATCGGTTGTTTATCCTATTTTGACCGGCGGCGGTTTCCCGCTAAAGACAGCCGAAATTTCAGTTGTCACGGCCGGCCTCGAGAACTCGTATACGAATTATCCGAATCCTTTTAATCCGGCCCGCGGGATTGTAACGACCATCGGTTATGTTCTTCCCGAGGACGCATATGTCGATATTGATATTTATACCATTACCGGCGAGCTGGTCAAAAAGGTCGTCTCAAACGAATTCAAGACGATTGGTTCACATCAGGAAGATAGCTGGTCGGGTGACAACGACGCCGGGCGGGGAATAGTACCGGGGACCTATTTTTGCCGGATCACAGCCCGGTACACATCCGGTAAGACAGAAAGTTTCAGAAGAAAAATCGCGGTGGTTCGATGAAGCAAATCTTACTGTATTTACTGGGTATGATGCTTTCCGGGGGAATCGTGTTCGCCGGTGACGCCGGCCTGAATTCGCCCTTCAGTCTCGGTACCGGGGCCTACGAATTATCGCTGGGCGGCTCTAATCTGGCAAACTGTCGCTCGGTAACCGCCCCCTTCTGGAATCCGTCCATTCTCGCCCGTGCGGAGCAAATATCCGCCTCGGCCTTCCACTGCCGCCTGTTCGATGCCGACGTGGCCTATCAGTACTTTGGATTAGCACTGCCGTCGATGGATTGGGGATGTTTCGGTCTGGGCATTTTCCGTCTCGGAATCAGCGGCATAGAAGTGCGCGATGAGAACAATGTCCTGCTCGATGAAACGCGTGATAATCGTCTGGCCCTTTATCTGGCTTATGGAAAGACCATTTCACAATATAATCTCGGACTCTCGCTTTCATTTGAACGCCACGAACTGGAAAGTTACCGGGCAACGTCATCGCCGGCCGTAAGCCTGTCGATTGGCCGCGATTTCGGATTGGGATTAAGCCGCTTTAGAGATTTATCGATTGCCCTTAATCTTCGCAATGTTGTCAATCCGGGGATAAGACTGGTCGATGAAACCATCAATTATCCGTTCACTTTCGATCTGGGGGTGTCGTTCAGGATGCAGCCGTTCGCGGGTCGGGACCATGATTTAATATTATCCTCGGCTCTGGGCCGGAAAGCGGACAAAAATGGCGAGTTATCATTCGGCGCCGAATATGATTTCGGGAATCTGTTGTCTTTACGCGCCGGAGCTCGAGACGGTCAGCCGACTTTCGGGTGCGGCATAAATTACAGTATTCTTAGCTTCGATTATGCTCTGATCGAACGTGATCTCGGCAGCTTGCATATGTTCAGCCTGACGACTTCGATCGGGCAGCCGCTTAGTGAAAAAAGGAAAATCCGCGCTCAAAAGCGCGAAGAAGAATTCAGGAACATGATGAATTCACAATTGGCTTCGCGTAATCAAAATACGATAAGCGAATTGGTACACAAAGGCAAACTTCTGCTGGAGACCGGTGAAATGGAGGAGGCCCGTAATTATCTGGATCGGGCTATGTTCCTGGCACGGAGCAGCGGGTCTGACACGACCGAAATATACCGGTTATTCCAAAGGGCCAGCGAGAGGCTTGAAGATATTCTGAATAAAAAGAATTTCGCTCTTTACATGGATTCAGCCCAGGTGAAATTCGATCTCAAGGATTATCTGGGCGCGAAGTATTTCGCGGGGTTGGCATTGGCGATAAATGTAAACAACGACGAAGCTCAACGGCTAATCGATCGTACCGAAGCAGCCATTGAGCAGGCTGCCTCGCAGGAAGAAATGGTCAATAAATCGCTTATGGATGTCGACTCGTTATTAAACTACGGTCATGTCGAGCAGGCTCTGGTGATCGCCAAAAGCCTGATTCAATATAACTCGAACGATGAAAGAATTCTCCTGGCATTGAAACGAACTCGATTCGAAAAGTGGCGAATGATAGCTTCTGATGCTTTTGCCGGTAAAGATCTGGAAGTCTGTATTGCCGCCCTTGATTCGGCTTTGAAAATTTTCCCGGAACATAAACAATGTCTCGAGTTAAGGAGCCGCGCCGACAAGGAACTTCATAAAGTGCAGGCAGTGATTCCCGCTACGCCGGAAATTACCGCTCCGGCTCCGATCAGTCCGGAACTCCGGAAGGAGATAGAAGAGACGTATAACACAGCCCGCGAACATTTCGAAAAAGGCGATCTGTCGCTGGCTGTAACGTACTGGGAAAGAGTCGAGCGAATGGCTCCCGATTACATGTCGGTTCGGGAGTATCTGGTCCGTGCGTACAAATTTATCGGCGTTGAACTGTATGGGAAAAATAAATTGAAAGATGCCATCGCCGTATGGGAAAAAGCCTCAAAGATGGATCCGGCCAATCAGGAGATAAAAGACTATATCAAACGAACAAACAATGAAATGAAAAAACTGGAAGAGTTATCCTATGAGCACTAATGATTCCTATACATCGATTAATGAATGGCCCCAGGCCAAACAATTTCGAAAGTCCATCCGGCTGGAATTTTCACTTTATGTTTCAATCGTTATTCTGCTTCTTATGCTGACCACCGGGTATGTTATCACGAATAAATATGTCAATACGGTAACGCAGAATGTGGTTGAGAAATTGCTGGTCCAGGCCCGTGCCTATTCAGGTTCAGCCGGCAAATTGATTATCTCGACCAATGGTCCCGATGAACTCCTGCTAAATAATATCTGCAAAAAGCTGGCAACGAATAACGATGATATTTACTGGGCCGGTATTACGAATCCGGAAAACGTTTTCATAGCACATACCGATATCAGGCAGGTTATAGCCGAAGCCAGAATGGGTTTTTCCGCAGACGAGCATAGTTATAATTTTTTTCGTGATAACGAGACTTTTGAACTCAATAAGGCCACGATTAAAATAACTGTACCGATAACCGAAAGCGGGATTATTGTCGGTCGGCTCGGTCTGGCATCTTCGACTCGACAAATCATCGAGGCGAGAAATAGTTCCATATTTGCAGTGGCATCAATAACCGTGTTCATGCTCCTTCTTGGCATTCCGTCGACGACATTAGTCCTTAATCGCAAGTTGCGTCCTATAAAACAAATTACGAATGCCTTGAAAGATATCTCGTATGAAAACATTAAACTTGAGTTTCCTTTTGTCAGTAAAAACGAATTCGGTTATCTGGCGGAGACATTGAAAGCTATGGGCAAAAAGTTGAATGCCGCACAAAAAGAGGTTATTGAAAAAGAACGCCTTTCCCGTGAACTTGAAATCGCCCATGAAATTCAGGCCAATATTTTGCCCCGCCGATTTCCCCATACCGATACCTATGAATTCGCCGGGTTTTACGGCAGCGCCAGAGAAGTCGGTGGCGACTATTATGATTTCATCGATCTCGGAAATGACTATTTGGCCTTCCTGGTCGCCGATGTCTCCGGTAAGTCGCTGCCCGGCATGCTGGTGATGCTTCTGACACGTGATATCGTCAAGCAGCTGAGCCAATTTATCCATGATCCGGGCCGGCTTTTGTCAGAGGTAAACAGCGAGCTGTCGACCGGAATTAAAAAAGGCATGTTCGTGACAATGTTCTACGGCCTGCTTGAGAAGAGAACCGGCCGGTTTACTTTCGCTTCGGCCGGTCATAATCCTCTAATCAGGGTAGCCAGTCAAACCGGTAAATGCGAATTGATAAAGACACACGGTTATCCGCTGGGGCTGATGTCCCGGGAGAAATTCGATCAGCGGATTGAAACCGGCGAGATGCTTCTATCAAACGATGATTGGCTGGTTCAATATACTGATGGAATAAATGAGGCACATAATGCAAACGGCGTAGTATTCGGTATGAATCGCTTTACGAAAATTTTGGAAAATAATATCAAATCGAATCCCCCGGAGATGGTAAATAATACCATAAATCAGCACAAGGAATTTGTGGGCGGGACTCCTCAATTCGATGACATAACGCTTCTGGTTTTAAAATGGAGAGGTCAGGATACCTTTATGAGACAGACGATAAAAGAGGAGGCTGTCAATGAGATTTAAAGCGGACAGCCAACCTCTGGTGATCCTTCCGGGCGAAATATCGGATAGGACGATAACGACTTTAATGAAGAGCCTGGATAAGTTGCTTTCGGAAAAGCCGGAACTGATTTCATTGGATTGCTCCCGGCTGGAAAATGTCAATTCATCCCAAATCGGCTTTCTCTGGCAGGCCCGTCAGAAATGCGTCAAGGCCGGGGCCGACATCCGACTGCTTTCACCATCGTCCGGTTTGATTTGTGTATTAAAAGTGCTTGATCTCCATGATTTGTTTCAATACACCGGGAGTCCCGACTGTGGAATGTGGGAGCAACCGGTTGGCGTTGTCCTGAAAAATTCCTACGTCGATGAATTCAGGCCCGAACCTGAAAGCATCGATAGAGCGTTGAAAAATTTTACAGAGTTTTTGAATTCGTTGAATTTGCATCATATAACGATTTTCGAATTACAAACAATTTTTTATGAAGTTTCAACCAATATTCGGACGCATTCCGGAATGTCAAAAAATGAGTCGATACTGTTTACGGTCAGAACTAATGACAAAAAAATAGTTCTCGTTTTTGCCGATTCCGGACGAGGTTTTGACATAACCAGGCAGCCGATTGATATTAATCCCGAAATGGCAGGAAAAAACAAACAAAAAAGTGGTTTCGGGTTAGCTCTGATCCGTCGTCTTGCCGATAAAATAGAATATATAGGTGAGCGAACCGGTTTAAATATTCTCGTTCTGGAAAAAAGGTGGAATTAAGCATGGACAAACCGAATATAACGAAAACGGTCATTAATGATGATGTGGTCGTCATCAAACCGATTAAAACTCTGGACAATAATAACGCCCACGAAATGGTAAATATTATCACCGGCGTTCAGGAGGATGGTTATAAGACTATTGTTATGGATATGACGGATTTGGAATTTCTTTCTTCGGCCGGAGTCGGGTCGATTCTGGGGACAATTGAAACTTCACGGGAAGTCGGCGGAGATATAATCCTGTGTAATGTCCCGGAAAGTATAAATCACATTCTTGATATCCTGGATTTGATCGATTATCTGACAATACGTGAAAATAAAGAAAAAGCCATAGCTATGACGGGCGCCCGGATTTAATGATGAGCAATTCAGGCTTCAGTCATAAGGATCGAGTCGCGACCTCTTATTATAAGTGGTTATCCGACGAAAAATCGTTGCTGGCCCTGGACGCCCTGGCCAAATTGAATACGCAATTTGCCAATCGGCCGGAATTTCAGTTATTGATAAAAACTTTGCTTCTGACTCTGGCCGGGCAGTTTTCCATAACCAGCGCGTTTGCGGTTTTGCGACAACCCGGATATTCCGATAACAAGACCGTTTTTCTGGCCACCGGTAGATTCGCCAAAAGCCGTCAGCTGGAGTCGTTGCCTTTGACCCCGGACCTGGAACGATATTTTGTTGAATACAGAGCGGCTGCAAGAATTACAGATGTTAATTGTCCCCACTCCTGTAAAAGCTATCGGGGCATTTTACACGATTGCAAAGTTGCAATCGTCTGTCCTTTAATGCATAATGACAAGCTCCTGGGAATAATCGGACTCGGGGAAAAAGTCGCCGGCAAAAACTTCCAGGATAAAGATATCGAACTCTTTAATTCGTTGATGCAGTCGATTGTGCCTTTGATCGCCAGTTCTTATCATTTTTGGGAAATGGCCAGTCTCAGCGCCTGGCATCTTGATATTCTTAATCACGTCAAACAGGGTGTTTTTGCCTTTGCTTATGATAATCGTCTGAAAAAAATCAATACGGTCGGAATCAATATTATCAGGCGTCATAATCCCGATATTCCCGACGTGGTTTCGATGTACAACCTGCCGCTTGAGGAAGTCTTTGACGAGAAAATATTCAATGACTGGGCCAAGCGTCTTGCAAAAGGTATAGCTGAACATGACAGCGGAAGTATCGAGGGATTGGTTATAAAAACCGATGGTGTCGAATATGCTTATGATGTTTATTTTTGCAAAATTTCGGGGGACACCGAATTTCAGGCCGATTTCATCGTAACCCTGGATGATGTTACCGAACGGCGAAGGGCAGAAAAACAAAGACGGTTGCTTCAGGAAAAACTGGAGCAGGCCGAAAAAATGGAGGCGTTAGGGGTATTAGCGGGCGGCGTGGCGCATGATCTTAATAACATGCTGGGGCCGTTGGTAGGTTATCCGGAATTGATACTCAGGAAACTGCCCGAGGACAGCCCTGTCAGAGGGCAGGTGAATAAGATCGCCGATTCAGCCCGAAATGCATCGAATGTGATCCAGGATTTGCTGACTCTCGCTCGACGGGGACGCTATGAAATGGAGCCTGTTAATCTTAATAAGGTCATAGCGGATTACCTTGAATCTCCTGCTCATATTCAGAGAAGTAAAGACAAACCTGATATTCTTGTCGAATATAATCCGGACGAAAATATTTGCAATATTAATGGCTCATTTCCGCACCTTTACAAAGTGGTGATGAACCTGATAGTAAATGCCTTTGACGCCATGCCCGAGGGGGGTAAACTCGCCGTAATTACCTCCCGCGAATATCTGAAAAAATTGTCCGGGGGTTACGACAAAATCGAAGAAGGCAATTATGCCGTTTTACGTGTTCGCGATACCGGTATAGGTATAGAACAGAAGGACCTGGAAAGAATTTTCGAGCCCTACTTCTCCAGAAAGAAAATGGGTTCCAGCGGAAGCGGATTGGGATTATCTGTAGTTTACGGAATTGTTAAAGATCATAATGGTTATTATGACATCTTCTCTGAGATAGGCAAGGGGACAGAGTTTGTTCTATATTTTCCGGCCACTGACCTGCTTGAAAAGGCGGCTTATGAAAGTGAAGATACATTTTGTGGGACCGAGAGTATTCTGGTGGTCGATGACATCATCGAACAACGTGAAATAGCCTATGATATGCTTAGCAGCGTCGGGTATAAAGTTGTTTGCGTCGAAAATGGCCGCAAAGCGATTGAGTATCTATCGAAAAATCCGGCGGATATCGTAATTCTCGACATGATTATGGAAAAGGATTTCGACGGCCTGGATACATATCGTGAAATAATAAGACTCCGCCCGGCTCAAAAAGTAATTGTCGTCAGCGGATTTTCGGCCACCGAACGGGTTCAGGAAATTCAAAAACTGGGTGGCTGCCCGTTTATAAAGAAGCCGTTTACTCTTCAGATAATCGCTAAGGCCATTCGTACAGCATTGGATAATAAAGACCCCATTGATCAACCTGCCTGACGCAGCAGTCGGCTGATTTTGTACTGCCGGAGGACTGTGAATCACAAACCATTATCACCGGCAATTTTTAAGTTATCAACAACTTAACTGTAATTCTAAGGTGATTCTATTATCATGCCGCGGTGAGTTTCATTAACTTGTATCAAGCTATATTTTTAAAGCAAATAGCAATATATATCATTGTTCTTTACGGGAAATAATTTAAATACGAAATTGACTAACAAATTCTCGGCAATTGCTCACCGGCCGGCATTGTAATGATTCGCTCCGCCCCCAGTACTGTCACCAGAGTGACCAGGCCATTTTCATCATCGACGACTCGCCCTATTTTCGAGGCCTCCGGCCAATTCAAATCATTACGCAATATATTTAATGCTTTTTCGGCGTCAGATTGAGGAGCGAAAAGAATGAAAGTACCTTCATTGGCAACCTGCAGTGGGTCCAAACCCAAAATTTCGCAGGCATTGTTTACCGCCGACGATACAGGAATACTCCTTTCCTCCAGTACAAAATGAAGCCGGGAAGAACCGGCAAGCTCGGTAAGAGCGGATGCCAATCCTCCGCGCGTCAAGTCGCGAAGGCACCTTATTCGAATATCATTTTCTATAAGAGCGATTATCGAGTTTGCCAGAGGCGCAATGTCGCTTTCTATTGACGTCTCAAATTGTAATCCCTCACGAACCGACATTATGGCAATGCCATGACGGCCGATATCCCGATTTATTATGATTGAATCTCCCGGCTCGATTGAGGTCGGTGATATGTCCAATTCATGATCCATAATTCCTATACCTGATGTGTTGATATAGACACCATCACCCTTGCCGTGTTCGACTATTTTGGTATCTCCGGTTACTATTTTAGCATTTGTTTTGTCTGCAGCGATTTTCATCGAATGCGTGATTTGGTTTAACATCTCGACAGAAAATCCTTCCTCGATTATAAAACCGGCACTTATATAAAGCGGTCTGGCACCGCACATGGCCAGATCATTGACCGTTCCGAGAACCGCCAGCGAACCGATATTACCGCCCGGGAAAAAAAGCGGGCTGACAACAAATGAATCTGTCGTAAAGGCAAACCTTTTCTTTTGGCCATTGAATACGGCCCCGTCATGAGCCCTTTTAAGTTCTTCGGAATCGAATATTTTGATGAACAGGTCTTCGATCAATTGATGCATCTGGCTTCCCCCGCCACCGTGCGCGATGGTGATATTCACATGTTGTTGCACAGGCGTCGGGCATTGTACCATCTTATTGTCATTATCGTCTCGCATCATTGCTCCTGTATTTATAATAGGCGGCGCATGAACCTTCCGAGGATACCATCATAGGCCCGAGGGGATGCCCCGGTCGGCAGGTTTTTCCAAATTCGGGACATTGGCTCGGATTGGATCGGCCGCTTAGAATGTCAGATACTATACATTTGTTTTCATTATCGGATTTGGTTAGTGCGATATCAAAACGATTTTTCGCGTCATATTGTTTATATTCTTCCTTCAAATTATAGCCGCTGTTTGCTATAGTACCCAAACCGCGCCACTCTCTATCGGTTATATCAAATACCTGGCCGATAATATACTGAGCATATTTATTTCCATAAAAATTTATTGCCCGAGAATATCGATTACTGAGATTGGCTTTGCCCCTTTCAAGCTGTTCGACGGCCGCAAATATTCCCTGTATAAGATCGACCGGCTCAAAACCGGTGGCAATAATCGGTATTTGATATTTATTAACAAGTGATTTGTACTCACGTAAACCGGTAATGGTACAGACATGCCCCGGTGCCAGAAGAGCATCTATCCGGCATTCGGGATCTTTCAGAAGCGCTTCAACGGCAGGCGGGATTCTTACGATCGCATTCAGAATTGAAAAGTTTTTTATTTTGAGTCTATCGGCCGTTAAAACAACGGATGCAATTGCTGGAACCGTCGTTTCAAATCCGATGGCGAGAAAAACAATTTCCCTGTCGGGCAGCCTTTTTGCCGGTTCTATTGCATCAAGTGGGGAATAAACGATTTTAACATCAGCTCCTTGACCCCGGGCCGATAATAGGTCGGTATCGTTTCCCGGCACACGAATCATATCGCCGAAAGTACACAGCATCGTACCCGGTTTAAGAGAGATAGATATCGCCTGGTCGATTATGGATGCCGGGGTCACACAGACAGGGCATCCCGGACCATGCAAAAGCGTTATATTCGATGACAGGAGCTGATCAAGGCCGAATTTGAAAATGGCGTGCGTCTGCCCTCCGCATACTTCCATAATATTCCATTTACCACGTACGGTTTTCCTGATTCGCGACACGTATCTATTCACGAATTCAGACGACCTGTATTCATCAATATATTTCATGAGTCATTTTTGCTTTTATTAAACAATCTTAATTCGTCGAGAGTCTGAGCCGCTTTTTTTTCATCAATCCTGGCGATCGCAAAACCGGCATGAATTAGTACATAATCATTAATTACGGCGTCAGGGGCGAATGCCAGATTAACTGTCTTGACGATTCCGCCAAAATCGACTTTTCCGCTTCGCATTATCTCACTTTCATCTTCAATTGAGATGATTTTTCCGGGAACGGCCAGACACATATAATTATTTCTCCCTTGATTCCGAATTAACGACGGCCATAATCTGCCCCAAAGAAATACCACCGTCATTGGTCGGAACACGTTTATGCCAGTGCGGCTTAAATCCTTCTTTTTGCAGAGCGGGTACCGCTTTTTCGATAAGATTTTTATTCTGGAAACAACCACCTGATAAGACTACATTTTTATCATTAACTCGACCGGCAATATTTACTATTAATTTTGCAAGGGCATTATGGAATTTGGCGGAAATTAAATCTTTCGATACCGAATTATGCATGTCATTCAAAATAGAATGAATAGCCTGCTCCCAATCAATTTCATAGGGCATATAGTCGAACATAACGTCAAAATGATATGATTCATCGGTATTGACTTTATCGGCGGCGAATTCCAGTTGCATGGCCGCTTCGCCTTCGAAGGTCGACTTATGACATAAATCAATAATTGAAGCGACAGCGTCAAAAAGACGACCCATACTCGACGTGACAGGTGAGTTGATATCATTTTCGAGCATTTTTTTCAGTACAATTCTATCTTTGCTGTCGAACAAAGAAAGAGGGATTATCTCCGACCTTCCGAATAGCCTTTCTCCGTAAATTTCATACAGCAGTCCGATCGCGGAGCGGCAGGGCTCCTCAACGGCCTTTTCTCCACCCGGCAATTTGAAACAACGCAGGTGCGCCACCCGCACAAAGGTCTTTCGGAAGACCTTTAAGAATTCACTGCCCCAGATGGTATCATCGGAGCCTAATCCGGTTCCATCCCACGATATTCCCAGGACAGGCGGCTCCAATTTATTATCCCCCAGACAGGATAAGATATGGGCGTGATGGTGTTGGATTTTAAGCGTATGAGGGGATAACTTTTCGGCGTATTTTGTTGAAAGATAATCGGGGTGCATATCCGCGGCTATTTTTTCAGGTTTGAAATCATAAATATCCGATATCGATTTGATAGTGTTGAAAAACGTCTCGTGAGCCTGCCGGGTTTCAAGGTTGCCAATATGCTGGCTGATAAAAGCGCTCTTATCAATCGAGATGGCGATTGTATTTTTCAAATGGCCGCCGACGGCAAGAAACGGATGCGCATGTTTATGCAATTGAATCGTGGTCGGCGAGTATCCCCGGGCCCCTCTCAGGACAGCTTCCCGATTCATCATGACTCTGACCACGGAATCATCGACCTGTCTGGCAATTGGCCGATTATGCACCAAAAAGAGATCGGCGATGTTTTTTAAACGTTCAAGCGCCTCATATTCATCGATACAGATCGGCTCATCGGAAAGATTACCGCTGGTGGCCACCAGCGGAATATTGAGTTCCGCCATTATCAGGCAATGCAACGGAGAATAGGGCAGCATAATTCCAAGGTACGGATTATCGGGCGCCACTTCGCGGGAAACCAATTGATCGGCGCCATCCCTGCATTTTAAAAGGACTATCGGAGACTGAGGGGATGATAATATATTTTCCTCCAAATTTGAAACAAGACAATATTCTTTAACGGTGTGGATATCAGGGAACATCAATGCCAGTGGTTTTTTTTCACGGTTTTTTCGTTTTCTTAATCGCCTGATTGCCTCGTCGTTTCTTGCGTCAACCAGAAGCTGAAAACCGCCCAGGCCTTTTATTGCCAGGATTTTCCCGGCCAGTAAAGCATAAAAACTTAAGAGAAGGCATTCATTTTTTATCTCTAAAATCTTACCATCTTTGTCCCATAGTTCCAGGTGCGGTCCACAATTGGGGCAGGCGTTCGGCTGGGCATGAAATCTTCGGTCGAGAGGGTTTTCGTACTCCGCCCGGCACTCATCACACATGGGGAATATTTTCATCGTCGTTTTATCGCGATCATATGGTAATGATTCAATTATACTATAGCGGGGGCCGCAATTGGTGCAATTGGTAAAAGGATAATGATAGCGTCTGTTTCCGGGATCAAATATCTCATGGACGCACTCAGGGCAGGTGGCGATATCGGGCAGTACGTGGGTATTTTTCTCGCCCGCCTGTATGCTTTCGCCAATAGTAAATCCTCTGTAGCCCTTTGCGTGATGATAAGATAAATTCATATTCTGAATAGTCGCCAGCGGCGGTTTATCGATCTTAATACGTTCGACAAATTCTTCAAGTCTATCGCTGCCGCCTTCGACTTCCATAACGACTCCCTGCGGTGAATTATTTATCCACCCGTTGAGATCCAGTTTTTTTGCAAGTCGATATACAAAGGGTCGAAAACCAACACCCTGTACTACCCCGGAAATGTCTAATCGGAGCCGGCTTAAGGACTCAGTCTTATTTGAGTCTTTTAAATTCCCAATATTCGAGCTTTTCATATTATCAACATATCAATTTTTATTTTACTCTCAATCCGGCAATCTTTATCGCGCCGCGATGATAGCCGTCCGGAAACAACTGCTCCAATTCGGCGAGATCGATCTGATTTTCCTCGCACGTTTTATAGACGGTCGGCACGTCCCCGTTCTTATCGTAATAGTCACGCAAATAATTTATGATTTGCCAATGCTTTTCGCCAAGTCGCCCGCCCGGTATTTTCATTTCGAAGGCCCTGAAACTTGCATAAAATTCATCCCACTGGGAGGGATCAACAAGGAAGCCCCTGACGTCAACCATGTAATTCTTATTGGCTGATATTACATTTAAGTCGTCGGCGGTTTTAGGCAGGCTGGCCTGCCCCAGGTATCCCTCTTTATACGTTATTCCGGCAAGCTTGCATGCACCCCGGAGATATCCACTGGGAAACAACATCTTTAAATCTTTTAGACGCAAACCGCATAGTCTGCAGATTTCGTAAATCAGCGGACACTTCCCATCGGCGAGGTAAGTCCCTCTGATAGTGTTTATTACATCCCAATGTTCTTTTACCAGCCCCCCTTCCATGCCGAGCTTTATGGCCATTCCTTCCGCGAATTTTTCGTCCCAATGTTCGAAGTCGATTAAAAAATCTTCCTCGTCTATGTCGTAATTTCGATCCTTATATGCAAAAGTAACCATCTTGACCTCCCTTTTTAAAGGATTGCTTAATTGTTATTCATGCTCGAGCGAAAATTGACTTATAAACCTCATATTTTACTTCCTTTTTGCATTATTCCGCGATCTCCACGCTTTCAAGAATTATTTCCTGGGCGTGAGGGTCGGACATATCTGTCGAAGTCTCGATTTCGAGTTTTGCACCTTCAGCAATCGTCCCCTTGACAGCTTGCTCGAAATGCCCACGAAAATGATCGGCCGAGATATGCGCCAATGCCCCTAACTTTACTTTGACACCGGTCACTTTATCGGAATTATTATCTCTGGCAATTGTTTTCATCTTGTTTAAGAGATCTTTTAAAAGAGAAAACTCGTGCATCCAAACCACCTTTCTTTATCTTAATTCAATCTTGAGGATTATCTTAGTTCCTCAAGGATTCGATCCACCAATCGCTCCGCTGCTATTTTAACTTCCGGTGATAAGCACCTTCCCGGAGAATAGTTGTTTCCCTCGATACCATAAACCGTCAGGCTTTTGGGCAACCTTCCCAGCGTCCCGGCCATTTCGACGGCGTCGACAATGCTGATAGAATGAGTCGAAAAACCGTCAAATAGACCACTTGGGATTTTTTCCTTAAGAGCATCGAAGCGATATATAGTACCCGGAATATTTTCGGAAGCGGTGCAATCGATGACAATCACATGACTGGATTCGTCCCAGGTTTCGATAAGCGCGAATCCATCCGGTACACCATTTACAACTTTTATCTCTTCATCTGTTTTTTCCCGAAGTGAATGAGATACGTACAGACCGACGCCGTCATCGTTGCGGAACTCATTGCCGATTCCCACGACTATTATACTGGCGACATTATTCATCACGCACCCCGTTATTCCCGTTTGATGTTTAATTTCAGGAAATGGCAGGAACAGGATATACACGGATCATAGTTACGGACCGCCTGTTCGCATTTCCAGGTAAGATCCTCATCGGACAGATCGAGATTTTTGCCGACCAAATGGCGAAGATCATCCTCAACCGCCTTTTGATTCTGCGATGTTGGTGGGATTATTCGGGCATCTTTAATAATACCGTTGTCATCAATACTATAACGATGATACAACAGCCCCCGAGGCGCCTCAGTACACCAATGAGCGGTTGCCTGACGGGGCTCGATTTCGACGTAAGGCCTGTTCGGCATGTCATAATTTTCGACTATCTGTAAAGCCTCGTGGCAGGCAAAGAGTGTTTCAGTGGCCCGGACAATTATACTCTTGAATGGATTTCTGCATTCTTCACCAATACCGGCTTCAATTGCCGCCTGCCTCGCAATTTCCGGCAGCTTATCGAAATTGAGATTATAACGTGCCATCGGTCCCACAAGATAATGTCCGCGTGCTTTTACTTTGGCCTGAAGCGAGGTCGAATGCTGGACATGCTCCTCCTCGAAATAATCAAGAAAATCTTTCGCCTCAATATCTATTCCTTTACTGGAGACAATTCTTCCCTCATTTAATGGGTATTCATCGGCGTGTCGCAGCGAAACAAATTCGTAATCCTGTTCGAAATCGGGGAAAGGAAATGTCGCCGTCAGCTTAATCGTTTCCAACGAAGCCTCGATTCCCCATTTAAGCGGCTCCACGAATTTATCGAGTTCTTCTTTTCCGGGAACCTTATAGAAACCGCCGACCCGGGGATTGATGGGATGTATCTCCCGTCCTCCGATTAATGCCACGATATCATTCCCGAGTTTTTTGAGTTTCAGGGCTCGATTAACGACATCGGGATAATCCTTAGCCAATTGAATGGCATCCTGGTAACCGAGAAAATCGGGAGCATGAAGCATATAGATGTGAAGAACGTGTGATTCGATCCACTCACCGCAATATAACAGCCTGCGAAGTTGACGAAGTTGCCCTTTAACAGAAACACCGCAGGCCGATTCCATGGCATGTGACGAACTCATCTGGTAGGCGACCGGGCAAATGCCGCAGATGCGGGCGGTGATATCAGGCGCTTCGGTAAATTTGCGGCCGCGTAGAAAACCTTCGAAAAATCGCGGCGGTTCAAATATATTCAATTTCGCGTCCGTTACTTCATTATCTTTTATTTTTACTTCAAGACCGCCTTCACCCTCCACCCGGGCAAGATAGTCGACTTTGATTGTTTTACTTTTCATAAGATTCGCTCGCTTTCCTGAACGGCTCGGCGTAAGCGTTAAAATTCCGAAAGGCTCTCATTATATCAGCGTCTTTCATTTGCATATTTTGGCAGATAGCTCCCAGAGAAGCTGTGTTTGGCGTTTCCTTCGGGCCGAAACAGCCGTAGCATCCGCGATTGTACGATGGACAAAGCGCACCGCACCCGGCCTGGGTAACCGGACCGAGGCAGGGAATTCCTTTTGAAACCATCACACATACAATGCCCTTTCTTTTGCACTCGATACAGGTACTGTAGGTCGGGATATTCGGTTTGCGGCCATTTAAATGGGCGTTTATCAATTCGATGAGTTGATATTTGTTGATGGGACAGCCGCGAAGTTCGAAATCGACGGGGATATGGTCCATAATGGGCGTTGACTTATTCAACGTCTCTATAAAATCCGGATTGGCATAAACGACGTTTATGAAATCCTTGACATTTTTAAAATTACGAAGCGCCTGGATTCCTCCGGCCGTAGCACAGGAACCGATAGATACGAGGAACTTTGACGTCCGTCTGATTTTGTGGATACGCTCGGCATCATGGGGCGTGGTTATCGATCCTTCCACAAGCGATATATCGTAAGGACCTTTTATGACTTGCCGCGATGCCTCGGGGAAATTCGCTATTTCCACGACTTCTGTGACCGCCAGAAGTTCATCTTCGCAGTCAAGCAGCGATAATTGACAACCGTCGCACGAAGCAAATTTCCATACTGCCAGTTTTGGTTTAGTCTTTTTCGTCATACTACATCTCGCGCTTAAGGAACTGATTACGTATTTGCTCGTAACGGTACACGGGACCGTCTTTACAGACAAAAGTCGGGCCGATTTGACAATGGCCGCATAGCCCTATTCCGCATTTCATATTTCTTTCCATGGAAACATATATGTCTTTTTCCTCCACGCCGTGCTTTTCCAGTTCCAGAACAGTATAGCGCATCATAATTTCCGGTCCGCAAATCATGGCAATACAATTGCTCGGATCAAATGAGGAGCGACCTACTAATGTCGTAACGACACCGACATTGCCGCGCCAATCTCCGAGCGCCCGATCGACTGTTACCAGAGTGGTCATGTCTTTGAGCGATTGCCATTTTTCCAGTTGCCTGAGATACAGGATGTCTTCCGGAGTCCGAGCCCCGTACATCAGAATAATCCGGCTGTACTGCTCCCGGTGAGCGAGCAGGTAATATATCGCCGGTCTTAGCGGCGCCAGACCGATTCCGCCGGCAACCGCGATAACGTCCTTGCCGGCTGCCGCTTTGATGGGCCAGCCGGCCCCGTATGGCCCCCGCACGCCCAGGTAGCCGCCTTTTTTTAAACCGCCGATTCCCCTGGTAACGGCGCCGACTTTTCTGATAGTATGGGTCAGCGTTCCGGTATTCTCAGGATCGCCGCTAATCGAAATCGGTACCTCACCGATTCCGAAAATATACAGCATGTTGAATTGCCCCGGTTCAAAGTCGAAAACAGCGATATCATCGAGAGCGACCAGATCAATTGAGAAAGTATCGTAGGTCTCCGTTCTTTT
Source organism: uncultured Ignavibacteriaceae bacterium (assembly GCA_964467955.1). Classification (GTDB taxonomy): domain Bacteria; phylum Zixibacteria; class MSB-5A5; order GN15; family PGXB01; genus CAYXTW01. The sequence goes on along the minus strand of CAYXTW010000016.1, from coordinate 16,209 downwards.
CCGGATAATTCGAAATTGCCGCGTAAATACCGGATTATCGGCGATACCAAGTTGGTTTATACTATTTTTATTTGCCATTGCCATATATATCCATCAATTGTAATCTTGTAGCTTCCAGCCTCTCCGCGATAATTTGTACGAATCTTTTCATGATTTCATAACCCAAATCATGATCCGCTTCGCATTTCCCGCGAAGACATTTACCGTCAAGCGCAATGGCCCTGGTCAATTCTACCGCCTTGGCATCAAAGTGCCAGCGGTACGGCGGAACCAGCCAGGACCAGCCGAATATTTCCCCTTCCTCTCGCGATCGAATGATTATTGATCCTTTGGGAGGTAGATTGACCTCTATCAGTACCCGCCCATGCCGGATAAGATAGAAATTATCGGCGGGTTCTCCCTCGCGAAAAATATATTCACCTGCTTTAAAGACAACATTCGAAGCGCAGCTTACGAGCAGTTGGATATATTTATCGTCCAAATCGCTCAGGGACGGGTGATTTGCCAGAATTTTCTCCAGATTCTCCATACTTCACCTATATTTAAAAAATATTATTTGGTTCATTGTTTTTCCTGAAATATCGCCGCTTCTTCGGTAATATCTATTCCGGCCGGGCACCAGGTAATGCAGCGCCCGCAACCAACGCAGCCGAAAGTTCCGAACTGGTCAAGCCAATATGCCAGTTTATGCATCATCCATTGGCGATAACGCGCGGTGGGGCTGGTTCGAATACTGCCGCCGTGGATATATGAAAAATCAATGGTATAGCAGGAATCCCAGCGACTCCATCTTTCGGCGCTTTGACCGGCAAGGCCGCTAATATCCTCGATATTAACGCAGAAACAAGTCGGGCAGACCATAGTACAGTTACCGCAGGTGAGACAGCGTTCGGCAATTGTCTCCCAATGCGCATTATCGAAATTATCATACAGTAACTCCTTAATATGATCGATATTCAATGTCCGGCCCATATTCTCAGCCGAACGCTCCATAATTTTTTCAGCCGCTTCGATCTCTGCCTGACTTGCTTCTCTGGTCGGCAGATTGCTCAATATTTCCGTTCCCGATGCTGAACCGGCTTCAACTGTAAAATAATGAGCATCAGATTCCAGAATTTCCGTTAAGGATAGATCGAAACCTGATACCGCTTTCGGACCGGTTTTCATCGATGCGCAAAAGCAGGTTCCTCCCGGTCGAGTGCAATTGACAGCCACTATAAAGACATTCTCACGACGGTTCCGATACAGAGGGTTAACGTAAGGCCCTTCCGCAAGGATTTTGTCGTGTATCGACAGCGCCTGAAGCTCACAGGAGCGGACACCGATAAAAGCCCGCTTGCTGTCATCTCCTTGCGGAATATTAATAGTAAATCCATTTCCGTCCGCGGCGGCTTCCCAGAGTCTTTCATTAGCCGGATGAAGCAGCTTTTTCCATGAATGAGGACCGACGGAATAGCCGAAAAGCGTTTTTTCATCACTTTTTTCCAGGCGATAACTACCGGCCTTCTGGTGATCTTTCCATCCGATGGGAAGGTCTTCTGTTTTTTGAATCCGATCATAGATAATGCATTCATTGTTGACGGTTGGTCCATACAATTCATAACCTTCTCGAAATAATATCTCCAGCAGAATGTGGAAATCCTCCCGTTCAAGAATGACAATATTATTTTTGTTTTTCATAACGGTCGATGTGACCAGAGTCACAACCCTTTATTAAATATATTTGTGAAATTTTCCATTTGATTACACATAATTAAAAACTCACCTGGAATTGAGAACGGATCTGATAATCATCGCGATTCTCATCTATAAAAAAATGTTTCAACCAGCCTATATCATTTTGCCATTTTAATGAGTGTCCCGATATGTAGATATTAAATCCTGTCGTTAATTCCTGTTCCTGCAATATTTGCCCGGCGTTTTCATATTGTTCTATGACATCCGGGTCATTCCCCGAATCAGCGATCAGTTGCATGGCGCGCTCGCGTGCGTCATCGGTAAGTCTATCCTTAAAACCGACTATAGCATATCGGGCCGAAATCTCGAACCTGGAATTAATACGATATGCTGTTTGAAACAATCCTCCGGTCATGGCCGGTTTATTTTTTGCTGGATCGCCAATTTTCGAATAGCCGACGTAACCTGCCGCAAGGAAGGATAAGCCGCGATATTTTACCAAAAGCTCCGGGGCAAAACGTAAGCTGAAATCATGATACTCTGTAGGGAATAAATCCCATGCCGAACTCATTCCAAGACTATAGCGTAATCCCGTTTTCGCTTCGTCGCTGCTGGAGTTTATCTTAATATTATTGGCATTATAAGTTATGTGAAAGAACAACTCGGGATGAAATTTATCGGTCGTGCCCGGATTGGCAAGATCCGACGGATTGAAAACCTTTTCGCCATATACATCCGACAAACCTATGGCATGTGAGGCCCGCGCGTTGGCGCCTGAAAATACGCCAACTATATAACCATATTTCGGCGGTTGTTCATAGCCGTTATGAAAGGCAAATCCCATCTGGCGTTCGGCCCCGAAATACTTGGTGACGATTGCCCAATCGACAAAAGCCAATCTTTGAAAAGACTGAATTCGATAACGTGTAAAGGGCGTCTTATACTGACCGAACCTGAATTGCAGATATGGTCGAAATTTATAGTCAAAATAGAAATCCATTAATTCAAGCGATTTCGGGGCGGTACTTAAGTGCAATCTGTATGACAGATTAGCATTGTAAACAGTCCCCGCTAAGGTAAGTCTGATTCTTCGCGCTTGCATTGACAGCTTCTCTGTCCTGGCCGCGTCCGGGCCGTTGTCGCGACTGTCATAAATCAATCTTAACTGCCCGGCGAATTGCAATCTGATTGAACTGGCGCTGTCGGCGCTGAAAATCTCAAACGGCCCGATCGAGGAATTGACTTTCGCTGTCACCTGAACCGGATGACTTATCGGTAAAGCGATTAAAAAAATTAATAGATGGCTAAATCTATTTTTCATATTCTGTATCCATCAACTTCAGCAATTTCTGTTTATCCTGACTTGCCTACCGACTGCTTTAATCCCACATACTCCGCGCCGTTTCGAGAATAATATCCCGGCCTCTTAAAATTCCGACCAGATTGCCGTCTTTCAAGACAGGCAAATTTATCAGTTTATGTTCGACCAGTAGATGTACCGCCTCCATAAGTGGTGCATTAACGTCAATAAATACTTGCTTGCTTAATAACTCACTGATTGTTCGATTGCCCGCTACTTTGCATTGCGCCAGAAACATGCCGGTAAAGAAGGTGGAATATGGTGAATCGCTTAAAAATGACGGCAGGATCAGCTTTAGTAAATCAGAAAATCTGACGATGCCGACAAATTTCTCGTTACGATCGTAAACGAGAGCCGACCGAACCTGTCCCGGTAAATAACCTTCCGGTACCATTTTCAGGTATGCCGATCGAATTGTTTTCAATACCGAACTCATTTTCTCGTCGACGTAGACGCGGGGATAGAGCGCCGGAGATGCCATTAACTCCCCAATGGTCGGTTCGCGCAACGGCTTATCCTTCCCTTCCTCCAGCAGAGTTTTTATTCTCTCGCCGAGCTGGTCGATATCAACCGGCTTCTGGATAAAATCGACGACTTCCAAATGAATCCCGGCCATGGCCGCCTTCAAATCACCGTGGCCGGTGAGAATAATAACCGGCAAATCAGGTTCTATTTTTCTGATCCTCTGCAGAGTATCAATGCCGTCGATTCCCGGCATTTTGAGATCGAGAATGACTATATCGGGCCGTTCCAGACGAATGGCCGTCAAACCTGCTTCGCCGCTGGCAGCCTCCGTAACAATAAAGCCGCGCCTGCTTAGTGTTTTAGATGCTGCCTGACGAAACTCGTCTTCGTCATCAACAAGAAGCAATTTCATTTTTTTCTGATTATTTCCCATATGACTCTCTTCCTTAGTATATTTTCCATTATGCCGGCGGCATTTCCCCAAAACCCAATAGCGGCCAATAGAATAAACTTAACACAAGGAGGACGATAAATGCAGCTATAAAACAAATTATCCCTACTCTCAGAAAATCTTTTGCCTCCAAATATCCGCTTGAATAAACGATTGCATTGGGAGGCGTCCCGATAACCAGTAAATAGGCCATTGATGACGCACATGCCGTCGCCAGACCCATAAATGGAATAAGCGTTGTTCCCGGATTGGCGACCGCGGCCATGTTTAAAGCGATGGGGCCGACCGAGGCGGCCGCCGGCCCGTCAGCCATTAAATTAGTCATAAAGGCGGTTACAGCGCCGCCTGCTCCCAGGAGAACAATTCCCGATTTCAGGCCGATTGAAGCCAGACCTTCCACAATGGAACGTGCCATCCAATAAGCGGCTCCGGTCTGATCCAGGACCCGGCCGAAAATAATGGCGCCGGCATAGAGCCAGATTACGCCCCAATCGACTTTTTCCTGATAGTCACGCCAATTAACGACGCCGGTTAGTAGATAGGCTACGGCACCGGCAACGGCGATGACCCCGATTCCCAGACGAATCCCGGTAATACTCGCAATTAAATTATTTTCGGTTATCCAGCCGAATAACATTAAAAGAAAGATAACCACGGCGATAATCTGGGTACGATTCCACCCTCCCATACGGCTGATATCCGCTTTTAATGAATCCAGAGCCGGGCGTAAATCGCGGATTTTCGGTTTGAAAACGCGATTTGTCGTAATCCATAGAATCGGCATCATAACAATCACAAATGGCATTCCATAAAGAATCCATTGACCGTAACCGATGGATATTCCGAACATATCTTCCATATAGGTCATCATTATTACATTACGTGCCCCTCCTGATGGTGAACCGAAGCCGCCGACGTTGCAGGCCATCGCAATGGTAATCATCATCATTTTCGCCAGCTCTCTGTCCTCGGGGACATTCCGCGTAAGGCTGTTGCTGTAAAGAATAATGCCAATCGGCAAGAAAATCGCCGCCAGAGCATGATCGGAGATAAATGAAGCCGCCGGCGAAATAACTAAAATTATAATGAACGTTACCCATTTGACACTTGGTTTTGCCAGATATCGAAATACCGATAAACAAATACGTTTATCAACCCCGGTTTTGACAAAGGCGGCGGCAAACATCAGGCTGCCCATTATAAACCAGCAGGCATCAGACCAGAATAACTGGGCGACCTCGGTTCGGGACACAATCCCGGAAAAAACCAGAATCAGCCCGATGCAGAAAGCGACTCCGGGAAGCGGTATGGCTTCGGTCAAAAAACAGGTGACCACAAACGCAACCATGGCAATACAAACTAAAATTTGTTTGGCCGCTTTATCCACTTCTTTTTTCTGAGATGGGGACAACATAGAATAAGTGAGTTTTTCGTGGCGCAGTTCCCGCCCGCGTAACAGCAGTTGATTGACTGCTTTCTCATCGAGTGAATCCAGTAATGACCTGTATCTTTTGAAATGGTCCGGATCTCCCTGAATACCCATTCTCTGCAATTCTTTATCGCTACGCTTTAACAGGGACGCTTTTCGTGAAACACCCTGAATCATGCAACCTTCCAGCGCCTGAACCGTTAGTTTCTGCCACTGGTCGATTTCTCTGGTCGATTTGTTAAACAGTTCCTGAGAATAATAGTCAAGAACATAGGTCTTCCCCATTCTGTATTCTACAGCGACATCGAGCATACTACTTGGAATGGGAAGCATCAGGATAACGATAAATAATAGCACCGCTATTGAAAATCGTCGGTAATCGACATATTTGTCGTAGGCTGACGCTTTATTAGACTTGTTTGTCATTTAGCTGACACCAATAAAATTGCATACTTCTGTTTAATCAGGATATCGCCTCTTTATGTCTTCAATGAGCTTCTTTTGCTGTTCAAGAATTATTTGCTGCCGCTTTTGAAATAACCGGCGAATAGTCGTAATCAATTCGTCTATATCCGGCGGTTTTTTTAAGTATTCATTGGCCCCCAATTTAATTCCCTTTAAAGCCGCCTCGACAGTTGGATGGCCGGTAAGCAATATCACTTCGACGCTGGGGAAATCCTCTTTTATTTTTCTGAGAAGTTCCAGCCCATCCATCACGGGCATCTTGACATCGACAACCGCTATGTCGACAATACTTTTTCTCAACAGGTTCAACGCTTTTTCGCCGCTTTCAGCAACCGTAATAATCATGTTCCGACGTTGTAGAATCCTCTTCATGGATTCCAGAAACTCGACTTCATCGTCGACAAGCATTACTCTAATTTCGTCCTTAATAAATTCGGAGGCGGATTCAGCATGTTTGTCGACCTTCATTTCCCCGGCTTTCTTCACCGCTTCTTTAATATTCTCAGCCAATTCTTCGATTTCGATCGGTTTGCTCAAATAATCGGCAATACCATCTTTGGCTGTTTGAAAGGCATCATCGAAGGAACTATGACCGGTTAGGATGAGAACCGGAAGATTGGGATGTTTTTTCCGTATCTGATTAAAAACTTCGATACCATCGATATCCGGCATTTTGACATCCAATACAATGGCATCAAATATTTGCGTATCGATTATTTCCAGCGCCGTGACGCCATTGAGCGCTATACTAACCTCGAATCCGCGCCTGTTAAGAGCCTGTGACGATGAAGTCGCGAATTCCTCCTCATCATCAACCAGTAACAGTTTTATTTTTTTATCCTTTTCCATCTTCAACCTCCGCTTCATTTCACTTTGCTATTGCCTGATTGAAGCGGCAAAATTATTTGCATCTTGGTTCCCGTTCCCTCAAGACTCTCCGCTTTTATTCGCCCTCCCCATGAGTGGATAATTCCGAAACAAACCGATAATCCCAGACCGGTTCCTTTCCCTACCGGTTTGGTCGTGAAAAACGGCTCGAAAACACGCTCGATGTTTTCGGGAGATATTCCGATTCCATTATCGAGGACATTTAAAATAAGCCGGTCGTCCTTTTGGAACGCTTCTATGGTAATCAGGCCACCCTGGGGGAGGGCGTCGATAGCATTGTTGATCAAATTAACTATGACCTGTTCGAATTCTATCGGATCGACCAAAATCCGGGGAAGATTTTCCTGCACTTCCATCTTGATATCAATGTTGCGGACGCTGGCGCGCCGTTCCAACAATGCAATAATCTCTTTCAATCTTGGTGTGATATCGGTCGGCTCCAAACTTGAATCCTGCTTTCTCCCGAATTGAAGCATTTTGCCGGTAATATTAGCGCACCGCCGGATTTGCTCCTTACAGCGCTTGACGGAATCATTGATCTGTTCGGCATCGCTTTCGTCTATATTCAGATCGGAGGCCAGATCCGATATATTGGTTTGTTCGGCACTGATAATGGCCAGCGGATTATTGATTTCGTGCGCCAGGCCGGTGGCCAGTTCCCCTATCGAAGCTAATTTCGCCGAGCGAACGAAGGCGCGTGACATCTCTTCACGTTCGGCGTTGGCCCTGTCAATCTGATTTGTCAAATGCCATGTAGCCAGAAAAGTAGTAATAATCAACAGAGCTACCGCGATAATGACAATTTTGGCGACTTTCGTAATGGCCTGGTTGACCGGTTCCAGGACAGTCGCTAATTCCTGCTTAACAATCAATATCCAGCGATTATCATTCACAAAGGAATTGACTATCATCCAGGTCGTATCATTTTGTGTAAACTTTTGATAACCGACGCCACGAAAAAAATCATTGATCGGCAAAGGAGATTTATCAAGCAACGAGCCTCCTTTGGGGGTCGTCTGGTAAATGCCATCTTTATTGATAATAAAGATGTCGTCGATTTTATTGGAAACGCCGGTTTTAACAAGCTCGTCAAATTGCTGGCTATTAATAGTAGCGCGCAAAATCCACGGGGATTTTCCCTGGGTGCTTTTGACGGCAATAATACAGTGGGGCACCTGTCTGAAACCAAGAAAGACATCACTGACATATACTCCACGTATCATTACTTCCTTGAACCAGTCCGTCGCATGGTAGTTTTTATCCTTAAGTTCGTACGGACCGACGTAAGCCAGATGATTGCCGTTAATATCAATGATGCCCAAATCTATGAAACCACCATCACTGGATTGATTCAGATCCGACAGGAAATCTTGGAGTCGTTCCGGGTTACGAATATTATCGATTGAGTGCGATTGAGCCAGGAGATGCAGCAGGTGAATACGATTAGAGATATTGCTTTCGATTGCCTTGGCGTGATCGTGAACCAATATCCGCATCTGCTCCAATGCCTTTTGTTCCAGGAGGTTCCCGAAAACTATCCAGCCCCCGAAACCGGCCACCACCAGGGGCAGGATTGATACAGTCAGGAGCGTTGCGACTATGCGCCAACGAAGAGAATGCGGCTGTGTAATTGAATTGGAGGCTATTTTCATAATGCCCTTTTTCCTTATATGATGCTGTGCTATTTCTTCTGTTATTTCATTATTGTGGTTTCAGCAAGAATAATGCCGTTTTTTAATCAATATTTAAACTTATTATCACACAATGAATTAATCAAAAATAAATCTTGACAATTAATAAAATTATACTATTTTGAAATAGAATCATTTCATAATGAATGGTATATGATCGAGAATAACAGAAATAACTCCGATATTAATAACGAAAAACCGCAAAGCGGAAATGATAGTCTGAAAAACGAATCATTTCCCTTTTTGGCTACAGTCAGAAGCCGGGTATTTCACAAGATTCTTGAATTCGCTCAAAAAGTAGCCAAATTCGATTCTTCTGTTTTAATCAGGGGTGAAACCGGGGTGGGCAAAGAAGTCGTTGCTCGGTTTATTCACCAAACCTCCCCGCGGGCAAAGAACCTGATGTTGGCAATCAATTGTGGGGCCTTTCCCGAAACGCTACTCGAAAGCGAATTATTCGGCCATAAAGCGGGTTCGTTTACCGGCGCCATAAAAGATAGAGTAGGAATCTTCGAGCAGGCGGCCAGAGGTACGATCCTGCTCGATGAAATAGGTGATGTCAGTCCCGTCACTCAGTTAAAGCTTTTAAGAGTGTTTCAGGAAAGGGAAATATTGAGGATCGGTGAAAACATCCCAAGGAAGGTAGATACTCGAATTATTTCTGCGACAAATAGAAATTTGGAAAAGATCGTTTCAGAAGGGAAATTCCGCAATGATTTGTTCTACAGGTTACGTGTTATCGAAATCAAGATCCCGCCCCTTCGTGAAAGGCCCGAGGATATAATCTCTCTCACTGAATATTTCATAAACAAACTTGCCGCGAGGTTGCAGCTTCCTGGTCTGAATCTTAATAGTGAGTGTCTTGAATACTTCCGGGCCTATCATTGGCCGGGGAATGCCCGAGAGCTGCGTAATGCGATTGAACAGGCTGCCATTCTTAGTGAAGATGGGAATATAAAGTGCGAACATTTGCCTCCGTATATTTTAAATCCGGATTTTAATTTCCCAAAATTCGACATATCACGACCGCGGCCTTTGGAGGAATTGGAATCCGAATATATCAAGTTTGTCCTGAAATCGACGGGAGAAAACAAGACGCGCGCGGCAAAAATCCTCGGAATCAGCCAAACGACCCTCTGGAGGAAATTGAAAAATATTAGGTAGAATATAAAATCGAGACGACCACCCCCGGACAATTTTGACCGTTTGAAACCAACATAAAATAGTGGAAAAACAGACCAAAATGTCAATTTATAGCATCTTTTAATTACATGATTAACAACAAGTTAAGTTATTGAGATAATTTATGGCGGAGAGGCCGGGTTTCGCAGAAACCTAATTTCGATAAGTTTATGAATATCAACGAAATAGATGTAATCCCATGGTTTCGTTACTGTTAGGTTGCGTCGAGTTCCGTCAACTTCCGTGAAGTTCGTTGTTAGAAAATTGTTAGAAAATATCTGCTTCCTTATGCTGGATTTTTCTGCATAAATAACACAAGGCGAAATCCTTGGTAGGATTTCAATATGTTAAGAAATACATAAGCTATAATTTTCATTTTCCAAACGGGGCCGGCCAAGGGAGCCATGGCCGCTGAAATACGAAGTAATAAGATTATGATATGTCATTTACATTAATATCATCAACAATATCTGCTTGATCGGAATTGGCAACTTCAGAACAATTATCGCGCTATCGCCCGGACCATCGTAGTCACCATCGATCTGATAGGGATTAAAATACTGAGGGCAATCAGCGCATGATTCCCTTTTAGCCAATGTAAACAAGTTTGGCCCGTATTTGGCGGAATATACCGAATTATTTGAGAATAGGAGATGGTCAGATTCGGTTACCCAACTCCGAAAAGGGTATAACCGCCAAAAAACATAGACAGCAAGAGCCAAATAATCCAGAGATAACCGATGGTGATAATCGCTTTCTTTTTTGAAATACCTGCGACTATCGGTAATGCGATTATCAGGAGGATGACCATCCAGATCGAAAAAACGTTCAATTTTTCACAGACATAAAAAAGCGGCGAATATTCCCATTCCACCGGTAAAAGCGCCGCGGCACCAAGATAAATTTTCATTGTCCCTTTCATAATAACAAGCGGAATGGTTAATATTGCTTCCGGAAGCGATAAAAGAAACGAAAAACTACAAACAGACAGGATAACTTTAAAAGTAACATTGGCCGAGTACAGATGCAGGGCGAGCCAGACGACTAAAGATAATCCGAATAATGAAAAGGCGTGTTTAAGAGTCATAAGGGCCGTACCAAACAAAAAATGCGGGATTGATATTTGCGTAATATCGGTGCTTTGCTGGTATTCGATATTATCGATCCGGCGTTTAATTTCTTCCTGACTAAGCGTATTATTATGCTGAAGGAAGGCCTTTTGATCTTCGAGTCTATAATTATTTGTGACGGTCAAAAATATCACGCTTGTCATCACGCACAAAATAAACGGAACGATCCATCTCGGTTTCTCCCGCAATGAAGCGAAGGCTATTGATGGAGCGAGAAAAAAATCAGACAAGACCTGCATATAAGAATTGTTCCTGCGCCGGTCTAATGCCGGCAGATCGGCAGCAATCGATTCGTTTTGTTCCATAACATCCTCCCGATTAGTACTGCGCAAGCGATCCGACACGTCGTGCCTGATTAAAGCCGATTCTAATGATGATAAAACCCAATGGTACTGTTATCAGAGTCATTATAGATAAAAGAAATAGCTGCGGCATAACTTCGGATATCCCGGCGTTTTGTATTAAAGTTAATCTCAGGGCATGAAGGGCATGGGTCGTTGGGAGTATTGCCGATACTGCCTGAAGATAACCGGGCAGATAGTCAATCGGAAATAAGACCCCGCTTAATAAACCGGTCAAAGCGGTAAAGGCCCAGGTTATCGGATCGCCGACTTTCGTTATTATGATTATCCCGGCACTCATGAGGCCGATCCCCGATAGTGAAGCGATGGTCAGAACCATAGCCAATAAACCGCCGAGCAGGTTTATATCCAGTGGGATGTTAAAAACAAAAATGACAACCGCCAGAAGAATGGCAACGTTAATAAAAGCCTGTATAAAATTCATCAGTCCCGCATAAACGAGAATCAATTCCAGCCGGGTGTTGCTGATAAGAAGATATTCGAGCGTTCCCATCTGTTGTTCACCGCGGATAGTACTCTGAAACGAGCTCAACGAAACTCCAACAAAACTGGTGAAAGCGGTTCCAATGATTAAATAGGCAAGCAGATTACCCCCGTACTGCTCCAGCGCCGGAAAACTGTTACCATCGGATAGAAAATTACCCATAAAGGAAAACTGCAGTAGTCCGATAAAACTGCCCAGGATACCGAGGACCAGGGCGGTCTTATAGCTAATCATCGTAATGAAAAATCTCTTTAGAAATAGATACAATTTGTAAAGCATGTTAAATCATCCGGCCAGCTTTATAAAAATATCCTCCAGCGATGCCTCGATTGTATTTATTTTCGTGACCTCGAGGCCGCTTTGTGATATAATACTCAGCACCCGGTTCATTTCGAATGAACCGTTGTATATTATCCGCATAGTACCGTCGCGGAATTCAATAGAATCGCATGGGGAATTTTCTCTTATGCGATTGATCAGATTGTTCACTGTAATCACGTTTAATAAACGCGGTGATTGTCGGAATAGTATTTCGCACGATTTGCGGTCGATTAGATTTTTGTATTCCGAAACCGC
>CAYXTW010000016.1:0-3949 GCA_964467955.1 uncultured Ignavibacteriaceae bacterium | reverse complement strand
CAAGCCCGACAGCATCAAGCGAGGCAGTTATCCGGCTCCTGAGTTCGGCACGTCGGAAACCGTACAATCCCCCGAAAAACTCGAGATTCTGTGCTCCCGAAAGTCGAAAATAAAATGTCCGTTCATCACCGAGAACCAATCCCAACTTCCGCCGCGCATTATATTCATCAGCGATTAAATCATAACCGCATATTGAAGCCGACCCTTCCAGGGGGATAATTAGTCCCGACAGAATACGAATCAGCGTTGTTTTACCGGCACCGTTGGGACCAAGCAAGGTAAATATCTCACCCGGATTGACATCGATAGAAATATCCGACAGCGCAAAATCTTTTTTACGGGGATATTTATAAGATATATTGTTTAGCGTAATCATAGTTTGATCATGCTGATTGTTTATGCGCCGTTTTTAGATTTAAATGTTTGCCTAACAAAGCCAAACTGAAATAAAAAACCAAAACCATAAGGGCAATAAGAAGGACATATTGCGTATCTGTAAAAAATGCCATATCCGAAAAGACCACTATTATTGACTTCGAATATCTATATATATACGATAGTAAACAGGAAAACACGACAAAACTGCCGGTAATTTCGGGTATAGGTACAATTACAAATACAAATAAAACTCCACTAACGATAAACGCCAATTCCGAAATCCAGGGTACTGTTTTAAAAACGCTGTCAAAACGGTTGATTAATAATACGCGTAGTATCAAACTACTTGCCGTAACAAAAACGAATATGGGAAGTAATTGGAAAAGGCTTTCAATCGCTATTGTTTGCTTGTATTCAATAATGGTCCATATTAGAAATAGAATACCAAGAATCAGAATACTTAAAAACTTTTTCCCCAAGCTGAAACCACATTCTTTCGATGTCCAGGTATTTTTAACAATGCCTATTATAGTGAAAACTAAAATCGACATAGAGACAATTAAGTAAACCAATATCGGATAGTCTGGCATTTCTAACAACGCTGATTCATTGATTAGTCGAGGGTTGTTGCCTATAAAACAATAGACGGCATAAATAAGAATAAATCCAAAGGCACAAAGATTTAGCTTTGTTTCACTTAAACTTCGAATAATGGAATATTTCATATTGGCACCCATGTTAAAGATTAATTTGGGGGAAATTTATGAGTTTCCCCAAAAAAATTCAATCTTTAACTTATGTACCGGTTGACTGATTGGAATAACCTGCCTGACAATCACTGGCGCAATGTATAAAACAAAGCATACAATTAAAGCAAAATCCTTCCGAACCGGTACGACAAAACCATATAAATTCCTCGCCATTAAGCCCAAAATAATTATTTGATTTTATTATCCAATTCATATTTATGCCTCTTTCCATAGCAGATTTATTTATCGGCCGGCGGCTTACTATATATGACACACAAGTCTTTGCAAAGTACGCCGCTACTATCGCACCAATATATTCCCCCTAATATTATTGAAGCGAACTCGACTCGACACCACCACATATCCGGATTATCATCCAAACCCGATGAGCAATTTGTAGGTCCGACAATCCAATTCATAATTATCCTCCTAATATTGTATTCTATAACCAATCATATAAAATTCCGTTACATCGATGGATTATTTCTATTTGTTGGGCATGGGCCATAATATTGACCACATTGTAAACATCTGGTATTACATGAACAATAAGTCCCAGATGGATTACAGTAAATAATAAAACAGATACTGCTGCACATGTCCAATGGTCCCATCCCCGGCGTCGGTTCAATTAACCAATTCATTCTTCACCTCCTTTCGTTATGCGGCTCGGCGGCAATAAAAGCAGGTTTTTATCCTGGGCTAATTTTGCCACGGCCAGCATTGATTTAAGGTTATATTTCCACGATGAGCATCTTGTCGATGTAGTTCTGCCTACTTTGTCGTAAAGTGATTTATAAGGACAACCTCCCATACAAAGCGGCAATATATCGCACGATTTGCAATCGTCCATAAATGGCGTCCATCCCAACCATTTGATATAATTATTATTGTAGCCGATTCCTTTGGGCGATAATTCACCTGTTTCCGCATCTTTCCGGCCAACCGTATTCCAACAATTTTGAATACGTCCTTTGGGTTCAATCACCGCCCCACGCGAACCGACTGCGGCGCATGAACCGATCATAAGTTGCGGAAAGACGGAAACCGGGAATCCCATTTTTATGGCCATTCGATTGGCATCAATCATAAAATGAGAAAATTCCTCGGTGGCCATACATTGTGATGCGATATCGGGGCAGGAATTGTGATAATGTACGGTATGACCAAAGTATGTGGAGAAATTTTTCTGTTGATGAAACCCACGTTGTTTCAAATCGGTCAGCAATCCGGTGATGTTATCCTGATTGCGTTTGTCGATATTTATCCGGATTGAAACAGTCATCGGCGTTTTTTCGGTAATATGACTTAAATTCGACAAAATCCTGTCGTAGGTTCCGCGGCCCGACTTAAGCGGGCGCCGTTTATCATGAACCTCCTTCGGACCGTCGATTGTAACCTGAAGGAATGTGACTTTGTTTTTTATAAGGAAATCCAGATTTTTCTTACTCAATAAATAACCGTTGGTTATCATCCCGGCAAAATATCGACTCTTTTTAGATTCGCAGATTTTAATAAATCTTTCGGAAAGGTTACCAATCACATTGCAGGCCAGCAGCGGTTCGCCGCCATACCAGGTAACCGAGAAAGACGAATTTTCGGCTATCTCCTTTCCGCACAAATTGACGATATTGTCGCAAACCTCGGCCGACATCAAACCGCCTTTATCAGGCGGCAGCGAGTGGATTTTTTTGTCCTCGTAGCAATAATCGCAGGCAAAGTTACAGTTCAGAGTCGGAATAATGGTCAAACCGAAACCCTGACTGCCGAATCGCGCCCGATAATGGCCGGCGCGTAAAGCATCGAGTTCATCGACATCCTCGGGAATCAAAAATCCGCCTTTTTTCAGGTCTTTGAGTAGTTTTTTGCTTTTCGGATCGCCATTATTTTTATTTCCATTGGCGAGTTGAACGAACATTTGATAGTGTTTATCATCCATTTCACCCAATCCGCATGACATGGCGTTAAAAGCCAATCTCTTGCCGTTTCCGAGTTTGACGAAATGATTGTATCTCGATTGCTTGAGTTTCTCTGTCATAATCCATCTCCTATTTTATCCGCCGGGTGGGGGATTGGGCTTTGTGGAATCCCTCACCGTGCATATAAAGTATTTCCCCGCACCCGGTGGCTCACCCGCATACACCCAAACGAGAGATAAGTCGGGAATTCTCTGTTTATAATATTTGTAAATGCTGTATTGCAACCGCTGTGCCAAAATTGAACAACCTGCTTATAATTACTGTAAGCCGATGTATTCTATCGGGATATTGTATAGATAACAGATGGCTGATTTGAATTTGAAAAAGTCGTATTGCGTAGAACTACGCAATAAAACCGGTTTGGTGCGTAGAACTACGCACCTGTCTTGATGAAGTCTTCTTTTTTAAGATTGTATTTTTTTATACGATAACGAACGCCGCCCTCAGTAAGACCGAGCAGTCGCGCGGTCTCGCGCTGATTCCAATCGGTGTCGATAAGGGCCCTGATTAGATCATCCCGTTCGGATTCGTTGCCTTTATCATAATCCTTAAGCAGGTCGATCATAATACTCAGGTCACCCTTAGCAAGATGATGTATCCGGTTCACCATCGATTTTAATTCACGAACATTACCCGAATCGGGAGCCAACCAGTCACGGCCTGACAGATATTGACAGAATTTCCTGAACTCATCGGTTTTGAAATTACCATTAAAGTTAATAGATTTAAGAAAATATTTAACCAGCTCGGGGATATCTTCAAGCCGTTCGGATAACGCCGAAAGCTTGATCGGGATTTCGTTGAGACGATGATATAGATCCAGACGGAATTTTCTCTCGCGAA
>CAYXTW010000015.1:0-65199 GCA_964467955.1 uncultured Ignavibacteriaceae bacterium | reverse complement strand
CCATCGTCACAGCTTCAAAATGAAGAGATGATCTGGGTTTGCCCGATCGACAGCAATATTGTCATTGCTGATTGGCGCGATTTTCGCCTCGGTTATCGGCAATTGGGGGTCGGTCGTTCGACCGACGCCGGGAACACATGGGTTGATTCGCTCGTGAAAGTCTATTATTACGATCAGCAGTCCGATCCCACTATGGATGTCGATCGCTTAGGAAACTTCTACCTGGGTATGCTCGATTATCAGGTCCTGGCCGGTAACCGGTCGGGAATCACGTTTTTAAGATCGACCGACAAGGGCGTTAGCTGGGGCGCGATGACTAATATCGAAGATCCGTCACAGCTTTATTTTGAGGACAAGGAATTTACGACGATTGACCGCACCGGCGGACCGTATGACGGCAATATGTATGTGGTTTGGGCGCGTTTTCCCAATGATGACAGTCCTAATATTATTATGTTTTCTCGCTCTACTGACTTTGATTCGGGATTCGAGACGCCCTTCCCGATAGCCCCGCCGTATTACGACACTGCCTGCGGTTTCGATATCTGGGGTGGACAGTTTGCCTTTCCATTGGTTGGAAGTGACGGCACCATCTATACTTTCTGGAACAGAACTTATGTCGATTCATTATGTAACGGCTATTTTTCGATTCAAATGGTCGTTTCCGAGGATGGCGGGCAGACATTTACTGACCCGGAGCTGGTAAGAACTACATATGGATATGGGTATGTTGACGGGCAGATTGATGTTTACAACTCCCCGATGTGTGCCGCCGATATCACTGGCGGACCATTCGATGGCAATATCTATATCGCCTATGCCAACGCGGATACAACCAATATTGATTATTTTGATTATAACATCGAGTTTATCAAATCCAGCGATAAGGGTCAAACCTGGACTGATCCGATCTATGTCAATGACGACTATACCGGGCCGGGCGCAACTTTCGATCAATTTCATCCCTGGCTTTTCTGCAATGAAGAAGGTATATTGATTATAATATTTTACGACCAGCGTACCGATCCGCTTTTTCATTACTCGTTTGATGCCTTCTGCGCTTATTCGTTCGACGGTGGCGAATCTTTTACGACCAATCATCGTATTTCGGATACTTCAATATTTCCCTCCTACCTGGGATTGCCGGAACCCAATATATCTAAAGGCCCGCCTCCGACTTATACTGCCGGAATGAGAAATCCGCAGGTCCGGGCCGGACGTATCGCCGAGTACATCGGCGTTACCGCTTATCATGATCATATCAATGCCATCTGGACCGACACACGAAACATGAACCAGGACGCTTTCGGCGCCAACTGGCCGCTACCGCTCCTTGCGCCGCGTCTTTTCGAACCGGCCGATGGTGATACCCTTGCCCGAGCCACATTTTTCGACTGGGCTACCGGATGGAAAATGGATGATGATTCCTATCGTGTCGAGGTTGCCCGCGATTCCGATTTCACCGATATTGAGACTTCTCAGGTGGTTGATACGACGGGACTTGAAATCGATCTGGGGACGATTGGCTATGGCCTTCATTACTGGCGGATGAAAGCTTTTAAGATTTCGACTGGCGATTCATCCGAGTATTCCGAAGTGCGCCGGCTTTTCAATGAGTCGTTCATTTGTGGCGACATCAACGTCGACGGTACCGTGAATATTTTCGATGTCACCGGGTTGATAGATTATCTTTACCGCGATGGACCGCCGCCGATACCGCCTGAATCAGGCGATATAAATAACGACGGGAGCACAAATATCTTCGATATAACCGGCCTGATAAGCTATCTGTATCTTGAAGGCCCCGAGCCGGTGTGCCCTTGATATTTGCATTTTTACGTTGTTTGACAACAGATTAGTAGGCTGAAGATAATATTTCGGCTTGACCGGAACAAAAAATATTGTATATTATGATTTAGATGGGATTATGGGGCGACAGGAATTTTTTGCCATAGTCTCGTTGTAATTGTATACACGCCATATTATTGAGTGACGTTTGTTTACTTCTGATAAGATCCTCACCGAAAGGCGTTTATGGAGGATTTAAGTTGGATTTGGGCTTTGGCTTAACAAGATTGCGCGCGATGGATTATAAGAAACGAATTCCTGTCGGGTCTAAAACTATCTCGCGATTTCGAGTCTGCTCAAAATCTGAACAGGGCAATTTTAAAATTTTATATGAAAATAATGGATTCTTGACCTATAATATTAATATGGAGGAGTTACAATGATGTAAGAATGATCACGGTGGTTAGGGCGACTCCGATAGTGAATCGCCTGACCGGCTGATCCCCTTTAAGAATTTAGCAAATGAAACAATGATTTTTCTTTCATCGAAAAGGAAGGGAAACAAAATGAAACTTAACAAAACCATTATCTGGCTGACCCTGTTAATGGTAACCTTTGTGTTTACTCTCGCCAGCGCCGAAAAACGAGTGGAGGGGCCGATTATCATTGACCAAATTACTGCCGCTCCTCAGCATATAACTATTCCCTCGTCGAAACTCGAAAAAATATCACCGCGGGATTACGGTGAAGCGGTTTCGGGAGTAAAGGACGTGACGGTTGGCAGACAGGGCGGTGAAGATATCGCGACTGCTACCGTAATTCCGTCGTTGCCCTTTAGCGGTACCGGCACCACAGTTGGTTACGCAAATGATTATGAATCGATCGGCGGCGGCTGCAGTCAGACAAATGCTCCCGATGTGGTTTATTCTTATTTTTCAACGGCCAATCAGCGTGTTAATATAATAACCTGCAATCCGGGAACTGATTATTGGACTAAGGTCTTCGTTTATGAGAATGATGTCTCCAATGATATTGGCTGCAATATGTACTCGGAAATCTGCGATAGCGCCGGTACCGGAATTTATCGCGGCGATATATATAATCTTCAGTTATATGCGGGAGAAACCTATTATATTATTATTGATGGTGGCATCGGCGGCCAATCCGGTAACTACGAATTAACCGTCGAAGCACTCCCCCCGTGGATTCCCTTTGGTCAGCATCCGGCGCTGGATGAGGGGGAATGGGGCATATTATCCCTGGCGTATGAAGATACCAGCTCATCAGGCGACTTAAATTCCTGGTTCGGCGGTTCTATTGACGAAGGCGATAGCTGGACTGATTTTGCCGGCTGGATGATAACCGGCGGCGCTTTCTACCCATCAACCGATTATTGGGGTGATGACTCGGTCTTTTATGGAACGATGGTGCCCAGCGACTCTTTTGCAAGCGGCGCAGCGGTTTTTGTCATTGACCAGCGTGATATCGGCAACCCGGATCTTTCTTATTGGAATTGGGAAGAAATCGAGATTAGTCCCGGCGTGTTTAGACATTTCTGGGGTATGGCGATGAATGACATCGCCTGCGATAACAGCCAGGAAGATTGGGAATGGGGTATTATGTCAATGGTAATGGGCACGGATTGGCAGACGCCGACCATGCATGATTCTATTCCCTTTATTTCTTATCAGACTTCATCCGATGGTTACGCTACCATGTCATGGTATTATGTAGATCATTGTAATACGACTACAACCGATATCGATCGCACTACTGCCAAAACTTATTGTGCCTACGATTTTAAGGATACTGGCAATATATGGAAGCTGTTTATCCGCAAAGATGACTTTTCCAACTGGGATTTGGATCCGACCAATGGCGTTTACTCGATGGTCGATAATTCCCATTTACAGTATCCGACGGTAGCCGCCCGTAACAATAATGTCGTTGTCGTTGCAGAAAGATGGACAAACGCCGACCCCGACCAGAAAGATATTGTCTGTTTTTCCAATATTACCGGCAACGTGGGGACTCTGACATATCATGCTGTTGCCAATGATAATCAGGCCGAAAGATTCCCGCAGGTGGAGCATATATCCGGCCGTTCATTCCTGTGCGCATTCATAAAAAATAATGCGATATATGTGACTCTGACTCAGGATGCCGGATCTATTTGGAGTCCCGCCGTTCAGGTTAGCGAACCCGGTGACAGCGTTGTCACCGATTACAGGGCTTTTTCAATGACCGAATCCGACGGCTACTATATCAAGATTATTTATTCGTACTATGATACCGATAAGGCCCCCGGTGATGTCGCTCTTCGCATTGTCGAATATGAGGCATTCGAGCCGCCCGACAACGACGAAGATACTGTTCCCGATCCCAAAGACAATTGTCCCCACGATGCCAATCCCGACCAGCTTGATTCCGATTTCGACGGCTTGGGTGATGTCTGCGATAACTGTCCATTCGTTAAAAACAGGTATCAGGAAGATGGTGACGGCGATTCACATGGTGATGTCTGTGATAATTGCCCGACGGTAAGCAATGAAGATCAGGCGAACTCGGATACTGATTCATTCGGCGATGTCTGCGATAATTGCCCGACGGTGGACAATGAAAATCAGACAAACTCCGACGCCGATTCGTACGGTGATGCCTGCGATAACTGTCCCGACACTGATAATGAAGATCAGCTGAACAATGATAATGACACCTTCGGTAATGCCTGCGACAACTGTCCCGATTCCACCAATCAGGATCAGCTGAATTCGGATAACGATAGTCACGGTGATGTCTGCGATAATTGCCCTAACGATGACAATGAGGATCAGGCTGACAGCGACGGCGACGGAATCGGTGATGTCTGCGACGGTGTCTGCGGTGATTTCGATGGTGACGAAGAGATTAATATTTTTGATGTTGTCGATCTGATCAACTACCTGTACAATGAGGGCGAGCCGCCTGTCGACCTGAATAATGTGGATGTCAATAGTGACCTTACCATAAATATCTTCGATATTGTTTATCTGATTGACTTCCTCTATCGTGAAGGTCCGCCACCGGATTGTCCGTAAGAAGACATTTACTACGTTTAAGGGACGGTCTCGACCGTCCCTTTTTTATTTATTGGCGTTTCGCCGCAATATATAATTGCAAACAGATTTTAGTTGCGGAAAAAATGAAATGAGTTATATTTACGTGTTACATACGAAGGGACTATTATTTACTTTAAGCGGAGGAACGCATGGGCAGACGGACGATTATCCTGGTGGTATTTATAATCTTAAGTGTTATTGTTAATCAGACTATCTTTGCCGCCGAAAAATATATTCAGGCGAAAGCTTTCTTTGATACCAAAGATACATATTCACAATTGCTCCATGAACATCTCGATATCGTCGGCCGCGGCGATAATTATTTCGAAATAATTACGAACCAGCGCCAGATCGATGAACTTCAGGCGTTGGGAATACGGATAGAAATAATTCATGCGGATTTAAGCGCCTTTTATAGAACACGATTGGCTAAAGATCGCGATATGGGCGGTTATAAGACGCTCAGCGAAATCGAAGCCTATATCGATACTATAATCGCCGATCATCCCTTGATCGTTTCCGCCAGGCAGAGTATCGGGCAGACTATTGAGGGGCGCGATATGTGGGCCGTCAAAATCTCGGATAATGTACTGCTTGACGAAGACGAGCCGGAGATTTTATTTACTGCCGCCATTCATGCCCGTGAAGTTATCACCCCCGAGGTTCTCCTTTATTTCATGGATTATCTGACCGACAACTACGGTTCTGATCCGGAAGTAACGCAACTGGTCAATAATCGGGAAATCTGGTTTGTAATACCGGTAAATCCGGATGGCTATTATTATAATGAGGTGCACGATCCCAACGGCGGCGGCATGTGGCGGAAAAACCGCCGTAATAATGGTGATGGTACTTACGGTGTCGACAACAACAGGAATTTCGGTTATGAATGGGGCTATGATGACTATGGTTCATCGCCGTATACCTACGATGAGGACTATCGCGGGACCGGCCCGTTTTCGGAACCCGAATCGCAAAATATGCGCGATTTCATCGAAGATCACGAATTCGTTATAACCGTTTATTATCATTCCGCAGGAGACGAATTCCTTTATCCGTGGGGATACGAGACAATCCACACCCCGGATAATGATATCTTCTCCGCCATGGGTGATACCATAAATAATATGAATGGTTACGAGCCGGGTACTCCCTGGGAGGTTCTTTATCCGGTCAATGGCAGCACCGATGACTGGGGATATGGCGAGCAAACGACAAAAAGCAAGAACTTCGCGATTTCCATTGAGGTCGGGACCGACTACGATGGTTTCTGGCCGCCCTTGAGTCGTATTCCCGCTCTTTGCCAGGAGAATCTGGCGCCGAATTTATTCATGACCCGTATAGCCGGCAATATTTATCAACTCCGTGCACCCGAACCGCCGATTTTGTCCGCGCCCGATACCGCCTTTAGTTCCGGGTATGAGATATTCTGGTCATCGGACGACACGCTTAATCCGCCGGTGCAGTTTGAACTTGTCGAACTGATGAATTTGATTCAGGGATATACCGATTCGGCCAATAATCTGGTTTACTGGACGAATAATGATTTTTCGGTCAGTACGGCTCGGTATCATACATCGCCGAGTTCTTTTTATTCCGGCTCCGGCGATAATTTCAATCGATATATCCAGACCGAATCGCCAGCCTATATCAATTACGGCGATTCGCTTCGCTGCTGGGTTTATTATAACACCGAAACCGATTGGGATTATGCCTATGCCGAGGCATCTTATAATGGTATCAATTTCGCGACGCTTCCGGGTAATATTACGACCGATTATAATCCGCACGGTAATAATCGCGGCAACGGAATAACCGGCTCTTCCGGCGGATGGGTGCAGGCCAAATTCAGCCTGGCTGATTTTTATAATAAACATGTATATATAAGGTTTACTTATCAGACCGATTCCTACGTCACCGAGGAGGGATTTTACGTCGATGATATATATCCGCTCGATGTTTTCGGCAGCACAATAGTACTCTCCTCGGCTTACGGTGACACATCATACAGTTTCACCGATAAGCCGCCCGATACATATTATTATAAGGTCCGGGCCAAAGATGCCGAAGATCAGTGGGGTGCTTTTTCCAATATCGATCAAACGGTCGTGGTCGCCAATCCGGAAATTATTTGCGGCGATGCCGATAACAATCAGCTCGTTAATATCCTTGATGTGATATATTTGATTAAATGGTTGTATGCCGGCGGTCCGCCGCCCTTGTATGAAGAATCGGGCGATGTCAACAATTCCGGTCTTGTGGATTTATTCGATTTGACGGCAATTGTCGATTATTTATATCGCGATGGCCCGGAACTTACGTGTCCCGATATTTAGATTATTTTATTGAGAAGACATCATTGATCGACAAAATTAAATCAGGAGAAAAGCGATGAGGTTGCTTGTTAAAATTCTTGTTCTGCTGTCTGTACTGCTGGGTAGTCTTTTGGCACTGGCCGATGAACCCAAAACCGATGAGTTTCTGCCCATTGGTTTGACTCCGGAGGAAATGGGCCGGTTGGATGAAATCGGCATCACTCATATTCGTACGGCACCGCCCCCCTGGCCGATTCGTAATCCCGCCGAGTGGGAACCGTCCGAAGGCGTAATTATCAGGTGGCCGCTGGGAATATCGATTGAGTTGGTGGCGGAATTATCGGAAGATTTGATGGTCACGACAATTGTCTCAAGTTCATACTACCAAAGTCAGGCTATCAGCGCTTATACTTCTGGGGGTGTGAACATGGACAACACCAATTTCCTGATAGCCTCGACCAATAGTATCTGGACCCGCGATTATGGCCCCTGGTTTATTTTTGACGGCAACGATGAGTTGGCGATAGTCGATCATATTTACAATCGTCCCCGACCTCTTGACGATACTATCCCGTGGATACTCGGCGCCGACTGGGGGATGGATGTCTATGGTATGGATTTGATTGCCACCGGCGGCAACCATATGTCGGACGGCATCGGAATTTCCATGTCAACCGTCCTGACCTATAATGAAAATCCGAGTCTATCTCACAATGAGGTCGATTCGATTATTTATGCTTTTCTCAATAATGATTTCGTGGCCCTGGATTATATCGCCAGCGGCGGTATCCATCATATCGATTGCTGGGCGAAGTTTCTCGATCCGGCCACGATTTTGATTAAAGATGTCTCACCCGGCGATTACAGCTATCCTTTATTAAATGCGCGCGCTGAATATCTTTCTCAGCGGATGAGTTCGTGGGGGCGCCCGTACGATATCGTCCGCGTGTACTGCCCGTCCGGCGCTGCCTATACCAATTCCCTGATTATCGGCCGGAAAGTTTTTGTCCCGATTCTCGGATATTCCAGTTGGGATGATTCAGCCATTGCCGTCTATCAGAACGCCATGCCCGGTTATGAGGTGCTTGGTTTCACAGGATCGTTTTATGATGACGATGCCATCCATTGCCGCACGATGGGTGTTCCCGACCGCGAGATGCTGTATATCCATCATGTCCCTCTTTATAACGTTACCGATACAACCGATTATTTGATCACGGCGACAATAAAGGATTATTCAAACAGCGGTCTTATTCCCGATTCTTTGAAGATTTTTTATAAAACCAAGACGCAAAACTTTCTCTGGACAAATCTTTATGCGACCGCCAATCCGGATTCATTCTACGGATATATTCCGGGGCAATCGGATGGCCAGACTGTCTTTTACTACCTTCAGGCGGCCGATTCATCCGGCCGGGTCGAGACACACCCTTATATCGGCGACCGCTGGGCGCATACATTCACGGTCGATTTCAACAGCCCGCCGTCGATTATAACCGAAGATACTATTTTCTGCGAAACTCAGCTCGATTTTGCCTACTGTCCGGAAATTAATGACGATGACACCACTTATGTCATTACTTATTCTGACTATCCGCTCTGGCTGAGCGAGCAGAATGATTCGCTGGTCGGAACCGCCCCGGTCGATAGAAAGCTGGACAGCTTTATGGTTAGAGTTGACGATGAAGTCAATTATGACGAAACCGAAGTTTTTGTGCTGGTTTATATGTGCGGTGACGCCAACGGCGACGGGGAGATTAATATTTTTGACGTAACTTCATTGATCTCATATCTGTATATGGATGGCGACGCGCCTTATCCGCTGCAGGCAGGCGATGTTAATAGCGCCGATGAAATAAATATTTTCGACGTAACCGATTTGATCGGCTATCTTTATCTCGGTGGTGCCGAACCCGATTGCCCGTAGACTAACATATTGGTTCGGTTATATTCGGAACTTAGCTAACTGACAGCTTTATAACTTATATCGGATAGGATATTAGATTACATTGTCTCTTGATATCAGGATAGATACATGGTCTTTTCAATCAAGGCGGCTTTATTCAAAATAAATATTTTGGTGTTTATTTTAATAACTTTTGCATGTGCGTTTCCGATGTATGCTCAAGATACCGTCCCGGACACGCTTGTCATTTCTATTGGCCGAATACATAATCAGCTTCAAGGCAAATGGGGCGAGTTATCAATTTCGATCGATTCCAGCTCTTCCATGATTAATCAAATCGAATCATTTGAGTTTTTAATTGGGTACGATACTCACGCTTTAACAATGGTTAAGGTCTTACCCGGTTCACTAATAGACAGCGGGAAATTTGAGTACTTTTCGTCAAGACCGGGACCTTTTGAAGGCTGTGATAGTACTTGCCCATCGGCGATGATGAAAATCTCAGGTAAAAGAGATGTCGAAAATGGCGTCGAGAATAAATATAAGATCGATACGCCGGGTTATTTAATAAGACTTAAATATCTTTTTACCAGTAATTATAACTATACCTGTAAATATGTACCTGTACGATTTTATTGGTTGAGTTGTGAGGATAACAATTTGACGGACGAAGCCGATAAGCCGATTTGTTCCAAAACCGAGGTGCTTGATTACTCCAATTGCAAAATCATTGCAAATAATAATCACAAGTATATAAAGCCATTAACAGGTTGTAATGATATGGTTACGCAAAAAGACACTCGTCTGATTCTTAGAAATGGATTCATCCACGCTATATGCAATGTACTAGATGCTAGGGGAGATGTTAATTTAAACGGCTGTTCAGGCGAGATTGAAGATATCAGAATGTTTATCGATTACTTTCTTTATGGAGTATCGATGTTTAAAATTAATTATTTTGGTCAATCGGCGGCCACCGATGTAAACGGCGATGGAAAACAGTTAACTATCCGGGACCTAATTTATATGATCAGAGATTTCGAACATCGAATTGACCACCGACATTGTCCATTTCCGACATCGGAAAAAACCATAAACGGCCATTTATACTTTATAGATACTGATTCTTCAATAATAATAAAAACCAATTCCGAAGACTCCCTCGGTGGTATGTATATGACATTCTACACGCCCGATTTGAAATCCGAGGATGAGTATCAAATAATAACATCGACTGACCTTCAAAATATGGATGTAAGTCATAATCTTCAGAACGACACTCTAAAGATGTTGATATTTCAATTCTCCAATGACCAAAAATCGGCGACGATAAAAAAGGGCCCAAATGATATTTTAGAAATCATTTATTCCGGCGCCAGGCCGCGGCTGATTCATGCTTCCGCCGCCGGTTTCCTGGCGGAACCGGTTAGCCTGAAAATATTCTAAACCGTTATCTATTTTTTACTTCCACTAATATCCATGTTTACAGACATATCCCGAATTCCTCTTTAAAGTCCATTTTTCCCTTGACAATAAGGGTAGAAAAGTTTATTTTAAATTAACTAATAATTTCTTCAGAGGATTTAAGCGGCCAAATAGCCGCTGCTTGGCTGGGAAGTTTTTAATATCGCTTTATCGCTAAGGGATTAAGAAAGTAAATCTAAACAGACGAGGCTGATATGTGTACGCCTTCGGAGTCCCTTAGGATAAGTCCGCTTTACGCGCGTAAGGTGTTGTTCAAAAAGAAAATAGCTCAGTCACTATTGATTCGGGGGGAAGTTCATTGCCATGAAATGAATCCGGACTTTTTTCCCGCGCGCAAATGGCCAGCGCAAAATATGGATTTCCTTATGGATGATGTCTTTTCGCAATTTGGGCGAAAAAACAGGCGAAAATGCTGATAAAAAATTTTGGAAATATAAAACTTTGAGGTCATTATATGATAAATCGCTCAGGGACAAATAATAACTCAAACCTCAATCTATGGAGGCAAAGATGAGTAACAGCTTCACCCCAAACGTTAGGATGCTGTATATAATCATCCTTACGATCGTTTTACTCTCTATAACTCCCGGTATAACCTTATCCCAGGGCGATATTGTTCCCTTTTCATTTGAAATCGGACAAATCGAATCGGTTCTATCCGGAGAAAACATATCAATCCCGGTAACCAAGGCGGCCGGTTCACAACCGCTTCTCGGCTTCGACTTTTTAATCGGCTATGATAACGGAGCCTTTGCGTTTACTGGTGCCGATCCTGGTGAATTGTTCGATGATCCAGGCAGCTATGAATGGGAATATTTCAATTATCGCTATGATGATAATTATGGGTGCGGCGATAATTGTCCAACAGCGCTGATTCGAATTGTCGGTCTTGCCGATCAGAATGATGGCGATAACCATCCGCTGGAGACATTTGTTCCCAATGGCCTGGTTTTATTCAATCTTGGCTTTCAGGTAACAAACGATTTTACGTATATCGGCCTATTCGTCCCGATCAGATTTTACTGGATAGACTGCGCCGATAATGTGGTTTCATACGAAGATTCGTCATATATTCCATTGGCCCTGGCGCAGAATATTTACGATTATGACGGGGCCGATATAGCGGATACTTCGTCCGGATTTCCATCGTACTATGGGCCGATGCCGATATGCTTTATTGGTTCCAATTCACCTGAGCCATTTATTGATTTATACAACGGCGGCGTTCGAATTATGGGTTCCGATTTTATGTATGTTCATTGGGGCGATACCGCCCAATTTGATGTCCCGGCTGTTGATCCCGATACGAGTAACGCCTGCGATGATTTAATGTTTACTATGCTTCAGGGGCCATCAGCAGGCGAGTTTGATTCTCTAACCGGTCATTTCTTCTGGCCGACAACTGGCGAAGACATCTGTTTTAACACGATTCTTGTAGAAATCGCCGACGGTTGTGGTGCTACTTCCGAATACGCTATGAATATTTGTGTTGATAACGACGCTCCCCAAACAACGGTTGACCCTACCGATACTATTTATGTCGGCTGGAAGCACATTATAACCGGGCAGGTAGAGGCGGTCGATCCGGATGACGGTCCAAACCCATTGATTTATCGTATTGCTAGTTTTAATGGCCCGACCTGGTTTGCCGGCGGAATGCAGATTGACTCTGTAACCGGCGTATGGACATGGGGTATTGCCGAAGACGGTGAATATTTAGGCAATTTTGAATTGGCCGTTGAAATCAGCGACGGCGCCGAAACATGCAGCGGTTGCAATAGCAATAATTCCGATTCCGCCTATTACAATATTCATGTCATCGGCCAGTCTATTAAGATTGAAATTCTTCATGATCAACTGCCGGGTGAAATCGCGGAAGTGTCTATTTCGTTGGACTCGGTCTACATGCCAAGTACGCTGACACAAAACCTTATCGGTGGTTTTGATTTCCTTGTAGCTTTTGATGCATCGATTTTGACTCCTCTGGGAGCATATCCCGGTTCATTAATCAATGATGGGAAATTCGAATATTTTACTTACCGTTTTGGGCCTTTTGGTAATTGCCCGGATAGCTGTCCCTCAGGAATGATGCGGATTGTCAGCATACGGGATATAAATGATGGTGTCATCAATAACTATCATCTGACCTCACCCGGTCAGCTAATAAAATTGCACTTCCTTATCTCGTCTAACCCGGAATATACGAATCAATTTACACATATCCAATTTTATTGGATTGACTGCGGCGATAATACTATGAGCGAGGAATCAGGCGATTGGCTGTTTGTGGGCTCAAAAGTATATTGGGAAGGCGTCGAGATCAATGATCCCGGCGAAAGTTTTGGCTATTCCGGTCCCGAAGATTTTTGCTATGATACTGTCTACTATGCCGGCGCGACCTTTAAAAACGCCCCGCTAAGTTCTATTATCTTCAGGAATGGCGGTATTGCCATTGGAATGCATTATATTCCCGACGATCGTGGCGATGTAAATCTCAATGGCATTTCCTATGAAATCGCCGATTTTGTTGTTTTTATGAATTATTTTTTCTTCGGACCGAGTGCCTTTACGATTAATTTCGAGGCTCAGAAAGCTGCTACCGATGTAAACGCAGACGGAATTACGCTTACAATACAAGACCTGACCTATTTATTAAGAGTTATCGACGGTAATCTGGTGCCGATTCCTTCATCGTATAAAGGGCCGGGAGATAGCTTTGACGGCACTTTGTATTTAACCGAGACAGATTCATCGGTAATAGTAAGCTCCGATTTTGACGATTCAGTTGGTATTCTTTATATGACTTTCGCTGCCCCGGGAACTCAGTCGGATAGCGATTATGTCATTAATATTGATCCGGGAATCGCTTATCTAAATGTGGGGCATGTCGGCTACGAAGATCAGATTAAAATCCTGATTTGGCAGTTTGCGACTGCCGCACCGGAAAATGACTCGGCGGTCATAGAATCGGAATTTAGAAATCTGTTCGAAATCTATTATCCCGGTGAAAGACCGCAATTTGTCTCCGCCGAAGCGGCCGGATTCCTGGCGGAACATGTAAATCTCAGTATTTATGACCTGCCTGCGGTGGCCCCGGTTATTGAGCCATATCCACCGGCGATGACAAATGACTATTACGGCGGCTTTGAGTATCAGTTTTCCGCCTCATATCCCGATAAATCAGAATCCCCGCTCCGATACAATATTATCTCCGGCCCCGGCGAGATCGATCCCGAGATCGGACTCTGGAAATTCGCACCACTGTGTGTGGACAGCGGCACGACCTATACACTCGAAGTGTGCGTTTCCGATCCGATCCATCCCTGCGAATCGGGCGATTCGACTCAGATTGCGGTTGTGGAACTGTCGGTTGCTAATCAAACTCCCTTGGTCGGTGACGCCGACGGCAGCGGTGATTTGGATATCGAAGATGTTGTATATATTATTGCCTATAAATATCTTAATGGTACCGAACCTCTGCCGTCATATCCGGTCGCCGATGTCAACGCCGACGGCACTGTCAATATCTTTGATATTACTTATATGCTCTGGTATTTGTACTTGAATGGCCCGGAACCACAGTGTCCGTCCATATAGTAGAAAAGAATTGACATAAATGTCCATTAAGAGTATATTTATGATATTAATAAAATTCAACCCAAGGAGGGTAGCATGTTAAATGAATTGTCCATTGGAAGTTTTAAACTATTGCTCGGATTGGCCGCCGCTTTTATGCTGCTGGCCGTACCGATTTCGGGTAATGCGTATGAGACCGAGGAACTTGGATTCGACATCTTACGATTACCCTATATTTCCGATGTTGTCACAATATATGCGGCTGATATCGATCATGACGGCTACACGGATATTCTGTACACCGGTCTGGTTGTCAATGGCGTTAAGATTTGTTATGGCAATGCCGAAGGCGGATATGATCCACCGGTAAGTTATCTGGACGTTTATCAGGCCCCGATCACCGCCGCCTTTGTTAATAGTGATACTTTGCTTGATCTGATAGTCTCTTTCAATAGCGAAATCTATGTGATGATAAATCAGGGCGATCGAACCTACACGACCGGCGTTCTTTACAAAGAGAATGTTAATCTGGGAGCTGTCGCGGTCGGCTACATAAACGATGACTCCTATCTGGATATAATTGCTCCTCCGAATGATATATTTTACGGCGACGGTAATGGCAATTTTCCCTCAACTGGAACCGTTCCGTATTCGTTCCATACCGTTCATGTCAGCGATTTTAACAATGATGGCATCGACGACCTTTCGGCTATCAGCAGTTCGGGAGCGATCGCCATCCTTATCAATGACGGCGCCGGCAATTTTACGCAGACGGACATTATCCAATTAAATGACTTAACCTTGTCTATTTCGAGCGATGAGCCTTTTGCCGATTTCAATCAGGATGGTAACGCCGATTTCGCTTATGTAACGCCGAATATCGGCCAGGGCACCAGTTATATTACTGTCGGCTATGGTGACGGTACCGGTGAATTTCCGAATATCACCCAGTTGACAGTCCCGGGAACCTCCTACAGCCTGGCCATAGCCGATGTAAACCGTGATTATTTTCTTGACCTTATCGCCGGTGATGCCACCAATAGTACTCTCGAGGTTTTTATCGGTGACGGCAATGGCGGTTTTACCGATTCGTTGAGCGTTGATTATGGAACCGATTCGGTAATGCATGCGATGGCCTGTGGGGATATGAATCGCGACGGCAATCCGGATTTTGTCGCGGGCGCTTTTTGGGGCGATAATATTGTTGTCGCCCTCAACACGCTGCCGGATCAGCCTGTCCTCGAGAATCGAATGGTCACGACCGGCTTTTCGAATGTCGCGGTAGAGTTAACAAATCCCGACAATTTCAGGTTGTCGAAAAATTATCGTACCGTTGCCGGGGCGGCCTATTGGAGGCTCGATGCTGACGGAAATAATACAGTCGATGAGCAGGCGGTCGATTATAACCTTCAGTATGGCGAATATAAGCTTATTTTCAAGACCAAATATAATGCCGAGCCGAACGCCGAATTCTCGGCGGATATAAATATCGGCAACAAGAAGGCAACTTTATTCAAGGACTATGAGGCCCCGGCGCTGACCAGGGGAGAGGGCGGTCGCCTGGAGTCCGACAGCATTGTTTTTTATTACACGGTCGAACCGGCTTCATCGATTCAACCGGCCAATGGCGGTCAGACAACCGATCAGCCGACTTTTGATTGGAGCGGCCTGATTGATGAGCCGACCGGCAAGACTTATAATTTCCAGCTCGATCGATACTACGATTTCCGCTCCCCGATTTACGACATTTACGATCTGGAGACGCCTCAATTTACTCCCGGCAGCCCGCTTGGTGTCGATGTTGTATATTATTGGCGTTTTCGGACTTTTGACGGTCTGGAGTGGTCGGAATATTCCCGGACCTTTGCGGCCTATTCAGTTCCTTTCATTTGCGGCGATATCAATAACGATGCGACCGTTGATATTTTTGACATTGTCTTTTTGATTGCTTATCTCTATCTGGATGGCCCCGCTCCGGCGAATCTGTCTTCTGCCGATGTCAATAATGACGGCAGTATAAATATATTCGATATTTCCGATATAATCGAGTATCTGTATATGGACGGGCCGTCTCTGATTTGCCCGTAACTGTATATAAATTATAAACTTGAAGGGATACCATCGCGGTATCCCTTTTTGTTTGTCGACATTTTCGAAAAGATAATTATTATAGACGGATCTTCGTACCGATTTTGCTCTTTTAAGATTTTTCATAAAATTACAGATATTTTTTTCAAACATTATATTTTTTCATAAAAAAAGGCTTGACAACTTTTATAAAACTGGTAAATTACAGGTGTATACAGAGATACATGTCCTTAGCAAGGCAGGAAATCTTACCTAAAGTTTGTTGGGCGAGGAACTGTATTACCAAATTTTTAGATTTAAAACAGGTTCTAAAATTATAACTTAATCACGATTCATGATTCATAAGGAGGTGATAGCCAAAACAAAAAACCTATAGTGCACTTACCCAATGACTTGAATGATATTGGGTAAAATCCAAGAGTACCTAACGTAAATTGAGAGGTAAGTAAATGCACAAAATCAAAACGTTGTTAATGTTAGTATTGCCTCTGATTTTGATTCTCGGCTATTCTTATTCCGTAGTCGGATATGAAAAACCACCGGGATTCAAAACTGAGACACAACTATCTCCAAGTATCACTGAACCCAATCCACATGTAGATCCCTATGTCCATCAAGATGGCTTTGTCCCCGCGGTCGGCAACGATGCGAATAATCTGCCGGTCGAAAACGAGCGGTTGACTTCCAAAGTTGCTATCTCTGTCGGCGGCGAGTGCCAGAATTCATCTCCGAAATCGACCGTTATGTCGGAAGGTTTCGAGGGCGGTGTTATACCGCCGACCGGGTGGACGCAGATTATTAACAACGACTCTACATGGCAAATCAGCACCTACAATCCGTGTGCGGGAATTTATAATGCCCATGTCCTGTACGATGACACCTATTCCGGGACCCAGGATGAGTGGCTTATCAGCCCGTCCATGGATTTCTCGAGCTATAGTGCTTCGGACCTGAAGGTGGAGTTCTGCTGGTTGGGTAGTTATTACTGGTCGGTTGATCCGTACGACAATTGCAATCTTGAAGTCTGGATTTCCACCGATGGCGGTGCCAACTTCACGACCATGCTTTGGTCTGAAGACGGAGAAGGCCTTTTCACAAATTGGGTCTGGTATACCGAAAGTATCCCATTGAGCTCATACGCCACCGAAACCGACGTAAAAATAGCTTTCCGTTATTATGGCTATGACGGCGCCGAATTCGGGATTGACGCTATCTCCGTCAACGACGACCCATTTCCGGTCGGCCGTTGCTGCTATGGCGACCCTATGGCGCCGAGCTGCGCTGATATAAATCAGGCCGATTGTGAAGCCACCGGTTCCATGATGTCATGGGATCAGGGCCTGAACTGCACCGACAATCCTTGCCCGGCCGTTGGCCCCGGCGATAACTGCGCTGATCCTCTGCCGATCACCGTTCCCGGCGATCTGCCTTATACCGACGCCAGTCAATACACATGCGGCCGCGGTGATAATTACGCTGCCGCCGATATGTGCTATGGTTCTGGTTATGGCGACGGTGAGGATATCGTCTACGAAATGACGGTCACAACCGCGACCGACGTTATCATGACGATGGATCCCAAGGGAACCACCTGGACTTATTGCGAAGTTCGCACCGAGTGTATTCCGCCGAATGGTACTTGTATGTTTTACTTCAGAAGTACCGCTGGCGATCCTTACAACTCCGGTGTCCAGACTCTCCCGGCCGGAACCTATTATATTATTATTGATACCTGGCCGTCACCCGATTGTATTCCTGATTTTGATCTGACAATCGAGGAATTCACTGGCGGCGGTGAAGGCGACAATTGCGGTACACCTATCGAGATTAAGGTCCCCGGTGACCTGCCGTATTCCGACGTCGGCGATTATACCTGCGGCCGATTGAATAGCTACGATGCCACCTGCCTCGGCTATTATGACGGCGGCGAAGATATCATTTACTGGCTTGACGTTGACGTCGCCACGAATATCGATATTACCGTGGATCCCAAGACAACCACTTATGTCGGTATGCTAATTGACGACGCCTGTCCTCCGGATGCTGCCACCTGTATCGCCACCACCACCAACAGCGGCAGTGGCGTTCAGCAAATCCTGAATGTTCCTCTTACTCCCGGCTCGTATTATATCATGATTGATACCTGGCCGAGCCCGGCTTGTATTCCGGAGTTTGATCTGTTCATCACCGAAAATACCGGAATCGCCCGTTGCTGTTATGGTGATCCGCAGGCTCCGAGCTGCGATGACCTGACCTTAGAGGACTGTGAGGCTACCGGTTCCATGATGTCATGGGATATGGGCCTGAATTGCGCCAGCAATCCTTGCCCGGCTATGCAGGTCGGTGATAACTGCGGTCTTCCTATTGAGCTCAAGATTCCGGAAGATTTGACCTATGACGCTTACGACTACACCTGTGGTCGTGTCGATGATTACAATGCCACCTGTATGGGTTCCTATGACGGCGGCGAGGATATCATCTATGAATTCGACGTTGACGCCGAAACCAAACTGATTCTTACGTTGGATCCGATGGGCACGACTTATACCGGAATGGGTATATCTGATGTTTGCCCGCTTGACGCCACGACCTGTATTGCTTATGCCAGCAATTCCGGCAGCGGCACTTATGATATGTCGGTCACATTGACACCTGGATTTTATTACCTGATGATCGATACCTGGCCGTCACCTGCCTGTATTCCGGAGTACCATTTAATCATCGAGGAAGACACCTGCACGCCTCCGCCCAATGACAATTGCGAAGATGTCACGCCGGTGGCGCTCCCGATGGAGACAGTGGTAACAATCAATGGCGATAACACCTGTTCCAGTGGCGGCGATTGCCCGCTTCTTACTGACAACGGTCACGCCTGGGAAGCCTTTACGCTTGCCGAAAAGGCCGATGTCACGCTTGATTACTGCGGCACGACGCCTTCCTTCGAATTGGTCTACATCGTGCTGGCCGATGCCTGTCCGTGCGACGCCGGTAGCGGTGCCCTTATTTATGCCGAATCCACCGATTGGGGTCTGTGCGGCGGCGACGGTAACGTTACCATGTACTATCCCGCTCTGGATGCCGGCACTTATTATATTCCGGTTCTGTCCGATCATCCCAGCTATCCGGATATCTACTACGAAGGTCCGTATACGATTAATCTGTATGCGACCCCGTGGATTCCGCACTATTGTGATGCTTCCGGCGGCTGCGATGAGTATATCGAAAATGTCACCTTCGCTACTATTAACAATACTACCGCCTGTGATGGTTACGGTGATTATACCGGCT
Source organism: uncultured Ignavibacteriaceae bacterium (assembly GCA_964467955.1). Taxonomy (GTDB): domain Bacteria; phylum Zixibacteria; class MSB-5A5; order GN15; family PGXB01; genus CAYXTW01. Next base: position 45,655 of record CAYXTW010000015.1, on the reverse strand, counting down.
TGGTAGCCTATGTACCATACGAAACGCCGTATGAAATTACCATTACCATCGGCAACGCTTACAGTTCCGACTATGGTGCTGTCTGGGTTGACTGGAACCAGGATTTTGACTTTGACGATGCCGGAGAGGAAATTGTTCTTGACGTCAACTATGGTTACGGCCCGTATACCGGTTTTATTACAGCTCCTTCTGACGCTGTCGCCGGTCCGACGCGCATGCGTGTCCGTTTGAGCTACGCCTCGCCTCCGGGTCCGTGCGGAACCACTAGCTATGGTGAAGTCGAGGATTATTCACTCTTCGTCGGCGGAACACCTTCGGAGTTTACAATGGATCCCGATCCGGTTGATTTCGGGACCGTTCCCGAAGGAGCAACCGGCAGCTTGCCGTGGACTCTTGGCGCTATTGGTGAATTCGACATCAATTTCAATATCTCGGTCGAATACCTGAAGTTTGCCAGCCATCCCGGCGGAAATCCCCTGCTGAGCGATGTTAAGCCCGAGAAGGCTCCGCCGGACAACAGCCCGGCGCCCGATCCCAATCAGGGTGTAATAAAACAGGGTGGTGACGATATTGCCTCGGCGGTTGCTATCACCATGCCGTACAGCAATACCGGCACAACGGCCGGCTATACCAATGACTATGATGAAGTCTGTCCGTACACCGGTTCAACCGCTCCTGATGTTGTCTATTCATATACTCCGTCCTCTGACGAGGCTATGGATGTCGATATGCTTGGTTCAGCATACGATACCAAGATCTACGTCTACGAGAATGATGCGACGACGCTGGTTGCCTGCAATGACGACTACTACTCCGACTATACTTCGGCATTATTCGATGTTCCGATTACCGCCGGCAACACCTATTACATTGTAATAGATGGTTATGGCACTTCTTCCGGAACTTATACCATTAATGCCGACGCCGGACCGCTGTTCGTCTTTGAATGTCCGCCCGGTGCGGTCGATGAGAGTGAAGCCTGCGGTGATGACCTCAACGGTGGCTGCAATATGGCAACGCCGGCCTTTGAGCCGATTAATTGCGGCGATACCGTTTGCGGTACCATCTGGGCCAGCGGCGGCACGCGTGATACCGACTGGTTCCTCTTTGAGATGTTCCAGACCGGTCCTATCACGATTACTGCCCAGGCCGACTTCCCGGTCGTTGTCGGCTTCGTTGACACCTCCAACTGCTCGATGGCGGCAGCTCTCGATCCGTATGCTCTCGGGAATCCGGGCGATGTCATCTCGGCGTCGAGAACGGCCGGTCCGGGTATCTATTGGGGTTTTGTCAGCCATCAGTTGTATGATGGTTATCCTTGTGGTACCAGTAATAACTACTGGATGACGATTGAGTGTGATCCCGGTGTGGCCCCGATCCTCTGGCTGGATCCTGTCCCGGCCAGCGGTACGATTCCCGGCAATGGTAATTTGGTTGTTAATCTTAATTACGATTGCACCGGCATGACGCAGGGTATGCACTATGCCAATCTCGTAGTTACTCACACCGGTGCCAAGGGTGTTGATATTTGTCCCGCCCAGATTATGGTCGGCGGCGGTAATGAAATCATTACCATCACACCGGATCCGATGAGTGCTGCAATGGCCTATACTCTTGGCGACTCCGCCCACGTTGTTATCCGTATGGGTGGTGATTTTGCCGGCGGCGGCCATACTGTCGATGAAGTCGATGTAGCCACGCTTCTGATTAACGGGGTTGCTCCTGAGTCGGTGGAGACGCTTACCAGTCATCCCGACTTCACCGGAGAAGTCCTGCAGATATTGCTTAAGGCGAGTGATTTCCTCGGCACTTATCCGCTGTTCTGGGATGTCGACACCTATACCTACAGTGTTACGGGTGATTGGCTTGCCGGAGGTTCGTTCCAGCAGGATGGTGATGTTACGGTAGTCGGTCATACTTCGGGCGATCCGAACTTTGACCACACTATCAACATCTTCGATGCCACTTACTTAATCAGCTACCTCTACATGGGAGGCCCGGCACCTCTGCCTATTATAGAGACTGGTGATGCCGATGCTGATGGCGCGATTAACCTGCTCGACATAACCCGGATTATTTCATTCCTGTATCTGAATGGTCCGGCTCCGACACATCAGTAAGTAAGAAACTGCTTACATTTAAGGGACAGCCAAATCGGCTGTCCCTTTTTTAAATGACAATAATTCCTTTCTGCTCCGGAATCGAATATTATAACATTTCTCAAAAGTTCTATCATCTAATATCGAGAATGGTGGTTCAGACATTCCTGTTTGAATGCTCAGACAAAAAGAGGCTGCGACAAAAGTATACGAAAATCACCTTCCTGTTATTCCCGGTCCTGAGAGGAATGCTTAGCATTCTACGAAGGGCGCGGCAATCTACTTGCAATGAATCGAGAGATCGCCCCTCGTCCCGACTGTCCCGATAAATCGGAACTCCTCGCGATGACGATTAATGGCTTTCGTCGCAACCTCGGAATGTCCGCGCTATCGGCAACGTGAAAATATAATGAATATTTTACCTGTCAATCGCGACAAAACTTTTGAGAATCAATATATGGAATCGCTCTAACAGGATTTCGAGACATATAAAATAAGGGATGACCGATAGTCATCCCTCAGTAAATTTTAAAGCCGGCCTTTACGGACAATCGGGAGCCGGTCCTTCCAAATAGAGCCAGGCGATTAAATAAGTTATATCGAATATGTTGATTTCGCCGTCATTGTTGACGTCGGCCGATTCTATGACCGGAGGCGGGTCGCCCTCCAGATACAGATAGGCAATCAACGCCGTTATATCGAATATGTTTACTTCACCATCCGCATCGACGTCACCGCATATCCAGGGAACTTCCGTGGAAAAGCTTCGCATTTGACTCCAGTCTCCCCAGCCGATAGCATTGTGGGCGCGCACGCGCCAGTTAAAATCGGCGCCATCGTCCAGCCCCGACATTTCGCAGTAAGATGAAGCGACGGTTGAATCAATTATAGGGCTGGTAAACGAAGCGCTGCTGTCGATCTGAAGTTGATACATATCAGCACCGCTTATGTCAGCCCAATCGAAGTCAATCGGTTGGGATAAGTTTTCGCCACTGTCAGCCGGACTTACCAGTGTCGGTGCCTCGGGCGGGGACGGCTCATTCTCAACCGTGAGGCTGGCGGGGACAATCAGAGAAGGCGTATCCGGATCGTTTGAATTAATCGTGATTTGACCGCTATAAGTACCTTCGTCCAGATCGGTGGCATCGAAACCGACAGTGACTGTATCTTCGCCGAACGGATCGATTGATCCTATCGTCGGTTCAACAGATAACCAGCTTCCGGCGGAAAACATCAGGGCCAGCGAGTCATGCATATATTCCGCGTTGTAAACGACTTCCAGACCGTCATCACCGGCGGAATTCTCGATACCGATCGTCGCACCCCCCAGACCATCCTGGTCGGCACCGGGATCCATTACGCCGTACTGCAAATAAATCCTGCCGTTGGATTGAAGAATCGCCTGGAATGTCAGCATACCGGTGCCGGTCGTGGAATAATAATTTCTTATTTCCACGAAGCTGACAATAAAGCGGTCGTTAGCCTCGTCATAATAATAATATATATGACCGCCTTTACGCGGATCAAGATCATCCCACCACATGGAAATCAAATCGTTCGGCTCATCCATATTGGGAATATCGGTATTGGTCCGTGCTTTCGATGCGGAACCGAATGTTAAAATACCGTTCGATCCGATATACAGCTCCGTATAGACGTTTTCATAGAATGGAAATCCGAAACCGATTGAAATCGCCGCCGTCGTATCATCATCACTCATTCCGATTATTTCAGTGCCGACTGAAGATATATCGATCCAATTGAACTCCGGCCCCAGCAAATCATCGGAATCAATCCATGAATAACCCCAATTATCGGGACCGCCGTTGTTTCTGGATACCGCCGCAAAAAACGGCTCCTGGCTGATTGATTTGTCGGCGTCGGTATATCGGTAACCGATTGGTTCCTGCGGATCGGACGGTTCATCTGCAGTCATTTTGCCGTTAAACATCTGGCGGCTGATATTGTAATCCAATATGCCCGGGCCGTTATTGGCTATAACCAGAGGTTGCGTCGATTGTTCGTCACTGGCCAGAGTCTCTTCGACTGATGATTGCGGAAGATAAATATCGGGTGAATAGATATGCAGGCTGATCGGAATACTGCCGTAAGTCAGCAGCGTATCGTTCGAAGTATAGTTTACGTTTCCGTCGTAATCGCCGGGAATCAATCCGGACGTGTTTACCGTCACCGATAGAATAAGGCTATCGCCGACGGGAATATTGTACTGCGTCTTGGCAAAATCGAGCCAGCTTTCCGAGGAACTGAAACGAACCATTAAAACGGCATTGCCGGAGTTATAGATATAAATGGTATCGATCTCTGATTCATCCATAAACAGCGTGTCATAAATATCGGATGGATTATATGACATACTGGGATTACCCATCGAAATCTCACCGTACGCCCGTAATTCCAGATCATCGATATTCCAGCCGCAATAATTGCCCGACGCATCGGTCGGCCCGATTCCGAACCGAATCTGGAAATAGGGATTGTTGTTGGCATAATCCGAAAGGTCGTAAACCTGCTCGCTCCATGACGATTCATCGACGGTGCTGCTGTTTTCGTATACGGTGGCCCAGGCCGAACCGTTATACGCCTGAAGAATGGCGTGATCGTCGGTACTGCTTTCCACACCCAGCCAGCGATAAAATGTCAGGACAATGCCGGTCAGGTCGGTGCAGTCGAAAGTCGGTGAAGTCACCCAGTATGTTGCCGACAACGAGCTGCTGTAATCACCGCCGCTCCCCGGATTCAGGTCGTTTCCGAGAACATAATTATCTGCGCCGGGCGACTGGTCAACGTCCGGATCCGGCCCGCCATAGGCGTCGGAGCCGGAACCCCCGGCTGCCGGGCCCAGGGTCCATTCGCCGGAACCACCCAGACCGGTCCAGCCCCGGTCAAACGCGAAATTATCGAAAAAGAAAACCGATCTGGTTCCTATGAAATAATTAAAATTTAGAGTATCTGTATATCCGCCCTCGGCTGTTATATACAAATCAAAAGCCACATTGCGCATATCCGGGCTGCCCGGTAAAATCACGAATTCGTAATCGGAATTCGATGTTGCCACACCGCCCTCGGCCGGAATGGCCGGATATGACGAAATCGGCTGTGTTATATTTGTATAAGCGTCATCAGTCCAGATAGTACCCAGAACATTATAGGCGTTGCCGCCGCCGACATTTTCAAGCGTAATTTTCATTGTTATCGTGTCGCCCGGATTGGATTCGCCCGCATTCTGCCCGTCGAATAGAAGAAGCGGATCCGTCGTCAGCGGCTGCATGAGAACATTTACGATAGTCGTATTAAAGTCGGTGACCGAAATCGAGTTTTTTGTCTGAGTGATATAACCGGTGGCGCTGAATTCAAGATTATACACTCCGGCTTCGATCATGCGATGATAATCACCGACGTCAGGATCGGTATAGACTTCGGAATGATCGAAATCATGCCCCACGACAGTGACCTTGGCTGCAACCGGCAATCCGGAAATCGAATCGGTCACAACACCTCTGATGCCGTAAAGGGCGTTTTCGAAATAATCCAAAAACGAAACCCGATTATATGTCCAGAAAGCCGGCAGCTGGCTGGCAGGGGGAAGCTTGGTGCTGGAAATCTCGCATGTAATTTCCCGACAGCCATGCCACCAGTTCATATAATCCTGGCGGCCGCCGCTTATCGTATACCAATCCCATCCGTTAGTAATGCCGTTATTAAAATCGGTCATATAGCCCGAGGGGCTGTAGTACTGGGCGGAATCGGCCCACATCCGGCTGACATCGATATACCAGGCATCATCGGCGTGTCGCTGTGACCAGGTATCCCATGGATAATTCATCACCTCGGCGCCGCCGTGAAAATTGATTGAGATCACGGGGCTGTGCGTATTGGCGTAATCCATAAAGGCCATCGTTTCCACCTGCCAGGCATTGCCGTCAGGATGATTACCCTCTTCCGGATCGGGGTAATTACGGTTAAGATCGACATTGTTGGCGTTGTAGCGCCGGGCGCTGTAGACGCTGCTGTTGCCGCCGTAATAAGTCCCGTCCGGATTGGCCAGCGGATTAATCCATATTTCGCAGCTATCCACCAAACGCGTAATCAATGAATCGTTACCGTAGCCTGTTAACAATGAATCGATCAGATGCAGCATTAATACATAACCGGTAATTTCATCTCCATGCATGGAACTGGTGTACATAACTTCGGGCTCATCTTCTTCAACATTGACATTGTCGGAAATCTTTGCGAAAAGAAGGTCTCGACCCTGAACCGAATTGCCGATATCGACGATGACGCACAAATCGGGATAATCAATTGCGAACTGATTCATCATGGCGATATAGGCATCATAGGTCGGGTAGGAATCCCAGGCACGCGCCTCTTTTACGGAAGACGACATCTCCGGCACGATCAGGCCGCCGGGGTGGGGGAGTATCTCATATTCGTACCCAAGCCGTTCAAAAGCCTGAAATTCTTTGTCATTGGCATACGCATAAACATAGCCGTCTCTGACATCGTCTATCGAAATTATTCTCGTCAACTCATCAAGCTGTTGTCTCGATTCGACTTTAAACCTGAAATAAGTTTCAGTGTCATTGGCGTGAAGATAATTGAGGGAAAATGTCAGAAGCAAAAATACAGGGATTAATATTTTTTTCATAAACACCTTCCGAGGGTATGTAATTTCATCGCCAGCAGCGATAATCCTATTTAGCTCGTCGGATTAACCGACCATTTCATTATTAAGATAACATGTTTTCGAATTCTGTCAATGTCTTAATCGGTTCAAATATACGCTTTTCCGGCTGCCATATTTTAGGAATATCGGCAATTTAGTCGCGAATATTATTTACCCCGGATGCATAGGCGACGGTTCGACTTTACACAATAAAAAGGGGATGGACATCTTGTCCATCCCCGGATAATCAGAAAAGAATATGCTAATTCAACGGGCAGTCGAGCGCCGAACCACCCAGGTAAAGGAATGAAATCAGATAGGTAGCATCAAATATGTCTATCGTCCCGTCATTATTCACGTCTGCCGCGTTCATAACCACCGGCGGCGGACCACTTGTGTAAAGATAAGCTATTGTGCCGGTAATATCAAAAATATTGATATTGCCGTCGCCGTCGAAATCGCCGCAAATCCATGTGATTTCGGTCGTAAAGCTCCTGGTCTGACTCCAGTTGCCCCAGGCGACGCTATTATGCGCCCGTACCCGCCAATGATACGTCCAGCCATCATTTAATCCGGAAGCCATGTATTCGGAAACGGTAGGGTTCGTATCGCAAACGCATTGGCTGAACGCAGGCGCAGTATCAATCTGAATTTGATACATATCGACACCGCTGACATTATTCCAGTCGAGCATTAGCGGTTGCGAGACGTCTTCGGCGCCGTCTTCCGGGCTGACCAGCGTCGGCGCCGACGGCGGAGCATCAGTGGCAACCGTCATCGTAACCGGAATATCCAGCTGGGGCGTATCCGGATCGTCGGAATAAATGGTCAACTGACCGTTGTATTCGTCAGGCGCAAGCTCGGTGGCATCGAAATTGACATTGACGAGGTCGCTGCTAAAGGGCGGGATATTGCCCGTCGCCGGATCCACCGAAAGCCAGTTAGCGGCATTGAAGAGAATCGCCATATTGTTATGCAAATATTCCGCATTGTAAACGACTTCAAGGCCGTCTTCACCCGCGGCGTTTTCAATTCCAATCGACGAACCTGCCAGACCGTCACCGTCAGAGCCGGGGTCCATCACAGCGTACTGCAGTTGTATCTTTCCATTCGCATTTAATATTGCCTGGAATGTCAGCGAGCCGGTTCCCGTCGTTGAATAATAATTCGGGACGCTGTCGAAACTGACAATAAAACGCGAATTGGCGGCATCATAATAATAGTAAATCATACCGCCCTGGCTTGGATCAATGTCATCCCACCACATGGCGATCATATTATTGGGAAGCCCATCATCAGGAATGCCCTTATTGGTGCGCTGCTTCGAGCCGCCACTGAAGGTCAGGATGCCGTTCGAGCCGATATTGAGTTGATTGTAGAAATTCTCATAAAACGGGAAATCAAAACCGATTGCAATCGCCGCCGATGAGTCGTCGTCATCGAGAGTCACCGCCGTTCCGACCGATGAAATATCGACCCAGCCGTATATCGGTCCTTCGGGGTCATCGGAATCAACCCACGAATATCCCCAGAGATCCGGACCGCCATTGCCTTTCGTGGACGGGGCGAAAACCGGTTCCATCTCGCCCGAAGTCGATTTGTCCGGATCTGCCAGACGATAATCGACCGGTTGATTGGGCACGGATTCCTTGGCCGGGCCTTTGCCGTCAAACATCAAACGCGCCACATTATATTCCAGAGGTCCCGGACCGTTGTTATAAATTGTCAAAGGAACGGAGAGTTGTCCGTCAGGAACAACCGTCTCTTCGATTGACATGGCTGACACGGCAATATCGGGCGAAAAGACATGCAGGTAAATCGGTATGGAACCACTCGAAGCCGCTGGATCATTGGTCGTAAAATTGACATAGCCGGTGAAATCGCCATAGGCCAGCGAGGCCGAATTCATGGTTATCGGCAGCGCCAGACTGCCGTAAGCGGCCACATATTGCATCCCTGTCGTCACCGTCAGCCAGCTGTCGGACGAACTGCAACTTATCTCCAGTATAGCTTTGCCGTCGTTATAAATCATAACGGTATCAACCGTTTGATCACCGAGGAAAACGCTGTCATAAACGGCCGGGGGATCAAATGAGCAGTCGGGATAACAATGTCCCATGATATTGAAATTACTCGTCCAGGTCGTGTCCAGATTGGTTACTTCCAATATGAATGGAATATCATGGTCGTTCGGCATATCGTCGGCAGCTTCAAAAGTAAAGGCATCGACAAGATTCAAAACACCGAAATCGGGATCTATCGTGCCATAATATTCGGTATCATCGGTGATATTAACCAGCGGATCGGGACTGCTCAAAACCGCCGTGACATTGTAAGCCGTGTCGGGACCGACGTTCACCAGCTGAACGCTGAGACCTACTGTTTCACCGCAGTTGACCAAGCCGTCATTATTGCCCGAGGCATCATCGATCTCATGGTCATCATGAATCACGAATGGGCCTTCCGGTGAAATAATCTGAACCGTGGAAATATACGGAATTCTGTTCTGCGCGGTAACGACAATGTCCATGGTACCGACCGTTCCGAAAGGAGTCAGGTCAATATCGACGGTACCGGTCTCATCGATATATCCCGTGCCATGAAGAACGCCGTTAAATGTAAGCCCGACGTATGACGCCGGATCGGCCTGAACCGTAAATGACGTCGCCGTCAAAAGAACCGTGGGTTCATGAACGACATTATTTTCGGACGGGACACCCATATAGGTCATCAAGGAGGGATCACCCATGATATGATAGATCTCCCAATAATAGGTCCTCCGGCTGGAACCGCTGGCGGAGACGGCCAAATTTCCTGCAAAGATAATGGCGTCGTTGGAGCAGTAATGGCGCTCGACCGGCGGATCACCGTAATCATGGAAAACACCGTCGTATGCGCCACGAGTAGTCTGTTCATAAGTTGGCCCGCCGCCGACAATCGGCCCGTAGCCGACTCCCCACCAGTAATCCTCATCCCAGTAAGTGCTATTAGTGCCGCCGATATAACCGATCCCGCCCTTATCGTCAAGCTTGAGGAAGGCTTCACCAAAACAATCCGTCGAGTAATCAGTACCAAAGGTGTTCGATAAACAGCAGTTGCCGATTCCCAATAAGTACTGATGATAGTTCGTCAGGCCGGGTAAATCGCTGGTTTCAAATGGCGGGTTACTATGCCCGGTATGACCGCAGTGGGCCGTATAATTATAAAGCCCGACACCGTCGCTAATGGTTTGAATAATGGCCGCTGCCGCTCCGCCCGCTGCCGAGGCAGGATAGAGCCAAACATTGGGCGCTATGCCGTGAGCGGTATTAAAATAGTAATTGGTTCCGTAATTGAGTTGGCCATTACCGTAGCTTGACGCATAACTGGCATCGACACCGGATACCAGAGTAACCTCACCCAGATAACTCGGATCGGGCATGAGATACTGTTCGTATTCCAGAGTCTTGTCAATCTGCGGCTGCAGATGCCCTGTATTCTGGGCTGAGAAACGGCCATAGTAGATTTCAGGGAGATTATCCCCGGTCAATTCGCAATACTTGAGATCGGTTATGTGTGAACCGGCTGAGCCTGACCAGGGCGGAATCTGTTGCGCGTCACCCACGAACAACACAAATGACGGGGCCGGATCTTCCGGAGTCCCGGCATCATAAACGCTGTCGATATAGTTCTTGATAACCGACGTTGTCCCGCCGATGACATTAGTATAAGCAGTGACAACAATGAATCCCTTTTTTGTTTTCCATTCAATAAAGGGCTGCAATTGAGTCTCAAACATCGGATCCGAAATAATCAAATATTTAATCGGGTATTTGGTTCTGTCGGTCGAATCTGCCCTCGACATTCCGTCAAAACCCTCATTATTAAGCATCAGGCTGTATATGGGTTCGAAAGCCGGCGAATAAAATTTGGAACGAATCGACTGAGTTTGATCCCAGTTCGGGTTTTCATAATTGACGCGAACCGAAATATTACTGTAAACCCGAAGCTTATTTTCGGTCGGATTATATTCCACCGGCGCGATAGCAATCCGCGCCAGACGCAGATCGCGGAGGGTCCCCAGAATCTCCGTTTCCGCGAGCGGCAAGGCATAATAACCTGCCGTCTGATAAACGGCGCGATTATACTCAAAAGGGATATCTGCCGGGTCATCCGACTTCGATATTGATGGTTGAGCTGGAATAATGGGAGCCGTGATATTATAATCGCTCAGCGAGATTTCCTTAACATCATAACTCAAGACCTCGGTCTGAACTTCACACCCAAAGGGGATGGCAATCAACTTGCCGCCAACCGGCAAATTCGGCTCACCGATATTAAATGACCGCCCCATATAATTGATTTTGGCCAATGTAAATTCGCCTTCGGGCGTCATTACCGGAACAAAATCAATCTGACCTACATTTAGCTCCAGGGTCAATCCTGACCGATTCTGGTCGAGCATCTTGAAGCCGGAGGGCACGTTGCTCACCGGAATCGATTGATCCGCCTGTGCCGGACCGGCGAAACAGCAGCAGATCAGAGCAATCATCCATGTACCTACTACCAATCTTTTCAAAACAACCTCCAATAAATTATTAATTAATATTATCTTCCCGCCATTAAATCAATATCTTAAGTATTGTATAAATACCGGCTCTTAAAACAAATACAACATTTTACTTTAATAAAGCAGGTTCTGAGGCACGTATTAGCCCCCATCAAACGATTACCCCACTGCGGTATTCATAATCTGTTGTAGTACAATAAATTATTATACATCCATTCAATATAAAATAACCTATTTTTAATTATTGTCAAGGATTATTTTGCTCTTGTTTATAGCCGAATCTTATGTATTTCAATATGTTAGACTTACAATCGAGTGATTTTTCATTAAAATATATTTTGCCTCGCTATTTCAGCGATCGGTTAAATTAACTCAAAGCTTGCTAATCGCAGACCGGCGGCGGGCCGGATAAATATAAAAACGAGATCAGATAGACGACGTCAAAAATATTTATAAAACCGTCACCGTTCGTATCCCAGTATGAAATCGGAAAGACATATTCATCCTGATGACCTTCATATATAAAACTGATCAGCGTAATAACATCAAAAATATTTACTTCGCCGTCATTATTAAGGTCGCCGCATACGTGCGGACGCACGCTCAATTCACCGTTGATAATTTGCATAAGGGTTGAATCGAAATGCCCCTGAAGGATGGTGTCGCAGCACCAGGTTGAATCGAATAAAACACCTTCCGTGTCACACGGCAGCATTGTATATGATAAGCATATCGTACTATCCGGATCATACCAATAGTCACAGATAAAACAACTGCTATCGATAATCGTATCGGTTATAATAGCCCCGGCCGGGACCGTGTTCCCCGAAGGATCGTAAAAGACCCCTTGCACCATAATCTCCGCAGTTCGATCCGTCCATTCGTCCGGAATATAGAAAACATCGCTGTAGATTTTTATCAGCGGTGTCAATCCTTGCTGCGGTTCAATTCCGGGCGTCGTCCCGCCTCCGGGCAGATCGGCAATCGCGTCGATGAATAAATTATTTCCGTAATCGCCGATTGATTTGGCCTTGACCCATTCCCAGCCTGACAGCAATGTTCCGGTCGTATCGAATTGCGCAAACCATGCTATACTGGTGTCTATTACGATCCAATCATATTCAACGTTCCCACCGGTATCCGATAAGACGGAATCGGTTACGTCGATTGAATCAAGGCAATCGGGCCCGGACCATTCCAGACATCGCCAAAACGTCGAATCGTAGAGCGTATCGAACATAGCCGTAAATTCGCAGATGTCGGGGCGGTTTAATATCAGCCATAACTCTAAACCGGCAACCGTATCCACATAATTGGCCAAACTGATGGTAAGAACGACATCCTGTTCACCCGGCCAGGCCTCGACGCTGTCGACGGAGACAACCAACTCTGGCGAAGACTGCGATACTGCCGTCAGGGGCGATATGAAAAGAAGATATAAAATGAGAATATTTGACCAACCGATAACCATGATTCGACTTGCCACGTACATAACTTCCTTCTATGAAATGCTTTAGAGAATAATCGATCAGGGCAGCCAGCCGTAGCCGCATACCGGTTCGGGCCCGCCTAAGTACAAATATGAAATAAGATATGTTATATCGAATATATTTATAGCTCCGTCGTTATTAACATCACCGATAACCTCCCAATTATCAGGTAGCGGTAAATTACGATAAATCGAGCTAATAAAATCGGTAATGTCAAATATATTGACTTTATAATCGCCGTTGATATCACCGCACAGGAAAGTCGTCAGCGAGCCATCTATGATTTCAACATTGGCGGTATCAAGGGAGGCGACGAAATTCGTATCATATGCGCATGAATCGCCCGTCGTCCCGGGCGCCAGCTCCCACACCAGACAAATCGAATCTTCCGGGGGATCGGCCCATTGAACGCAGTCCCAGCAGGTAGTATCGACGACCGTGTCGATAATAAATCCGATCGAATTGCCGTTTTCATCGGAAAATGAAAAATTATCCAAAAGATCAGTTTCTATCATAATATAGGCTGTAACTGTAATTGGATTTTCCGACAATTCATAGGTATCGGCGAGGACTTTTATAAGCGGTATATTCCCGTATTGAGGATAACCTATCCCGGGGGTATATGGCGGTAAATATGTGTTTGCCTGTGCTGTTATTTTGGCATCGAGACCGGAGCCGGAAAGGGAGCGCGCCAGCACAAACTCCCACCCGGAAACGAGCGTGTTGGTTGTGTCGAGACTTACTTCGGAAACTTTTAGCGGGCTGTTTTGAAACTCAAACACGTCCGGATTGCTCAATAAAAGCCAGATCTGGAAGGCAGCCACCGTATCGCTGTAATTTTCCATATAGACCGGAATCGGGATTCCTTCCGTCCCCGATGGCGCCAAAACATCGCCGACGCGGACCACCAGATCGGGCGTCTGCGCCACGGCCGACACGGAAAGCACCAAAACCGCCGGAAATATAATGACCCACGAGCGATTCAATCGGTTGGATTTGAGGTATGAAAACATACTGCCTCCTCGTTTTTGTTTAAGGATTTTTGTCCCTTAACCAATTATCATAAGCTTCCGTGCCTTTGTTTTTTATCGGAGCAACTGGTCACGTCCCATAATCCGCTTTATCGATTTCTTTTCCGCCTATTTTCCGCAGTTGGCCTCCCATTGCTCGCAAGTGCAGGGTTCACATGGCTGGCCAACCTGGTATAAATACGATATAAGACAGGTTATATCCCAGATATTAACAATACAATCGCAGTTGGCATCAGGGTGCGCCCAACTCGGCGGCGGCGGACCTTCTAAATATAGATAGGCAATAAGGTAAGTAACATCAAAAATGTCTACATCATAGTCACCGTTGGCATCGCCCATTGCCCAGCAGGTAATGATATTGATCGACCCGTCCCAGATTCGTACCTGCGTCGTATCCAGATATGGATTCAGAATCGTATCGACTACCATAGTATCGGCCGGCGGACCGGGAACCTCCTCCCAGGTCATACATTCGTCCTCTACCCATTCGATACAATTGAACCAGGACGTATCATAAGTCGTGTCGCCATAAGCCAGCCCGATCGTATTACCCAATTCATCAGAAAAATTAAATTCGTGAATATTGTCCTTTATATAGACCTCGACTGTTTGGGTTGTCATCGTGTCGGGCAAAGAATCAATATCGTATAGAACCTTAACCAGCGGTATTTCTCCCACTTGCGGGTAGCCGATACCGGGAGTATAAGGCGGGGGATAAGTGTTGGCCAGCGCCGTGATTTTTAATTCGGCGCTGCTGCCGCTGGTACTGACATATTCCCAATTATCAATCAATGTTCCCCCAACATCGTAAGAGCCAACCTGAAAATTGATGACATCAGGATGGCTGGTCGCTAGAGTTATCGTAAATGCGGCGACCGTATCCTCCCAGTTTATCATATAAATCGACAAGATATTGTTTTGCCACCCGGCAAAAGCGGCGGTATCGGACGGTTTAACTTCCAGAATCTGGAATTGCGCCGAGGAAGAGGATACCAATATTCCGAAAAATATAAAACCAGTCATTAAAAAAGATTTGAATCTAAGGGATTTAAAACCGAGGCGCATGGTTCCTCCTGCTTATTTCTTTCGGCGTTCGAATTAATCCCTTAACAATTGAATGAAATCTCAGTTTGCCTTTCTCAATATGCAGTTACTGCCGGGCATCCGGCTCCATACACCTATCGTGTGAACTTTTTAATTATACTCATAAAGTCGCAATTTGTCAAGTTTATTTTGAAAAAGTATAATCCCTTTAATCTCAAAAGCTTAATGTCTCTCAGAGAATTCACCTGTTCCGCCTGTGATTGCCGGATGGATACCGGCGGATTTATTTTATTGACAGAAATATAATATTCGTTATATTTAATTCATTAGAAGCCCGATACTTACCGAAAAGGTTGGGTAATAACCGCATGAACATATCTTTTGAAAAAAACCGCCGGATTTCGCTAATACGTAATCATGACAACAGGTGTAGACCTGCGTATATAACGCTCATGATATCTCTGCTTGTTCTCCTCGTGGCCATATCTGCCTGGGGTCAACTCACTGATGAAGATATTGCGGCTCTTAAACAGAAAGCTGTCGATGAAGGCTGGACATTTACTGTCGGCAAAAACCCCGCCACTGAATATTCGCTTGATCAATTATGCGGCATGAAGATACCGGATAATTGGAAAGAATTGGCTCCGTTTGATCCCTGCACACCTTCCAAGGATTTGCCCGACTCCTTTGATTGGCGTGACTATGACGGCTGTACACCGATCAAAAATCAGGGTGCTTGCGGGAGCTGCTGGGCATTTGCGTCATCCGGTCCGCTGGAGTGTGCCATTAAAATAAAGGATGATACCACCGTTGATATTTCCGAACAATGGCTGCTTAGCTGTAATGAGGATGGCTATGATTGCACCGGCGGTTGGTACGTTTTCGATTATTTTGAATGGAAAGATGACCCCTGTGGTGGCGTCGGAACCGTCGACGAAGCCGATTTTCCCTATCAGGCAGTTCAGGTTCCGTGCAATTGCCCCTATGATCATGATTATCTTATCGATTCCTGGGCGTATATTGGTAATAGCTACAGCATTCCGTCCGTTGAGGCGATGAAACAGGCCATAGTGGATTATGGCCCGATCGCTGTCACCATACATTCCAACAGCGCTTTGCAGGCTTACACCGGCGGGATTTTTAATGGTTGTGATCCTAACGGTGAAATAAATCACGGTGTCGTTATAGTCGGATGGGATGACAATCAGGGAGCCAATGGTGTCTGGTTTGTCAGAAACTCCTGGGGGCCCGGCTGGGGCGAGGATGGCGGTTATGCCCGCCTGGAATATGGCTGTTCCCGGATTGGCTATGCGGCAGCCTATGTGAATTATCCGGGCAGCAGGGATCTTTCGTTTGAATATCCGTCCGGTATCCCGGAAGTCCTGACCCCGGGGCAGCCGACGTCATTCGGTGTAAATGTCTTTGGCGTCAATGATGGCGTTCCGGTTCCGGCCAGTGGCCAACTGCACTATGAAGTCAATGGTGGAAGTATCCAGACGGTTTCGATGTCGCAGGTTTTTGAAAATCAGTATCAGGCGACCGTACCGGCTTTGTTCTGCGGTGATAAAATCGAATTTTACGTCAGTGCGCTGGAAGAATCGCTGGGGAGAATCTACGACCCCGATACGACTTCACCCCATAAGGCGATTGCCGCTTCCGAAATATATGTTGCTTTCGAAGATAATTTCGAAACCGATCTGGGCTGGACGGTCGGCGGCGATGCTGTCGCCGGTCAATGGGAACGAGGTATTCCTGTTGGCGGTGGCGACCGCGGCGATCCCGCGACCGATTTCGACGGCTCGGGCAATTGTTACCTGACCGGTAATACCGATGGCGATTCGGATGTCGATGATGGCACCACTAATCTTACTTCGCCGGTGCTTGATTTATCTTCCGGCGATGCCAGAATTCATTATGCCCGATGGTACTCCAATGACTATGGCTCGGCGCCCAACGCCGACGAGATGTACGTCTATATTTCAAATAATAATGGAGGCACCTGGGTTCTGGTCGAAACGATCGGGCCGATTGCGCAGGCTTCAGGCGGCTGGTATGAAAATACCTTTCTCGTTTCCGATTTTACGACAGCGACCGATCAGATGAGACTCAGATTCAGCGCTTCCGATCTCGGGTCCGGTTCGGTGGTCGAGGCCGCTTTGGACGATGTCGTCATTACTGTATACGCCTGCAGCGCGGGCCCGCCCGACATAATGACCGACATTCTTCCGGATTGGACGATAGATATACCGTATTCGCAGCAGTTGATTGCCGACGGCGGCAACGGCACTCTGACATGGTCGGATAAAAATGGCGACCTGGTCGGAACCGGATTATCGCTCTCGACGGACGGGTTGCTATCGGGTACGCCCGATTCAGGCGGGCAGATTTCGTTCACCGCGATGGTCGTCGATGAAGGGAAAGCCTCCGATGAAAAGCTTTTTACCTTTATGATAAACGATGCTATCTCCATCACGACCGATAATCTTCCCGGCTGGACCGTTGCATTTCCATATTCTCAGGCGCTCGAGTACACCGGTGGAACCAACCCGACTGCTTGGTCCGACAAGAATAATGATTTAAATGGCAGCGGTCTTTCACTTTCATCGGATGGCACGATTTCCGGCACGCCGAATAGTACCGGAATATTATCCTTTATTGCGCGTATTGTCGATGCGGCCGGAGCCGCCGACGAAAAACCGTTCGAGATTGCTATAAATCCGCATCCCGTGATACTAATGTCCAGCCTCCCCGAATGGACCGAGGGAAGACCCTACTCGCAGACTCTGGGAGCGTTTGGCGGAACGGCTCCGCTTGTATGGATTGATTTGAATAATGATTTGAATGGAACCGGATTGACTCTATCTGCCAATGGACTGCTTTCCGGAACGCCGAATTCGAGTGGTGAAATATCATTCACTGCCCGGGTGACGGACGCCGCCGCCGCGTCGGATACAAAAGGACTCAATATTGATATTAATCCCCCCTTACAAATTGTGACATCCGAACTTCCCGACTGGACAGAGGGTATTCCATATTCCATAGCTCTGACATCGACCGGAGGTACGACGCCGATTGTGTGGGATGATAAGTATGATGTTCTGGATGGCACCGGTTTGGCTTTATCATCAAGTGGAGACCTGACCGGAACGCCGACGGCGGTCGGTCCGATAGATTTGACGGTTAATGTCAGCGATGCGGCGGGTGATATTGACGAGAAAATCTATGATTTTACGATGAATCCGGCGGTTGCGGTAACGACAGATTCCCTGCCGGACGGCGGAGAGGGTGTTGCGTACAGTCAGCAGCTTGAATCTTCGGGCGGAACCGGCGTGAAAACGTGGAGCGATAAAAACGGTGACCTGGTCTCAACCGGCCTGTCATTATCGTCGACCGGATTGCTATCAGGGATGCCGATTCAACCCGGAGTTATAAACTTTACGGCCATGGTGGAAGACGCCGTCGGGAGTTTCGATGAATCGGTTTTTGATTTACAGATAAGCGCATCATTTATTTGCGGCGATGCCAACGGTGACGAAGCTTTAAATATTTTTGATATAACGTTTGTTATTGCTTTCCTCTATTTGGATGGTCCCGCGCCGGATCCGGAAGCCTCGGCTGATGTCGATAACACCGGCACAATAAATATTTTCGATATTACCTATCTTATCGCCTATTTGTACATGGGCGGACCGGCGCCGAATTGTCCTTGAGGAGACTGCCGCTATTCGCTGGACTGAAGTGTTAAGCTTAAATTACTTACTGATTATCCGAAAATTCGAGATTGTGTAAATTATTATTAAATGCCTTTGATGGAACAAATCTATTAATCATAGGAGGAATTAGCATGAAAAAAAATCATAACCTCGCTTTTGTCGTTCTGCTTTCGCTGACCTGCCTGATTATCGGCCCGGGTCAAATCGCGAATGCAAATGACGAGCCGATACCGACCGATCAATGGATAAGCGTTTATTGCGCTGAACCGTTTATGAACGGAACACCTCTCGCCCCCGACGACACCATTCGGGCCTATGATCCTGACGGTGTTTTGTGCGGTAAAGATGTGGTCAAAGTTGACGGCTCTTTCGGTTTTATGCCGATATATCATGACGATATTTTTACGCCCGATGTCGATGAAGGCGCGAATTCCGGTGACCTTATCGAATTTACCATAAACGACTCCGAAATGGTTACCGATCCGGTTGTTATCTGGACTTTTAATGGTGACTTCATCGAGGTCTGCGACTTTAATACCTGCAACCTCGAAATCGAACCCGACAGCCTCTGGATGGCTTTTAAATACACGGTGGAGCCGATGTATCTTTCCATATACGTGGGGAATCTTCCTCTGGGTCAGACGGTAGATGATATCGATACTTCTACCGTGCGTATCAATGAAACCATCGTACCGTCATCGATGATTTTTCTGGATTCACATCCTGATTTCGACGGCCGGGTTTTGAAGGTCACTTGCACTATGTTCGATTTCCTCGATAGTTATGACCTGGTTTGGGATTCCACCTATCACACTTATCTCGTTACCGGCGATTATTCTTCCAAGCCTGATAACTTCAGTGAGCGATGTATAGTATGGATCCGGGGCCATATTTCTGGTGATGGCAACGGCGATGGAAAAGTAAGTATCCTTGATGTGGCGTTCCTGAAATCATATCTGTATGAAAACGGTCCGGCGCCGCGGATGGGCGATGCTTCGATTGACGTCAACCATTCCAACGATGTCAACATTCTCGATATTTCGTACCTTTTGAAATATCTTTACATGAACGGCCCGCAGCCATTCTGCCCGCAAACGAATTTCTAAATTAAAAAAAGTGGACAGGCAATAAGCCTGTCCACTTTGGGATTCCGCCCCTCAACCTACTTCTTTGCCAGTTCGTCCTCCATCTTTTCCGCCTTGGAAATCATATCGATAAACTCGACTATTTCCGGTGAGTCATTTTGCTTGAAAATTTCCTTGGCCAGATCGCGAACGCTGGACAGTTTCGAATCTTTCGCCCAGTACGACTTACCCAGTATCTCGGCGAACTCGGCCGCAGTGGCCGCCAGCTTGAAATCAACCGAACATTGGTTAAACAACGGTTTAAAATCATTCATGTTGATAACGACCATCTGCTCATCGACTTTATCCTCATCCGGATGCTTGTAACGAATGAAGAACTTAGCCACATGAGATTTTGCCGGTTTCTCTTTATACATGACTTCGTACAAAGCGGTGACCTGATGTCCCGATCCGATCTCGCCGCCGTCTTCTTTGTCATCGCGGAACTTGTTGTCGGCCACGTCGCGATTTTCATAGCCAAGGAGACGATAGCTGAGAACCACATCAGGATTAAAATCGACCTGGATCTTGACATCGCGGGCAATCACCTGCAGCGTCCCGGTCAGATTTTCCAGGAAGATTCTTTTGGCCTCGGCGAAATTGTCAACATAAGCGTAAAAGCCGTTACCCTTGTTTCCCAACTTTTCCATCAGAATGTCGTTGTAATTCCCCATACCGAAACCGACCGTGGTCAGAGTGATACCTTTATCCGCATAACTTTTGATCCAATCAAGAATATCTTCAGCCTTGGTCACCCCGACATTGGCGACGCCGTCAGAACAGAGAATTATCCGGTTGATTTTACCTTTTTCGAAATTCCTCTCCGCCATCTGGTAACCCAGCCGAAGACCTTCCTCGGCATTGGTTGCACCTTCGGGGCGCAGCCACTCGATCGCCGAGAGAATCTTTTCCTTCTCATTAATTGAAGTTGGCTCCAGAACCACTCGTCCACGCGAACCATAGACAACGATACCGACCTCGTCATCGTTTCTGAGATTATCGATCAGCATGCGTAGCGCCTTCCGAACCAGACCAAGACGATCTTCGCGTCCCATTGAACCGGAAACGTCAATTACAAAAACCAGGTTGGCCGCCTTGCGGTTTTCCGGGGCGATAACATCGCCTTTGATGCCGATTCGGAGAAGCTGGCAGTTTTCACCGAATATCGACGGGGCGCCCTCGATATTGATACTGAACGGCCCCTCGGTAGGCGGATTGTAGTTGTACTTGAAATGATTGATGAATTCTTCGGTCCGAATCGCTTCATCCGGAGGAAGATGACCCCGCTCAAGATACGAGCGAGCCATAATATAGGAAGCGTCGTCAACGTCGATGGCAAAGGTCGAAAGATGGTCATTAATCGTGAACACGAATGGATTGGTACCGTAATCTTTGAAAAACATGGCGTCGTACGGCTCGCCGTTTACGATCGCCGTCCCACCGTGCGACGGTGGATAATATCCCGACGCATCCGCCGGGCTCGGTGCACAATAGCCCTGTGCCCGCATTTTTTTGGCGATATCAGTAGACATAAATTGGACTTCATCCGGAACGCCGAGTTCTTCAACTTTGACTTCCGGCTCGGGAATATTGACAATGTCGTTTTCTTTGTCCTTTATCTTTTCCATCTCAATATTGAGCTCGGTCGTAAAATCGGCCATGACACTGACAGCGCTGATTTTGGCCATTGTATATCCGGCCTTCGTCACTGTAATATCACGTTTGCCCGGTGTTAAATTGCTTAGAACAAAATGACCGCCTTGGTCGGTCGTGGCGCTATGATTTGTGCCGAAAGCCGTAACCGTAGCTCCCGCAATCGGATCGCCGGTCGCTTTGTCGGTCACCCGGCCTTTGATTTCCCCGGTTGAGCCGGCCGCAAGAATCAGCGGCAGCATCAGGGCGGCGAGGATGATTAACATACCGTAGGTTTTTCTGGCGCGCATAGGGCACCTCCTTCTTGTTTGGGATTTTTTCTCAGTTCTGAGAGGATTACAGCCGGAGATCTTTTTTCTTCCCGAAAATATTTGAAAAAGTATGAAAAACGGCTGTTGACCCATTTAATCGATGAAATATATTGGACATAATGCAACCAAAACCACCGCTGATGTGTCTTAGGTATGAATATGGATAATGAATTGTTTTGGAAGCTTCTGGAACCGATTCATCCCAAAGCCGAAAGCTTTTGCCGCAAATTAACCGGCAATCGCGACGATGGTGATGACCTTTATCAGGAGGCGATAATTTACGCTATGTCTCGGTTCGCAACATTAAAAAATACAGCCGCCTTTCAACCCTGGCTGTTTCGCATCATAATCAACAGCTTCAAAAACAGGCAGCGGACTCCCTGGTGGACACGAATAACTCTTAGGCCGAATATTGATGAATCTTCAGTCAAAATTGATCCCCTCGCCCAATACGATTCCCGGCGCTGGCTAAATCGTGCACTGACTTCTCTTTCACCCGAAGACAAAGCGATGATTATTCTATATGAAATCGATGGTTGGCCGATTGGCGAACTGGTCTCCATATTCAAAAAACCGGAAGGGACCATCAAGGCTCGTCTCTGGCGGGCGCGGCGGAAGATGCGCAAAAAATTGGAATCGCATCTTTCTGGCCCTTCGGTCAAAGGTGATATAAAAACTGATGTTAGTGTCGGAGGAAAATATGCGCTGCAAAGAAGTGATTCGAAGGATAAATAATTCGGTCGCGCCGGATAGCGAGATGCGGGAGCATATTAAATCCTGCCCTGCCTGTGCACGGGCCTTTAAAGCCGCATCTATCCTTAATAACGCATTAAAATCCGAAAAGGAAAAAAGTATCGAAACGACGCCTTTCGCGGAAATCCGCAGCCGGATTATCCGAAAAACCGCGGAAAAGAAAAAGGAGAGTATCATGTCGATTATGAAAAATCAAATCAACCGGAGGTCGGGACTGGTGACGGGATTATCCCTGGCGGTGATTGTCTTTCTGTTTATTACCCTGGTGCCGTTTTCATACACCACCACCGTGGGGTATGATCTGGTGTATGCGAATTTAAACGAAGCAAATATCACACCGGGGCAGCTTCCCCGGGCGCTGGCTGCGCTTGGTTATGAGGATGCCGGTATCGAGTTTGACGGCGGTAATTGCCTTATCAGCGGTCTTCCGGACAAACAGGCCGCACGCGAGGTCGCGATTGCCGTCAAGGCTTTGACCGGTTTTCAGGCCGATCCGCAGATAAGACCGATAACCGGTGTCGTCTCCGGTTCGCTGTTTGCTCAGGTGAGGGAAAAGCTGCATATCGAAGTTGAAACCGAGGGCAAATCCGACCAGCAAATCGCCGATGAAATCAGACAAAAACTGGCGACGGTTTACACCAATCCGACCGTGACCGTTACCACCAGCGGTGGTGAGAGACAGATTACCATGGATATCAATGACAGCGGCGTCAATGTCGCCGGCGATTCAACACGTGACGTTAAGAGAATAGAACTTCATGTCGGCGATACCGATAATATATCTTTTGAAACGCCCGCCGGCGTCAGTTGTGCCAATCTGGATATCGAGGGAATGACCGATGCCGAAATCGAAGCGGCCGTCAGGGCCAAGCTGGCCGAAGAGGGCGAAAATGTGGAGAGTGTCGATATAACCACGAATGCCGACGGGAAAAAGGAGATAAAGATAAAAGTCGAAAAGGAAGAGACTTCCGGCAATTAGAAAATGAATCAGAGGCCGATATAGGCCACAATTAATTGATTGTGCCCGGCAGATGTTCACATCTGCCGGGTGAAAGGCGCTCATCCGAGCGCCTTTTTGTTTATTGACATTCGTCTTTCATAGGAACATCTTGATAAAAAAATAAAAATCGTGGTTTGTATATATTTTGTACACAAACCTGAAGAAATATAATGACCGATTTTAATAAAAAGCTTTTATATGTTTCCCTCTTCGCCGTTGCCATGGCTTATTTCGAATCCGCCGTCGTCGTCTATTTAAGAGAATTGTACTATCCTGAAGGTTTCTCGCTGCCGCTCAAAGTCATCAATATCCGCATGATCCGAATCGAGCTGTTCCGTGAACTGGCCACCATAATAATGATGATTACTGTGTCCGCTATTTGCGGTAAAAGATTCTGGGAACGCTTCGGATATTTTCTGATTTTGTTCGGAATCTGGGATATCTTTTACTATGTCTTCCTGAAAATCACTCTCGATTGGCCGTCGTCATTGCTTGAATGGGACGTGCTTTTCCTGATACCATATCCATGGATCGGCCCCGTGATTGCACCATCTTTGGTGGCTTTACTGATGATAATCATCGGAATCTCGATTACCGGCCTGTTCAACAGGGGACTTTATTTCAGACCGACTCTGATTACATGGCTTTTAACTATTATCGCGACCGGCATGATACTCTTCTCGTTTATGTACGATACCGATGCGACATTAAGACTCGAAAATCCGCAGCCGTATTTTTACTGGCTGCTTATTTCCGGCCTGACATTGTATCTCGTCGCCTATTTGCATTCGTATCGCGAGATAATCAAACAGCTCTGATATGGTCGGTGTACATTTTGAGATTGTCCCAAAAGCCGGTATCGTCATCGCGAGGAGTCCGAAATCTCCCCGATTTATCGGGGGGAGGAGGACGACGTGGCGATCTCTCAACTCGTTATGAGGAGATTGCGACGCAATGTCATTGCCACGCCCTTCGTGGAATGCTAAGCGTTCCTCTCAGGGCTGGCAATGACGTGTTTTTGCTTTTCAAGTACTTTTGGGACAACCTCCTTTCATCCGCCAAAAACGCAATAAATTATCTTTTTTTTACTTGTCTCGGAATTTTGCTATGATTTTATTCCAATTATAGTTATGCCTGATCCTGATGACATCAAAACTGGTTCCAACATACAACTTCTCGGTCTGATATTAGGTCCTCTTCTGGCTCTGGTTATTTTAATCTTTTGCAATTTCGATCCCGAAAACCCGCTGGTTACGCGGACGGCCGCCATCGCCATTCTCATGGCGGTCTGGTGGATTACCGAGGCGATTCCGATTGCCGCCACCGCCTTAATCCCGGTCGTCCTTTTCCCGATTATGGGAATAATGACCGGCAAAAAGGTCGCTCCGATTTATTTTAATAACGTAATATTTCTTTTTATCGGCGGTTTCATAATTGCTCTGGCCATGCAGAAATGGCAGCTGCACAGGCGAATCGCGATAAAAATTATCATGCTCATCGGCACCAGTCCCAAAAAAATAATCCTCGGTTTTATGGTCGCGACGGCATTTCTTTCGATGTGGATCTCCAACACTGCCACCACGATGATGATGGTGCCGATTGCCCTTGCCGTTATCAGTCGGCTGGAGAATGATTCCGAAGATGTGAAAATCTCAAAATTTTCGCTTGGACTTTTAATAGGTATCGCCTATTCGGCATCGATCGGCGGTATTGCCACCCTCATCGGGACACCGCCTAATCTTGTTTTCATCAAAATCCTGAAAATCAATTTCCCCGATGCTCCTGAAATAACTTTTGCGTCATGGCTCGCTTTCGGATTACCTTTTTCTATCATATTCCTGATTATCGCATGGCGATTACTGGTTTTTATATTTGTGCGCCGTAGCAAAAATGAGAAGGCCGATATAAACCTGTTTAAAGATGAATATAAAAAACTGGGCCCGATCGGCTTTGAGGAACTGGTAGTTTTAATCGCCTTTATTGCCCTGGCTTTTCTTCTGATTTTCAGGCAAAATATTAATATCGGCAGCTTTACCATCCCGGGGTGGTCTGGTATTCTGCCCGAACCGTCGTTTATTGATGACGGCACCGTCGCCGTCGTCATCGCCCTTTTGCTTTTTCTGATACCGGCCCGCGGAAGTGTGGGAGGTTGGATAATGGACTGGCGGACGGCAGTAAAACTGCCCTGGGGAATCGTTATTCTTTTCGGTGGCGGCTTTGCACTGGCGGAGGGATTCGGCCAATCCGGACTCTCGCAATGGCTGGGTACACAGCTAACCGGATTCAGCGGCTTCCCGGCCCTGGTAATAGTGATTTCAATATGCCTGATGATGACTTTCCTTACCGAATTGACTTCAAATACCGCCACGACCCAGATGGTCCTGCCGATTCTCGCCTCGCTTTCGCTGGCGATTCGAATTAATCCGCTTCTATTGATGATACCGGCGACTCTTTCGGCTTCATGTGCTTTTATGCTGCCGGTAGCGACTCCTCCCAACGCCATAATATTCGGCTCGGGAAAAATATCTGTCGGTCGCCTGGCTCGGACCGGTTTGATCTTAAACTTTGTCGGAGTTATACTTATAACCGCGGCCATATATTTTCTGGGACGATTCGTGTTCAATATCGATCTGAGCCAATTTCCGGAATGGGCGAATCTAAAATAAATTTTTGGATATAAACAGCTAATTTGCTATAATTCCTATATGTAAATCGTATAATTTAACAAAAGGAACGACAACATGATTTGTACAACCGAAGTGTTAAAATCGGGCTATGTCCGGCAGTATACCATAAAGGAACGCACTAACGCGCCTTTTATTGAAAAGGGGGTAATATGATTTCATTAAAAGCACAATACGGATTACGAGCCATTGTATCTTTGGCTGCGAATTATGGTAAGGGGCCGCTGCAGGCAAGGCAGATTGCGATCTCGCAGGATGTTCCGGTACGGTACCTGGAATTGCTTTTATCACAACTCCGACGTGCCCGCCTGGTCGAAGCCACACGCGGCAAGAAAGGTGGATATTATCTGACAAAAAAACCGTCCCAGATATCGGTTTTGGATATTATCTCCGCGTTTGAAGGGAGTATTCTTTATTCGCAAAACGGAACCGTAAAACAGGATGCCTTGACTCATGTTTGGAAAAATGCTGAAAAGCTTATTACCAAACACTTCCAATCGTTGAAGGTATCCGATCTGGTTTCCAGGCTGGGCGGTAAGGCGAGCTATCAGATATGAGGTGAGTAATTCGCTCAAACCAAAGGAGTCTTTTCCATGAGCAGAATTGCTGACGATATCACCAGGCTGATCGGCCACACGCCGCTGGTTAAATTAAATCGTTTGACGGGCGGTTTGCCCGGACAGGTTATAGTCAAGCTTGAATCGTTCAATCCGCTATCATCGGTCAAGGATCGGATCGGCATTTCCATGATAGACGATGCCGAAAAGCGGGGCGTTCTTAAAAAGGATACGACCATAATCGAGCCGACCTCCGGTAATACCGGGATCGCGCTGGCTTTTATAGCCGCCGCCCGAGGATACAGATTAATTTTAACAATGCCCGAATCGATGTCGCTGGAGCGGCGAAGTTTATTGAAAGCCCTGGGCGCGGAATTGATTCTGACGCCCGGACCGGACGGTATGCCCGGGGCGATTAAAAGGGCCGAAGAACTTCTGGAGTCAACAGAAAATTCGTTTATGCCGCAGCAGTTTAAAAATCCGGCCAATCCGTATATCCATCGGACAACGACCGGCCCGGAGATATGGGACGATACCGATGGCAAAGTGGATATTATTGTTTCCGGAATCGGAACCGGCGGGACCATCACCGGCGCCGGTGCCTTTCTCAAAGAGAAAAATCCCTCGATAAAACTCATCGCCGTCGAGCCGGCCGACTCGCCTGTCCTGTCCGGCGGCCAGAAGGGGCCGCATCCGATTCAGGGAATCGGCGCCGGGTTTAAGCCTGATGTTCTCGATCTGGACATCGTCGATGAAATTATTCAGATGCCCTCTGACGAAGCAATAAATACCACCCGGCGTCTGGCGAAAGAAGAAGGTATTTTAGCCGGGATATCGTCCGGAGCGAATGTCGCCGCGGCCTTAAGAGTTGCCGCCAGGGAAGCGAACGAGGGTAAAATGATAATAACATTCGTCTGCGACACCGGTGAGCGATATCTTTCAACGCCCACTTTTAAAGAAATTTAACAGCCTTTGAGCGAAACCGCGCTTCGCATGGCCGAAAAAATAAATTATCTGCCTATTCCGGTATAATTTCTTATCTTTATTAGATTTAATTGGTAGTTCCATGAGTAAAAGGGCTTTTAAAATCGGCATTTCGACAACGGTTGATTTTACCGTCGATATTTCAAGACAATTCGAGATATTCTCTCAGAATAATTTTGACTTTGTCTCCATTTGCGCTAATGCAGAGCACACACATTTTTTTAATAGAGAAAAAATAAACGAAATCCTCGATCTGGCCCGAAGTCTGAATCTGTCGATTGACTCGGCACACGCTCCGTTTTATCCCCCTTATAATATTGCCGCATTGGATATCGATGAAAAAGAAATCGCCATTGAAAAAACCGCTCGTTATATAGAATATGCCGTCGAGCTGGCAATCCCGATTGTTATTATCCATCCCCATCATTATTTTTATGACAGCAAGGAGGCCTGTCTCGAGCGCGCTATTGAGTCGCTGCATCGACTCGATCAATCGATTGGCCGTCTGCCGCTCACTGTGGCCGTTGAAAATATGCCAACCTCACAGGGTTCATGGATTTGCGATCAAATCCTTCAGGTTTTCGGCCCCGAGAAATTCGGATTTTGCTACGACAGTTCGCACGAAAATATGAGCGGTGAGCCGTTTCATTTGCTGAAAAAATATTATTCCCGGATGACCACCTGCCATCTATCGGATAATCACGGTCAGTCCGATGAGCATCTGCCGCCGTTTGACGGCAATATCAACTGGCCGGAACTCAGGTCGTATTTTGACAGGGCCTCGCAGATGAACAATATCCTTTTCGAGGTCGGCACCGGCCGGAAACTGAGCGAGCCGATTGAAACTTTTATCGAACGGACGGCGAAAGCGGCGAGAGCGATATTTAATTAAATCTAAGCCATTTTAATCCAAATAAGCTTCGCAACTTAAGATATAATAAATACCGGAACAAATTGCTTGCGCCGTTTTATCACTATTAGTAGTATTACTGCGAACAGGTTTGATTATACCGATAATGTAGCCAGAAGGTAATATATTCGAAAATAGCCGCCGGGAGACCACTTATGATAATCAGAGCCAAAGGTTTAAAAAGCAAACATCTATCCAAAATCAGGGCAATTCTGTCATTCCTCTTTCTTTCGTTTTTCTTATTGTCGAATGCGAATTTTGCCCAGGAGAATACGGCCGATGATCATATTGTCAAGGGTAATGAATACCTCTATGGAGGCCAAACGCAGAAGGCCATCGACGAATATTCTCTGGCGCTGAAAATCGACCCGAAAAATCCGAAAGTCTACCTTCAACGAGGTATCGCCTGCGGGATGCTGGGCAAATATCGGGAGGCGGTCAAGGATTTTACTCAATCGGCCGACCTCGATCCCAATTTTGCCGATACCTATTACAGCCGGGGCATCGCCTATGAAAATCTGGGTGAAAAGAAGCTGGCTGCCCGGGATTATAGCCAGGCAATAAACTTCGATTCCAGCTACGTCAAAGCATATTTCCACCGTGGAACCATGTTCTATATGAGGGGTAAATTCGATGTCGCTATCGCTGATTTCCAGAAGGCAATCGAATTGAAGCCGGATTATGCCGAGGCATATTTTAATATGGGTTTGGCGTATCGCGCCCAGAATAATTTCGATTTCGCCGTCAGAAGTTATACTCGGGCGCTCGAATTATCTCCGGATTTTATCGACGCTCTCTATAACAGGGCCATCGCTTATTATTATAACGACGATTTCAACATGGCCATCAAAGATTTCAAGCGAATTATCGAATTGGATCCGAATTACACCGATGCTTATTTCAGCCTCGGTGCCACGATGGAATGGACCAAAAAATACGACGACGCTCTGGATGCCTATAATAAATACATTGAACTGGCCCCCGAAGAAGATTCGGTAACGATTCAGGCCCTGAAAGAGTACCTTCCTAATATTGATAAGAAGAAGGCAAAGTACGAAGGGAAATTGGAACCGCCCCCGCCGCCCGCTCTAAAAGAAGCCAAACCGCCCGATGCTGAATAAGTCTATAGACAATCTGTCTTAATTGAATTTTCCTATAGAAATCAGATTAGTTCCGAAGCGTACTCACAGATTCTTTCCAGAAACCGCTCATCTTTTTCGGTAAATGCCGAGCTTTCGTGTGAATCGATATCGAGTTCTCCGACCAGACGATTATCCTTGAAAATGGGCACGACTATTTCCGACTTTACATTCGGGTTGCACGACAGATAATCATTCTCCAGCGAGACATCGGAAATCAGGACGGTTTCTTTTAAATCGGCCGCCCGACCGCAAATCCCCCGCCCGAACGGAATCCGAACATGTTCCGTCTGTGTCCCGATAAACGGCCCCAGGATTAGTTCTTTGTTTTTATCCGGATCGACCAGATAGAAGCCGACCCAATCGTATTCCGGGATATTATATTTCAACAGCCTGCAGATCATCTCAAGTTTTGATCGATTTGACTGCTCGCTTCTTAACATTGCCCCGACTTTTCGGACCAATGTACCGAACATTTTTTCTTTATCCATATTTATTTTTGCCCTTCGGGAAATTATAGTTTTGTTTCATGTTATCCCAGGCATCCCAGACCCGCCGAATGTGCGGAATCGTAATCGAGCCGCCGACTATCAACCCGATTGCCAGCGTTTCTTCCAGCTCTTTATCGGAAACACCTTCTTCCCGACAGCGAATCAGATGATACATGATACAATCATCACATCTCAAAACCAGCGAAGATACCAGACCCATCAATTCCTTGGTTTTGGATTTCAGTGCTCCGTCGTTATAGACCTGCCGGTCGATATTGTGAAAGCGCTTCGTATTGATACCGGCGTATTTCATCACCAGTTTATTAAGGCGCTCTCTATCTTCCCGGAATTCCTTTATTCTATCCTTGGTCAATGTCTTTAACTTCCTAAATTGCAATTTCAATCTTACAAAAAACAAGCCGCTTTTTCAATTGCTTTTTCAGCATAGCGTTCGATCCGGAGACCTTACAGGAACAATTATACTTTCGTGGTTTTCTAATTTTCTATTGACTTTAGCCCGTATCAGTGCCTTTTTGGGATTTAATTTTCTATCCTGCGGAAGGCGGGGGAAAGGCGAAAATTAGTTGAATTCGGACGATTGGCCGAAAATATCGGTTGTTATCCCCATAAAGAATGAAGAAAAGTTTATTGCTTCGACAATAAAATATATGCAAACGCAGGATTATCCGGAGGATAAGCTGGAAATCATTATTGTCGCCGGCGATTCCAGCGACCGTACCGATGAAATTATTGCCGAACTGGCCGCCAATGACCATAGAATCAAGATAATTCACAATCCGCGGGGCTTTTCCTCGGCCGGCCGAAATATCGGCGCCGAAAATGCGACCGGTGAAATTATATCATATATAGATGGTCACACTTATATCAATAATCGCATGCTTCTGCAAAATATGGTCGAGCTTATGGCCGAAAAGGAAGTTTCGATCTTGAGTCGCCCGCAATTCCTCGACACTCCCGAAAACAGCTATTTTCAGAAAGCCGTCTCGCTGGCGCGTAAATCACCTATCGGCCACGGGCTCGATTCAACGATTTACACCGACGAGGATAAATATGTGAATCCGACCAGTTCCGGCGCGACATATAAAAAAGATGCCTTCGAAAAGTTGGGCGGTTTTGATGAGCGCTTTGATGCCTGCGAGGACGTCGATTTTAACTTTCGCGCCGCCGAAAACGGCTATAAGTCATTTACTTCCATGAAGCTGGCGGTATTTTATTATCCCCGTGAGTCGCTGTCGGCATTATTCGCCCAGATGTCTCGGTACGGAGTCGGGCGCTTTCGTCTTGCCCGCAAACATCCGGGTTCATTGTCTCTCGGCACCCTCATTCCGCCGTTTATTACCGTCGGAATACCGCTTCTGATACTATTGGCACTTTTCGTAAATAAATTTCTATATCCGTCTCTTTTAATTCTTTGCTTCTATGCTGCCGTAATCCTGCTGTCAAGTTTGATTATCTCGTTCAGGAGCGGATTGAGTTTCCTGCCGATTCTACCGCTGATTTATCTGGCCATTCATTTCGGTATGGGATCGGGATTTCTGAAAGAAATGTTTCGTTCAATTTTCGGCCGAGGTGTAAAATTTTGACGAGAATCTTATTGCACACCATTCTCATTATAATCGCATTCGGGGTCAATTTACTATCTATTAAGAAGTTACATGATTATTCCGATAACCTTAACTATGCCCTGTTTATGAATTGACTATTCGTCTTTCGTTGCGTATGAATAGAAAAAAAGGGCTTGAGAGTTTAAAAAAAATCGAAATGGGACGTAAAAATATTTGATAAAGAGTCGGACAAAACAGGCAAATATTAAAAGGGAAAATAATTGGAATTCAATAAAGACAGTCTCCGTTTAGATGCCCGGGCGGTTGCCGAAAGTCTCTTTGAAACCATTCTTCGGCAAACCCGCGGCATATTAAAAAAAAGCGGTGCCGTGGTCGGAATATCGGGTGGAATAGACTCCTCGGTCGTGGCGGCGCTGTGTGCCAGAGCACTCGGGCCAGAAAAAGTGTTGGGCGTGATGATGCCGGAGAAAGATTCGGCCGGTGAAAGCAAGGAGTTAGCCGAAAAGCTGGCGAATAAATTCGGTTTCGAGACGGTTGTCGAAAATATCTCCGCCGGGCTGGCCGGCATGGGATGCTATCGGCGGCGGGACGAAGCCATCAGGCAGGTTTTCCCGGAATATGATGATTCTTACGCCTGCAAGATTACGATGCCGACCAACATCCTGGAGAAAAATACGTATAATGTATTTACGCTTACGATTGAGAAGGACGGTAAGTCACAATCGAAAAGAATGCCGCTGGGAGCCTATTTGCAGGTCGTGGCGGCGTCAAATCTGAAACAGAGATTACGAATGACTACTCTTTATTACCAGGCCGAGAAGAGAAACTGGGCGGTGGCCGGAACGGGCAATAAGGATGAACACATGCAGGGATTTTTCGTCAAATACGGCGACGGCGGGACCGATCTGAAGCCGATCGCACATCTGTACAAAATCCAGGTATACCAGTTGGCGGAATATCTGGGTATCCCGGATGAAATTATAAAGAGAATCCCCACGACCGATACGTACAGCGCCGAAGTAACCCAGGAGGAATTCTTTTTCGGACTTGATTTTTATAATATGGATATGCTCTGGTATGCTCTGGAGCATAATGTCCCGCCCGCAAAGGCGGCTGAAGTCTTAAATCTATCGGAGGAACAGGTCCGAAGAGGTTATGCAAATATTGAGAGGAAGGTTAAGGCTACCGAGTATCTGCGGATGCCCCCGCTCGAAATCGAATCTTCGTGACGGCATGGTGAATAATTGAAAAAGCGAAATTTTTTGAGTAAATTCTGAATTAGTACAAAATATTAAATAATGGATATAGAGGAGTACAATGGCTACCGTTCAACAATCCGATGTGCGCAAAAAACTTAAGGATTTTATCACCGAGACTTTTCTTGTCGGAAGTGACGTCGAATCCATCAGTGATTCCGATTCATTTATGGAAAAGGAAATTATCGATTCAACCGGGGTTCTGGAACTGACGTCGTATCTGGAAGAAGAATTCGGAATTACGGTCGAGGATAATGAGTTGACACCGGATAATCTCGATTCGGTCGACAAACTCGTGAATTTTATTCAGGGGAAAACAGGCTGATTTTCGGTCACTTCGATGCCCGGTCGATTTCACCGGTCGTCTGTCTTTTATTTCCGAATCGGCATACTTTATTACATGAAAATTTTTGATTTACTGGCTATCGGCGCCCGGCTTTTTCCGGGTAATAAAGCGATCCAGCATCTGGATCGCGAAATCAATTACCGGCAACTGCTGAAAAGAACCAATATCATAGCGGAGTACATAAAAAATTCGAACCTTGAAAGCGGTTCTCGTATCGCTTTGATGTACGAAAATTCGATTGAGTATGTAATTCTGTTCTTCGCAATTTTTAAGGCCGGTCATGTCGCAGTTCCGCTTGATACATCTTTGAAGCCGGATAAAATCAAATTTATCATCTTCGATTGTGATGCCCGGCTGCTGTGTTTTCATTCGAAGTACGCTCGATTCCTGGACAAAATTGTCGATATCGATTCACCATTGAAATATATTATTTCGGATAAAGATATTAATCTGGAAAATCCGAATATTCAAATTAAAAAAATCGAAGACATTTTACGAAATCCTTCTGCTCCCACTGATGATCCCCACCCGCGTGTTGCTTATTCGATGAAGAAATTCGAGCTTGAAAAACTGTATGAGAAAATTCCCGAATCATCAGATGAGTTGGCAGCGATTTTTTATACGTCCGGCAGCACCGGCGAATCGAAAGGTGTCATGCTGTCGCATCGCAATTTGATATCTAACACGATTGCCACCGTCGATTATCTGAAGTTGACCGAAGATGACAGCGTCATCGTTATTCTTCCATTTTATTATATTTACGGTAATTCGCTTCTTCTGACACATATTCCGGTCGGCGGGACGCTGGTTATCGATAATCGTTTCCTGTACCCCGAAGTTATCCTCGATACGATGGAAAAAGAACGGGTCACCGGATTCTCCGGAGTACCCTCGAATTTTATCATTCTTCTGAACAATTCGAGCATGCTTTCCAGAAGATTGAAGCATTTAAGATATTTCACGCAGGCGGGCGGTGCGATGGCGCCGGAGATTATCAAAAAATTGATGAGTGCCTTTCCGGGAAAGGAAATCTATATAATGTACGGCCAGACCGAGGCAGCCCCGCGCATATCTTATCTGCCCCCGGAACGGCTGGCGGAAAAAATCGGTTCTATCGGAATTCCCCTACGCGGTATAAAGATAAAAATCGTCGATGAAAACGGGGCCGATGCCCCCGTCGGTATATCGGGCGAATTGGTTACCGCTGGCGACAATGTCATGCTCGGTTATTGGAATCAACCGGATGATACGCGGCAGGTCTTGAAAGACGGCTGGCTGTACACCGGTGACCTGGCCAGAATGGATGATGAAGGCTATTTTTTCATAACCGGCCGCAAAAAGGAAATAATAAAGACCGGCGGCAATCGGGTCAGCGCCAAAGAAGTGGAAGAGCGAATTCTTGAAAATGACAAAATTCTGGAGACGGCCGTTTTCGGAGTCGAGGATGACGTCCTTGGCGAGGCGGTCAAGGCCATTGTTGTTTTCAAAGAGGGGCAGTCGGCTGATGCCCGTGAAATTCAGACATTCTGCCGCGCCCGACTGGCCGAACATAAGGTCCCCAAAATAATAGAATTTATGGAGTCGTTACCGAAACGCAAATCGGGTAAGGTCGATAAATTGGCATTAAAAAATTGCATATAAAATGATATTTAATAAGAAAGGAGAAAAAATGAAATTCTCCAGAGACGTCGTCAAAATTGATCCGAAATACGAGGCCGATATCGTCCGGGATTTTCTGAAGGCCGAAGTCAAAAGCGTCCCCAAGAGGGACGGTATTATCGTCGGCGTCAGCGGCGGGATCGATTCGGCTGTCGTTGCCTCGCTTGCAGTCGCCGCTGTCGGCAAGGAAAATGTCCTCGGTTTGATTCTTCCCGAAAAGGAATCAAATCCGATCTCGGCCGATTACGCCAAACTTATCATAGACAAACTCGGTATCGAACACAAAACCGTCGAGCTTACTTCATCGGTCGCCAGCTTCGATGCCTATAAAAATAGGGATGCCATTATTAAAAATATTTTCCCCGATTATACTGAAGGGTACAAATTCAATATTTATCTTCCCCAGAATCTCCTCGATGCCGACCGTTTCAATTTTTACACGCTTCGTGTCGATGACGGTAAAGGCAATGTTCGGGAAAAAAGGTTATCGAAAGAGCAATTGCTGGGTGTTACGGCGGCGGCCAATGTGAAAATCAGATCGCGGATGATTGCTCTTTACTTTTGGGGGGAGCAGAATAATTATCTGGTGGCCGGTACCACCAATAAAACAGAGTTTCTGCTGGGCGATTACTGCAAGTACGGTGATGGCGGCACCGATGTTGAATGCATCTCGCACATGTACAAAACCAATATCTACCAGCTTGGTGAATATCTGAATGTTCCCAATGAAATCATGGAGCGAACGCCGAGCCCCGATACCTTCAGCCTGCCGGTGTCGGATAAGGATTTCTATTTTTGCCTGCCGTTCGACATTCTCGATCCGCTCCTTTATGCCTGGGAGTACAAGGTCGATCCGGCCACGGCGGCCAAAGAATTGAGTCTCGGCGAAGATCAGGTCAGAAGGGTTTTTCGCGATTTTCAGTCCAAGCACGCTTCCACCAAGCACATCCGGCAATTACCGATAGCGATTGAAAAAGACTGGAGCGCCAGTAACTCGGGCGTTTCGACGGCCAGAGCCTGATAATATTGTACCAGGATATTCCCGCGCACGAACGGATTTTTCCCGCGCTTTTTTATCGAAAGTACAATTCGTAATATCGGGGAATCAATGACGTCGAAAGATGATACAATACCTGAAAAATTCTCGGTAAATGAATCGTTTACGATTTTGTCCCTTTTTCTTTGGCTAACTCTTCCTTTTTTGCCTCCAGTATCTCGCCCCTGACAGGAATTGTCTTTTCACCAAAAAGAGCAAATCTCAACCAGCGATAACCGAACTTCAGCAGTTCAACATCATCCTCTTTAATCTTGCTTCGCGTCCTCTCGTCAATTTCGAATTTCTCGAAAAAACTGCTGTCAAAAAGAAAGCTGCGGAATTTATCTACGTCATAGCACGCCATAAAAAACATTTCGATTTTCTGCGGTGTCAGATTGCCTTTATCGGTGAAAAATCGATGCAGTGTCAATTCCTTAAAATCTTCGCCCATCTCGTTATACTCTTCAATACCCTCCGATTTAATCCACTCGCGGACGGTCCGATCTTTCTTTTCCTCAAATCCCTTACAGACAGATTCTCTTAACAGAAAATAAAATTCCTTATCCAGCTTGTCGCTGCCTTCTTTCGGGGAAGCCAGACCGAGCGGATACATACGGCACGCCCAGGGTCGATCGGGATATACCGAACAGCCCTTATCGCGAACAAAGGGACATGTTTTCTTCTCGTCATCATTCATCTTGAGGAGAACCACCGGATATTTGAGATTTTCATCGAATGGCGAGAAAGTGTATTTTTTCAGGAATTCGGTCGAAGTGATGCCCAGGTTTTTTTTCAGCCGCACGATATCGTAAGGAGTGAGAAATATATTTACGTCACCGCAGCATTCATTGAAACAGGGGACACCCGGATGACATCTGAAATTGAAATGGCTATCCAATGTCATACGGGGATAATCTTTAAGTATTTCTTCCTTGAATTTCTCGATTTCGTTTCTCATTTGGTCTCCCCGGTGTTGTCCGTTTCGGCATCTTCGACGATACGGTTTCTAAGGGCGCTGGCCGACCAGACCGGCAGCGGCCCGGACAAACCGGTCTTGGGATCATAGCGATGACGATATGATACATTTTGATCGTACTGGCTTTTCATCCAGTCCCAACCCTTGACATAATAGGGGCAGTCGTCATTGAAGCAGACATAATGGGGGTGCTCGCCCCAGTTGGCCTCAATCGGAGGCTGCCACAAAGACATCTTCTTCCCGCAGTACGGGCATAATGTTTTATCCTCAGTCATTATAGAATCCATTGTTATAAGCCGGTCTCATTTTTTCGCTTCGCTACCAGGCTACCTTTTAAAGTAAAGTCCTCCGAACACATGGCATCCGGAGGACTTTTATTAACTAATCAACGCACTCAAAGATTAGTAAATGGGAATGATATCTCTCTTCATCATCTCCCAATTTCCGGATTCACGATCCCACTTGCAGTTGGCGAAGACTTTCCAGTCTTCTTTCATCGACGGCAAATCGGCGCGGAAATAATACCCCGGCCAGCGAGTCTCCTCACGGAAGAGAATCGTCCGGACGTGGGCTTCCGCCTGCCACATACGATGAATATTCTCCCAGCAACGCATCAGTTCGTGCAGGTTGGCGGCAGCCAGTTTATCGGCGTCCTCTTTCAGGAATGCAAGCAGTTCGAGACCTTTTTCGAGGAGCTCTTTGCTGGTCGTAAACTGAGTCGAAACACCGCCGGCATATTCATCCATAATCTTCTGCAGCCGGAACATGAACATCTTCGGCTTCATATAGTTGGGATTGATCTCGGGATCCGACGAACTGCTCTTGTGCTGCTCAAACAGATCCAATGGGAGAAGAATACGCTTTTTCAGTTCTTCGATTTTAGCATTGTCGAATGTAATCTCTTCGGGATGATCAACCGCGTAGGCACAGGCGCTCTTGGCGGCGATACGACCTTCAGCGTGGGAACCGGAGGAGAATTTGTGGCTGGAAGCGCCGGAAGCGTCACCGGAAGCGAACAAACCTTGAACCGTAGTCATATTAGCGTAACCCCAGAAATAATCCTTGGGAGCGAGATCTTCGGGACCGCTCACCCAGGCACCGGAAGCGCCGGAGTGGGAACCGATAAAGTACGGCTCGCAGGCCGCGATTTCAGAAGGTTTTTCTTCGGGAGCCGTATTCGTGGCCGCCCAGAGAATCGCCTGCGATATGGTCATATCAAGGAAGTCTTCCCAGGCCTCGGATTCGAGCTCTTTAAGTTTTTTCTTGCGCTCTTTTTCGTCGGGAACTTCAGAAGAAAGCTTCTCGATAGCCTCTTCCGTCCTCATGTAGATGGGGCCCTTACCTTCCATGACATCCAGCATCATCAGCCAGTTGCGGAGGTTGGCCGGGACCGGCTTAACGGTACCGTATGGTTTCCATTTTTCCAGTTCATCCCGGCGTGTCTGCATATAGTCTTCGCCGCGGCCATTGGTGGCGCGAGATTTAAATAGCAGGAACCAGGCACCGACCGGACCGTAAGCATCTTTGAAACGGACGGGGATGAAACGGACTTCCTGGCACGTCATTTCCGCGCCGGCTTTCAGCGTGAAATAGGCGCTGGCGCCGGAGTTAAACGGCGGATACCAGGAGCGGCCGAGACCTTCTCCGGACGAACGCGGTTTGAAAACATGTACGGCGCCACCCATGGCGGCGACAACCGCTTTGGCCTTGAAGACGTAGAACTTGTTTTCACGGACGGAGAAACCGACCGCGCCGACACAACGACCGTCTTTAACCAGCGGCTCGGTCACGAAAACTCTTTCGTAAATGTTATCCATCCCGAGCGCATTCTTGGCGGCTTCGGCGACGACGATTTTGTAGGATTCGCCGTTGATCATCAGCTGCCAGCGACCTTCGTGCACATAGTTACCTTCGGCATCTCTCCAGATGGGGAGTCCCCACTTCTCGTACAGATGTACGGTCGAATCAACGTGACGAGCGATATTGGCAACCAGATCCTCACGGGTGATACCCATCAGGTCGTTTCTGACATACTCGACGTAATCTTCGACACTGTTCTGACCGTCTTTGACACCAACGTACTGGTTGATGGCCGAAAGACCCATCGCAACAGCGCCGGAACGATCCATGGCGGCTTTATCGACCAGAGTAACCTTCAGATTATTCTTCTTTGCCCAGTAGGCGGCCTCTACGGCCGCTCCACAGGCGGACATACCGCCACCGAGTATCAAAACATCAGTTTTGACTTCGATAGTTTCGAAATTAGCCATATTGACACTATTCCTTTCTTACTTTACTGGTGGAAGATCGGCCATGCCGGTCGAGGCTGGCTCGGTGAACAGGTATGGGCTCTTCAGGTCATCCGATTTCGTTTCATAACCACCATCGGGAACAGCCTGACCTTCAGGAGTGGTCCGAATCGGGAACTTGAACCTTTTCAGCATTCCGTTTCTGAACTTGACCGTCCACATTATGCTGTCGGTACTGCGCATCGGCGTCACCGACGCACCCATGGGACAGAAATCAGCATAACCGCGGACTTCAATCGCCTGCGTCGGGCAAATCTTGACGCAACTGTAGCATTCCCAGCACATCTCCGGAGACTGATTATACGCCTTCATGATGTCTTTATTAAGCACCATCAGGTCGTTGGGGCAGATGTACTGGCAAGCGGTTTTGTCAAGAGCTTTGCAGCCATCGCACTTGTCAGGAATCACGTAGCTTGGCATTAACTACCTCCTAATTCTTTGTTAAATGTATAAGCCAATCATAAATTATTATTTCTTTGCATCGCCGGTCGCATGACCGTGCAATTTGACTTCAACTTTGTCTTCCTCTTTCAAACTGCCATAATATTCCCGCAGAATATTCAGCACTTCGGGACGGCTGAATTCGGCCGGAACCTCGCCGCCCTCGGAAAGAGCTTTACGCAGTGCCGTTCCGGAGAGGAACAGCCTGTCTTCTTTGCCGTGCGGGCAGGTTTTCATCGAGGCCATGCCGCCGCACTTGTAACACCAGAACGTCCAGTCGATCGGCAGCATCTTGCATTCCAGAGCGCCCGGCCAGAGTCGATGAAATATTTCCTGTGCATCGAACGGGCCGTAATAATCACCGACACCGGCATGATCACGACCGATAATCATGTGCGTGCAGCCGAAATTCTGGCGGAAAACAGCGTGCAGCAATCCCTCACGAGGACCGGCATAACGCATATCCAGTGGATAACCGCCGGTGAGAACACGATCTTTATCGAAGTAATTTTCGACGAGCGTATTGATGCAGTTGACACGGACATCGGCCGGAATATCACCCGGCTTGAGCTTGCCGACCAACTGATGAATATAAAGACCGTCGCTTACTTCAATAGCGATTTTGGCCAGATACTCATGGGAACGGTGCATCGGGTTACGAAGCTGCAGAGCCGCGATAGTCTTCCAGCCGCGCTCCTCAAAAACTTTTCGGCTTTCAGACGGACGCTGATAAATACCCTTGAATTCTTCAGGGAAATAACTTTCGGAGAGAACCTTCACCGGGCCGGCGATGTTCCAGTCTTTCTGGGCCATAACCGTCTGAACACCCGGATGATTATTGTCATCAGTGCCGAAAACATGCTTGCACTCGAATTCCTTGTCAATCTGGTATGACTCTTCCACTTTCATCGTACCCATGATTTCATCCGTTTCGCCGGAAATCAGGCAGATTTCCGTCCCGGGCTTAAGCTTGGAATCATGCGAGAGAGTTACCGGAATGGGCCAGAAAATGCCGTTGGCCATCTTCATGTCTTTGCATACGCCTTCCCAATCGGTCTTGTTCATAAATCCTTCAAGCGGAGTAAAACCGCCGATACCCATCATGATTAGATCGCCGGTTTCACGCGTCGTCATTACCACTTTGGGAAGCGTTTCGGCTTTCTTCAATTCTTTATCCCGCTCCTTTCCTTCAAGAAGCAGAATCTTCAGCTTGTCGCTGCCGTGCGGTGAAATCAAATTCGACATCTCTTTTTATGTCCTGTTTTAATTTTGGTTTTATTTCTCATTATATCCTTTTATCGTCAAGTTTGTGACTTTTTTCACAAACTACATCACTATAATAAACCGCAAAGAATGTAACTTTTTTCACAAGCTTTGTCAAGAGGGCAGACCGATTTTTTTTAAAATTTTTTGAAAAATATTCCCATTATTTATAGGCGGATTACCGCTGTCGCGCCATAATTATCGGAAAAATAGTATAATATATGACAAAATTAGTCTTGTATCACTAATCAAATTGCCTTCGATCGTCGGCCGAAATAAAGGCTGGACAGCGTTAATCATAAGAATACCATTTGCTTACGTGGTTGTTTTATGGATTTAAGCGACCTTTGTTGTTCGAGCTTTTTCGACTGACTTCTATTTTGTCGGCAAAATGATTGACTTGCGGTTTAAATTTACGGTTTACAAATTGTCTGGAGTTCATTTATTGGCCATTTATAAACAAACTACCCCTGTTCGAAGGAACCTGGTCGACCCTGGTATATCAGCGATTTATATTTACACTTTGTGAAAAAGATAACAAAAATATCTTGACACCCGTGGCGGTCGACGATATTTTTCTTTTAAAAATATGCGCCGATTAGAAACGATTTGATGAAATTAATTCGCCATCAAAAGGGGAGATATACAAATGGCTGAACCTCGTTTGCTCGAACCCGATCTGGAGCTTATCAGGGAGATCAGACGAACCACCGAGGGAAACCCAAAAAAATGTCTGCAATGCGCCTCCTGTTCGGTCAATTGCAATCTGTCTCCCGATGATAAACCGTTTCCGCGTAAGGAAATGATTATGGCGCAATGGGGCTGGACCGACGGATTGTTGCGCGATCCGGATGTCTGGCTATGCTATCAGTGTAACGATTGTTCCACTTATTGTCCCCGGGGTGCCAAACCGGGTGATGTCCTGGCCGCGATCCGCAACTATATTTACAAGAATTTCGCCGTTCCGTCTTTTATGGGCAAAGCGCTGGCCAATCCCAGGGCCCTGCCGCTTTTGCTGCTTGTTCCGATGTTGGTTATAATCGCCTGTATCGCCTTTACCGCGCCGCAGGAATCGGGCAGCTTTCTATTTATGACGAGTGCAATCACCGATTTTGATTTCTTTGTTCCGCATCAAACGGTTGATGCCTTATTCGTGTTCGGTCTTGCTTTTGTATATATAATCGCTTTATTCGGTTATTTGAAATTCTGGAAACTCCTGAAATCATCCGGAATAGAAAATAAAATGTCGTTTATCCCGGCATTATTCGGGACTTTTTGGGATGTCCTCTCACATTTGACTTTCTACAAATGTGATATAAATAAGCCCCGCGGCACCAGTCATATTTTGGTATTTGCCGGTTTCGGTTTTTCATTTATCGCTACCGGCCTTGTTTTTATATTGATATTTGTCCCGCACTATTTGACCGCATGGGGCATTTATCAAATTCATATCCTGCCCTGGCCGCCGGTCGAATTTCCGTCTATAATCAAGATTTTCGGGGCCGTCGGCGGAATCGCGATAATAATCGGTGGCCTGATGATGCTCTATCGCCATTGGAAAAGCGGCGCTGACGTCGGCTCCGGCGGTTATTCCGATTACCTTTTCCTGTATATTATATTTTTCACCGGTTTGACCGGATTGATGTCGTGGCTTTTCCGTCTCGCCAATGTCGGATTTCTGGCTTATGGCAGCTATTTTGTCCATCTGGTTTTAGTCTTTTTCCTTTTGTTTTATCTGCCGTATTCCAAATTCGCCCACATGGTCTATCGCACTCTGGCCCTGACCTATGCTCGCAGTATCGGGCGCACCGTAAAATGACCTGCAATTTTTCATTTTTGTCACGCGACTGAAAAAATCAATTTGCATTAATCATTCTCTATTTGTATTTTCTACGGGAGATGTTAATGCCGAATGCAATATTTATTCTGCGTGAAATATGGTCTTGAAATTTAAGGACGATAAATAATTATGCCTATCATTACTATAACACGTGGCTCGCTCAGCGCCTCGCAAAAATTGACCGCCAGCCTCGCACGGGAACTCAATTGCCGGGCGATGTCGCGCGAAGATATTATCGAGCACGGCAAAAAGTACGGTATCGATGAGTTCCTCCATGCCGCAACGAGAATCATGGAGACCAAACCGCCTCATTCATGGGATCCGCAGGCGGCGCAGATACATAATTATCTGACTATCTTCAAGGCCGCTTTGCTGGATTTTGTCTCCGAGGGCAATGTTATCTATCATGGTTTGCAGACTCATTTCCTTCTAACCGACGTCCCGCATGTATTGAAATTAAAAGTTATCGCACCTTTTGATTATCGGGCAAGAACGTTGATGGACGAGGCCGGCATAACTTACGACAAGGCTGCCGAACATATCCGGCTCGTCGATTCGCAGCGCATACGCTGGGCAAAATTCCTGCACGGTGACGATTTCGATGAACCGACCACATACGACATGATTCTGAATATGTCTAATCTGAATCTCGATGCTATGACCGAGTTGGTTGCGCTGGTCGTCCGGCGGCCGGAATTTCGCATGCACGGCGGGGTCATGAAAGTCATCCACGATGCTCATCTGAAGGCATTGGTGGAGGCCTACCTGGTGCGCTCACCGATAACCCGCGAGATAGACCTTTCGGTTCAGTGCGATTCCGCCAGCGGTCATGTAAAAATTATCAGAAACGCCCCCACACCCAGCACCGGCGACTGGCAAAAAGAAATCAAAGAGGCCGTGTCGGGGATCGAGAAAATATCCACCCTCGAGATTTCGGAATTCAGGTAGAGATCATTTATAATATATTTCTATATCTTTCGCCTTATGGCTGGCAGCTATTTTTCCATTAGAGCAATTTTCCTGAATAATTGCCGATTTTAGCGGCTTTGAAGTATCACCATAAGTGCCGCGCGAGTCCCCAGACTCGCCGGAACCCGGTCGATCTGAGGATCGACCGGGCACGGATAATATGAGCGGAAAATTTTAT
Organism: uncultured Ignavibacteriaceae bacterium; assembly: GCA_964467955.1. Lineage (GTDB taxonomy): Bacteria > Zixibacteria > MSB-5A5 > GN15 > PGXB01 > CAYXTW01. Next base: position 1,577 of record CAYXTW010000015.1, on the reverse strand, counting down.
ATTATACCGACCATTTCGGAAATTCTTTATGATAACCGCTATAAAGCCTTGATTCCATAGCTTCTATTTAATAGCCGCCCAGTAATCCCGGAAAATAATTGTGGAGAGAATATATCCCAGAGGAACATTAATGATGACCCCGAAGGTAAAGGCGTTAAACGGCTTCCATCCGAACTTCAATAATTCCTTAAACCGTGTCGTCAGTCCGATACATAGAAACGTAAACACAAAAGTCCATGTTCGCAAATCCTTGATCGGGGCAATCAGTTTCGGTTTTAAAATCGTCGAGAAATCCGATGACGAGAAACCGCTGGCGACAAAGCTCATAATGATACATGCCGCAAAAAAGCCGATGACGAATTTGGGAAATCTGAACCATACTTCCTTGATGGCCCTTGATGATTTCATTCCGCCTTCCTGGTCCGACGAAACTTCCCAGTAATAGCAGGCTATTATGGCCAGAAAGAACGACCATAGCCCGATCCAGATATCGCGCCCGATAACCTTCATCAAGGTGTAACTCTGGATAGCCGCCTCATGTCCTATCGAGGCGGCCGCCGCGAAACCGGCGGCATCGGCGAACTCGGAAGTACCTATCCAGGCCCCTGAAACCCCGGCCGGAAGTCCCAGAATCCGGCAGGCAAACGGTAAAACGAATATCATCACAATGGCCCATAATGAGACGATGGATATCCCGATAGCGACATAATCCTTTTTGGCCTTGATTGCCCCGCCGATGGCAATGGCGGCTGACACCCCGCACACCGACCCGGCGCCGCCGATCACCGCCGCGAATCTTTTATCGAGCTTGAATACTTTAACGCCCACGAACCAGATTGTCAGAAAGGTCGCTATCGATACTATCGTCGCCTGCAGAAAGGCTATCGGCCCGGCATCGATTATAAGAGTCAGCGGCAATGTCGCCCCCAGAAGAACAATACCGGTTTTAATGTAATACTCGGTTCTTAGCGACGCGTTAAGCCATTTCGGAATCCTGGCCGAATTGCCGATAATCAATCCCACCAGCAGGGCCACCAGCGGCGATTCCAAATTATATTCGCTGGCATATTTCCATTTGCTGAAAACAAGAATTATAAGCGAACCGAGGAAAATCAAAATAAAGCCGGGGATATATTCTTTCAGATTAAAACCCATTATTCGGGAGCTGACTGAAAAAATAACCATGAAGATAAAAAACAACAGCAAATACCAGCCCCACGTCGCGCCGAAATGATCGATTACCGTCCCGAAACCGAGCCATTTGGGCGGCATTACCGCCAGCGGTTTCAGCGAACTTCCGGAAAAGTAAAATATGATTGCCACCAGGACAATCCCCAGACCCATCCATATCGCCCACCAGTCTTCCTTTTTCCAGAGCTCCGACCATTGCCATTTCTCACCTGATATTTCCGCGTTCATAGTGACCTCCTTCGAAAATCAGAGTTTTCCGGCCGCTCGCCGGATAAATTTTATTATAGAAAGAAATTAGGCCGAACTCATAATAATTGTCAATATACAAATTACGACCGGATTTCGTGGGCGGCAGACGCCCCCGTCTGCCCCTTTTATATTAACCG
>CAYXTW010000014.1:42971-65939 GCA_964467955.1 uncultured Ignavibacteriaceae bacterium | reverse complement strand
AGTTTTTCGGTGATGTCGATGATCTTCAGGTTGCGCTCTTTGAGCGCATCGCGCTCAATCAAAGCCCGCATCGCTTTATGCAGTACGACCATCTTATCGCGCACCGGTATCAGGGCCGGGTAGTACTCATTGTTGAAAAAAATCCGAAAGCGTTTGCGGAGCTTAATATCGGCCAGCATGTCACCGATTGCCTGCTCCAGTTTATCGTCGCTCAACTCGTAAAATTTTTCTTTAGGTGACACCATCATTTTAACGGTATGCTCGATGCCCCGCTCACACTTGAACGTCATCTGCCAGCACTCCATTATGCCGAGCGAATTAATCGTCAGGACGTTGACATTTATTCGGTTATTTTCCGAATCGGTCGTAACACCCTGCATGAACGGTATATAATAATTGTCGGTGATGGCACCGAAGGCGCTGATGCCGCCGGCGAAAGGATCCTCGATAATATCGGAGATGGTGAAATACGGTTTGCGTTCGAAGCGGGCATCCTGGATGAGCATGAACTCCTCTTCGGTGAAATGAAAACGTTCGTTCCATTTTTCCTCGGGACCGAGACTTTTACGCGTCAGTGACGACTGACTGGTCAACATGCCAAGCGCCTGACCGCCGCGCCAGACCAGCGGAAGAACACCTATGGCCCATTCGGCCGAACCGCCAATCTCACCGATCATCGAGTTCAAGCGACGTTTATCGGAAAATCCGATATTTTCCAATCCCAGCACAATCGCCGGCATCAGGTCGCCATCTTTATCGAACGGCGTCGATATTGCCGATTTGTTCAACATATCCATCGCCGGATAATGTCGCGGCCGGTCAAGGAAAAAAGCGCTGAGGTTATCGATTCCGGATGTACCATACGATGACGCGATTATCTCGGCCGCCTCCAGAAGATCGGACTCACGCGGATTAAACTCATCGAAATAAGCGCCGCTCATCCACCGCTGCACGTAAATATCGGGTAGATGTCGTTTGACGCCCGACTCGGTGACGAACAGAGCGGTCATACTGGAGTGCAGACCTTTGACCGATTTGGTCGTACCCTCGACGACATCACTCCCCATCGAGAGTAACGTTACGGTACTGGGCATGGTCAGGCCGTACTGGGCGCGATGTTCCTTTTTACCGAAAACAGCACCGACCGCAATGGTCGGATTGCCGCCCGGCTCTTTACCCGGCTTGGCGCGAACACCTTCGGTAATGGTCGATTCTATCAATACTTCCTCGCCGACCGGAAGCATTTCGGTCGTGGTCTGCAAGACCTCGGCCATAATTTGCGCCGCGGTACGGTCATTGGCGCGTTTGAGATCATTGGTCAGTTCTTTGGTCAATTTGTCTTTGGGGAAAGTATTAAGGCTCCCCCGACCGTGTAATCCGACCGCCACCGCCGAAAGGGCGGCGGAAAGAATCACAGATTGCCTGACTTTACGATTACGGAGAGCGCCGAGGTTCGAACGATAGTTGAGCCGGTCGCAGAGGGTAAGAATCCGGCATGATTCCATGGCAAGATCATAGCTCGATAAGACCGCTTTATGGCGATGATTATATTCAATAATACGGTCATTATCGAATTTCAGTTCTAGGGGCGTTCCCTGATAAGTAAGCCGTTTTTCAGCAATATCGAAACGAAGATTATCATTCATTTTTTTCTTTTCTCCCGAGAAAAAACAATATAATCGAAAGATATATTTTCATCAGGTATAAATAATCACACGCCCCCGTAATTATCAAGTATTAATTTTCGGTTTTAAGGTTCGACTTTAAAGATATTCCTGTGCGACGCTTTTATATTTGAGTGAATTGATTTCATTCGGCAATCACGATTTATATGAAGGATGCTCAGGATTAAGATTAATGCCGGACAAAAAATGGGGAAGTCCAAATCGAGAGATTGATAAGCGAACAGATTACTATTTGTCAATTATCAGATTCAGTCTATTTTTTTCCCTTCTTTTCCCCTCTGAGCATGGAGAATTTTAGCAACGGCGGGGTCACGAGAGTGGACACCATAACCATAATTACCACCGCTGAGTAGGTGCCGGAATTAACCACCGGTTCACCGCCGAGGATTAGTTTGGCGCCGATGGCCGCAAATATCAAACCGACCTCGCCGCGGGGGATCATACCTAATCCAATGGCGATCCGATTGATGGTTTTATCCGTAATCGCCAGGGCACAAACCTGCTTACCCAAAATCGCGGCTAAGGTCATGACACCGGCAAAGGCGAGAATACTCGTATGTCCAAACGTGGTCAGGTCGACTTTCATGCCCATCTGGACGAAGAATATCGGAATAAGAAAGACTCCGATAGGATCGACCAAAGTTTCAAGTCCCGGTTCGCCGCGGTTAGTGAATTTTTCATAGGCGAGTTTATCGAGGATCAACCCGGCGGCAAAAGCGCCAACGATCGGGGCCAAACCGATCAGGCTGGCCAGATAAGACAACAGAAAACAGACCATCAAAGCGATGGAGAGCAGCACGCCCGATACTTTGAATTTGCTGCCGACATTGAATACTTTCGGCATCAACCACTGACCGACGATTATGGCACCGATGACAAAACCGACCGCTTTGGCTACGATTCCCAGAATTTGCAGCGAACTGATACCATCGCCGCCGGTATTGGCCGCCGAGATAATCCCGGTCACAACCGCCAGAATGACAAGACCCATAATATCGTCAATTACCGCCGCCCCCAGAATAATTTTGGCCTCTCTGGTTTTTATTTTTCCGAGGTCTTTCAGAACCCGGGCAGTAATACCAACCGACGTCGCCGTCAGAGTAGCGCCGACAAATATATGGACATAGGTTGGCTCCTCCGGCAGGAACAAAATCGCGACCCCCCAGCCCAGAAAGAAGGGAGCGATTACACCAAAAGTCGCCACCATAAACGAGGCGGCCCCGACTTTACGCATCTCGTCGATCGATGATTCGAGCCCGACCGTAAAGAGCAGGATAATCACCCCGATTTCGGCGAGAACCTCGAGAATCTGGCTGTGTTCAAACGGTTCAAAAAACTGAACGCCGACCAACGTCATATTGCCGATAATCATACCAAAGACTAATTCGCCCAGCACAGCCGGCTGGCGAAAACGTTCAAATACATCACCGCCCAGTTTGGCGGCCAGTAATATAACAATTAAACCCAATAGGGTTTTTTCGACTTCGCTGCTGCCGTGTCCGGTCTTTTCTTCATCAGTGTGATTCGATTGGGAAGTTTCAGTCGAATTTTGTATCTGCGGCGATTCGGCCTCTTGTGCAATACCGGTAGTATCGAAAATATCAAGCGAATCGGGATTTCCGAAGGCCATCGAATATATCAAATAGCCGAGGGCAATGATAATTGCGATAGTTATTCTTTTAGATGTCAAAATTCTCAAAGCGGTGCACTCTCCGTAATATATTAAAATTTGCAGAAGGTATATAATTCGAGCTGCTTTGACAAGAAGTTTTTGCGGCTCCCCGGTCGGGGAACCGTGTTGTTAATTTAAGCTAGCGCATCGCATTTTTGATCGGACGCCGTATGGATGGAACTTTCTTTCTCCATATACATTTTTTCCAGCGAAAAATAGAGCTCAGCCATTCTTTCGTTGGCCTCGGACAGAATATCGATGATTTCCCCAACATCAAGTTCCAGATATTTGGCCAAAGTCAAAGCCTGACGAGTGGATACTTTTCTGATTTTATTGGCTGCTTCTGAAGAAAGACCGAGCCTCTTCTGGATTTCAAAAACAAGCCTGATATTTTCTTCAATATCGGGAAAATATTCATCGAAGGGGCCGGATGTCAACCTATCGGCCATCGTGACTATATCATTGAGTTTCGAATCGTCTTCGACAATGCACGGTCCGTCGGAAGTATGGTGATTCTGGATTATATAGACAAGTCGCTGGGGAAGTTTCCAGGCTTCGACCATTTCAGCCCCGATATCACAATGGGTAAAGCCGAAATTAGCTCTTTCCAGTTTTATCAGTTCCATCTTGTGCTTTTTTATTTTTTCAATGACTTCGATGTACTCGTTCTTAAAATGCAGCAGCATAATAATTATACCCAAATCGTGAAGGATACCGGCTACGAAAGCTTCTTCCGGTTCACGATATTTTGCCTCGTCGGCGATGTTCCTGGCATTGACGGCGGTCTCAATCAGGTGCAACCAGATACGTTTTATATCGCATTTCTCCATTAATTCCCCGTCGGGAATCATACCAAACACAGAGCTGCTGAGGGTCAGCATCTTTATACTGTTCAATCCCATTACCGCCACCGCCTCCGATATTTTTATCACCTTGCGTGTTCGACCGTACTGGGCCGAGTTAACCATCTTGAGAACGCGAGCGGTTAATGATACATCCTTCGAAATAACTGTCGCTATTTCGACGGCATCGGCCGACGGATCGTCGAGGATTTTAAGAACGGAAGCCAAAGACTGGGGGAGACTCCCGATTTCACAAATTTTTGAGATGACATCTCGGGGGGTGGGGGAACTCATTAAATGGCCCTTTCTGATTAACGAAATTTCTATGAAGCTGTCAATATTAACGTATCGGAAAAAACGGACTAATTGATTAGTACGTAATTGATACGTAGTATGGTGATTTATCGACTATTTCTCTTTAATTGAAAAGCTTATATATTATAATAAAGCCTTATTCGTGGAAAATTAAAAAAATAGATTAATAGGTATTTTATACGCAGTTTTTACCCGTCAAGCGGCTATAAAATTATCTAATTCAGCCGACGATTTTAAGTTTGGCATATTTGGCCATAATTTTTTTGGTACCTAAACCGGTAAAAAAAATCTCCAGCAGAAGCGACTCACCACTGCCTTCGACTTTCACGATTTTGCCTCTGCCAAATGTCGGATGCTGAACAATCCGGCCGATACTCATGATTTCCCCGCCTTCATATTCATAGTAACGGTCGGTTTTTTCCGGCAGTCTTTCCGATGAACCGGATTCGAGTGATAAGGTGCTTTCACTATCGGAGCGATAAGTCCGATAGTCGACCATTTCCACCAGCGCCGGAGGAAGTTCTTTGAGGAAGCGGGAAGGGATCGATTCGGCGTAGCCGAAGCGATTTCTGACCGAAGCCATGGAAAGCAAGAGATTCTTTCGCGCGCGGGTGGCGCCGACATAAAACAGCCGCCGTTCTTCTTCAAGCTCCATCGGGTTGTCGAAAGTTCTCGCCAGGGGAAAGAGCCCCTCCTCCAGACCGACCATACAGACCAGATCAAATTCCAATCCTTTGGCCGAATGCAATGTCATTAATGTTAATTTGTCGTCGATTTCGCTATATTGATCCAGATCGGTATAAAGTGATATCTCGGTCAGAAAATTATCCAGCGTCGGCTCGGCATATTGAGAGGCGAACTCATTTGCGGCGACAATAAATTCCTCGATATTTTCGGCGCGATTTTTCCCGACCAGCGGATCCTCGGCGATTAGAAGTTCCGGCAATTTCAATTCATCGATTAATTGCTCGGTTAATTCACCGATATCGAGATTTTCTTTTTTTCTCATATATAAGTCAACCAGCGTTACGAATTTCTTAATCAGATTTGCCGGACGACCGCTCAATTCCTCGAATTTATCAATTTCATGACAGACCTGATACATTGATTTACCGGCACGACGAGCTGATTGAGCCAGTTTTTCAAGGGTCGTCTGGCCGATACCGCGTCTCGGATAATTGACGATTCTCCGAAAGGAAACATCATCATTCGGGTTGGCGATCAATTTAAGATAAGCCATCACATCTTTAATTTCCTTGCGCTGATAAAACGAAACGCCCCCGACGATCTGGTACGGCATATTTCGGCGACGAAGCGCTTCTTCGAAGGTTCTTGACTGGGCATTGGTACGGTACAGAATAACCATCTCCTTTAGCGGATACCGCTTCAGATTCTCCGTGATACAATCGATTATTACGGAGGCTTCTTCGGAGGCATTATCGGTCATAAACAACTGCAGTTTGTCGCCGCTTTCCGTCTCGGTCCAGAGTGTTTTACCCTTGCGGCTGATATTATTGGCGATGACGGTCGAGGCGGCCTCGAGTATCACGTTGGTCGAGCGATAGTTCTGTTCCAGCTTGATTACTCTGGCGCCGGGAAAATCTTTTTCGAAATTAAGAATATTGGAAATATCAGCGCCGCGCCAGCCGTAGATCGATTGGTCTTCATCGCCGACAACGCAAATATTCCGATGCTCACCGACCAGGAGTTTCAACAGCCGATACTGACTGTGGTTGGTGTCCTGATATTCATCGACCAGAATATATTTAAATCGCTCCTGATATTTCTTCCGAATTTCTTCGTTGAGAATCAAAAGCTTAACCGTCTGAAATATCAGGTCATCGAAATCAAAAGCGCCGCATTCCCGGAGTCGTCTCTCATATAATGAATAGATTTCGGCGGTGCGTGTTTCGAAATAGCCGCCGGCTTTTTCTGCGAATTCATCGGCATCCAGCAGATTATTTTTGGCAGTTGATATTTTCCTCCGCTGGGCCGGCGGCGGAAATTGATTGCGAGAAAGATTTAATTCGTCCATACAATTTTTGATTAAAGAGAGAGAATCCTCCTCGTCGAAAATTGTAAAATTCGAGGGATAACCGATCGCGGCCGCTTCTTTTCGCAGCAACCGGGCACAGAATGAATGAAAAGTCGCCACCGTGAGCTGAAAAATTTCTGTACCCAGAAGCGTATTAATTCGCTCTTTCATCTCGTTGGCCGCCTTATTAGTGAATGTCACAGCCAGGATATTATGTGGCCGGGCCAGACGCTCGGAGAGTATATGGGCGACGCGGCAGGTAAGCACCCGTGTTTTGCCCGAACCGGCCCCGGCGATAACCAGAAGCGGCCCTTCGGTCGTGGTCACCGCTTCATACTGAACCGGATTTAGTTGTTTCAGCATCTGTTCCGTCATAGCAAAGAAGTTGAATATAAATATAACATTTTTTTTCGCAATGGAGAAACGCCGGGGCTTGAAATTTTGTGCCATTGAAGTTATTTTATAAATCTATGCCGAAAACGAAAATTATCTTAATTACTGTAATTGCGATTTTTTCATTTCTATTTATTTATCATGCGCTTCTGGTCTGGTTTACGCAGGATGACGCCTATATCTCGTATCGTTACGTCAAAAATTTTCTCGACGGTGACGGGCTCGTTTTCAATCAGGGGGAGCGCGTCGAAGGTTATACCAATTTTTTTCTGATAATTCTGATGATATGTTTCGGTCTTTTCGGGCTGGATTATATCGTTGTCTCCAAAATCATCGGGATTACCTCGGGGATCGGTATATTGGTTTTGATGGTGCTGTGGATAAATAAAATTTTCAAGGATAAACCGCCATTAGTGTTAACCGTCGCGGCCCTATGGCTTTTAGTCACCAATGGCGTGTTTGCGTATTGGACGGTATCTGGTCTGGAAACACTGCTGTTCGCCGCTTTGATTTTCTGGGGATTATATCTGGTTTCGAATAAAAATATGCTGTTTGTACCAATAATGGCTATTGCCACTCTGACCAGGCCGGAGGGAGGCTTGGTCTTTATATTTATCTTAATCTATCATGTGCTGACGAAGAGTTTTCGGTTAGCTGATATCGGGAAGTATTTTCTTTTTTATATATTACTGCTCCTACCGCAGTTTTTTTTCAGATTGTACTATTACGATGACATTCTGCCTAATCCCTTTTATGCCAAAACGGGCTGGTCGACCGAGTATTTCATTTCCGGCATTCAATATGTTTGGTTGTTCCTTCAGCACTATGGATTTTATGGAATATTGATTTTGCTGCCGCTGGTACTTTATAGGCAACTACCAAAGCAGATGCGATTGCTATTATTAGTTATCTATGGATATTTTATATATATCCTGCTTGTTGGCGGCGATGTCTTGCATGGCCACCGGTTCTTTGTTCCACTTCTTCCGATGATGTATTTATTGTTTGCATTGACGGTGTACCGGATTATTGAAAAGATTTTTTCCCGCCGCCGTTTCTATGTTTCGGCAGTATCATTTTTGATTATTCTGGCGGCGGGAGCGTTCGATTTTGCCGTACCCCAGTCATGGATACAGAATATTCGCATCAATGAAATCCTGCTGGTAAAAAAGATTATCAGACGCGTTACTTATATTAAGGAAGCGGCGGTGAAAAATCCGGCGATAGCCTGTACGACGATAGGCGCCCTGGGCTACTACCTTGACGGCCGTATCATTGATATGTTGGGATTAACCGATAAAACCATCGCCAAACATCCCGAGACAATCGCTAAAATTGCCTCGACCTGGAAAGAGCGAAATTATAATATAACATACCTTATGGAGCGTAACCCGGATTTGATTCTGTTTTCAACAGGTATAAAACCGTCGGCGCCGGCCGAGAAGGCATTGTTTCTGTCTTCGAAATTCCGTAACGGCTATTATCCAGTTTACTATCAGGAGGGGGATCATCTGGCCACGATTTACAAACGCAAATCCGGATATACAGGTGAGGATACATATTTCAACAACCCGGAATTTATTATTGCATACAGCGAAGCGTGGAATCATGTTATGAGCCGGGAATATGATCAGGCGCTAAAAGATGCCCACCGCTCAATCGACCTGGCTCCGCCTGATTTTTACCTGCCTTATGTCCTCATCGGCACCATTCTGCTGGAATTGAAAAAGGAGGATGAAGCGCTCGATTACTTTAAGCGCTCTTTCGAGCTTTCGGACGGTTACGACATGCAGGCCGGCGATATGCTGCGACGCTATTATATATTAAAGAAAGACACGGCCAGAGCGAATGTGTATTATCATATTACTTTTGAAAGAAATCAATTACGTTGGTCGGATTGAATTTTGCCCTGACAACCAAGTTGGCTTGCTATTTGCAAACCAAGTGATTATTTTCTTAAATTATGTTAAAACGAAACGCCGTTCTGATTGTAATTCTGTCGATTTTTTCGGTTTTGTTTGTTATTCGTGCGATTTCGCAGTCTTTTACGCAGGACGATGCCTTCATTTCGTACCGCTATGTTAAAAACTTTCTTCATGGCGACGGCCTCGTTTTTAATCCGGGCGAAAGGGTTGAGGGTTACACCAATTTCTTTTTAATCATCCTGATGATTTTTTTCAGCCGGTTCGGACTGGATTACATACTTGTCTCTAAAATTATCGGGATCGGCTCCGGTATCGGGATTTTTATTTTAATAACGCTGTGGATAAGCAAAATATTCGAGCGCAGGCAATCATATATACTTGCATCGGCCGTGCTGTTTTTGCTGGCCGCCAACGGCGCTTTTGCTTACTGGGCCATATCAGGTCTGGAGACGCTTCTATTCACGGCTCTGGTCTTCTGGGGATTGTATCTGGCCTCGAATAAAAATATGCTGTTAGTGCCGATTCTGGCCATCGCCACTTTGACCCGGCCGGAAGGCGGGCTGGTTTTTATCTTTATTTTGTTGTTTTACCTGATAACAAAAACCTGTCACCGTATCGAAGTCGGCAAATATTTTTTACTTTATATATTGCTGCTTCTGCCGCAGCTGATATTCCGATTGTACTATTATCATGATATTTTACCCAATCCTTTCTATGCCAAAACGGGCTGGTCCGTCGAATATTTTTCATCCGGTATTCAGTATGTTTGGCTTTTCTTACGGCATTACGGATTTTACGGGATATTGATTTTTTTGCCGCTGGCCCTTTATAAAATACTTCCCAAGCCGATGCGTCTGATGTTGTTCGTCGTTTTTGGATATGGAATTTATATTTTGCTGGTTGGCGGTGATGTTCTTCACGGGCACCGGTTTTTTATCCCGCTTTTACCACCGATGTATCTCCTATTCGCAATAGCTCTTTATCAATCATTCGGAAGAATAATCCCGCGTGGCGGGTCGTACGTATATTCGATAATGATAATAATCATACTGGCCGCCGGAATATTGACTTTTTTGCTGCCCCGGAACTGGATGCAGCAAATTCATTTCGCCGAGACAAGACTGGTCAACAAAATGATGGTTCAGGCCAATGTCATTAAAAACGCGGGCACAAAACATCTTACTATCGGCTGCACCACGATTGGCGCCTTCGGTTATTACAGCGATGCCGACATTATAGACATGCTCGGATTGACCGACAAAACCATCGCCAAAAATCCGCAGAGTATCGCGACCATCAAATCGACCTGGAAAGAGCGAAATTACAATATTCCGTACCTGATGAAACGCGCCCCCGATTTGATATTATTCTCGACCGGCCTGAAACCCTCGGCGCCGGCCGAGAAGGCGCTGTTTTTATCCTCGAAATTTCGCAGAGGATATTACCCGGTTTACCATGACGTCGGAAATAAACTGTGGGCGATCTACAGACGAAAAGTTGATTTCAAGGGCGAGGATAATTATTACCCCAGCGCAGAGTTTATCGATTTATATGCCGATGCTCTCGTGCATTTTTTCGAGGGTCGCTACGATCTTGCTCTGGAATATGCCCGGCGGTCGATGATTTCGGCTCCGCCCGACTTTTATCAACTGTATACTCTGGTGGGCGGAATAATGATGGAAAAAAACAATCCCGAAGAAGGGCTGAAACTCCTGCAGCAGGCGGTCTCGATGTCCGACGGTTACGCCATGCAGGCCTGTGATATGCTGCGGAGGTTTTATGAAATGGTCGGCGACAGCGCCAAAGCGCAAGAGTATTATCAATTGATTAGCGAAAAGAACAGATTATACTGATCGTAATGGCCTTCCACGACCGCCGGCTGATACGGGCAAAACATTAAAAGGAAGCAATAGCTTCGTCAACCGAGTCGTGGGCGTCAAAAATCGTGGCCAGCCGGGTTATTGTCAGAAGATTGCGTATACCCTGAGTGATATTGGCCAGTTTTAATTCCCCGCCATTATTTCTGACCGTCGTCAGAGCCGAAATCAACATCCCCAATCCGACCGAACTCATCCACTCCACTTTTTTTAAATCAACGACGACTTTCTTTTTACCGCCGTCGATATACTCATGTAATTTGCCGTGAAACATGGTGGCGTCATTACCACCCATAACCTTACCGCCGAGGCGGAAAACGACAGTATCATCTTTGACTTCATCGGAGATTTTCATTTACACACTCCAAAATCTATAGATATTATCCGTTTTTTCAAATATATCGTCCATCAGGATTCGCAAGGCAATAACCTACATGAGAATACGGCAAAAAGCAAGGAAAAGTTAGGCTATCAGCCATGCGGATTTTATTCCAATATCTTAAAATAATCGGCGCGTGTCTCCTTCTTGACATTTCCGACGGGAATATTTTTTATTTCCGCCGTAATCGGGCGATTACCACCAATTTGAATAATGTCGCCTATTTTTATGGTGGCCGACGGTTTCGAACGATTACCGTTGACTCTTATTAAGCCGTTATCGGCCATTTCCTTAGCGAGCGGTCGACGTTTTATGATTCCGACGCGAGACAGATATATATCAAGGCGCATTTTTATTTATCGGCCCTCAGTGGTCAGTTATCAATCTAATTTAATTGACGGATTTCGACATACGTCCGTTCTTTGATTTCCCCGAGCCATTTATCGACTACCTCGCCGGTTTTCATCTGCCGGGCCATTTCTCTGATTTGATCGAAATCATCGGTTGGATTGAGCTTTCGTCTTTCTTTCGAATCGATTTTTTTCAGGATATGTAAACCGTACTCAGTTAAGACCGGCCCGTAAACATCTCCGTTTTCGGGCATTTTATCTATCGCGGCGGCGAACCCGGGCGGCAGATCCTCGATTGCAAACCAGCCCAACTCGCCGCCCTGGCGGCGGGAGTCATCATCGGCCGAGTAGATTTTTGCGATTTCCTTAAAATCGGCGCCGTTGTTTATTTCTTTTAGCAGCGAATCGACCAGCTTGTAGCTCAACATCGAATCGGCGGCGGTCGGTCTGACCTCAAACAAGATATGCCTCAGGTGTGCCCTTTTGCCCTGTTTTTCCTCGCACTTGATAATATGATATCCGAATTGAGTTCTCACCGGCCCGGAGACATCACCCGGGGAAAGATTAAAGGCGACGCGGCCGAATTCATCGACAACATCAGCCCGGGAAACAAAGCCCAGATCACCGCCTGAAAGAGCGGCCGGCCCCGAAGAATATGTTGCCGCCATCGTGACAAAATCGGCCCCGGCGGCTATGTTTTTTCGAACCGCTTCGGCAAGTTGACGGACCGAATCCTCAGTCCCGCCGGAAGGCTGAAATGTAATCAGTATATGCGCCAGCCGTACCGCCTCCGGCTGCTCCGGAATCGAATCTTTGTACTTTTCATAAAATTCCATTACTTCCTGTTTGGAGACTGAGATTTTCGAGAGTTTCTGCGCGACCAGACGCTGTTTGAGCAACTGGCTTCTAATGTCGGGCCGGAGCCGTTTTTTGAATGAGTGAAGCGTCAATCCTTCCTGAGATAGCTGCTTTAGAAAATCATCTTCGGAAGGAAATTGGGCGGATGTCTGAGCGATATGTTCATCCAGCGCCTGCTCGACTTCATCGTCACTGACTTTAATCATCGTATCCTTCTCGGCCTCGATCAAAAAGAGTCGTTCCGTTATCATTTGATCCAGCACCTGGTTTTGGAACTTTTCAAGTTCCTCGGGCGTTTCGGGTTTGACATTATTCTGAATAGCTATAATCTGAAGCTGCGCGGCCAATTCCGACGCCATAATCGGTTCTCGTCCGACGATGGCGACAATGCCATCAACCGGTTCCAATTCCGATGCCGGGGCAGGCAGCGCAGAGAATACCAGTATCGCAAAAAGAGCAAAAATGATTTTTCGCATTATTCGATCCCTGAGATTATTAACCTGTCGTCGAATCGGGTTGTGCGTATTGTGCCTGATCGATACCGGCCCTGATATTATTTTCATATATCTTGATATCTGAATCGGCCTCTTTATTCTTGACCCATTCGGCAAAGCCATCTTTGCGCATCTTTTTTTCAAGAATATCTTTTATATCGGCTTTAACCATCAGGAAATCCTTAATCTGTTCCGGCTTCTTATCGGCCACATAAATAATGGACTGCTTCGAGCCAACCGCAACAGGCCCGGCGACCTTACCGTTTTCGGTCTCTTTGGCCAGCTTAAACAATTGCGGATAGGTCTTTTCTTCGATATAACCGAGATCACCGCTTGTCTGTTTTTTGCCGGTTCGTTCCGTATATTGCGAGGCCAGAGACTTGAATTTTGACAGCGTTTTGGTTTTTAAGGCATAAGTCTTGGCCAAGGAGTAATCATTGAACATCACTTCGTAAACATGTATCTTTTCCGGGACTTTGAATTCATCCTGATTATCGTCGTAGTACTGGCGCATCTCACCCTCATCGGGCTCACCGGGATATTGAAGCGAATCGTTCTGCATCACGTCGGCCATAGCCAATTCTTTGAACTTCCGAATATTTTCTTTATAATCGGGGTCATCCTCCAGACCGATATTACGCGCCTCGACGCTCAAAATATCCATGAAATTCATCTGGAAAATAAAATAGGCCAGACCTTCATAATCGTCGAAATCGGGCGCCTGCCTCTGAATTCGCAACTGGGCGATGCGGGCCAGATATTGCCCGACCGTCATTTGCCCTTTCTCCCATGTTGCCAGGACCAATTCCTTTTCATCGCGGTCAAGTTGAGTGATATCAAAATCGTTTTTGGGCAGTGAAGCCAGCAGTGACGGCGGATATAGAAGCGAACGCTTGTGCAACAGGTAGTCGCAGGTAACGGTATCGACCCGGACTGTGTATTTCGCCTGCAGTTCGTTTTTATAT
Organism: uncultured Ignavibacteriaceae bacterium; assembly: GCA_964467955.1. Taxonomy (GTDB): domain Bacteria; phylum Zixibacteria; class MSB-5A5; order GN15; family PGXB01; genus CAYXTW01. The sequence continues at coordinate 52,149 of CAYXTW010000014.1, read as the reverse complement.
TCTTCCAGTCGTTTAGAGCGCTGATAATTTTCCACCGCGGTTCTGATTTGTCCGGCCATTTCTTCGTATGATCCCCGCAACTCATTGGGTGCACGGTCGACCATTTTGACGATATGCCAGCCAAATTTGGTCTGGAACGGCTCCGAAATCTCGCCCGGATTTAATTTAAACACGTTTTCGGCAAAGGTGTTATCCATCTGGCCCCAGACAAAATAGCCGAGATCACCCTGATTGGTTTTGGCGGTCGGATCGATCGAATAATTGACCGCCAGATTTTCAAAATTACCGCCGTTTCTAAGACTGTCAATCAACATACGGGCGGTATCTTCCCGCGGCACCAGGATATGCGACGCCCTGACCTTATTCTCCAGTTTGGCGTAATAATCTTTGACATCGGCATCGGTGACATTGACCTGATCGGCCACTTTTCTTTGATAAAGGATATCCAGGAGAAATTTGTCTTTATTGGCCAGGACAATTCGATTAATCTCTTCGGATTCGTCGATATTCAATTTATAAGCTTCCTGAATCAAAAGCTGCTGAATCACCAGCGTATCCAGAATCGTCTGGCGGGCCGCGAGTTCCTCGTCGAAGGAGCGAAATGTTTTGCGATTGCGGGCGATATAATCATCGAGATCCCGGGTATATATTTTATCCCCGTTGACTACGGCCAGGACCGTATCGCCGCCGCCGCTTCCGCAGCCCCCGATAAGAAGCGGTAGAATAAAGAAAACCCAAAGCGACAATATCATTAGCACAGATTTTTTCATAAATTCTTTTCCCTTTGGCTTAATAATTTTCACGAAGGTTATACGGTTTGGCAGCAATTTCGTTCCTCATAACGGATTATAGCTTTCAACTATATAACCCAACTCACCATTTGGCAAGCGGTTTTTCGATCAGCTGTTAGATGAAAAGAAGCTATATATGGTATTTAAAGATGCGGCCTCGGGAATCCTTCCCGACGCTGATTTATATCTGTCAAGAAATCCCGCCTCGCGCGGGATTATCGACTCCTAAATCCAGCAATAAATTAAAGCTCAAAAATGATTAACCACTTCGCCTGAAATTGATTAAATTGGATGTTTGTGTGGGAAAAAGATTTTGCTTATGAAAGCGATTTATGAAACTGTATTACGGAAATGAGCAAATAAATATCCGGCGGCGGCTGCCGGTGCTGCCACTGCGCGACACGGTTATATTTCCGCATATAATCTATCCCCTGATGGTCGGGCGGCAGTTTACCATATCGGCCATGCAGCAGGCGCTGGTTTCGGATAAACAGATATTTTTATGCACGCAGAAAAATCCGGAAATAGAAACGCCGACACGCGACGATGTGCATGATATCGGTGTCGTGGCGCGGATTTTGCAGGTCATGAAACTCCCCAACGGGACGATGAAAGTGCTGGTCGAGGGATTAATCCGGGGACGGATACAGTCATTCAGAAAAACGCGCGGTGTTTTCTTTACAGGTTTGGATCTGATTGCGCCGGATCAGCGAGGCGGCAAGGAAATCGAGGCTATCTCCCGCTCGGTAATTGAATTGTTTACCGAGTATGTTCGGCTCAATCGGCGGATTCCGGATGAGATGCTTCTATCGATATCGTCGATCGATAATTACCAGCGGCTGACGGACACGATCGCCAGTAATATCCTGCAGAAAACGGCGGTCAAACAGCAGATTCTCGAGCTGGAGACAATAAAAGCACAGCTCGAAAAAGTTTCCCAAGTGCTGCGTTCCGAAATCGAGATACTTCGTATCGAACAACGAATCGAGGGAACGGTCCGCGAAGCACTTTCCAAAGACCAGAAGGAGTTTTATCTACAGAAACAGCTTAAGGCCATCAAAGAGGAACTGGGACAACATGAAGAGTCAACCAACGAGGTCGCCGATTTGCTTGATAAGCTGAAAAAACTGAAAGCACCCAAAGATGTTATCACGAAAACCGAAGACGAGATAAACAAACTATCGAAGATGCATCCGTACTCGGCCGAATCGGCAGTTGTCCGGGGATATATTGAGTGGATTCTGACTTTGCCCTGGGACAATAAAACCGAGGACCGGAGTGATTTCAAGGAAGTCGAATCGATTCTTGACGGCGATCATTACGGTCTGGACAAACCGAAAAAGCGAATTCTGGAGCATCTGGCGGTTTTGAGAATTGCCCGCAAGGTTAAGGGTCCGATTCTATGTTTCGTGGGGCCGCCGGGTGTCGGGAAAACTTCGCTGGGACGCTCGATCGCCCGCGCCTTGAATCGCAACTTCGTCCGCATGTCGCTGGGTGGTATTCATGATGAGGCCGAAATCAGGGGACACCGCCGGACATATATCGGCTCGATGCCGGGGCGAATTTTGCAGTCGCTTAAGAAAGCGGGATCATCAAATCCGGTTTTTTTGCTCGACGAGGTCGATAAAATCGGCACCGATTTTCGCGGCGATCCGGCGGCGGCGCTTCTGGAAGTTCTCGATCCGGAGCAGAATGTCGCCTTTTCCGATAATTATCTCGAACTTGATTTTGATCTTTCGAAAGTCCTGTTCATTACCACCGCCAATTCGCTTTCGGGAATACCACCGGCGCTGGATGACCGTATGGAAACGATTCGTCTCCCCGGTTATCTCGAATATGAAAAAATCAAAATCGTGCGCGGTTATTTGCTTCCCCGACTGATAAATGAAATGGGACTGGGCGGTGTTACGATTGAAATCGACGATAAAGCGCTGGTGTTTATTATCAGGAACTATACGCGCGAATCGGGTGTCAGAGAAATCGAGAGGCAACTGGCCTCGATATTAAGGAAAATAGCCCAGGTTATAGCGAAGGGTTCCAAGCGTAAGAAATTCAAAATCGGAGTCAATAAGATAAAGGAATATCTCGGAGCCCCGCAGTATATTTCGACCGACATCAAAACTACACCACCACCGGGGTACGCGGTCGGATTGGCCTGGACCGAGGCGGGAGGTGAGGTACTTCCGGTTGAAGTATCGCTGATGAAAGGACCGGCCAAACTGACTCTGACCGGCAAGTTGGGTGAAGTTATGCGCGAATCTGCTTCCGCGGGACTATCTTATATCCGCAGCCGGGCGGAAAAATTCGCCCTTAAGCCGGATTTCTATGACAATATGGAAATTCATATTCATGTCCCCGAAGGTGCCGTTCCCAAAGACGGCCCCTCGGCCGGGATTACGATTCTTCTGGCGTTACTATCGGCTCTGACCAAAAAATCGATCCGGCCGGGGATTGCCTTTACCGGCGAGATAACATTGAGCGGCGATATTTTACCGATCGGGGGTCTGAATGAAAAATTGCTGGCGGCCAAACGTTCCGGAATCAGGGACGTCGTGATTCCTTTTAAAAACAAAAAAGATATCCCGGAGTTACCCAGGGATTTATTAAAAGATATGAACTTAATCCCTGTCAGGAGCGCAGGTGAAGTAATAAAAATTGCTTTTAACAAATTACCCAAACCAAAAAAAGTCGTACCAAAATAAAAAAGGTGCAAAAAAGACTGTTTATTTGATTAAAACTTTCCTATAATAGCGCGGCTATTCAGAAATAGAAAAATGAAAACGGCGATAAACGCGACATTTGTCGGTTCCTATAATGATGTCCGGAGAATACCAGCCGATAATCGCCCTCAAATCGCCTTTGCCGGACGCTCCAATGTCGGCAAATCGACCCTGTTGAACAAGCTGGTCGGCCGGAAAAAACTGGCCAAAACTTCGAAAATCCCCGGCCGCACGCAAATGATAAATTTTTTTCTGATAAACGATAGATATTATTTCGTTGACTTGCCGGGGTACGGTTATGCTAAAGCGTCGCCCGGGGCGAGAAAAGAATGGGGCTTGCTGGTGGATAAATACTTCGAAAAATCGCCCCGTCTTAAAGGCATTGTCTTTCTTCTGGACTGTCGCCGCGATCCCAACGAGGATGATTTAATGATGATTGACTGGATTGAATCGAGGGCGATCAAATATGCCTTTGTACTTACCAAAACAGATAAATTGAGTAAAAGCCGGATAATAAAAAAGATTGATAAAATAGAAAATGCATTCAGGGTGAAACCGATACTCTTTTCATCGCTGTCGGGTATCGGGAAGATTGAATTGTCACGATGGATTGAAGATATTGTAAACAATTAGATATATAATTTTTTTGATCGGAAAGTACGATATGAAAAGAAATATTATCGTCCTCGGTTGCCAGTGGGGTGATGAGGGTAAAGGGAAAGTTGTCGATCTCCTGGCGAAGGAGGCCGATGTCATTGTCCGTTTTCAGGGCGGCGCCAACGCGGGACATACGATCGAGACCGGCGGCAAAAAATTCATACTGCACCTCATTCCCTCGGGTATAATTCATCCCGGAAAAATATGTTATATCGGCAATGGTGTCGTTCTGGACGCGTTCGGGTTGATGGAAGAGCTTGATATGTTACATACCGAGGGTATCGATACCGATGGCCGTCTCTTTATTTCATCGCTGACACATCTGGTGATGCCTTTTCATAAAATGATCGATGAATACGAAGAGAAAAAACGCGGCGGTTGCGTTCTCGGGACAACTTTGCGTGGAATCGGTCCGGCTTATCGCGACAAAGTCGCCCGCTGCGGCTTTCGTTTATGCGATCTTTTTTCACCGGAAAGATTAAAGGAAAAGTTGGCCGACTATCGGGAAACGAAGGCGGAGTATTTTATCGATTCCAGCGACGAACGCGGAGATATTGGTAAGGTTTACAATGACCTGATGAATATCGCGCCGAAACTTAAAGAATATATGATTAATGTCCCGATTGCTCTTATGAAACATCACAATGATGGCAAATCGATTCTCTTCGAGGGCGCACAGGGTGCGCTTCTCGACGTCGACCACGGGACTTATCCGTACGCGACTTCATCCAATACGACTATTGGCGGCGCGCTGACAGGCTCGGGCATGAGTCCGAAATTTTTTGAAGATATTGTCGGGGTTGTCAAGGCTTACACGACGCGGGTCGGCGAAGGTCCGTTCCCGACCGAACTGAAAAACGAAACCGGCGCAAAACTGCGCGATATCGGCAGCGAATATGGCGCTTCCACCGGCCGGCCGCGACGGACCGGCTGGCTTGACCTGGTCATACTAAGGCACGCTTGCCGGATTAATGGTGTCGAAAAAATCGCCGTGACCAAGCTTGATGTGCTCGACAGTTTCGAAAAGATTAATGGTTGTATCGGATATGAATTGAATGGCCGCGAATTATCCGAAATCCCGCTGGATCCGGCCGAACTTGGCAATGTCAAGCCTCTTTACAAGGAATTCGACGGCTGGCAATCGGAAACAACAGGAATTAAGAATTTCGCCCGATTGCCGGTTAACGCCAAAAAATATCTTAAGTTTATATCGGATGATTTGGGTGTCGAAATTCTTCTGGTTTCAACCGGAGCCGGAAGAACCGCCACGATAATGGTTTAACAGTAAACAGATCCGGGGAATTTCAGCTTTCTCAGGACAAAAACAGCATCGCCACGCCGGCAGCGGTAATAACGGCGCCGATTAACGCCCTTAACGATACTTTCTCTTTAAAAACGATTATAACCAGTGGAATAACCAGCACCGGCACGGTGCCCATGATGGCCATAGCCACTCCGGCTTCGGTGTGTCGCACCGCCACCAATGACAACCAGACACCCAGAAACGGTCCGCAAATCGAACCGCTCAGAGCCAGCAGCATGACTTTTCGATTTTTAATTTTACCGAACGTTAACATTGTATCGCCTTTGAAAAGACTGAAAAGCCAGATGGCCGCCGTGGCCGCTGCCATTCGTATAAGCGTCGCGGGCAAAGGCGACAGGGTATCACCCATCCCGGCTTTGGCTAATACCAGACCAATCGCCTGCCCGGCGGCGGCGCCAATCGCCAATATTATTCCAAGACCTTTTGAGGCGGATTCGTCGATTATTCGATTATTATTCAATTGCCTCTCGGCCGTCACCCACCATATACCTGATATAGTGACAAGAATGCCGAAAATCGCAAATAAGTGTAAATGCTCCCCAAGCATAATCCAGGCGGTAATAGTGGCGATTATCGGTGAAACGGCGAATATCAAGAGTGTCAGGCGTGTCCCGATCACTACGAAAGCTCGAAAGAGACATAAATCACCCAGCGAAAGACCGATTATTCCGCTGATTATTAAATAAATATAGGCCTGACTGCCGACATTTGCCGGCCAGCAGCGTCCGGTCGTGAAAAATAACATCCCCAGTAAAAGAATCGCCGCCATCGGAATACGTATTTTGTTAAGTTGATATGAGCCGATCAGTCGACTCGCCAGAGTAAAAAAGATAGAACCAAATGACCATAGTGTGGCTGTCCCCAGGGCGGCAAATTCACCTAAAAATGACATGCGCCAATATAGCATTCGGGCAGGGAATTACAATTATTAATAGTGAAAATTTCAATCCAAATGTAACGTAGAAAATCCCCGGCTACTTCAAGCCGTATTGACAATCATGAGTCGATTGGCTATTATCGTAACTATTTGATCGGAGGAAAAAACATGCGTTATGTTTTACCGCTTTTTTTCTGCTTATTTATGTTCGCGTTGCCGATAACAGCCGAAGACCACCCGGCTGTTTCACAACCATCAGACACGAACATACAACTGGTCGATAGCGCTCAGGCCACCGCCGCGACCGAATCGGATTCGGGCTTCATTTATCCGATGTCGGCCGAGCGAAAAGCGAAACTCATTTCATACTCGAAATTCAAAAATATCTGGCGCTTCGTCTCCTTTCTCATTGAGATAATTATTATGGCGATTTTGCTATATACCGGTCTGTCGGCGAAATTTCGAACCTGGGCCGAGTCGATATCCAAAAAGAAAATTTTCGCGTACCTGTTCTATATTCTATTCTTTTCGCTTTTTATTTTTGTGGTCAATCTGCCGTTCAATTACTACCGCGAATTTGTTATCGAACACAATTACGGTTTTTCGAATCAGACATTCGGCCAGTGGTTCACCGAAGATTTAAAATCGCTTGGAATAACTTTTATTTTGGGTTTTATTGTCATTTCCGTTTTGTACTGGTTAATAAATAAGTACAAACGCTGGTGGCTCTGGTTTGCGATTGGATCGCTGCCCTTTATGGTGCTGATGATCATTGTTTTTCCGGTGCTTATCAGTCCGATGTTCAACAAGTTCGAACCGCTGAAGGACCGGCATCTGGCCGATGAGATGACACAACTGGCCGCCCGCGCCGGAATATACAATCCGGATATTTTCGAAGTCGATGCTTCCAAGCAGTCCAATAAATTGAATGCGTACTTTACCGGTATGTTCGGCACCAAACGAATTGTCCTGACCGATAATATTATTAAAGCCTTCACGGTCGATGAGTTGAAATTCGTTATGGGGCATGAAATCGGGCATTACAAAATGAACCATATCTGGAAAGGCCTGCTGCTGGCGATCTTAATCATCTTTGTGGCTTTGTTTCTACTGGATAAATCGCTATATGGTATTATAAAACGTAACAACCGGCGCTTCGGTTTCAGCAAGCTCGGCGATATGGCCAGCCTGCCGCTGATCTGGTTGTTCGTGACGATTTTCGGCTTTGTTACCCAGCCGATTAATAACGGTGTCAGCCGGATTATGGAATATCACGCCGATGAGTACGGCCTGAAATTGTCACGTGTTACCGCCGAGACAGCCGTGACCGCGTTTGACAAGCTGTCGGTTTATAATCTGTCTGATCCCGAACCGCCAGCGATAATTGAATTCTGGTTTTATGATCATCCGTCATTGGCCAATAGAATAGATAACATAAAAAAATCGTATAATGAATTAGAGACCCATTCGTAAACAATGGTTTTTATATAACAATTTTACGGAGAGCAAAAATGCGTGAAATAAGTACCGAGACTATTATTGAAACGGTTCGTACACTTTCCATGGATGCCGCCACCGACCTGGGCGAGGATGTCCTGGAGGCGTTAGCCAGAGCCAAGAAGGTCGAGGAGTCGCCGGTCGGGCGGGATATCCTGGAGCAGATCGAAAAAAACGCCGAAATCGCACGTAAGGAAAAAGCCCCCATGTGTCAGGACACCGGCTACGCCGTCCTGTTTGTCGATATGGGACAGGATGTGCATATTACCGGCGGCGATTTCTACGGAGCTATTAACGAAGGTGTCCGGCGCGGATATAACGATGGTTACCTGCGGAAGTCGGTACTGGCCGATCCCATCGAACGCAAAAACACCGGCGATAATACTCCCGCGATAATTTATAGTACAATTGTGCCCGGTGATAAATTAAAAATTATCATGGCGCCTAAAGGCGGCGGTTCGGAAAATATGTCGGAAGTTAAGATGATGAAACCATCGGACGGTATCGAGGGCGTCAAAGAATTCGTTATCGACCGTGTCCTGCGCAGCGGCGGGAAACCATGCCCGCCGGTGATTATCGGCGTCGGTATCGGCGGCACCTTCGAAAAATGCGCCATGATTGCCAAGCAGGCGCTGCTTCGCGAGGTGGGAAAACGTCATCCGAACAAATTCTACGCCGATCTGGAACTGGAGCTTCTGGAAAAAATCAACCGGCTGGGTGTCGGGCCACAGGGTTTGGGCGGCACGACGACGGCGCTCGACGTGCATGTCGAAGTGCACCCATGCCATATCGCCAGCCTGCCGGTGGCGGTGAATACCCAGTGTCATGCCGCGCGGCATAAAGAAGTAATTTTATAATCGAGGGAGTACAGTACAATGGCAGATAAAAAAATATTGACGACACCGCTTACCGACAAAGTAGTCGAGAGTTTAAAAATCGGTGATAATGTTTTAATAAACGGCACTATCTTCACCGCCCGCGATGCGGCGCACAAACGGCTGGTTGAGCTGGTCGAAAAAGGCGAGGAGCTTCCATTCGATATCAAAGGTCAGATAATCTATTTCGCCGGGCCGACCCCACCCAAACCGGGACAGGTTATCGGCTCGGCCGGACCGACGTCATCATATCGTATGAATCTTTACTCGCCGGCGCTGATCAAGGTCGGACAAAAGGGATTGATAGGTAAGGGCGATATGAGCGATGAGGTGATGGAGGCGATGAAAAAGCATAAGGCGGTTTATTTTGCGGCGGTCGGCGGCGCCGGAGCGCTGATATCGAAATCGATCACTGCGGCTGAAGTTATTGCCTACGA
>CAYXTW010000014.1:0-42871 GCA_964467955.1 uncultured Ignavibacteriaceae bacterium | reverse complement strand
ATGATAAAGATAAAGTGATAGCGACGTTACGTAATAAAAAATATGATAGTACAAAACCATATCAACGCCCGAAGGCCCCCGACAAATTAAATCCGCTGACCATTGAACTTCATCATCTAATCCAAATCCTGAGTGGTTCCACTCAATCGCTTGATAATATTGTGCGCAAAAATATCCTCGGATTGGATAAATTTCTGATCGAAGAAATCATTTTACGCGCCGGATTAAATCCCGATATCTCCGGCGGAGAGTTGAAAAACGATAATATCAGTACTATTTTAGCCATCATAAAAAATATTACACACAGTTTCGACGATTACACCCGCGGTTATTGGTATGTACATCACTCCGGTAATGTTGCTTATCCGTTTAGGCTTCGTACTGTGGGTGATGAAGCTCAGAAATGCAAATCTCTTTCACTGGCCGTGCATGATGCCATCAGGTCAAAACGAATCGCCAAAGCCGAACTTGATGAAAAGCAGGTTATCGTCAAAACTGTCGGGCAATATGTCAAGCGGTTAAAGCGTAAAGTCGACGGCATAAAAAAAGATTATGATGCCGCTCACGATTTCAAACAGTACAAAAAATACGCCGAGCTGATTAAGATATTTCCGACGCAGGTAAAAAAGGGAATGGAGTTTGTCGAGTTGAGTGATGTCTTTGCGGAGAACGGCGGGAAGATAATTATCGAGCTTGATCCGTCGCTCCCCCCGATGCAAAACGCCGAGATTTATTTTAAAAAATATCGTAAAGGTAAGGATGCACTGTCGCTTCTCGAGCGACGGTTTGAAGTATCTCAAAAGGAATTGCAGTCGGCGATATTAATGCAGGAAGAATTGGACCGCGATTATGAAACAGCCGTCAAGAAATATGCGTCGGAGATTGCCGAGATCTTACCGAAAGAGGTGGATACGAAAACTGCGCCGGTACGGTTACCGTACAAAGAGATGATGCTCTCGACCGGGGTAAGGATATTCGTCGGGCGTGACGGCGCCGATAATGATAGTACAACATTCAATCATGCCAAACCGTACGAACTGTGGTTCCATGCCTCGCAGTGTCCCGGATCGCATGTCGTGATGAAATTCCCCGATAAAAGTTTTGTACCATCGAAAGGTGAAATCGCCGAAACGGCGGCGATTGCGGCGTACCACTCAAAGGCCAAAAATTCCAAAACCGTGCCGGTGATATATACCCAGAAAAAATATGTCCGTAAGCCGCATAAAGCCAAACCGGGACTGGTGATAGTCGAGCGGGAGAAGATGATAATGGTCCAGCCGCTGAAACCGGCATGAGCGAATAATAAAATACAGATCTAAGGATAAGCCATAGCCTCAAATGACAATATCCGACATTTCCCGAAAAATTAATAGAATTTGTTGACAAACCGCATAATTATACGTTATTATAGCAGAGAAGACATCGTAGAAATTGCATCCGGAAAACTTAATATTCAGGGCACCCGCACCCGACGAGGTAACTTTGAGGAGGTATGCTTATGAAGCACAAAATCACAGTTAATCGGCGCGGGGGTCGTATAAAACGGCCGTCGATCCGGCAAACCAAACAAACCCTTTGGCTGGGAGGAATTTAATGAAAAGAAGTATTTATTTTATTGCGGCAGCACTGTTATTAATCGGGCTGGCGGCATTGATTTCCTGCGAAAAAGAAATCACGCCGCCGGAGCCGGTTCCGCCGGAGGAGCATCTGTTTTATATCGGTGCTTTTAAGGGTGGATTGGTGAAGGTTTTTTCGGTTGAACAGAAGAAATTCGTCGATTCACTTATTTGCAGCAATATTCCGGACACCGAAAAAACGACACTGAACATAATCGGCGAGGATTCGCTGCTGGCAATATCTTATAATCGATGGACATATCTGGTCGATTTAAAGACTAAAGAAGTTGTCAATATCCTTAATTATTCCAACATGATCGTCTCCCCCAATTCGCAGTATTTTGTCGCCGGGAATATATCATCCGGGAATAAAAGGGAATTACGCAAATTCGACGGGCTTGAATATGTTGCCGATATACCGGGGAAATATGAAAAATTCGGAAATAATTCAGAATGTGTTTCTTACATTACGTATTATAGCGATTCTTCAACTATATCTATTTATAATATTGAATCGGATACCACGATTACCAGACGGAAATATTCAGGCGGTTGTGAAATATGGTCCGCATATACTTATCCGGTTAAAAAATTGGAAAAGGTCTTTTTCGGCGGGGGCACCAGTATATACGAATGCCCCTATCATTCATACGCCCTTGTTTCCGATTTTGACTCCAATACTGTGCAAATTTTAAAGGAATTTCCCCTTGATATTTACATCGAACCTAATACTGCCCTGCCGATAATCAGTCCCGATAATAAATATTTATATTTCTCTGTACTTCTTGGCACTGCTTGGGGTGGCTATCCCGACAGGACGATTTATGTTTATAACATCGAATCAGAGGATTCGGTAAAAACGATTACTTTACCGCAAGGCTTTGTTCCAAGTGCTTATTCAATGTCTTATGACGGTAAATATTTAACTACCAAAAGGTTTGAAGAATCATCAAGCCAAATAAACACAGGATTCTGCTTGATTGACGTTATCAGTGGTGTAGTAATAGGAACCTACGAATTCGACGGCCAAATGTACAATATGGCCGCAAAACATAATATTAAAATAGGATTAATAAAAAATGAAGTACTATAAAACCATTTTGGTCGTAGTTCTATTATTCTTGGCATGCGATAAAGAAATCACGCCGCCGGGGCCGGTTCCACCGGAAGAACATCTGTTTTATATCGGGGCCGCCAAAGGAGGATTGGTAAAGGTTTTCTCGGTTGAACAGAGGAAATTTATCGATTCCATTATCTGCAGTTGTATTCCTGACTCGATAGTAACGTCCCTGAATGTAATTGGTGATGATTCGCTTTTGGCTATTTCAGATAATCAGGGAACATACTTAATTAACCTGAAAACCAAAGTGGTTGTTGATACTCTTAATTATTCCTATATGACCATATCTCCCAATTCCGAGTATTTTATCGCCAAAAATATTTCATCGGGGAATAATAAAGAGCTACGCAAATTCGACGGGCTTGAATATATTGCCGATATTCCGGGTTTATTCGAACATTTTGATAACCAATCATCATGTGTCACTTATTCGTTGTTTTACGGGGGCGATTCATCAACAATTTCAGTCTATGATATAGAAACGGATACCACAATAACCGGGCAGAAATATTCGCTGGGGCACGAAATCTGGTTTTGGCATAACTACCCCGTTAAGAAATTGAACAAGATATTTTTCGGAGGTAGTGGATATGCATACCGGTACTTTGCCGGCGTTATAGATTTTAATTCCGACACAGCCAGAATACTAAGGTACTTTCCACTGATTGAATATATGGAACCGAGTATTTCATTACCTATTGTAAGTCCTGATGAGAAATATTTATTTTTTTCGGCGACCATTGGTACATTTTGGGGTGGAATACCTGATGAAACAATATATGTCCATGATGTCGAATCAGAAGATTCTATCGGCACCATAGCCCTGCCCAATGGATTTGTTCCCGGCGGTTATACGATGAGTTATGATGGCAAATATATTACATCAAAAGCCTTCTGCGAATCAACTTCCGATACCAAAACATCATTTATTTTGATCGATGCCATCAATTTCACGGTAATAGGCACTTACAGTTTTGGCGGTCCTTTATCGAGAATGGCCACTAAAAACAACACAAATATAGGAATATAAAAAATGAAAAAGAAATATAATTTAATTGCAGTCTTTCTAATGATTTTGGCCGGTTCAAACGCCTTTTCACAGTATTATTATTCAGCCAATCAACAACAATCATTATCGGTGGATACAACAAAAGTCTCAATCCTATTTAGTGATGGTTTTACCTTTTATTGGGACGATTTTTTTAGCGACCATCCGCAGATTGATTCACAAATTTACACCGGATTTAATTATGATGAATTCTACTTTTTTTCTGTCACGGCTGATAATTATTATTTACTTATAGACAGCCTAATTTTGGATTCTCGTGTGGCTTTGGTTAATCCTTATTTCCAAATTGGACCTGATGAGCCAATGTTAGTTGGCCGGACTATTTGTTGTAAATTCAATGATAATGTCACAATAGATATTATCGATAGTTTAAACGAGGTTTATCATGTTGAAATTGTCTACGAAAGAGAATACACACCCAATCAATTCTTACTGGAAGTCAGAAAAGATGCAGCTTTATCAACCCTTGATATTGCCAATATATATTATAACTTGGATGAAACTGAATTTTGTCACCCCAACTTTCTCGGGGGCTATGAATATCATAATTACGATATAATCGATTACTATTGGGAAGGCCAATGGGCGATGCATCGGATATTCGAATCGCCGTTAGAATCGTCGAGTGGAGTAAATTTATAATGATATGGCCTTACCATTGTCATCGACAAAATGAATTACCTTAAAAAATGGATTATCTTTAATTATTTCAAGAACTACTTTTTTAATTTTGCTCGTGCCGATTCTCTTTTCAAAAAAATCATAAATAGTGTCAATGCATAAATTATTTCCTTTTAATATTGGTAATAAACTTGAAGGCACAACGACTAACACTTCTACGTTATTCACGCCAATAGTGTCTTTAAAAATTATATGATATATTAACTCCATACTATTTCTTTTGCGATGACTCTCTGCAATTGTGATTAATTTATTTTTAAATTCCCTGAATAACTCGTGTCCAGCCTCTTCGAAGAATCCCCTTACCAACGAAATTAGAATAAATTCGATGATAACTATATGGATTGGATCAAGCCCCTTTTGCCTTAACTCAATGACATCAGGTATTATCAGATCATTTTTTAATTCCATCAGAAGATGCATATCTTTCTTTTCAATTACATGAGGATTAAATCTAATCAGAACATTTGCATCATTAGCGAATTCTATCGGTTGCTTTTTAGCAAACGAGATACTAAGGCCCCGGGGATCAATTTGAAGCTGATCATCATATATTTCCAGATCGACTAAAATGGCTAAATCGCCGTCGGATAATCTTTTTATCCTTTTATTAAAGGCTTTTCCGCACGGCGGCTTGCTTATATCATGGCCTTGATTAATTATGTACGGATCCGGTATTTGTTCGAATATATTTTTAAGTTCCTCTTCACTAAGTCTATCACCTTGAGAATCGAGGTGAGTCGATGCCATTAAGCTGTCTTTTATAATTCTCATGGACGTAATATATTAAAGTATTTTTAAGCCGCTATAAAAATAAATGACATTTTCAGGGGGCGGGTGCTCGACAGATTGAGCACCCGTCCCTTCTACCAAGGAGTGTGAATTATCTCAGTGCAAACGTGACATTTGCTTCATATCAACAACACGCCGCTTATGCCGTTGCCACGGTCAATCCATAGCGCTTCATCTTGGCACGGAAAGTCGACTCGTGGATCGAAAGCAGCCGGGCCGCCTCCGATTTATTGCCACCGGCAGCAATCAACGCTTCGAGCAGAAGCTGTTTCTCGAATCGCTCCACCTGGTCGGTCAGCGACCGGCTTTTTTCCTCCTTTTTCTCATCGAAAAAGATCCGGGACAACTCGACAATCGACCCATCCTTTGCCAGCGCCGACATCACCGCCAGTTGTTTGACTTTATTTTCCATCTGCCTGACGTTACCCGGCCATTCGTAACCGACGAATTGCCGGATCAGTTCCGGTTCCGGTTTTTTGCGACCGTTAAGCAATCCATTCTCGCGCAGGAAGAGTTCCAGCAGATACGGGATATCTTCCTTCCGGTCGCGAAGCGCGGGTAGTTCAAATGTCATGCACTCCAGCCGATAGTACAAATCGCGCCGGAATACCCCTGTTTCGACCATTTCAGACAGATTCTTGTTGGTGGCCGCAATAATCAGAATGTCCAGTTCGATTTCACGGGATGTTCCCAGCGGTCGCAGTTTTTTCGTCTCGATGATACTGAGTAGCTTCGCCTGAAGCGACAGGGGCAAATCGCCGATTTCATCGAGCAGCAAAGTCCCGGTATTGGCGGCCAGGAATAATCCGCGACGGTTGGTCTCGGCTCCGGTAAAAGCACCCTTGTGATAACCGAATAACTCCGATTCAAGCAATGTATCCGGAAACGCCGCGCAGTTTACGGCCACATACGGTCCCTTGGGTCGCGCAATCAGATGAAAATATCGTGCCAGATGATCTTTGCCGACCCCGGTTTCACCGGTCAGAAGAATCGGCATATCGGTACTTCTCGCCATTTTCAACTGCTGGACTATTTTTTTCATCCGCGGATTCAGCGTCGGATAATAATCCGCGAAACCTTCGGACTTACTGCCCACTGAGTCACGCCGGGACGCCGTGCTACTGGTCGGAATCCCAAGAGATTCGATTATCCTTTGAATTTCAATTATTTTCGATCGGATATCGCAGTACGTGTACAACTCATCTGCCCGGCAGAGATACATTGTGCGCTGATTGGGTCCGAATACCGATGATTGACCGGCAGCGGCGAGTGCATCGGCCAGTTCGACCTTTGCCTTGCAATCTTCCAGGGTCGCGATTGAATTGATATAAGCCTTCTCCGCCTTTTTCTTTTGACTAAGATTTTCCAGGCAGATAGCTATAATTCGCTGCAAGGCGCCGACTTCGACCGAATCATCGAGCCGTTTCATCAACACCATTGCCTTGTTGGCCAACTGGAGAGCCTTACGATAGTTTTTCTGCAGTGCGGTCAGTTCCGCCAGATGACGCAAAGGCCGCGCGGCCAGGAGCGATTCGGGCGATATCTGATTGGCGCGATTGAAGGCCTCGTTCAGCGTCTGCTCGGCGTCGTTGAACCTTGCGGTCTTAGTTAATAATTCACCCAGATACGTCAGATAAATGACCGCTTCTTTCTCCATATTGTTACGCCGGATGTGCTCGTATGCTGAACCCAGAGTATCTTTGGCAATATCGAATCTGGCCTGCAGTAGATACACATAAGCCAGCGAAAGGTACGCTCTTCCGGCTTCAACTTCGTCCTTCAATTCTGTGGAAAGCTCGACGTTAAGCTTGAGATTTTCCGTCGCGGCAGGTAGTTTTCCAAGAAGAGTATATACTCGTCCGATATTTCCGAAAATATACGCTATTTTTCCCTTATCATTGGACTTTCTGGCGTACTCGATAGATTCCAACAGGCACTTCAAAGAACTATCCAATTCGCCTTTTCTGAAATAAATAGCTGCCAGTTTGTTCAACGCCACGCCCGCTTGTGATAAATTGTCATTTCTTCTAAATATTGATTCCGCGTCACGGTAAGCTCTTTCGGCTTCATGGAATTTACCCATATCTCTCAAGATATTGCCCAGAATAATATAGCATTCTGCGGATTCTGAAGATTCTCCGCCGGATCTTGAGACAGCGGATATAGCAATTCTAATCAAGGTCAGACCCCTTGATAGATTTCCTGATAAACCAAACGCTTTGGCACCGAGACGTATGATAATACCGCTCTCCATATCTGACTTCCCGCTCCAGACATCCTGCGCCGATTCGAAGTATCTGCAGGCGGCGGTGAAATCACGACGGGCTATCATATCTTCAAGATATTTCCGACAGCTCCGGCGGTACTCCATTTCGGGTTTATGGGTTTGGTTCATATTAATTACCTCTTACAGGCAAATTCTGGTTATTGTAATCGGAATTGTTGTAATCTTCCGGCAAAATTTGATTATTTTGCTGATCATCCTGAGGTGAATTGTTTTCGGACCGGAAATCGCCAATAATAATTATGTGGTAAAAATCGACATAAATAAACGGCAGGTCGATAGACTGAACCGGCGCCCCGCTTCGATCCGGTACATTGTGAGTAGGGACAGCGTCACCACCCCACGGATGATCATCGATCATTCGCTTGATCAACTGATTATTGTCGTGCGGATTGTACATGGCGCCGGCCGGTGCGATAATGGCGAACACCAGTATCAACACCACCACCGGCATAAATTTTAATTGTTTCATGATACCAACTCCTTGGCTTAAAAATGTTTAATAATTAATTCTAATTAATTCTTTTCACCTCTATCTGCAAAGACGGTGAGAAGTTATTGAGGGGAACCACTATTATAAAATACGTTTAAAGCCTTGTTTTGTCAAGAACTATTCAAGTTTATCCAGATTTCGCTTATTCAATAACTGGATAACTTCTTGACATAACCGATAAATATCTTATATTTTAAGAGATTATGAGAACGGAGGTTAGCTCATTAAATAATCGGAGTATATGATGAATAAAACGTCTATTGTTATTTTTTGTGTAATGGTTCTTTTGCTGTGTTTTGGTTCAGTCCTGGCGTACGATACTCCCGAAGAAGAAATCGCGGCAATCAAGAAAAAAATTGCCGAGCAGGGCTTGGATTGGGAGGCGCGGCTGAATCCGATCATGACTCAATATACGCCGGAAGAACGGAAAAAGCTCACCGGTTTGGTGCTTCCCGACGACTGGGAGGAACGATGGCGGAAAAATCTTCCGGCCAATTTTTTGGCGCTGGAATCCAAAGAATTACCGCCGACTTTCAACTGGGCCGATTCCGGTAAAGTGACACCGGTACGAAATCAGGGTTCTTGTGGTTCATGCTGGGATTTTGCCGCCGTGGCGGCCCTTGAAGCGATTTATAAAATCCAGCGGCAGATTGAATATGATCTTTCCGAACAGCAAATATTGTCATGTGTCTCCGGTGGGTGGGGATGTAACGGCGGCTGGATGGAGTACGCATACGAGCATTTCCGGGATTTCGGCGCCATCCAGGAAGCTGACATGCCGTACGAAGCAGATGACGAAGTTCCCTGCACCGAGCAGGCTTCGCAGGTGGTCGCCAATATCGACGGGTGGACCTCGATTCCCAACAATGTCAATTCGTTGAAGACCGCTCTTCTGAATGCACCCGTAGCGGTCGCGTTTTATGCCTATCGTGATTTACAAGGTTACTGGGGCGGCTGCTATTCGCACGCCGATGACTCGGCCGGAGTCAATCATGCCGTGCTGCTGGTCGGCTGGGATGATAACATGTGCGGCGGTGAAGGCGCCTGGCGCGTGAAAAACAGCTGGGGCGGTTACTGGGGTGATGACGGTTATTTCTGGATCAAATATAATACCTGCAATTTCGGTACGGCCGCGGCGCTTCTCGATATCGACGCCGTTCTGATAACCACCGACGTTATGCTTCCCGACGGCAACGCCCTCTGTGACTCGGCCGAATATCAATTCCAATTCGACGCTGTCGGCGGAACACCGCCATACACCTGGATCAAACAGGTCGGCCAGCTTCCGATGAATTTTACGCTTGAAAGCGACGGCTTTCTGCACGGTTTCTCGACGCAGATCAAAAATTCGGTATTCGGAATTCGCTGCGAGGATGCTTCCAATCCGGTGAAGTTTTATCTAAAATATTTCATGCTGAAAGTAAAAGACGGCATTTCAGGCGATGCCAACTGCGATTGTGATTATAACATATTCGATGCTTCATCGCTGATATCTTATCTCTATCTTGAAGGCCCGGCGCCGACCTGCGCCGAAGGATTCGATGCCAACGCTGACGGTATCTGCAATATTTTCGATATTTCATATTTGATATCTTATTTATATCTGGGTGGCCCGCCACCGGGCGAGCCGGAACAATAAGAAAATAATTATTTGCTGAAAAACCTGTGTCTTAAGGCGCAGGTTTTTTTTATTGTTTTTGATTCGGAATAAATATTCCATAGGAAAACGCGGCCAATAAAACCAAAAGCGACCACTGGTCCGCTCAATTTTATCTTTACTTTATCCGACAAAAGAATTAAATTATCGGGCTTTATAATAGGGAGTTACACGGTTTAAAACAAAGAGCGAGAACATGAAATTCGACCAGTTGAAAGATTTCGACATCCCCAAAATAGAAAATGAAGTTCTCAGGTTTTGGGAAGACAATAAAATATTCGAAAAATCGCTCGAGGCGGCCAAAGATAAACCGACTTTTGTCTTCTACGAAGGCCCGCCGACAGCCAACGGACGCCCCGGTATTCATCATGTCATCTCGCGGACTATTAAAGATCTTGTCTGCCGTTATAAGGCAATGAAGGGATTTCGCGTCGATCGCAAAGGCGGCTGGGATACGCATGGTCTGCCGGTCGAACATGAAGTCGAAAAGGAACTTAAACTCGATACCAAGGCTCAGATTGTCGAATACGGAATTGACAAATTTAACCAAAAATGCAAGGAGTCGGTTTTCCGATATATCGACGACTGGAATGAGATGACCCGCCGTATCGGCTATTGGATCGACCTCGACGATGCCTATATCACGCTCACTCCGGATTATGTCGAAACGGTCTGGTGGATTTTAAAAAACCTGTTCGACCGTGATTTGATCTATAAAGGCTTTAAGACAGTTCCTTACTGTCCTCGCTGCGAGACACCGCTCTCCAGCCATGAAGTCGCGCAGGGATATGAAGAAGTGGCCGACCCTTCCGTTTTTATCAAAGTCAAAGATATCGAAGACGATTTTTCCTATCTGGTCTGGACGACCACCCCCTGGACATTGCCGTCCAACGCCGCATTGTGTATGCTGGCCAACGCCGATTACGCTATTGTCGAATTCGAAGGTGAAAAGCTATGTTTAGCTGAGGGGCTTTTGTCTAAAGTCCTTGGCCCCGGTTATAAACTTATCGAAAAGAGAAAAGGCTCTCAATTTGTCAATCGTAAATACGAACCGATTTTCGATACTTTCAAAGAGTATAGCGATAACGCCTTTTTTATTATCACCGGTGACTTTGTCACACTTGAAGATGGCACCGGGATTGTTCATATCGCGCCCGGGTACGGCGCCGATGACTACGATATCGGGCAGGAATACGGGCTTCCGGTTCTTCAGGCAGTCTCTGCCGACGGACATTTTGTTCCCGGCTCGGGCAAATATGAAAGTATGTACATCAAAGATGCCGATCCGATAATCACAAAAGACCTGAAGCAAACCGGCAAGCTGTACAATACCGAAGAGTATGTGCATAATTACCCGTTTTGCTGGCGGTGTGATTCGCCGCTAATTTATATCGCCCGACAATGCTGGTACATCAGGACGACGCAGTTTAAAGAGCAACTTCTGAAAAACAGCAATATCACCCATTGGTATCCCGACGAAATCAGAACCGGCCGTATGCGCGATTGGCTGGAAAACAATATCGATTGGGCTCTTTCACGCGAGCGCTTCTGGGGAACCCCGCTTCCGATATGGATTTGTGACAACGATTCGTGCGCGCATTTAACCGCCGTCGGGTCGGTCGAACAGTTGCACAGGGACGGCTTTGATGTCCCCGATAACCTCGATTTGCACAAGCCGAAAATCGACGATATCAAACTCCACTGCGAAAAATGCGGCGGAAAGATGACGCGTGTTCCCGAAGTGATCGACACCTGGTTCGATTCCGGTTCGATGCCTTATGCCCAGTGGCATTATCCGTTTGAAAACAAACAGGAATTCGAATCGAAATACCCGGCCGAATTTATCTCCGAAGCGGTCGATCAGACACGCGGCTGGTTTTACACGCTTCTGGCCATATCGACCATGCTTTTCGATAAACCGGCCTTCAAAAATGTCATTGTTATCGAGATGATTCTGGATAAGGACGGCAAAAAAATGTCGAAAAGCAAAGGCAACGTCGTCGATCCGTTCGAAATCGTCTATAAGTACGGAGCCGACCCGCTGCGCCTGTATATGCTGATTAATTCCAATCCCTGGCTGCCGACCCGATTTAACGAAGACGCACTTACTGAGGTCATCCGGAAATTTTTCGATACGCTTAAAAACTGCTATGGCTTTTTCGCCCTTTATGCCAATGTCGATAATTTCGCCGATCGAGCCTTGAAGGAAAAGAAATCGATTGAAGATTTCCTGGCGGAATTTGCCGGCGAACCGGAACGGACCGACCGGTGGATTAGCTCGAAATATAATACGCTGGTGAAAAAAGTCGGCGAGCGGCTTGATGATTACGATTTGACACCAGCGGCCCGGTTAATAAGCGATTTTGTTATAAACGATTTATCCAACTGGTATATCAGATTGAATCGAAGACGTTTTTGGGCGGGCGGCGATGACCCTTCCAAGATGCGCGCCTTCTTGACGTTATATCGAACTTTAATCGGCCTTTGTAAACTTGTCGCGCCGTATATACCATTTGTCTCTGAATATCTCTGGCGTCAACTGGCCGCCCCGGATGACAGTTCGGATAAAAAATCGATCCATATGGAAAGTTACCCGGTCTGTGAAGATAGCGCGATCGATTCCGCGCTCGAAGAATCAATGTCACTGGCCCAGGAAATTGTCTCGCTTGGACGAGCCGCGCGAAGTCGCAAAAACCTGAAAGTCCGTCAACCACTTTCGGAAATTCTGGTTAATATCCCGGGTTTAAGTCGATTCGAGAAAATCAGTCCCGAAACGATGACGATTAAAGAAGAGCTGAACGTAAAATCGATTAAGGAGCTGAAAGATGTCTCGGCGGTCGTCGGCTACAAGGCCAGACTTAATTTCGCCAAGGCCGGACCGCGCCTGGGGTCGGCGGTTAAAGCGGTTTCGGCCAAAGTCGCGTCGCTTGATGATGAAGAAATCAAGGCTTTTCTGAAAAATGGCCAAATCAAGCTGTCTCTTAATGACTTCGAATACGTATTAGCAGAGAATGAAATTGAGATCGAGAAATTGGAAATAAAAGATTATGCGGTTGAAAGCGATAATGGAATAACTATTGCTTTATTGACGGAAATTGATGATACTTTGCGCGACGAAGGATTTGCGCGAGAGATGGTGAATAAGATTCAAAATATGAGAAAATCATCCGGCTTTGAGGTTACCGACCGAATCGATGTTTTAGTCGCAACGGCTGACCCACTTTCATCGGCCGTCAGCAAACATAATGATTTCATCTGCAGGGAAACTCTGGCCGACAAAATCGAACAGGTAAATTCCGTGCCCAAAGGCAGCACATCCAAAAATTGGAATATAAACGGGGTAAAGGCGAATATCGCCGTTATAAAAAAATAGTCAGGAGCTAAAATGAAAAAATCGGAATTGGAAAAATACGAAAAGCTCCTTTTGAAGAAGAGAGAGCAGCTCTCGGAACAACTGCAGATACGTAAGGGATTGGTAGATTCTACCGTTAAGGAATCCTCCGGCGATCTTTCGAGTTATTCTTATCACATGGCCGACCTGGGAACCGACGCGATTGAGCGCGAAAAAGCTTTCCTGTTCGCCTCCAAATCGGGACGATTGCTTTATCATGTAAACGAAGCCTTGAGACGAATTCGCAAAGGCGAGTACGGTAAATGCCAGATCTGCGGCAAACAGATTCAAAAGGCGCGACTGGAGGCCGTCCCCCATGCCCGATTGTGTATTGACTGCAAGGAGCAGGAAGAGGAGGCCAAGGCAAGCCGGCGTGCATAATCGTCCCTTGATTCTTCCGTTTCTGGTCTTTGTTGCTGTCGCCGGCTTCGATCAACTATCCAAACTCTGGATGATTGGCTATCTGGATAACCGCGGCACA
Source organism: uncultured Ignavibacteriaceae bacterium (assembly GCA_964467955.1). Classification (GTDB taxonomy): domain Bacteria; phylum Zixibacteria; class MSB-5A5; order GN15; family PGXB01; genus CAYXTW01. The sequence goes on along the minus strand of CAYXTW010000014.1, from coordinate 29,287 downwards.
ACCCAAGTTCTCGGGCAATTTTTTCAGCTAAAACTGGTATTTAACCGGGGCGGTGCATTAGGTACCGATCTGGGCGGCGGCTGGTTTTATCTGATTACCTCAATTTTGATTCTCGGCTTCGTTATTTACTTCATAATTGCCAACCAAAATGTAAAATTGATAACGATTCCTCTGGGGGCTATCGCCGGCGGGGCGGTCGGCAATATTATCGATCGCATCCGTCTCGGTAAGGTTGTCGATTTCCTCGATTTCGATTTTTTCGATTTCGATATCATGGGATTGCATGTCGAAAGATGGTGGACCTTTAATCTGGCCGACAGTGCTATAACGCTCGGCGTTATCGGATTGCTTATATATATAATCTTTCTCTCCAAATCCAGCGAATCCGATAATCAGGGAACAATAGAAGTCAATCCATAAAGATACATAGGTGTATGCATAAACTACTTATAAAATCCCCGGAAACATTCGTAAGATGTATCGTGTTATATTAATGATAAGCCCATTAAAGATGAGGTTCCACGATGGCGAATAAAGAAGATGTAATGGAGGTGCTTCGGCAGATCGAAGACCCGGAGTTACGAAAACCGCTGACCGACCTGGACATGATTAAATCGGTGGAGATTAATGATGGTCAGGTTAGCGTCGATGTTCTTTTAACCGTACCCGGTTGCCCCTTGAAAAAGAAAATCACTGACGACATAACTGAAAAAGTCGGCCAGCTCAAAGGTGTCAAAAAGGTCGAAGTCAACTTGGGCGTTATGAGTGACGAGCAGCGGAAAAATCTGACGGCAAAAGTGTACGGTAAAGATCATCGTCGCGCAGCCCCCGTTAGCGATAAGCCAACCCCGATAGCGGGTGATTTCGCCAAAAGAGTTATCGGCGTCGCCTCCGGTAAGGGCGGTGTCGGCAAATCGACTATTACCGCCAATCTGGCACTGGCGTTCAGTCGCCTCGGGATGAAAGTCGGTATCCTCGATGCCGACGTTTATGGTTTTTCGATCCCGCGGATACTGGGTATCAATGGTCAGCCGACCGTGATAGACGATCATATCATTCCCCATCGAAAAGACAATATCCAGGTAATGTCAATCGGCTTTTTTGTCGATGAGAACACACCGGTTATCTGGCGCGGGCCGCTTCTGCATAAGACGGTAAATCAATTTATCAATGATGTCTACTGGGATAAGCTTGATTATTTTCTGATCGACCTTCCGCCCGGAACAGGTGATGTCACCATATCGATTGCGCAGGCCTTACCCAAAGCCGAGATGTTAGTGGTAACGACGCCGCAACCAATGGCTTCGCATACGGCCGGACGAGTAGCCGGAATGGCCAGACAGACCAATCTGGCAGTACTCGGTGTTGTGGAAAATATGTCGTACTATGAAACCGATGGACATCGGGATTATATTTTCGGCAAGAACGGCGGCCGTGAACTTGCCGAAGCGCTTAAAGTTCCCTTTCTTGGCGAAATTCCGATAAAAACCGAAATCCGTCAGGCGGCTGATTCCGGCGATACCAGAGCGCTTTCCGAAAACAAAGAGATCGTCGAATATTATAATCGTGTCATTAGACAAATAATCGACTGCGAAAAATGATGTTTATCGCTTGAAACGGTGAGGCTTATAAAATTCAATAATTTTTTTATTTCAAGCTTCAAAGAATACAGTATCGTCATATAGAAGCTGCGCCCACAATTGCCTGTCGGACAGGCAATTTAATTTTTTTACTTTTTTTCCGGCGACGATATTGACTTTCTATCGTCTGTTTTGTAAAAATATTAAAGGAAATTTCCTTATGCCGACGGTATGTTGACAGTCTGTGGGTATCTGTCTCTGTCGCTGTTTCTTCTATTGCTGTTCAACTGCTTAGAGGTTTTGAACCGTCGAGAAATGTGAGTATTGATGTGGACAACTTTATAGCCGGATTCTTCGGGCACATAGTCAACGGCGATACAAAAACCCTGGTTTTAATTCTGGGCCTGTTTTTCATCCTATATGTAATCGGCCGCCAGCCGTTGATACGATTGTTTATGAATATTATCCGGGGTGCGGCCTATCTCCTTATGGCGGCCATTATCGTCTATATAATCAAATATTATCCCAAAGAAGTGCTGTATCATGCTCACCGCTTTTGGACCGATCTTAATAATTTCTTCGGCGCCGGATAATTACGATTGATTTTTCAAGTATTACATTTACTGCTAAATGAAATATCAAAATTTCCCGCATTCGGCATTCACGAAAATATTTTGAAAAAACAGAAACAGATTCTTATGACATCAGGCACACATGGTGAAAAATTTTTTTTAAGTATTTTTGTACTATATAATGCACGATGAAATTCTTACAGTAAACGACAGGGCGTGGGACCGGGGCTTATTCTGTATTCGACGGTCCTGTCGGACTGATTGGCGGGTTGTACTGCTTGTTGTACTATGTCTTACAATTTTTAATAATATAATTTACGTGTGTTGATAGTCCTGTTCGCTGTTCGGCCATGAATATTTGTACCCCTAATCTGTGTATTGTAAAGAGCTTCCATTATTTTATTATAATACCGTCGAAAGACTTGACCCGGGGCCGGTTTCCGCTTTTTTTTCGGTTATTCGGCGTTAATTTTTGTTAAGTGTATTTTGTGAATAAGTTAAGAGTTGGTATTAACATTTAAGTGATATTAAAGCACAAATATTGTCATAAATTAATACCTGATTGTTTATTATTTGTGGGTGAGCGGTGAACCAATTTATACTGCTGTGATAGACACGTCAGTTTTGCTCACCGACTCTGAAAAAGGAAACTTTGCAATTTCATACAACGGGGGGTTGCTATGCCAGCAATACAAGCGACTGAAGGCCAGAAATTATGGAATAATTGCCTGGAATATATGTCGTTACGAATTAAAAAACACTCGTTCAGCACCTGGTTCAGGCACACCAGGGGGTCTTGTTATAAGGAGGATGAACTACTGATTGTTGTTCCCAATCAATTCGTGGCCGACTGGTTAAAAAACAAATATTCCGACCTTATATGTGAAGCCATTAAAGAGGTTTCCGGCCGAAGCCTTGAATATAATTTCGAAATCAGAGAACCGCGTGATGTCCAGGGACAGACCGAAATCGAATTTTATAAACGACCGACGCCGATATCCGACCGCGTTCGAAATGATAATCTCTTTAACGGTCGATACCGATTCGACAATTTCATAGTTGGTAAATTCAACCAATTTGCCCACGCTGCCGCCAAGGCCGTCGCCGAGGCTCCCGGTCAGACCAGCTACAATCCATTGCTCCTTTACGGCGGGACCGGGCTGGGTAAAACTCATCTTATTCAAGCTATCGGCCATTTTGTTTATGATAAATTCCCGCAGAAGCGGCCCATCTACGCCACCTCGGAAAAGTTTACGTCCGATTTTATCAATTCGATACCAAACGGCACGATTGGCAATTTCACGGCCCTATATCGATCGGCGGATATTCTGTTGATCGATGATATCCAGTTTTTCTCCGGTAAAGAATCGACCCAGGAACAGTTTTTCCATACCTTCAATGATCTATATCATTCCGGAAAACAGATAGTCTTGACATCGGATCGCCATCCCAAAGATATTAAAGGTCTGGAGGAAAGGCTCTTATCAAGATTTTCATCCGGTCTGGTGGCCGATCTTCAGCCGCCGGAACTTGAAACACGTATCGCTATTTTGCGCATGCGGATGGAAAACGAAAACGTGCGCATCCCCGAAGACGTCTTATTTTATATTGCTGATAATGTCACCAGCAACATCCGCGAACTTGAAGGCTCATTAACCCGGCTTCTGGCCCATGCCTCTCTGGAAAACCGAGAAATCGATACTGAATTCGCCATAAAAGTATTAGGAAAAGAAGTTTCTCGACGCAGGAAAGAGCTTACCATATCATTCATCCAGAAAAAAACAGCCGAATTTTTTAATGTCGAATCCGAAATGATGACGGCCCGAAAAAAGACAACCCGAATCGCGCTGGCCCGCCAGGTGGCAATGTACCTTTCTCGCAAATACACCGCACACTCGCTTAAAAGTATCGGCGATGCTTTCGGCGGGCGCGATCACTCCACCGTTATTCATGCCTGCGACCTTGTCGAGAAAAAGTCCGGCTCGGATATGAATTTTCGCGATAAAATCGATAATTTAGCCGCCGCTCTTCAAAATTGATTTTGTGTATTTCGTGTGGGTTCCCCGGTAGACAAAATATTAATAAATAAAGGCGGTGGACAGGGTCATAGATTAAAAACATTTGTTGACATTTGAATTATAAAAATGTTATTGTCCGGCGGAATATTGGGTGTTTGGTGAAAACGAGTTACATAATAATCAGGGTGGTTTGTTAACAAATTAACGAAGTTATTAATATTATTTAAATATATATATAAAGAATATAAATCTTATAAGATGTGAATAATATCTTTGGAGGAATAACAGAATGAAGTTCAACCTCTCAAAATCGAGACTGGCCGGATACCTTCAATCGGTCTTGCAGGTTGTTCCCTCTAAATCAACTTTACCCATTTTATCGAATATTCTCTTTGAGGCGCTGGAAGAAAAATTAAAAATTTCGGCCACCGATCTCGAAGTTTCAATAACAGCCACATTTGATTGTAACGTTTCCAAAAAGGGAGTGGCGGTTTTACCGGCGCGAATTCTGTTTGACATTATCAAAGAATTGCCGGAATCGGAAGTCTCCTTCGAGGGAACACCGACTCGAATGGAGATAAAGGTTCCCAATGGTTCTTATAAAATAGCCTGTGCTTCGTCGGATGATTTTCCCAAGCTGCCGACCGTGAATCTAAAAAAGCAAATCAAAATGGACGGCGCCGATTTGGTGCAAATGATAAAACGGACGACGTTCGCCTGCTCATTCGATGAAACCCGCCCGGCCCTGAACGGTGTTCTCTGGTCCACCAAGGGTGAGATGATGAATATGGTAGCTACCGACGGACATCGCCTGGCCAAGGTTTCACTTGAGAATAAGAAGCTGAAAGGTGTTTCGGATGATATAATTATTCCACCGAAAGTTTTGAATATCATTCCCAAATTTATAAGCGAATCCAATGGCGAAATCGGTATCATTTTCGGAGAAAATAACATCATTTTCAATCTGGACGATATAATTCTTACTTCGCGGCTTATTGAAGGTCCGTATCCCAACTATGAACAGGTTATTCCGGCTGAAAGTAATAAGAAAATGACAATCTCCAAAAACGAGTTAAGCGGTGCGGTCAGGCGGGTTTCGATTCTTTCCAATTCTTTGACCCACCAGGTGAAATTTTCGCTCAAAAATAATACTCTATCGATTTCCACCACAAATGCCGATGTCGGCGGCGAGGGTGTCGAGGCGATTTCATGCGATTATGTCGGCGACGCCATCGAATTGGGCTACAATGCCAATTATATCAGCGACATTCTGGGTAAATTCGAAGATGAAGAGATTGTCATGGAGCTTCTCAATCCTGTCTCGGCCGGCGTCATGTATTCGCCGAATGTGCCCAAAGATCAGTTTTTGTGCCTGATTATGCCGCTTCGGCTGGCCGATTAAATATATCCATGCATCGTGACTTTCTTTTTGAATAAATCCGGCCTGCTTAAATTAAAATGACGGAGTGCCGGTTTGTTTGTCGATAATCTTAATATAACTTCTTTTAGAAATTTTGATTCCTGTCAACTTCAATTCGGCGATGATATAAATGTCCTTTATGGCAAAAATGGTTCGGGGAAAACCAATATTCTCGAGGCTGTATTTGTTCTGCTGCTGGGACGTTCGCCGCGTGGTGCCGCCGACCAGGTGATGCTGAAAAACTCAGCCGATTTTTATCGGGTTCAAGGTGATATCAATATTGAAGATAAGTCTCACGAATTTGCGATTGCCTATCAAAAGGGTGGCCGAAAAAAAATAACGATAGACAAGGTTACATCCCGAACCAGTGATTTGTTCGAAAAATGTGGAGCGGTTTCGGCAGCACCGGAGGATGTTGAACTATTAGCCGGACCGCCGGCCAGGAGACGGGACTTTATCAATATTTATCTGTCCCAGGCCTCGGGCAGATATATCGCCGATATGTCGGATTATCAGAAAGTCTTGGCCCAGAAAAATGCCTTTTTGAAACAGGGAAATAATCACAGTGAAACCCCGTACGATGATTTACTCATAAAATACGGTAGCATCATCATGCTGGCGCGAAATCACTTTTTAAAAACGATTTCTGCAACGGCAACAGATTATTATAAAAAGATCGCCGGCGGACAGACGTTCTCAATAAATTACAAGCCGTCAGTATCATTTGATTTGAACCAAGATAAATCTGAGATTATTGAAAATGCGTTCAGAGAAAAATTAGACAGGTATAAAGAAAAAGAGAAAATCCTGCAGACCGCCCTGGTCGGGCCGCATCGCGACGATATCGAATTTTGTATTGGTGATTTACCGGCGCGTACCCACGGCTCGCAGGGTGAACTTCGGACGGCAGCGATATCGTTAAAACTGGCCGTGTTCGATTATCTTAAAAAAATCCGCAAAGAAACTCCGATTCTTTTACTGGATGAAATTTTTGCCGAGCTGGATGATAATCGCAAAGAAATTTTGGTCGAGCTTTTCGGGCAATTCGGACAATTATTTCTGACGACCGCGTCGCAAATTCCGGGAAAATTACTGCAAACTTCACGGGCTTTCAAAATTGAAAATGCGGCTGTTTTTCCCCAATAGAAAGACTATATTGTCTTTATGGCACATCTGAGAATCACCGATCTGAACAAATCGTTCGGCCAGAATAAAGTCCTTCAAAATATCTCGATCGAGACCAATGATGGTGAATTGATGGTTATCCTTGGTCCGTCCGGATGTGGCAAATCGACTTTATTGCGGCTGATTGCCGGGCTGGAGGACGCGGATTTGGGCGAAATCTGGATTGGCAATAAACGGGTCGATAAATATCCCCCGCGGAAAAGAAATGTCGCGCTGGTTTTTCAAAATTATGCACTTTATCCGCATATGACGGTCGAGCAAAATCTGGCTTTTCCGTTAAAAATCGCCGGCGAATCCAAAAAAGGGATTAAAGAAAAGGTTCAAAACACCGCCGGTCTGCTGGGATTATCGGAGCGACTGACATCACGTCCGTCGGAGCTGTCCGGCGGTCAGCGGCAGCGGGTGGCGCTGGGACGGGCAATAATCAGGCAGCCGGATCTGTTTCTGCTCGACGAGCCACTTTCCAATCTTGATGCCGACCTGCGTCTGCGGATGCGGCGCGAAATTGTTGAACTTCAGAAAAAACTGGGCACCACGACCGTACATGTCACCCATGACCAGACCGAGGCGCTGACAATGGCCGATCGGATGGTGGTGATGGATTCGGGGAAAATTCGACAGGTCGGGACAGTTGACGAAATTTATAACCATCCGGCCGACCTGTTTGTCGCATCGTTTATCGGGACACCGAAGATTAATCTGCTCGACGGCTGGCTGGAAAACAATGTTATTAAACCCTTCGAGGCGCAACTGGTAAAAGCACCGGTTGGATATATCGCTAAGGAGGTGACAATTGGTCTTCGCCCGGAAGATATTATCCCGATCAATGATGGTAGATACAACGGCACCGTTCAAAATATCGAGTATCTGGGCGATCGTTCTATTCTGACAATTACCTATCTGGATACAAAACTTACATTACTTGCTGCCCCGGACAAATATCAAAAGGGCGACACGTTACATTTCGATATCAGGATTGAAAGCGTGCATTTATTTAGTAAGGAAAACGGTGTAAATTTGTTAAGCTAATAAAGTGGGTCGAAATCCCGCTTCGGGTTTCGACTTTCTTAAAATGTCGGAAGCCCTTCAGGCATTCCAATCTACGTCTGATTTTGAAACAGCAAAGGACTTATTAAATGTTAGTTTATCCCACGCCCTGCCGCGTTGGATTTTCCGTAGCAGCGGAGTTTGACTCGGTGCGCTGTTGGTGGTACCTGACTGCGGCTGCAATAAAATCGCGGAACAGCGGATGCGCCCGGGTCGGCCGGGATTTCAGTTCCGGGTGAAATTGCACCCCGACAAACCAGGGATGATTTTTCACTTCGATAATCTCGACCAGACGCCCGTCGGGCGATAAGCCAACTAATTGGAAATCACTATTTTCAAACAGTTCGCGATAGCTGTTGTTGAATTCATATCGATGCCGGTGCCGCTCGGAGATTTCGTCGGTGCCGTAAGCCATGTAAGACTTGGAATCTTTATCCAGTTTGGCCGGGTAGGCGCCGAGCCGCATGGTGCCGCCGAGATCGGTGACCCCTTCCTGATCGGCCATCAGATGTATGACCGGGTGTTTCAGGTCGGCATAAAATTCGTAACTATGGGCATCTTTCAAACCGCAGACATTTCGCGCATACTCGATCACGGCGCACTGCATCCCGAGACAAATACCGAGAAACGGTATCTTATTCGTGCGAACATAATGAATCGACTCGATTTTGCCTTCGACGCCGCGCTCGCCGAAACCACCTGGAATGAGCAGACCGTCGATATCCGACAAAAACTTATCCGGTCCGCCTTTTTTGATATCTTCCGACGAGACCCAGATCAAATCGACGCGGGCATCATTTTCCTGCCCGGCATGCACGAATGACTCGATAATTGACTTGTAAGCATCTTTCAGATAAACGTACTTGCCGCAGATCGCTATTTTTACTCTTTGTCTGGGGTGTTTGATCTTGTCGACCATATCTTCCCATTCGGTCAAATCCGGCTCGCCGTTCAAGAGATTTAGATGCTTGCAGACAATCTGATCGAGCCCTTCCTGATGAAACTTCAACGGGACTTCATATATGGTTTCGACATCGACCGCGGAAATTACATGCGACGCCGGGACATTACAAAACAGCCCGATTTTTTTGCGAATCGAATCATCGAGCGCTTTGGCCGAGCGGCACATCAATGCCTTAGGCTGAATACCTATCTCACGCAGTGCTTTGACCGAATGCTGGGTCGGTTTGGTTTTCATCTCTCCGGCCGTCGAGATATACGGTACCAGAGTAAGATGTAAAAATATAGTATCTTCCGGTTCCGATTCGAGCGCCATCTGACGAATCGCTTCAAGAAACGGCTGCGACTCGATATCGCCGACAGTACCGCCGATTTCCACGATGACGACGTCAAGCTCGGGATTATTTTTGGCAGGACGCTTGATACAATCTTTAATTTCTTCAGTAATATGCGGAATGACCTGGACCGTCGCGCCCAGATAATCACCGCGACGCTCGCGCCTGATGACTTCCTGATAAACCTGGCCGGTGGTGACATTGTTGTCCCGGGTCATGTTTTTATCGAGAAAACGTTCGTAATGTCCCAGATCGAGATCAGTCTCCGAGCGATCATCGAGAACAAACACTTCGCCATGCTGGAACGGATTCATCGTCCCCGGATCGACATTTATGTACGGGTCACATTTGATTATATCGACATTGAAACCTCGTTTTTTCAGCAACACACCCAGCGAGGCCGAGGCAATCCCCTTACCCAGCGCCGAGACAACGCCGCCGGTAATAAAGATGTATTTGGTTTTTTTGGCAGACACCTTACTTTCCTCTTTTATGTAACATAAAATATTTTTTTATTTTTTTCAAATCGTCGGGAGCATCGATCGATAAAATATTTCGTTTTGTCCTAAACACTCTGATTTTTTCCCGATGTTCCAATATCCGCAATTGCTCCAGAGATTCGGCCTTCTCCAACGGCGTCCGTGGCCAGGAGGCGAATTTTTTCAAGGCCGTTTTTCTGAAAAAGTATACGCCGATATGATAATAAAAATCGAATTTATTAACTCTATGGCCGTTGACTCCCCGAAGGAAGGGTAAGGGATAACGGGAAAACCAGATGGCATCGTCTAACGAGTCAAATATCAATTTTACACGGTCCGGATTAAAAAGCATTTCATCCCGTTCAATTTTTCTGGCGATCGTGGCATACTTTATACTTTTGCCTGTTAGAATCCGGCTTAAAATTCTATCATAGGCAGCACCGCCGACGCCCAGATGATCCGCCTGAATATTTATTATTATCTGTCCGCCCAATTTATCCGCAACTTCGGCCGTTCGATCCGAACCGGTGCGGTGTCTGGAGGATGTCATAATCGCCTCGCCGCCGAAATTTTCGACAACGTCGACGACCTTTTTGGAGTCGGTCGCAACGACAATCCGGTCGATTAATTTTGACAGTGAGACTTCTTCATATAGACGCTGAATCAGTGGTTTACCGGCGATAGGAGTCAGGATTTTGCCGGGTAATCTTCTGGATTGAAAACGGGCGGGAATAACAGCGAGAATTTGCGGACCCTTTTTCACTCGATCACCCTGAAAACACAATATTCCTTATTTTGAATGTCAACTGCAGCCTGTTTATCAGACGATGAGATTAAGTTATTATTATGCAGAAACGCGCCGGTATCGCCGCATAAAAGCCGGTTTTTCGTCCGAAGATTGCTTGTTAGTACAGGCATGTATGAAAATACAGGTTCATAAACAAGCTGTCAAGTTTTTTGCAAAATTAATTTATACTCCCGCATCCCGAAACAGGTCAACAAGTTATAATATATTCAAATATAGATGTAAATAGCAAGTATTTAGCGGGATATTTTCGACCCCCATCTGTATTAAAGCTCTGCCGGTTACGGCCGATGTAAACAATAGCTGTATCAATTTGAAACAGGTATGGGTTTAAGGCCTATGAGCGCATCGAAAATTGCATCTGAAGACCTTTTGAATTCTCGAAAAATCCCTTTATCTATTTTGAATAGCGACCAACTATTCAACCTCACCTGTGATTTATATATGAATAATCCGCCGCATGAAGACCTGTTGAAGCCGATTGAACAAACTCTTTCCGCCGCCGGCCAGTTATTGATCTTAAATGATAATCATTATCTTTATCCAAAAGGTCCCCCATCAATTGCCGCTGAAAAAATATGGGAAACGGCCAGGATTGATACATCCGGAATTTTTCGACAGAAAATCAAAATTTTAGACGGCAATCATGAATCCGAGTCGATTCTGTTCACTATCTATCTGGGAAAGAATTCCGCCGATAATGAAATGGCGGCAGGAATTTTGCAGGTATCAAATAGAGCACTTTCCCCCGACCGTGAACATTGTCTTTACGGTTTTCTCGGCTGTCTTAAAAGATATTACTCAGAGTTTTCCATATCCCCTTCTTTAAACAATTTCATACGTAATAAATCTGCTCTCCGGTATGTCGTCAATGCCGCGACAAATGAAATCATTGCCACGATGTCTCCCTCGGACGGCAATCTGACAATCGATCCAAAACTGACGACCCCACAGCTGTTTAATGAATTTCAGGTACGACTATCCGACGCCGAGATCAAGCGGATTAAACAAATGAGCTCTGATAAGCGGCGGGGAAATATCAGTATCTCGAACTGCACAATTATGGGTAACGATTATATAATCATATCTCTGGGTTTGACGCACCGCGCGGCAAAAAGTGCCGAAAAGGACGGTCTATTAATCGAGGACGTTACCGGCAAAATACGCGGCGAACTTAATGCAATTCAAAATGCCGTCGGCCAGCTTAGTCTTCAAAAGGGAAGACTGATCGATGAAAATGATATCGCGCTGGCCGGCATTATACGATCATCGAGCGATAGCCTTAACCAATTGATCGAGCGTCTCAATTACTTTAGTCGCGGTGCCGCTTCAGAAGAATCGTCAGTTGATAATAATAGAGTAGGCGAAAATATTATTTCCGGGAAAAATATGGAATCGGATTCCTCGCCCGAAACTCGCTACCCCGCCGGTTCGAAAAATGACGTCTTGATAGAAGTCGATTTATCTACACCCGATAAGGAAAAGCTCGCTTGTGTTGGAGAATGATAAAAACTCGATAGGCGCTTCAATTTTTCTGGCCGATAATGACCCGGAATTTTGTAAAACGGTCGAAATCATTCTCAGAAAAAGCAGTTATAACGTCATCACCGCCGATAACTTCCAAGCCGCACCGGAAATTATAAAAAGCTGTCAGGTCGATCTGGTAATAACTGATTTGGAATCAAATGGCGGAACCGATTCGGAATTACTCTCCACTATGAAAAAACTATACAATGAAGTCGAAGTTATCATCCTGACCTCCCGTGATTCAGTCGGAAAGGCCATAGAGGTTGTAAGGCAGGGCGCTTTTGATTATATCGTTAAACCGTTTAAAGATGAAGAGCTGCTGATCCTGGTCAAAAAGGCGTTGGAATATCGGAAAATACGCCGGGAGCTTTCGATCCTCAGAGAAGAAATCGCCTGGAAATACAGTTTTGACAGCCTTGTTGGTGATTCCAAAATAATGAATCAATTAAAAGGTCTCGCCGCGCGGGCGGCTGACAGTGATATCGATATTTTGATTTCCGGAGAATCCGGCACCGGCAAAGAACTGCTGGCCAGAGCGATTCATTATCATTCCGGACGGCGCAAAAAGAAATTCGTACCGATTCAGTGTTCTTCCATTCCTGAAAATCTTCTCGAATTGGAGCTTTTTGGCTGCATCGATGGTTCACATATCAATGCTTGCGATAACCGTATGGGTTTGTTTGAAATGGCCGATAAGGGCACCCTATTTCTGGATGAAATCAGTGATTTGCCGCTAAGCCTTCAGGCCAAATTGCAACGAGTCCTGCAGGAATCGGAAATCAGACCGGTCGGAGCGCCCAAGTCGAAAAAGATCGATGTCCGCATTATTGCTGCCACCAATCGGGATCTGCCCGCTCTTGTACTGGAGGGGGGATTTCGGGAGGACTTGTTCAATCATCTGAATGCTGTGTCGATTGCCATGCCGCCGCTACGCGAACGAGCGGATGATATTCCGGCTCTGGTCGATCATTTTCTAAAGTCGGAAAACGCCCGGAGGCAGAACAGGGAAACATTTATCTCTGCCGCCGCTTTGGAGAAACTGATTGCCCACAAATGGCCGGGTAATGTCCGGGAACTGGAAAATACAATCAAGCGTGCAATTACCTTATCCCACCAGGCCAAAATAACTGCCGATGACATTTTGTTTATTACATCCGACAAATCGAACGCTTCGAAAGCGGATGATTTAAATATTGGTAATGTTGAAACCGGAACTCTCGAAGAAAGTCTTAAGCAGCGCATCGAAAAAACGCTTTATGCCAACAATTGGAATCTGACACAGACCGCGATAAAACTCGGCATTGGCCGCACAACCCTCTGGCGTAAAATCAAAAAATACGACCTGCGCAAAACCGAAGGGATTCCGGTAGAGTAAAATATTATTCTATTGATTAAAATTCGATTAAATTCTTACCCATTGACATAAACCGTTTATCTTCCTTACATTAGCTGGCAAAGAATCTGCGCGGCCGTTTGTGTGTTTGTTATGAAACAATTGCTTTCGAAAACAGGGGAGGTATTAAAAGATATCGAAATCCGGCATGACCTTATATATCTGTTTTTATTCGCGTTTTTTTTAAGGTCGATATATTTCGCTTTGATGCTGACTCAGATCGGATCAGCCGGTCTGTTTGAAGTCGCCCCCGATTGTATCAATTATGTCAACATCGCCAGAGGTTTCCCGTCGATACTTGTTCAACCGGATCGGATGCTTTATACTTTCGGCCCCGGTTATGGCTTCTTTCTTTCCGTTTTCTTTTTAATTTTCGGGCAGAGCGGAATTCCGGTTTTAATAACACAAATAATATTAAGCAGCCTGTCATGTGTGATGATGTATAAGGTGGCCCGGATGCTTTCCGGCTCGTATGCGGTCTCGATAATAGCGGGTATAATTGCCGCCCTGTCCTATACATCGATTTCACTGTCAAATATCATGCTCTCCGATACAGTCTATTTTTTCTTTTTTCTGCTGTCACTGATTTTATATCTGCGGGCTCTGGAAAAAAACAACGCAACGGACTTCGTTCTTTCGGGATTGCTTGTCGGATATTGTATTTTGACGCGAAGTATCGGTCAGCTCTGGATAATCGCCATGATCGTCATCGCCGTCGCAGCTTATTTGCATAAAAAGGCAACCGATAAACAATTATTAATAACCTTCCGACGCTATTTTAAGGGACCGCTTATCAGTATAGTCATCGCGACCGGCATTGTGTTACTTTGGATTGTGCGCAATTGGATTATCGTCGGCGTCCCGATCACGGCGTCAGCCGCCGTTATTGGTGTCGGCAAGCTGGCGTCAATTACGGTGGAACGTTTGGAAAACCGCCCGTGGGGCGAAGTCATGGGCGAATGGCATAAAGAATTCGAAGAAACCGAAGGACGACCGCCGACAAGCTTTAAAGATAGTTATCAGGCTTTTAAGACCGGAATAATGAATGTCATTACCTCTCATCCCATAGAATTCGGGAAAACATACCTGCGGTTTGTTTGGGCCAATATCCATGATATCAATTATCTTCCCCGCAGTCAGTTCTCCCATTATAAAGGCCGGGTTATGTATATCGAAGCGAAATTCCTCCGACGCTATCAAATGAGCAACTTATCGCTAATACTGAGCTTAATCGGTTTTATCGTCCTGCTATTCAGGCGTCAGTACTATGTCGCTTTGATCCTCGGTTTAATCTTTCTTTATTACGGTTTACTTGGCGGTTTCGGTCCCTGGCAGGGCTCCCGATATTTTTATCCGGGCCAGATCAGCTGGGCTATCCTGTGCTCGATCAGTCTTGTGACCATAGTGCAATTTGTGATTAAATCATTTAAGGCTATTTTGGCAAAAAAGCAATATCATGCAATTTGATAATTTTATTAAATTCCTAAAGAAAAAAGGGAAAAAAGAGCATGTCATTCAGGGTCTGGTCGATTACGTAAGAGAATTTGAAGAATATCTTAAGAAAAAAAATAATGCCTTAAACGCGACAACACCTGAAATATTGAATAAGTACATCAACCTTATTCAGTCCCATCCAGGAATAAATATTAAAAACAGACTCAGAGCGATAAGTCTTTACTTCAGACTTATCGGAAATTCCGAATTGGCTGGCTTAGCCTCTCGGTTGCGGGAACAAAGAATTTTAAAAACCAGAACCAGCACCGCTTTGAAAGAATTTCCCGGTTTGAATCCCGAATATCTGCGGGCGCTTGCCGATTTCGGCATCAGAAACACTGAACAAATGAGAAAACATGCATCGTCACCCTCACAAAGAGAGAAACTGGCCAGGGAAGTTGACGTTCCATTAAAAACAATCGTGGAAATCGTTAAATTATCCAACCTATCAAGACTTCGCGGTGTCAAAGGCATCCGCGCCCGGCTGTATTATGATGCCGGTTTTGACACCATTGAAAAACTTGCCGCGAGCGAACCTGAAAAGTCGCTAAAAAAGCTGAAGAAATTCGTCGAAAAGACCGGGTTTGACGGTATCGCTCCGCTCCCCAAAGAAATCGCCAGCACTATTGAGCAGGCCAAAAAGATTAGGAAAGTTGTTAAATATTGACCGGTTATTGTCCGGACATCTTTAGATCTAGCTTGATTTTCCTCTTTGCCCGGTTGTGCTCGACCAGGGTCCGGGAAAAAATATGACGACCGTTTCCATCGGCGACAAAATACAGATAATTCGTCTCCGCCGGATTTATAGCGGCTTTAATCGAAGCCAGCCCCGGTGAATTTATCGGCCCGGGGGGAAGACCTTCGTGTTTATATGTATTATAAGGCGAGTCGACCTCGAGGTCTTTGTACAGAAGCGGCCGGTCAAGCCCACCCAGCGCATAAATGACGGTCGGATCGGCCTGCAGTTTCATCTTTCTTTTCAGACGATTGTGATACACCGATGAAATCAGCGGCTTTTCATCATCCGCCCGCGCCTCGGCTTCGATTATCGAGGCCAGCACCAGAAGTTCTCTTGCCGAATAATGACTGTCCTGCAGCGAATCAAAGAGACCGCTCGATTTGTGTCTGAATTCGGTCAACAGGATATCAAATATCTGATCGGTTTTTATCCCGTACCATAATCGATAAGTTTCCGGAAATAAATAACCTTCAAAACCTTCGATGTTATATTGATTTTCTGCGAAAGCCGTATCGAAGGCCCGCGCTACAAATTCTGCCGAATCGATATCAAGTCTGGCAGCAACCAGCCCGGCTATTTTATAGACCGATAACCCTTCCGGAATGGTCACCATCAGGGTGGCGATATCCTTGTTTTTTAATTTTCGTAAGACATCATATAATGAAATCCGCCCGACAAAATCATACCGACCGGGCGATAATTTCTTATCCACACCGCTGAAAATAGCCATTATTTTGAAAATATAATCGCTCTTTAAAACGCCGGCCTGGTTCAGGTTTTTCAGAACAACCGGGAAACTGTCATTTTCATTTATTGTAACCGAGCGGATTTCAGTCCCGATATTGTACGGAATATATATTTTATAGGCGATATAGGCTCCGGCGACAATGACCAGGACCAGAAGAAAACCGAAAAACTGTTTGACCGATTTCATGGGTGCTCCCGCCGATCCTATCAAAAAGCTGATAAACTTAAAAAGTGCGACCGGTATCGCCAGAATAAACAAAATTGCCGTGACCAGCCAGTAAAGTGGATATTCATAAAACTTATACTTAATCTTTCTTTTGTTCGATGGATTCATCAAGAAATCTCTGCAAAATTATGGCCGCCGCCATCCGATCGATTCTATCTTTTTTCCGTCCTATTTTTTTCCCGTGCTTATGAATCATACTTTCCGCCTCCGCCGATGAAAACCGCTCGTCAATTTTATAAATCGGCCCCTTCCAGGCCTTTTGAAGTCTGGCGACGAAATCATCGACCATCCGGCAGCGCTCACCCTTAATTCCCCCGCCTAAAGATATCGGGTAGCCGACCACAACTCCATATATACCAAATTCTTCAATATCAGTCATTATTTCGTCAATAGCCGTTTTAATAGATTTATACATAATAGTCTTGTATGCGGTGGCAATCATCCCGGTCGGGTCCGATCTGGCCAGCCCGATCCGCCGCAGACCGAAATCAATGCCGAGGTAGATTTTATCCATTATGCCCAAAATCTATGTATATGCACGGCTTAAGTCAAACCAATTAAAGGAAAGAGTTTTTCAACAAATACGTTTTTATTAAACGTATGATAATCACCCTCCGCTATGTCCTTGACTTGCTTTTGGGAAAAGGGTATATTTTTTGGTTAATGCGAGAGTGGCGGAACTGGTAGACGCGCTGGATTTAGGATCCAGTCCTTCCCGGGTGGGGGTTCGAGTCCCCCCTTTCGCATAAATGTTTGAATAAGGAGGACACATATTGAAATCCGAGATTAAGTCGTCCGATGGCCTCAAACGTGAAGTCGAAGTCGAAATACCGGTCGATCGTGTCGATGCCGCATTTTCCAAGCAGTACAATAAATTTCGAAAACAGGCGAAGATAAAAGGCTTCCGTCCCGGCAAAGCACCCCTGACGATGATAAAATCAATTTATGCCGATTCTGTTCGCGGCGAAGTATTTCAGGAGTTGGTTTCGGAGTCGTATCCTGACGTCATAAAAGAACACAGCCTTAAAGTTGCCTCTCAGCCCGATTTCCCCAAGTTCGATCTGAAAGAAGGCCAGCCGATGACTTATACCGTCGCGGTTGAAATCATGCCGGAGATTGAAAACGTCAATTACGATGGTCTGCAGCTACCGGATGATAAAATTGAAGTGCGTGACAGTGAAATCGATGCCGTTGTTGAGTATTTAAGAAAAAAGCAGGCTGAGATAAGGAAAGTCGACCGGCCTGCGACCGAAGAGGATATTTTACTGGTTGATCTGGAAAAAATAGATGATCCCGATAATGCATTGAAAGAAAAAGAATTCAAAGACTATGAGGTCGAGCTGGGCGGTGGTTACACGGTCAAAGAATTCAAAGAAGGTTTAGCCGGAACCAAAGCCGGTGACAGCAAAGAGATTACCGTTTTATATCCCGAAGATTATTCGGTCGATTTTCTTAAAGGGAAGAAGATAAAATATCTATGCAAAATCAAAGAAGTCAAAGAAAGAATTCTGCCGCCCGAAAATGACGCCTTCGCCAGGTCTCAAGGCAATGTCGCCACTATGCTGGAATTGCGCTTGAAAATCCGGGAAGATTTGAAACAACAAAAAAAGATGGATCAATTCCAATGGCGCAAAGAAGAAATTCGCAGGCAAATGCTTGAAAAGAATAAAATCGATATCCCCGAATCGATGCGGGAAAGCTTTATCGATTCGATCGTCGAGGAGTATAAAGAGAAGGAGCGCACATTTGATGAAGCTGAAGTCCGCAAACAGTACCGGCCTTTGGCCGAGGATGGCATCAGATGGAATCTGCTTTACGACCGTATTACGGAAACCGAAAATATTGAAGTTTTGCCGGCCGATACCGAAAATTGGATAAAAGGATTTGCCGAGAAAGGCAATCTGGATATTGAAAAAGCGAGAGAGATGCTGTCGAAATCGGGAAAAATAGGGGAAATACGGAATACGATTCTTGAGGATAAGCTGTTTCAGTTTTTAATTTCCAAGGCCGAACTGGTACCGATAACTCCTGTATCCCAGCAGCTTGATGAGGCGGTCAGGGACCAATCCGCCGATGAAAACAACAAAATTACGGAGGAAAATAAATGACCTTAGTACCGATGGTTGTGGAACAGACCGGGCGTGGCGAGCGAGCGTATGATATATATTCCCGGCTGTTAAAGGATCGCATAATTTTTATCGGGACCCCGATTGAAGATCATATTGCCAATCTTGTTATCGCACAACTGCTCTTTCTGGAGGCTGAAGACCCCGAGAAAGATATTTTCGTATATATTAATTCGCCGGGCGGTTCGGTAACGGCCGGCATGGCCATTTATGATACAATGCAGTTTATCAAGCCCGATATCGCCACCACCTGTATGGGGCTGGCCGCCTCGATGGGATCGTTTCTTCTGGCCGCCGGCACCAAAGGCAAACGCGCGGCGCTTCCCAATTCCCGGATTATGATCCATCAGCCGATGGCTGGAACACAGGGGCAAGTTTCGGATATCGAAATTATGACCAAAGAATTCAGCCAGGCCAAAAGACGCTTAAATGAACTCCTGGTTTATCATACCGGGCAACCGATGGAGCGGATAGAAAAGGATACCGACCGCAATTATTTTATGTCACCCAAGGAGGCGGTCGATTATGGTCTTATTGATAAAATTTACGAATTTAAACGAGCCGAGAAAAAAGCATAACTTGAGGTCGAAGATTGACTGGTAAAAAAAATAATTCATCGGACGATAACGGCACGACTTCGCCGCATCGATGTAATTTTTGCGGCAAACCGGCCTCGAAAGTAAAGCGGCTGTTCGCCGGTTATGAAGCCTTTATATGTAATGATTGTGTCGCGCTATGCAGCGATATTCTGGCCTCGTCGACCGAATTCGACGACGAAGATACCGCTTTTGAAGTGCCGAAACCGGCCGATATTCATGCCTTTCTGAATCAGTATGTCATCGGGCAGGAAGACGCCAAACGAACGGTAGCCGTTGCGGTTTATAATCATTATAAAAGAATCAACGCCTTAAGGCGGAAAAAGGGCCGCGCCGGTAAAGATGAAATCGAGTTGGAAAAGGCGAATATTCTCTTGATTGGTCCGACCGGAACCGGTAAAACGCTTATCGCCCGAACGCTGGCGAAATTTTTAAAAGTTCCCTTCAGTATTGCCGATGCCACTGTGCTCACCGAAGCCGGGTACGTCGGTGAGGATGTCGAAAATATTCTGGTCAGGCTGTATCAGGCCTCGGGTTACAATCAGGCTTTGACCGAACGCGGAATTATCTACATCGATGAACTGGATAAAATATCGCGAACGGAAGGAAACCCGTCCATAACCCGTGATGTCTCCGGCGAAGGTGTCCAGCAGGGATTGCTGAAAATCCTCGAGGGAACCGTCTCCAATATTCCTCCCAAAGGCGGCCGGAAACATCCGGAACAATCATTTATCCCCATTGATACGACTAATATCCTTTTTATCTGCGGCGGCGCCTTCGAGGGTTTGGAAAAAATCGTTGCGCGCCGCGTAGGTAAAAAGCAAGTTGGATTCGATGCCGAGAATCTCAATGTCAGTGAAAACTCGCCGGAGATTCTGGAATTTACCGAGCCCGAAGACCTCCTCCAGTACGGGCTTATTCCGGAAATGGCCGGGCGATTACCGGTCGTGGCGCCGCTGCGGCCTCTCGACAGAAACGCTCTCTTTACGATTTTGACCCAACCAAAAAACGCCATAACCAAGCAGTATGCCGCTCTGTTTGAAATGGAAGGTATTAAGCTGACTTTTGAACAGGAGGCGCTCTGGGAAGCGGTATCGATTGCCGAGAAGAAAAAGACCGGGGCGCGGGCGCTGCGTTCGGTTTTCGAGAAGGCGATGCTTGGAATTATGTATGATGCACCCTCGTTTGATAATATCTCTGAGGTCGTAATCTATGCCGGCGTTATCAAGGGTACCGATAAACCGAAGCTGATTAAGAAATCCAAAAAGAAATCGGCCTGACTGCTTAAAGCGAAACGGCCGGTTTATATATATTTTCCCCATTCCTAACAGGCTGTAATTCATTGTTGACTCGGGGTATTGAAATCGATATGTACGTTTCATATAAACAGGATGTGGGAGCCGAAAGGGCGAAGAGCGAGAAAAGTAAATGGTCTCCGGGCCTCCGCCCCTAGTTATATGGAAACGACATATTATGTTGACCGGGAAGGCCGGCAAAAATCCCAAAGCACAATTGCATTTTGCCAGTAAAGGCATCCACAATGTCGTCAATCCTCCTAAGTCTGATTCGATTTTGCAGCGGCGGTATGCCGGACAATTTAAAGATAATTTTTCCGGATTTACGAAATCTTTTTACATGAAGGCGGCAACTTTATGCTTCGGCCTTCGATGCATAGATTCGGCGCTACCCGGTTTTTGCATTTGGTAAGCCGGCTTGGTAACTATGACGATAATTAATTATTTCAATCGGAAATTTCCCCCGGGCGGGTTCGCCAGAAACGTTTTCGATTTGATGACCGGCACGGCCGCGGCTCAGGTAATTTATGCTGTGATTTCGCCGGTCCTGACTCGCCTTTATTCCCCCGGAGAATTGGGCATCATGGCTCTTTATATATCTATCGCAACAGTGGGTACAGTGGTGTTAAGCTGGAGGTATGAGTTGGCTATAGTTCTGCCAAAGGATGATCGCGATGCCGCCAATCTATTCGCGCTGTCAACAGCCCTAGCAATCGGGATGATACTGCTATCGGCCCTTGTAATACTACTGTTCCGGTCACCAATTATAAACTTACTGGGGAGTCCTGATATTGGGCCATGGCTGCCGGTCATTCCCCTGAGCTTTCTTGCTCTTGGGCTGTACCAGGTTTTCAATTCCTGGTATACCCGTAAGAAGCTTTTCAAGGGAATTGCAATTTCAAAAATAGGCCAATCAATCGCGGCAGTTACAGTTCAGACTATAACCGGATTATCGGCCATGGGAACGGTTGGTCTTATTGCCGGTCAGGTGGCCGGCGCGGTGATGGCGACTGCAATACTGGCCAGACGGATCATAAAAGATGATTTAAAATATATTCTCAAATCCCTTAATAAAAGGCGGATGCTTGATGCCGCCACGCGATATAAAAAATACGCGCTTTACTCAACTTGGCCGGCTTTTATTGATATCCTTACAATGTCGCTCCCCGTATTCTTTGTAACCAAGTATTTTGATTCAAATACAGTTGGACAATATGCTTTGTCGATAAGAGCACTTCAAATTCCGCTGTTTCTTATCGGTGCGTCTGTCGGCAAAGTCTATTTTCAGCGACTGGCTCAGGAGATAAATGAAAAGGGTGATATTTCTTATTTGGTAGAAAAAACTTTTCTTAGATTACTGGCTATGGCAATCCCCGGCTGCATTTTTCTGGTCGTTTTCGCTCCGACTTTTTTTGAGTCAGTCTTCGGATCTCCCTGGCGTACGGCTGGAGAGTTCACGCAGATTCTAGCCCCCGCAATGGCTATTCGTTTTATTACCTCACCACTGACAACCGCATTTGGCGCGACCAATCGTCAGGAAGTCGCCGCCGTATGGCAGGTTTCGGCTTTAATTTCCATGATGTTCTTTTTATTTGGAAGCCTTTATTTCAACAACCCGATCGCAACAATTATTGCCTTGGCGATCAACGACCTTATCCTATATTCCATTTACTTGCTTCTTGTATTCAGAATAACCGGAGCACAAATACTGAGAGCATTCCGAAGAGGGTTAGTCTGATGTGTGGCATTGCCGGAATAATATCGCTGGATCGACAACCTTTCCGAATGGCCCGCCCGCTTCATAATATGGCCAAAGCGATGCAGAGGCGTGGCCCCGATGATGAAGGTTATGTTCTGGCCCGATTTGATAATACTCCTCTCAGCAACTTTCGCGGAAGCGATACAATAGAAACTGATAACAATTCTGATATCCGTTTGCCCCGACGTCATATTGAATCCGCTTACGAAGATGAAAGCCATCTAATATTGGCACATCGGCGTTTGGCCATCCTTGACCTTGGTGTCAGCGGCCATCAACCAATGGCAACCGAGGATGAACGGTACTGGATTGTATATAATGGCGAGGTTTATAACTACAGAGAAATCAAAAGATATCTTGAAAAAAGAGGAGTTGGCTTTAGAGGAACAAGCGATACCGAGGTCGTTTTGAAAGCCTTTCGCCGTTGGGGTCCCGATGCCTTGACCAGATTCAATGGGATGTTCGCATTTGCCATATGGGACAATACCGACAAACGCCTGTTCTGCGCCCGCGATAGAATTGGTATTAAACCGTTTTATTATACTATTACATCGGGCATGTTTCTATTTGCTTCCGATATCAAAGCTCTTATTGCCTCGGAACTCTATGTACCCGAGGCGGATGATGAGGGATTGTATCATGTTTTAAGCTTCGGCGTGGCCCCGCGACCGTTAACCGCATTTAAGAACGTCAAAGCATTACCCCAGGGGTCCTGGATGTATGTTGAACCCGGAAGAAGTGTTTCCCCCGAACGTTATTGGAATATTCCACTTGGCGAACAAAGTAGACAGATGGATGAAAACAGTGCCGCCGAGATGCTTGATGATATCTTAAACAGAGCAGTGAAAAAACGACTCATCGCTGATGTTCCGGTGGGCACTTTTATGAGCGGCGGGATTGATTCCACAACCGTTTCAGCCATTGCCGCATTGCATCATCCGGGAATCACGGCCTTCACTCTTGCCTACGAAAGCACGGCTGAGAAATATAACGAATTGGATCAGGCTAAGGCTACTGTCAGTATGTATCCCATAAGGCATATTGTTATGACTGTAAAGCCGGAAGTTATCCTCGAGGATATAGGTCAGATGATTCTTTGCTATGAGGAACCGTTTTTTACACTATCACCCAATTTCGTAATATCCCACTTGGTTGCGCAAAACAATGTTACCGTGGCACTTAATGGTCTTGGCGGCGATGAACTCTTTGCCGGATATCCTTGGTATAAATGGATCCCTCGATGGCTGTTTCTGCGCCGAATTAGGCCAGTCCTTAGATTAATGCGTCATTTCGGGCGACGTTGGAATAAAGCGTACAGGATAGCCCAGTTACCCACCGCCGATCGTTTACACTCATTACTGTTATCCGTTCATGATGAGCAAGCCAAAGCGTCCCTGTTTGGAAATCGATGGTCTAACGAATATAACTCAATTGAGCGACTACATCAGCTTTATTTAAATAATGATATCAGTTTCACTGATAATATTGAAGCATTTGGTTTTATGGATATTGTCAACTATATTGGGAATCATCAGGTGTATCGACTGGATCAATTCGCTATGCATTTTTCTATAGAGGGGCGATTTCCGCTTTTGGATCATGAACTGGTTGAAATGGCCTTCCGAATGCCCGCTGATTTAAAAATTAGGAACTCATGCCAGAAGTATATACTTCGAAAAGTCGCAGCCAAATATATTCATCCATCCTGTCTCAAAATGGAAAAGAAGGGGTTCGGTCTTCCAGTTGAAATCTGGATTAAGGGCAGGCTTCATTCCCTGGTTGATGAAAAATTGAATAATCTTCGCGGACGCGGCTTCTTTGATCAGATGGCTCTAGATTATAGACTAAAACTTTTTAAACAGGGTAGGCTGAATTTTCAGGAGGTATGGCAGTTGGTTGCTGTTGAAATGTGGTTTGAAACATTCATAGATAGAAAATGTTACTACCCCGAAACAATTAAAAAAGGCTAAACGACTATTTCTTAATAATCATTTCAGTTTTCTATAATAAGGAACATTTTTCCTTTAACAATCGGCCTGATTTTCCCGCAATTTCTGGCGAGTCCAATAACATTCCCCCATACCCTTCATAACCTCCCAAAGAAAAACCAGTTACACCAGAACAACCTAGACTCTGATATTGGCACGCCTTTTGAATACATAGTTCGGGATAAAAGTCGGGAATATACAAAAAAAGTATTCCCCGAAAATAAAAGGAATCGCCTGTATGATAGAGACGTTAATTCCGGACACGGTTAAAGAATCTGAAAACAGAGCCCTGCCTTTCGGTCGCTATCTGGATGAATTTAAAGTCGGTGACGAATATCGTCACACACCGGGTAAAACCATCACGGAATCGGATAACAACCTCTTCAGCTTGATAACGATGAATCATCATCCAATCCATCTGGATAAATTATACGCCGAAAAAAGTCAGCACGGCCGCATTCTGGTAGTCGGGACTTTGGTTTTTTCACTTGCGGTAGGTCTGACAGTCAGAGATGTCAGCGGCAAGGCGATAGCCAATCTCGGATACGATGAGATTAATCATATTGCACCTGTCTTTGTAGGCGACACGATATATGCCGAATCCAAAGTCTTGGACGTGCGGTTATCCAAAAGCAAACCTGATCGCGGTTTGGTTGAAGTTGCAACCACAGTTTGTAATCAGGATAATAAGCCGGTTTTGAGTTTTAGGCGAACTGTTTTGGTGCCTTGCAAACAAAGTCGGGGGTGGCTGCATGGCTAAACGATATGATACTCCCTGGATTTTAAGGACACTCCTGTTTACTCCCGGACACAATGAAAAATTGATTCAAAAGGCGCTCCAGTCTAATGCCGACTGTGTCGTTCTTGATCTGGAAGACGCTGTCCCCGAAAACAGTAAACAGAAGGCAAGAGAAGTTATTCGAAAAATCCTGACGAACATTAATAATAAAAATCAGACGATCATGGTCAGGATTAATCCTTTGGAAAGCGGTTTGACACTTCTGGATCTCGATGAAGTAGCCTGCCATAATCTTGATGGAATTATTTTTCCTAAAGCCTATTGTGCCGACGATTTAAAAGCTTTTGATGCCCAGTTGAGTCTTAAGGAAAAGACGCTGGGGCTTAAGGCGGGGCATTTCGACATTATCATCCTGATGGAAACACCTCGTTCAATATTGAATGCTTATGAAATGGCCGCCGCCAGCCCGCGAGTTATCGGCCTGCTATACGGATGCGAAGATTTTCTGACTGATATGGAAGGATCTCACGGACCTGGGGGACGCTCTCTTTCGGTACCGCGTCATCTTATCGCAATGGCGGCAAGAGCCGCCGGTGTAATACCAATTGATACACCTTATGTGAAAATCAAAGATGAAAAGGGCTTTGAAGATCATATCATACAGGGCAAAGAACTCGGCTTTGAGGGGATTCTGGTCATGACGCCGCGTCAGATTGATATCGCCAATAGGTTATATACGCCCTCTAATGAAGATGTTAAACAGGCTAGGCATATCATTACCCTGGCGTCGGAAGCAAGTGAAGAAAGCAAAGGAATCGCAGTTTCCGGCAATGTCTTTATCTCTCCCCCAACTTTGAAAAGAGCGCAGAAGATATTGAACCGCATGAATGCGATAAATGATTTCGAGGTTTTCCATAATCGAATCAGAATGGTTGACAAACCGGCCGGCAGGCTGCAGTTTGTAAAAAAGACCGTTCAGGAAGAAACGGAAAAAATTATGGAAAAAGCGTAGTCGATGTATTTAAACAGAATATGTTCCGGGAATTGTAAATTGGTTAGATTAAGTCAGCTATGCAAGGAAGTATTACGGATATAAAATCGAAAACCGAACAGGAAATAATAACACACGACCGTCTGGTAGCCGATCTATGCAATCTGGGTGTTAAATCGGGCTACATATACAATGTTAAGGCCTCACTTAAGGCAATTGGTTATGTTGAAGGCGGCGCCGAAACGGTCGTCAAGGCTCTTGTCGAGGCGGTCTCACCCGAGGGGACCATTGTCACCGATTCTTTTATCAATCCCTATCCGCTGCCGCTAAATAGAAAACATGCGTTGATAATAAGTACTCCCGACGCTTCATCCTATGCGGGCGCCATCGCCAATGCCATGGTCAAGTATCCTAGGGCAGTTTGCAGCACACATCCTATTCAGCGGTTCATCGCGATCGGGTATCATGCCAGAGAGCTGATGGGACGTCATACGCCGGATAGTTATGCCTATGGCGTTTTGGAGGAAATGGCTGCATCCGGGTACGGCCGTAATCTGAAAATCGGCTCCGATGAAAAAGTCGTTGGCGTCGGAACCACTCATGTGGCTATAGGGCAAATGGGCTTCAAACAGAAACGGCCCCGCTTCGGAATAAATTATCGCAACGAGCGGGGTGAAATTGAAACCTTTGAACGAAACTGGGCCGGTGGCTGTGGAGTCGGATTCAATAATTTTATTCCTCTTTATAGAAAACATGGTTGCATAATAAACGAGGGGTATATCGGCCGTGCGCCATCTAAAATCACCGACATGGCCAAAACTCTGCAGCTTGAGCTGGATATCTTAAAAGATAATCCTGAATTTTTTCTCTGTGATAATCCGGCTTGTGCCGATTGCCGTCTCGGCTGGGAATTCTCTGACGGAAGTCATATAACTTTGTTCTATCATAGGATAGCTCGGAAATTAAAACTGATTTTCAAAATCGGGCAGTAATCACCGGGGACATCACGGCACCATACGGTACTATTTTATTGATTTACGTCGATTGGAATCGTAATTTTTTTCTCACGTATAATATTTGACTGGTTCTGAAGTTGCTGCTGGAAAAATTGAGGGAAGATAAGCGGCTCTGGGATTTATTCACCCGACGCGAGGAGTATAATCCCCGCTTTACGGACAGATATCGTCGCTTCAATTATTTTCTCTCCGGCAATAGAAACATTTTTGAACCTGAAGTGTCGCAGTATCTAATCGACCGGGGTTTGAAGATCGAGTATCCCGAGGCGCGAAAATTTGCCGTATGTTTGACCCATGATGTCGATAATGTCTTTTTTACAAGACGAGGCCTCGTTATCCAATGGGTTGACGCCTTGCGGGGAAAAAACATCGCCGGGGCGTTTAAAATATTACTGTATAATCGTAGCCGAAATCTTAATCCCCTGCGGAATTTTAAAGATATCATTAGGCTTGAAAAAAAGTATAACGCCGAATCGAGCTTTTATTTTCTGGCCCTGGAGAAAGGCGAGGACGATTTCAATTTCAGGATAGAAAATCTCAAAACTGACCTCCAGAATATAGTCAACTCCGGTTATGAGGTCGGCCTGCATGGCGGCCATAACGCCTATAATGACATGAACGTCATTCTGGAACAAAAAAAAAGAGTAGAAGAGGTGCTGGGCGGGAAAATCACGGGTTACCGTAATCACTATCTTCGGTTTGAGGTACCGACAACATGGGAGTTTTTGCGGAAAGCCGGTTTCAAATACGACACCACATTCGGATATGCCGATTGTGTCGGATTTCGAAATGGTCTCTGCCATCCGTTCAAACCGTATAATCTGAAAACCGAAGAATTTATTGATATTATCGAGATTCCTCTGGTTATTATGGATCGTACCCTCGATTCATATATGAAGCTGAACATTATGGATTCCCTGACTTTAGTAAAAAGCCTGATTGACACTGTCGAGAGACTGAATGGTGCGGTGGCGATTTTGTGGCATAATACCGATATGACCGGGGAACGACTTAGATTGTATGAACAGATTTTATCATATTGTTCTAATAAAGGTGCCTGGTTAACGTCGGCTCGGGCGTTGTACGAATGGTGGACCCAAAAAAATCCCATGATATAAATGGGTGTCATGAAATATATTTTAGTTATCGGCTTATATTAATAAATGATATGCCTTCGGAACCGGATCGGGAAGGGGGTGGATTTTATATTGATGACACTACTCTTTTCAGGTTTGATTTAACTTGATTTTAAATGTTTAACGATGAATTTTTAAGCAGGATATGGTTGAATCGAACAACAAAATGAAATTAGCGAATATCGTCGGAGCGAGACCGCAATTTATCAAAGCGGCGATGGTAAGCAGGGAAATCGCGAATCACCCGGAAATTGAAGAAATTTTTGTGCATACCGGGCAGCATTTTGATGATAACATGTCGAAAGTCTTCTTCACCGCCATGAAAATCCGCAGTCCCGATTATAATCTTGGTGTCAACAGCCTGAGCCATGGCGCCATGACCGGCCAGATGCTTGAAAAAATAGAAAAAGTCCTGATGGATGAAAAACCGGACTTCGTTCTGGTTTATGGTGATACCAATTCAACTCTGGCCGGGGCGCTGGCGGCCGTGAAGCTTCATATCCCGGTCGGCCATGTCGAGGCGGGATTGCGCTCCTTTAATCGTCGTATGCCTGAAGAAATAAATCGTGTGCTTGCTGATCATGTTTCGGATTTATTATTCGCACCTACAAAAACGGCAGTGATTAATCTAAAACGCGAAGGCATTTCGGAGAAAAAAATATTCCAATCCGGCGACGTCATGTATGATGCCGCCCTTTTTTTTGGCAAGGTTGCCGAAAAAGAGAGTGACATCCTTGCAAAGTCAGGAATAACACCGAAAGATTACGCCCTGGTCACATGGCATCGGGCCGAAAACACCGACGACTCTGAACGCCTGAAAGCTATTTTTGACGGACTAAAAAAGGCCGCCGAACAGATTCCGGTTGTCCTTCCGCTTCATCCCCGGACAAAATTGGCCCTCGAACGTGAAGGGATTGCAAACGATGTCGGAAAACAGCTGAAAATAATCGATCCGGTCGGGTATCCGGACATGATAAAGCTCGAGAAACATGCACGCGTCATCGCCACCGATTCGGGCGGCGTGCAAAAGGAGGCGTATTTTTTTAAAGTACCCTGTGTCACGTTAAGAACCGAGACCGAATGGGTCGAATTGGTGAAGGTGGGCTGGAATCAG
>CAYXTW010000013.1:0-67718 GCA_964467955.1 uncultured Ignavibacteriaceae bacterium | reverse complement strand
CGTACGTCCTCGTGCGCCAACAAAAAAAATTCAAAAATCGGAAACGAAGCCATTTTTAAAATGAAATGTCTCGAAATGAAAATGCACTTACAAATATTTCCCGTAAATCGGATACTCGGGATCGTCGCGCTCAAGCTTGAATCCGGCCTCTTTGAAAAATTTCTCCGGGCCGGTCCAGAGATCATCCACTGCCAGGTCTTTCCCGCGACGCGGAAAGCCCTGCACGTACTTGACCCCCCTCTCTTTGAGGTCTTTCAATATCCCCGTCAACATAAAGCTGCCCAGACCGATCTCTCTGTAGGCAGGAATAATAACAAAACAACTGACCGCCCAGGCATCGGAGTTGGGCGGCAATCTGTATTCGAAAACAAGTTTATGAAGCCTATCACGCGGGCCGACCTGGCACCAGCCGATCGGCTTGTCGCCATCGTACATCAGATAGCCGTCGTACTGTTCGACATCAAAAAGCTGTTCGCGCATGAGCCGGTTTTCGCCGGCGGTCCGTTTACTCCATGTCTCCCAGGTCGGCGTCCACCAGGCGACACAGAAACACCAGCCATGCCCGTTCTCTTCGGAATGGACACGATAAAAATCATCCTTGCGTTCGGCATCTAACGGTACGACCCTTAAATCCAAATCTCCCCCCATATCATATATTTTTTATTATCGGCCGAATAATCGACAACCTAAACCACATTAAGCCTGAAAACTTCCGGCGGATTATTTTCCCACTCCTCGAAGGGATCGTCCTTCACCGCCTCGGCTATTTTCGGATGCGTCTCCTGCCATTGCTCTTTGGAATCCCATATCGACAACCCGATCAATGACCCGCTGGTTTCATCTTTCAGCGCATGCGCCCACTGAAATCCGTCGGCTCCCTGCATGGCCGCCCCGAAGCGGTGCATCGAGTCGATCAACAATTCTTCCTTCCCCGGTTTCGGCCGATGAATCGACATATGCACGAACATGTTGTCTTTTCCTTTTTACACAAACTCAATTACATATTCGCAACAATAATAAATCGGCACTCAATAAGCGAGTGCC
Source organism: uncultured Ignavibacteriaceae bacterium (assembly GCA_964467955.1). GTDB lineage: Bacteria > Zixibacteria > MSB-5A5 > GN15 > PGXB01 > CAYXTW01. The sequence goes on along the minus strand of CAYXTW010000013.1, from coordinate 66,674 downwards.
GATTTAAAATTATTCAAAAACGCCCGAACAGGAAGCGCGGTTTTACTCGTCCGGTTTCCAGACTTGCCAGACTTTGCCGACCAGATCCGGACCGACTTTAAGCGTCATCTTACCCGGTTCCCATCCGGCCGGGCAGGCTTCGGCGCCTTTGGCTTTACGAACGTGTTGGAAAGCATGAACCTGTCGAATAGTCTCCTCGATTTTACGACCGACCGGGGGCGTCAGAACCTCCATCGCTTGAATTATACCGTCCGGGTCAATCAAAAACCGACCGCGAATATTTACGCCGTTGGTTTCATCATATACGCCATAAACCTTGCCGAGATTCCCGGCGCCGTCGCTAATCATCGGCCAGGGGATACCGTTCTCGGTCATCTTGGATAACTCGGTTTCATCCCATATTTTATGGGTAAAATTGCTGTCGGTACTGATAGAGAAAACCTCGACCCCCAGTTCCTTAAGCTCATCGTACTTACCGGCGACCGCCGATAATTCAGTGGGTCAGACAAATGTAAAATCACCGGGATAAAAGCAGACCAATATCCACTTGCCGAAATAATCGGACAGCTTGATGTTGACGAATTTTCCCTTATGATAAGCAGGAGCCTGAAAATCCGGGGCTTTGCCGCCCACTTTTGCTTGCACAATATTCTCCTTCTGATTAGAATTTTGATCGATTTTTTCAGCCGGCTTTTTGTCGCCGATCGCAACTCCGGTCGGCTTGGCACAACCGACAGGCTCTTCACTCATAACAACCTCCTATTATGCCATACAATAATACAGCAATTCGGACAAAATACATCCGCATAATGGTATCTTTTCTCCACAATATAAATAATATTATGGAATAAAACAAATGAAAAATAATTTTATTGAAGGATAAGTATGTCGATTCGCCTGTTTTTGGCGCGGCCTTCTTTAGTCGTGTTGGTTCCTATAGGTTTATCCGGCCCGTAGCCGACGGCACTGATTTGGTCGGAGGGAATCGACAGAGTTTTCCTGAAATATTGCATGACCGCAAATGCGCGATGCTCCGAAAGGCGCATGTTGTTGCTGCGTTCGCCTCGGTCATCGGTATGACCCTCGACAATAAGCTTATCCCCGGGAAACATTTCCAGAATCTTCTCGACTTTTTTCAGAAGCTCGACATGGCTCTCTTCGATTTCACTGGCGCCACTTGTAAATGAAAGACCGGAAAGCCGCAGAACAATATCATTGGTGGCGTTATAAAGGACTTCACCCTCGGTCGGATTCAAAAGCCGCCGGGCCGTTTTGATTTTTTCCTCTTTATCCTTGCGCATCTGAAGTTCCGAGTCCAGCTGTTCGTGGACCTGTTTAAGCTCGGCGAGTTTATCCTCTTTGGATTCCAGCGTCGTCGCCAGTTCCTGCTTTTCACTCAATGCTTCATTCAATGCATTATTTAGAGACGACGTCAATTCGAGCAGATTTTCATGGCCGGCCTCAATTCCGAGCCGACCGGCAATCTCCGTCAGCTTTGATCCCAATTCATTGGTTGTATTTTCCATATCGGCCAGTGTTTTTTCCTGGGTTCTGACCCTGACAATCAGACTTTCGGCGGCCGCTGATGGGCCGAAATCGAACGGCAGCTGCCCCATCTCGAATTCATCGGCGACTTTCTGCATCTCGATTTCATACAAAAGAATCAATTTTTCCCAGGCCTGATCATTGCGCTCCATCGCCCGGACGGACTGGGCGATATTCGATGCATGGCGCGCTTCGTATTCAGCGATAGACGCGGCTTCAATCGACTCGGTCCGGTTATAACGATCCTTGTCGAGGATTTTATCACATTTCGTCAGCGATGTCCGGGCCTTATCCAAAGTCGTGGGAGCATATTCCTGTGCTTCATCTTCATCGGCTTTGTCGATAAGCGAACCGGCCGTCCCCATGATCTCTACCTTTATGGCCTTCAATTCGGCTTCATCGAAAAGCGGCACCGATTTTTCTGCTTCCTTCAATCCGTCTTCAACGTCGCCGCCTTCGACTTTTCCCGCTGCCTTGACGAATTGCTCTTCGGCCTTTTGATACAACTCCGGTACCAGGGTCGGCGCCTTAGCCTGAATGGCGCGCTCCCGGGGATCGAGATATTCGGAGAGCGACAGTTTCGTAACTTCAACCACTTTATATACATTTTCGGCGTACTTATGGCATTCTTCCGTCAATTCGTCGATTTTACTTTGTTTCTTGCCCTGAGCGATGGCGTTGCGTAATTCGTTAAATGCATTTTCCGCCTTCTCGTACCCTTTCGGTGCAAAAATCTCGGCCTCGATAGTACGCGTGGAATCATATAGCTTTTTGATATCCTCGGGAAGCTCGGACGCGGAAGCCGACAAGAAAGCTATTAAACAAAACAGGCATGCCAGTATATTAATTTTAATTTTCATGATAAACATCCTCCTTGATTTTGCAAATATGCAAGTCCGCAATTTTCCTGTGTCAATTATCTTTTATTCCAGAGAAAATCGATTTTTTCTTTATAGATACATTATCGGGAGTTTTCGCCGGGGATTAAGATGTTTTTCTCTCCACCAGATAGACTCCGGCAACGATCAGCATAGCCCCGACTATCATAAAGAAAGTGAGTTTTTCACCCAAAATGGGAATGGCCGCAATGGTTGTGACAACCGGTTCGAAATAAAGATAAATCCCCACATCGACAGCCCCCTTCCGGGATAGACCTTCAAGCCAGAGCCAGTGCGCCAGACCCAGGCAAAAAACACCCAGAAATACCAGCATTGCGATTATTTCCGGAGGCAATGACGCGAACCGTTCGATCGGCGCCGTGAATAAAACATATATTGTCAGAATAAGGGCCGGAAACAACAGAAGACTGAATGATATCGCCAGCGGATTGCATCTTCGGGTGATATTACGAGTGATAATGGTATACACCGACCACGTGATACAACTGGACAGAATAAGCCAGTCTCCTATCGATTTCAACCAGCCGAGCGTATTTATGCTTCCATTTGAGATTAATAATAAAACGCCGAAGGTCGCGACGACGATTCCGAAGATTTTCCTGATAGTCAGTTTTTCCCTTAAGAACAAATAGGAAAGCACAGCAATAAAAACCGGAATCGTCGCAATCAACCAGGCCGTATTGGTAGCGGTTGTATAAATAAGGCCAAGTGCCTGGATTAAAAAATGCATGGCCAGAATTATCGAGGCGGGAATTAAAGCTATATAATCTGATTTCCGAAAACGAATCGGCAGGCCTTTTAACTTTACTAATATAAACAGGACCGGAACGGCGAGAAACATCCTGACACCAATAATCTCAATCGGAGAAAGATAATTCAGCGCCAGCTTCGTGGCTATAAACGATAGTCCCCATAAAATAACAGCAATTAATACCGGGAGATTAATCATGATATTCAACCGGGATCGGATTAATCGGGCGCCGCCTCTGGGATACGTACACGGCGGCAATAATAAAAAACGCTCCCAGAATAATCCAGATGGTTATCGATTCGCCAATAAGAATCGCCGCGCCGGTCGTGGTAAATAAAGGTTCGAGATATAAATATATGCCGACCTCACCGGCCGGTTTGCGGGATAAGCCCTCCGACCAGCACCAGAAGGCTATGGCAAGACAACCGACACCGAGAAATACCAAGGCAACGATGCCGTCGGTCGGCATGTAATACGCCGAGATGCCGTTGACAATTAAGCTATATGGTACAATTATGATACCGGCAACGGTTATCATCCAGAAGGTTGCTGTCAGCGGGTGTGTAATTCTGGTAACATTACGGGTGGCAATCGTATAAAGCGCCCAGGTGACACAACTTCCCAGTACGAGCCAGTCGCCCGTCGATGAAATCCAATCCAGAGACGTCAAATCTCCTTCGGACACCAGCAGAATAACTCCGGCGATGGCGAGTATGATTCCGATTATGTGTCTTCTGAAAATTTTTTCTTTCAGGATTACAAATGATAAGAGTGAGATAAAAATCGGCGCGGTCGTGAGAATCCAGGCGGTGTTAGTGGCGGTGGTGGTAATCATCCCGGTCGCCATCACCCAGAAATGCAGAAAGAGAAAAAAGGACGAGACAAGAAGATTCTTTTTATTCCCCTTAAAACCGAGCGGTAGTCGTTTGATTTTTAAGACGATGAATAATGTCGCCGACCCCAGAACCAGCCGGGCGGCGATCATCTCGACGGGCGTCAGATATATCAGCGAGACTTTTATAGCGATATATGAAAATCCCCAAAGAAGAACAGCAATGAGTAAAAATATCGACATATATCAATAAAGTCCATATATTGATTGCCAAATATATGTTAATTCCATGGCAAAACAAGGAACTTTATATTTAACGCTTCTGGTTGCGACTTTCGCAGTCTCCTGGGCGGCCATATTGATAAAACTCGCCGGCGCCGGGCCGCTTCCGACCGCCTTCTACCGAATGGGAATCGCGTCATTGATTATATCAATTCCGGCCTGGCCGAAATTGAGAAAATCATTGAAAGTAATTACGCGCAAAGAGGCGCTGCTGCTGTTGCTTTCGGGTCTGGCGCTGGGACTACATTTTGCCGTTTGGATTACGTCGCTTTTCTATACGACAATTTCTAACTCGGTTTTGATAGTGGCCACACAGCCGGTTTTTGTGCTGGCAATGGAAGCGCTTTTATTCGAACAAAAAATAAAATCCCGGGCGATTATCGGGATGATTATCGCCGTTCTGGGCATAGCCGTAATTTCACAGGGTGATTTTGACCTTGGTCGGGAGTACATTATCGGCGATTTTCTGGCGCTTGCCGGTGCTGTTTTCGCTGCGATTTATTTATTAATCGGAAGACATCTGCGGGCCAATCTCGACAACCTGAGTTATATCTTTCCGGTCTATTCGCTGGCGGCGCTTGTCCTCCTTATTATATCGCTGTACTCAAACGAAAATCTGACTGATTATCCATTAAATACATGGCTGATTTTTTTGCTTCTGGCCCTGATTCCGACCATCATCGGGCACACTCTATATAACTGGCTTTTGAAATTCGTGCCGGCGCATATGGTGGCCATGACCATTCTCGGGGAACCGATCGGGGCGACCCTTCTGGCCATTCCATTTTTTAATCAAATCCCCGGCTGGTGGACATTAATCGGCGGCGTGATGATTCTTTCCGGGATATTTATAGTTCTGCGTCGGCGCGCCAGGAGGGAGCCAAGACCATGATTGAATTTCCCGTCAGCGGAATCGAGACTTACTGGTGGCTGCCGATATCGGTTGCTTTCGTAATCTCGAGCCTGACCAGCATGGCCGGGGTTTCGGGGGCCTTTCTTTTACTGCCGTTTCAAATATCAATCCTGGGATTTACCGGTCCGGCCGTCAGCTCGACCAATCTGGTTTACAACATAGTCGCCATTCCCAGCGGCGTCTACCGCTACTATCATGAAAAGCGAATGGTCTGGCCGATTGTCGGAGTAATTGTCCTGGCCACGCTTCCGGGAGTATTTTTGGGAGCTTTGATTCGTGTTAATTATTTACCGGATCCGAGTACTTTCAAAATATTCGCCGGATTGGTGCTGCTGTATATCGGGATAAGGCTGTTTGTCAACATTTTTAATAAAAGAGAAGTGGTCACCGGCAGGGATCGTCAGAAAGACCGCTTCAATGTCACCGGAACTTATTTCAATATTAAGCAGCTCGGTTATGAATTCAACAATATGACATACGGAGCTTCAACTCCCGGATTAATGGTTTTAAGTTTTACGGTCGGCATAATCGGCGGGACGTACGGTATCGGCGGCGGGGCTATCATTGCACCCTTTCTGGTTGCAGTCTTCAGATTACCGGTGCATACGATCGCAGGGCCGGCTTTATTGAGCACTTTTGTAACTTCGGTAGCCGGAGTATTATTTTATTCGATAATCGCCCCTTACTATAAAAATACAGGATTAACGATTGCGCCGGACTGGATGCTGGGTTTGTTGTTCGGCATCGGCGGGGCAATCGGGATGTATGTTGGGGCCAGAATGCAAAAATTTGTTCCGGCGGTGGTCATAAAGTCCATTCTGGCAGTCATCATATTATTGGTGGCGGCAAAATATATTTTAGGAGGTTTTTTAGGATAAAAACCGGTTTCCCGCGATGGAAAATTTCATCCGATGTACTCAATTTACAAATAATATGCAATAGCTTGCATATTGGTTGTTCGATTTCACCATTTTCTGAAAATAAATGCATAATTATTGGGCTAATTAATTGCAGGACAACGAAATATTTGGCGGCACGATTATTGCTTTAATTTTATCCAGATAATAATAAGTATTGGAGATTTGTGGAGTGATTTCAGCAACAATTAGAATATTTATAGCATTTTTAATAGTCGCTTTGCCGCTAAGTTCATTTGCATTACCCTTCACCGAAACCATTTATCATGACTGGCTTTTTCTCGGTGATTTTCATACTTACGATTATGCTTCTCATGTCGATCTGGAACGCACCTGGATCGGCAACTATGGTCAGCTTCCCGGTCAGCTTGATTGGTCGCATTCGCTCCCCACTGGTTTCCAGGTACCATCGTACCAGATTACCCGCGCCAAACTCTGGATTGATGCCTGTTATGTGAATACCGACAATAATCTGGTTGAAATCGGCGGGCTGATGGAATGGGACGCCTTGAATAACCGCTGGCTGGATAATACTACTTTTAATCTGGCCAATGTCGACCAACCCGGATTCTGGAATGACGGACAAATCGATGTTTCGGTGTTTGCCGGAGAGTATGCCCTGAGGCTTGACCGGGCGATCTTAATGATGGATTACAACCCGGCGGGAAATTCCGGGGGTACCATACCTGCCGCGGTTCCGGAACCGGCGACCTTTGTCCTGCTCGGTCTCGGCCTTGTCGGTGCGACAATCAGTCGTTTCAGAAAAAAGTAGACTTTAGAAAAAAGATTGAATTATGATGCCGGTGGTTTTTTACCGGCTTTTTTTCGGCCAAAAGCAGCGCTGTTATTCATCCGCCCAGGCAGGCATCGCTTTCATATAAGACTCAGCTCGCTTCGCCGCCTTCTCGTCATCGATATCGGACTGCCAGCCCTTCGTCCAACTCATAATACCGCTTTTGATTTCCTCCTTAGGCTTCAGATACCGGTCTCATCGGTGCAATATTTGCAGAAATCTTCGGACGGCCCCTTAAAATCGGGCACATTCAACGGCGCCGCACATGAATGGCAAAGTTTATCCATTTTTTCCTCCGGTGTCAAGGGTTTGTTTTTAATTGTCAGCTTTCATTAAATATAAAATAATTCGATTTGAGATTTGGCAATCACATATTTAATAAAAAGCAACAGAAATCCCGGAAAATACAGACAGCCGTCAAAACTCATACTTAAATCCCAGCACCGGCAGAAAACCAAGTTGATAGGTGGTCCTGATCACATTATCATCGTCATCCCAATAACTGAAAGCCACGTTGCGCCTGTCATAAAGATTCCAGGCGCTTAAATATATGGTAAGATGCGAGTTCCTAAAATCGAAGCGTTTATCGAATCTGATAAAAAGACTGTGATAATCCGGACGACGCACCGCATTCACCAAACTGCTGTCATAAACTTCGGTATCGTATTTTAAAGAAGCAGCCGAATCGAGAGGTGTGTACGGCGTTCCTCCTGCGTAATCCCAGCGAAGTTTGACCTCAAAACCACGCCCCAATCGATAGCCGCCCTCGACGGAAATTACTGTTCGACTGTCGGTGATTCGACTTCGCCAGACACCATCGTACCCGAGGTATTGTGAAAATGAATATGATAAACCGGCCAAACCATACAGGCGGTCGGACATTTTCTTTTGCACGGTAAATTCGATCCCCTGGGAATAGGCTCTTCCAGCGCTGACGAGATTATGATAATTAAGGACCTGCCCGTACAGAATCATCAACTGGTCGAGAGGAAACGTATATATTCCGATCGTATCGATCGGAACGTCAAAATATTCTTTATCGAAAAATTCGACCGAGAGTTTGATATCATCATCGATCAGATGAGTCAGTCCGAGTATATAATGATATGATTTTATATCTTTCAGATTTCTGTACGCATCATGTTGCGATAAAATCTGCATCGGTACCGTCTGATAATAAATCCCGTAAGCGCCGTTGAAAGAAGTCTGTTCACTCAGCCGACAGGAAAACGACAGCCGGGGTACTATATGATAGTCATGATTGAAAGAAAAATAATCGGTCCTGATCCCGACCGAAATTGATAGTCTTTTTATTGGCCGCAGAATGACACTTCCATAAGCGGCCGATTTGCGATCCGTCTCATCGAAATTTACATTCAGTTCCGGAACAATGTAAAAAGGGTAATAAGAACGCGCGGCGACGTAACAGAAGTAATTCGAAGCAACGAACTTAAGTCGCAGGCCGTAATCAAGCTGTACGAAATCACCAAACTTTTGGTGATTATCATTCTTGATGGTATAAAAATCCTGATTCAAATCACTCTTTTGAATAGCATTGCCGGTTGAAATTGACCTGGAATCATATTTATTCAGGATATTATCATAAGAAATAGAAAAATCCGAAAATCCGGAGGCGCTCCAGATATGTCGCCACCTGACACCGAGGATGGTCTCCCCCGCGCTTAATGAGCCGTATCCGCCCGTACTTTCCCACTCGCTGTCTTTCATAAGCTCGACCCTGCTGTTACCCAGTATCCCCAGAAAAGAAACCTTATTACGGGAATTAATATTATAAACCAGTTTGGTTTGAAAATCATAGTTGTTGGGCGCGATATCGATTTTAAATAAATCGAAAAGCAAATCAAAATAGCCCCGTCGCGCCGAGAGCAGCCACGATCCGCGCCCACCCGCTATCGGTCCTTCAAGTATCGCCCCCAGACCGGCCAGGCTCATGGCCAGATTACCGGCGAATCGGTCGCGATTACCTTCTCTTAAGGATATATCAATATATGAGGATAGCCGGTCGCCGTAGGCCGCCGGAAATCCGCCCGAATAAAAATTCAAATCCCGGACAAGATCCATGTTCAGAAGCCCGATAACGCCGCCTCCCCCGGTCTGCGCCGAATAATGATCGATACTTGGGATTTCCAAATTGTCCACCATAAATCCGTTTTCGAGATGATTTCCGCCCCGTACGATCAGGTTGTTTATCCGGTCGTCGTACCTTGATATGCTGGGCAAAGAGGTAAGAGCTTTACTGACGTCACCCGCCGACCCGGCTATCCGGCTGATTTCTTCACCGCTGAAACTGATGACGCTCGTCGGTTGTTGTTCCCGCAGAATAAAATATTGGGTAGTGACGCTAATATCTTTTCCTCGTATGGCGATTTGTACCAGCCCGATATTAACAAATGTAGTATCATGCGAGTTGACGTTAATATCAGCTGTCGTTTTCGATTCATATCCGATATGACTGAAATGAAGTTTGTAATTTCCAGCTGGGATATTCGCCAATACATAATAGCCCGTCGAATCGGTAATTCCGCCGGCGCCCGATGGCTGTAATAGTACACTGGCACCGATAAGCGGTGATTTCGTAGCTTTGTCGACGACACGTCCTTTGATTACGCCCCTCGATTCGGAAACAGCGGATCGGGCAAAGCAACTTGCAGCATGCAGGGTAGATACATACGAAAGTAATATCAATAAAAGCAGTCGTTTAAGCATTACATCAGAAAGCTTTTAAATTCATGTTTAGTAAACTTAAGTCATCGACGATAGCATCGACGATTTCGTTCAATCTTCATGGGCGTATTTCGCATTTAATCGAATATGCCGCCCTCACTCGAACAGATTCGCCTGTTCGGAATCGTCGATTTTCAGGCCGAGATGTTTAATTGCTTCTTTCGAAACCATGCGGCCGCGGCGGGTGCGCTGGAGAAAGCCGATTTTCAAAAGATACGGCTCGACCATATCTACCAGTGTGTCGATTTCTTCATTAAGAGTGGCGCCGAGCGCTTCGATCCCGACCGGGCCACCTTTATAATATTCTATTATAACTCTCAAAAATTTCCGATCGAGACTGTCAAGGCCGATGGAATCGATACCTTCAGCCTCGAGCGATTTTTTTGTCATCTCCAGATTGATTTTCCCGTCGCCTTTAACCGTCACGAAATCGCGAACGCGTCGTAATAATCGATTGGCCACCCGCGGTGTTCCCCGCGCCCGTCGGGCGATTTCGGCGGCGGAGTCATCCACAATTTCGACATCCAATAGTTTCGCCGAACGGCTGATTATTTCCTGCAGTTCCTCCGGCGGATAAAAATCGATATGATAGTACAATCCGAAACGATCCCGCAGCGGCGGCGAGAGCAATCCGGCTCTGGTCGTCGCGCCGATAAGCGTAAACCGTTTCAACGGAATATTAATGACCTTCGCGAAAGCGCCTTTGTCGACCACAAAGTCGACTTTAAAATCCTCCATCGCGGGATAAATAAATTCCTCGATGGCCGGGGAAAGGCGATGTATCTCATCGATAAAGAGGACATCGCTTTCTTTCAGGTTGGTTAAAATACCCATCAGGTCGCCGGTGCGGCTTAATGACGGGCCGGAAGTCGCGACCAATCTTGTCCCCATCTCATTGGCGATAATATACGCCAGAGTCGTTTTGCCCAAGCCCGGCGGGCCGTAAAAAAGTGTATGCTCGCAGGCTTCGGCACGTTTTTTGGCCGCCTCGATTGAGACTTTCAATTTGTCTTTCAGTTTTTTCTGTCCGATGTAATCATGAAGGACTTTCGGCCGCAGGGAGAGAATGAATGATTCTTCCTCGGGCGAGATGACCTCACCCGATATGATTCGTTCTTTGGTCATTGCCTGACCGCCTTCTGCCCGGCCGCTTCCTGGCTGAAAATAACCGAGATCAAATCCTCGGTGGAACTTACATCAGGATTGGATTTAAGCGCTTTATCGACCAGTTTCTGCGCTTCAGCCTGACTGTACTGCAACTGGATCAAGACCTCGACGGCCTCGTCGAACGTATCCGCCTTTTCGCGATGCGCCGTTGTCAGCGGAATTTCACCCTTTGACAGCGCAAAGCGTGCCATCTTGCCGTTCAGCTCGGCGATGACTTTATCGGCCAGACGCCGCCCGATGCCGGGCAAACGGACTAAAGTGGCCGGATCTTTGGTTTCGATAGCGGTCGCGATTTCCTTTATCGGCAATGTCAGCGATTTAAGCCCTTTTTTAAAGCCCATACCGGAGACAGTCGTAAAAAGCTGAAAAAATTCTTTGTCGATCAAGCGTGTAAAACCGACCAGGCGCGGATAATGATAACTTTTGCGGTCACCGGCCTCGATATAATTCAAGGTATGCAGAAGAATCTCCGATTCTGTATCCCGCGACAGTTTCAGTTCATCGTACAGGCCGGAAGGAATCATCAATTCATAGTGCAGACCGTTCAATTCGACAATCACCATTTCTTCGGTCAAATTGCTGATTTTACCTTTGATCTGCGCAATCATTTATTTTCCCATCAACGCATTAACATGACACAGCGCTACCGCCAGGGCATCGGCGGTATCCGGCGAATAAATATTTTCTTTCAAATTCAGCGCCACCTTTATCATCTTCTGTACCTGATCTTTACTCGCTCGGCCGTTTCCTGTCAATGACTTTTTTATGCGCGTCGAGGCATACGACACCACCGGGATGCTGTTTATCGCCGCCTGAAGAAATACCACTCCGCGGGCATGACCCATAACTATTGCCGTTTTGGGGTGAACATAGTGCGAATACAACTCCTCGACAGCGAAGTAATCCGGCTGAAACTGCTTGATTATTTTCCCGAGTTCCGAGTATATCTCCTTAATTTTGTTTTCAAAAAGGTCTCTTTTTTCGGTTTTTATGACACCCGCTTCGGCCACTTTGACTTCCGCCCCGCGCGATATCAATATACCGTAACCGGTAATTTGCAGTCCGGGATCGATGCCGACGATAATCATTCGTCAAGAATCAACGCCGGTCACCCGGCCAGTTTGGTCATAATGTCATCGGCGATATCGAAATTGGCGTAGACATGCTGGACATCGTCATGTTCTTCAAGGGCTTCGTACAGTTTAAGCATTGTTTCCGCCTGCTTTTCATTCAGCTGCACAGTATTCTGGGGAATCATCGATACTTCCGCCGAAGCGACCGGGATAGATTTATCCTCGATCGCCGCGCGGATGGTTTCCAGATCGGCGGGCGGACAAATGATTTCATAAACATCGCCCTGATTATTCATATCCGAGGCGCCGGCATCAAGCGCCACTTCCAAAATCGTGTCCTCATCGCAAACCGAGGTTTCAACCGTAATAATCCCCTGTTTATCGAACATCCAGGCCACGCAGCCGTTCTCACCGAGATTGCCGTTAAAGCGGGTGAAAAGATGTCTGATCTCGGAAACAGTCCGCTTTTTATTGTCGGTCAAACATTCAAGGAAGACAGCCACACCGGCTGTTCCGTAACCTTCGTAAGTAATCTCCTCGTAGGAAACACCGGGCAATTCACCGGTTCCCTTCTGAATCGCCTTCTTGATATTATCCTGCGGCATGTTAGCGGCTTTGGCCGTGGAGATGGCAGTTCGCAAACGCGGATTAGCATCGGGGTCCCCGCCTCCGGCGCGAGCCGCGACGGTTATCTCCTTAATCAACTTGGTAAATGTCCGACCGCGTTCAGCATCGGCTTTACCCTTCTTGCGCTTAATTGTAGCCCATTTTGAATGGCCGGACATTGGATCCTCCGAATATTTTTAGTAATTATTTTCTATCAAGTATTTTAACATTTTTACCGTTCGGAAGCAAGCGGATAATGGGGAATAATCCCTAATCCCAATATTTAACTTGATTTATAACATATCATATTTAGATTCCTGCCCATGAATGAAAAACCTAAAAAGCGGCTGCAATACATTCTCCATCTCTCCGAGACACAGATACTGATTACCCTTTCAATCGTGGTCGGATTGGGAACCGCTATCGGTGCCATAACATTTATGAAATTGATTAATTATTTCCATCATGTTTTCTTTGGTTATTCCGAGCAGGTGCTGACCGCATTATCAGGGCATTTTAACTATTGGATACCGCTGATTCCGATGGCAGGCGGATTGATTGTCGGGCCGATTGTCTATAAATTCGCGGTTGAGGCGAAAGGGCACGGTGTGCCCGAAGTGATGCTGGCCGTAGCACGGATGGGGGGCATTATCCGGGTGCGGGTTGCCGCCGCCAAAGCGGTCGCCTCGGCCATCTGTATCGGTTCCGGGGGTTCGGCCGGTCGTGAAGGCCCGATTGTCCAGATCGGCTCGGCAATCGGCTCGTCAATCGGCCAATTATTCAAAATGCCGCAGTCACGTATAAAAATACTGGTCGGCTGCGGGGCGGCGGCAGGGATATCTTCGGTCTTCAACGCCCCGATCGCGGGCGTGATTTTCTCACTGGAAATTATCCTCGGCGATTTCGCGATTAAGACATTTTCGCCCGTGCTTCTGTCCTCGGTAATTGCCTCGGTCGTTACGCGAACTTTCATGGGTGACCATCCCGCTTTTGATGTCCCCAGCTACACTCTTGTTTCGGCCTGGGAAATTCCATTGTATATGATACTCGGTGCCTTTTGCGGTTCGATTGCGGTGCTGTTTACGACGACGCTGCACGGAACCGAAGAGTTGTTTGATAAATTGAAAATCTCGCCGTATTTTAAGCCGGCTCTGGGCGGTTTGATACTCGGCAGTATTGGAGTATTTTATCCACAAATATTTTCCGACGGGTATGAAATAATCAAGTTGACCATTTACGGGCAGATGATAGTGTGGCTGATGCTGGTTCTCATTTTTCTAAAGATTATCGCCACCAGCCTGACGCTCGGCTCCGGCAATTCGGGCGGGATATTCGCGCCTTCTCTGTTCATGGGCGCCGTTGCCGGCGGGACCTTCGGATACTTCGTTCATCTGCTTTTCCCCGGTGTAACCGCCAGCGCCGGAGCGTACGCCTTGGTCGGGATGGCGGCTCTGGTCGGCGGCACGACTCATGCCCCGATTACGGCCATACTGATAATTTTTGAAATGACGTCGGATTACAGAATAATTCTGCCTTTGATGGTCTCGGTCGTTTTTTCGACGCTGGTCGCAAGACACATTTTCAGTCCCTCGATTTACACGATAAAGCTTATCAAACGAGGAATAGATTTAAAAGCCGGCAAAGACACCGCCGTCCTACGCGAATTGAAGGTCTCCGAAATAATGGACACCGAATTCGAAACGATGGCGGCCGACACACCTCTTGCGAAAATTCTGGAAATTGTCGATACCTCGCGCGGGACGACTTTTATGGTAACCGACAAGAATAATAAATTTTGCGGCGTTTTATCATTTGAGGATCTGGTCGGCATTTTAACCCAGCATTCGCTTGATTATCTTATTATTGCAAAGGATATAGCCACGACCGATTATATCGCCGTCTATCCGGACGAAAATCTGGAAGAAGCGCAGAAAAAAATGTCGACCAAAGATTTCAAACTGCTGCCGGTGGTCAATAAAAATGATCCGTCGATTATTCTCGGTGTCCTCCGTCGCGAGGATCTGGTGCAGTACTATAACAAGAAACTGATCGAATCATTTAAGGAAACATGATACTGCGCGAAAAAAAACGGCTTTCGCCTGATAGAAAAAATCCCGTACCATGAAAGTACCGTCAGCTAACAGAAAGATTTTACCTGTAATCGCCGGCACACTCTGGGCTGCAGTCGGATTAGTTCTGCTCGGCATCTCTATCTTCTGGCTTATGCCGTTATCAATACTCAAGGTAATTATAATGATCTCAGGCGTTTTCGGGGCGGTGATTATCCATCATTTCGGATTATCCAAAATTGCGGAAAAGAATATTGCCCGAATTTACAATTTGTCTCCGGGCAAAGAACAAATTTGCCTGTTTGCTTTTCAAAATATTCGCGGGTACTTCATTGTACTCATCATGGTTGTCTCTGGTTATTTGCTTCGCCACCTGCCGATTCAAAGAATATATATTGCACCTGTTTATGCAACGATGGGACTGGCGCTTATTTTTTCCAGCCGAAGATACTTCAGGTGTTCCCGTTATTAATAGAATCGTCGGGTATAATTGCCGGCAATTCGCCGGTGAAATATGCGTTTCCCGGTATGCACTTACAGATTCCAGCACTTGACATTCCCCCGGTTTTTATATTGCTTTGCCGATAATTTGACCATAATTTTAAAGCGCGGTGTTGAATAAAAAATGATACGATGGGCCACTTCCATATTGCATCGGTTGCATTCAAACCTCCGGCAGGCCGAGCATGTCTATATGATGCTTCTCGCCTTAGTTATCGGACTGCTCGGTGGATTATGCGCCGTCGGTTTCAGGGAACTGATCCGTATCGTTCAACTCGGCGCCTGGTTACAGAGCACCAATCTGGTAGAGCATATCCGCAGCCTGCCCTGGTGGTGGAAAATCAGTGTTCCCGCCATCGGTGGATTGTTCGTGGGTTTAATAATTCACTACTTCGCCCGGGAGGCGAAGGGGCATGGTGTTCCGGAAGTCATGGAAGCGGTGGCGGCCCGGGGTGGACGCATTCGCCCGCGAATTGTCTTTGCCAAAATGATCGCTTCAGGAATTTGTATTGCATCCGGCGGCTCCGTCGGACGAGAAGGACCGATCGTTCAAATCGGCTCATCGCTTGGCTCGACGATCGGCCAATGGCTGAAGATCAGTGAACGACGCCTGCGGACTCTGGTCGGATGCGGGGCGGCGGCAGGAATCGCAGCGACTTTCAATGCCCCGGTGGCCGGAACACTATTCGCGGTGGAAATTATCCTCGGCGATTTCGGCATCTCGCAATTTTCACCGATCGTCATCTCGTCGGTCGGTGCGACTGTCGTCGGTCGGTATTTTCTTGGCGATTTTTCCGCCTTTAACGTCCCCACCTATAGCCTTGTTAATCCGCTGGAGTTAATCGTCTATGCCGCATTGGGCTTGATCGCCGGTTTGGTGGCGGTAGTTTTTGTCAAGTCAGTCTACAAAACCGAAGATGTTTTTAATGGCTTATCGCTTTATCCGCCTTTTAAGGCGGTCATAGGCGGCCTCGTGATCGGCCTCATCGCTTTGAAATACCCCGAGGCTTTAGGACTCGGCTATGAAACGATTGATGTCGCCCTTAGAGGCAATATGGTTTTCGGTTTATTCTTTGTTTTGGTGGCGGCGAAAATTCTCGCTGTTTCCATCACTCTTGGTTCTGGCGGCTCGGGCGGAATTCTGGCTCCTTCGCTCTTTATCGGGGCAATGATCGGCGGTGTCATCGGTACCGCGGTGGAAACCATTTGGCCCGGCGCCACGGCCGGACCCGGGGCATACGCATTGGTCGGCATGGGCGCCGTCGTGGGGGCGGCGACAAATGCGCCGATTACGGCGATATTGATTATCTTCGAACTCACCAATGATTATAAAATCATTTTGCCCTTAATGATAAGTTGTATTATCGCCACCGTTCTCGCCACCAGAATTCAGACCGGATCGATCTATACAATTAAGCTGCTCCGGCGCGGCCTTGATATTCACAAGGGGCGTTCGATCGATGTCATGAAAGATTTAAAAATCGAAGCGATAATGAAAACCGATTTCGCCACCGTCCCGGTTAATGCACCGGTGACGACCGTTGTCGCGCGATTTATCGAGAAACCGGCCAATGCCCTATTCGTAATCGGCAAAAGCAACAATCTCTGCGGCATTATTACACTGGATGAAATAAGGCCCCTGATGGCTGACACCCAATCGTTGAGCGGGCTTTTAATCGCCAAAGATTTGATGATCGAGCATGGTTTCCCGATCTTCTCACCCGATGACAGTCTCGCCGATGTTATGAAACATCTCGGCAGTCATACGTACGATGTTCCGGTACTTCGCAATGGTAAGATTGTCGGAACTATCTGGCCGGAAAATGTCATTGCACTATACAACGAAGAAATCTTCAAACGTGATATGGCTTCGGGTCTGGCTGCAACCGTGAATAATCATTTACAGATGGAGTCGGTACCGGGTACGAATAACATAAGAATTGCCGAAATCCAGGTTTCACCACGGTTCGCGGGCAAAACGCTCGCGGAGTTGAATTTCAGGAAACGTATGGGTGTCAGCATTATCATCGTAAAACATAAAGACGAAGACAAAGAAGATTTTGAGAGCAGCATTGCCACCGCTGATACGGTTCTCGAATCGGGTGATATTCTCCTTGCTATGGGCCCGGAATCGGGCATAACCCAACTCCAGCGCGAATGAAGGATCAAAGATTTCAAACTTCTATCCGTAGTCAACAGGACTGACCCGTCGATTATTCACGATGCTCTCCACCGGGAAGATCTGGTGCAGTACTACAACAGAAAGCTGATCGAGTTGTTTACGATAAGCTGCCTTACCTATCAAGTCGAAACTGATACCATCGGGAAAAGTAATCACACCCCCCTTTTCGCTTGACTTCTCCCCCATTTCAGATAAATTGCGGGGGAATAAACGGCGGGTGACGCCTTATGTATAACCGGACTGACTGCTGTGAGGTTGCGGCATGACCAAAAACGCTGATGCTGTTATAATCGGCGGCGGGGTGATCGGCCTCTCGACCGCGTATCAACTTGCGAAATTCAAATACGGCAAAATAATCGTTTTGGAGAAAGAACTCTTTCTGGGAAGCGGCGCGACCGGTAAATGCGCCGGCGGTGTCAGGGCGCAATTTTCGACTAAAATCAATATCGAGATGTCGATGCTTTCCGAAAAGATGCTGGTCGCATTCGAATCGGATACCGGGTATCCGCTCGTTTATGATCAGGTCGGTTATATGTTTTTACTCTCCGACGAAAAAGAGCTGGCCGACTATACCAAATCTTATGAATTGCAGCGCTCGCTTGGTTTGAAAGTCGAGATGATCGAGCCGCAGGAAGTAACCAAAATCGCGCCGCCGGTACGGATTGACGATATTATCAAAGCGACATTCTGCAAAGATGACGGATTGGCCGATCCCAATGACCTGATTCAGGGGTACGCTTCGGCGGCTCGAAAACTGGGCGTCGAGATAAAAGTCGAAACCGAGGTCAAAAGTCTGAAAATCGAAAACGGCAATATTAAGGGTGTTATAACCAATAAAAGCGAAATCGAATCGCCGCTGGTTATCAATGCTGCCGGACCATACGCCAAAGTCATCGCCAAAATGGCCGGAATAAATCTCCCGGTCGAGCCGATTCGCCGCCAGATCGTAACGACCGGCCCGCTGGATTACATCGAATCAACCTTCCCGATGGTGGTCGATGTCAAATCCGGCCTCTATTGCCATAAGGAATCGGCCGGATTGCTGCTGGGCTGGGCGGATAATTCGGTACAGCCGGCCTTCGATGAATCGGTCGATCCGGATTATAGCGACAGCATAATCATGAAAGCGCTGGATCGTATTCCGCAACTGGAGACGGCCGAGATGGCCAAAAGCTGGGCCGGTTTATATGAAACGACCCCCGACCATCATGCCATAATCGGATATGCCGCAGAGGTTAAGGGGCTGTTCTTTGTCAACGGTTTTTCCGGTCACGGCTTGATGCATGCGCCGGCGGCCGGACTGGTTTCTGCGGAAGCTATCTGCAATCAGGAACCTTCGGTCGACATCACGCCCCTCTCACCGGATCGTTTCGCCCGGGGACGGGTAATCGAAGAGACCAATGTGATTTAGCCCGGCCGGTAATCAAAGCAGACTGTTTTATCATATTAAAAAACGGTTTACAAAAAGAAGATTATTTATTATAATTTTACCCTTTTGATAATATCCGGCTGTTGCGGGATTCGATAATTACATCCCGAATTTGTATAGGAACGGCTCGGAAGAGATTGAAAAAAGAGTTGTATTTGATTGGATAAATTATGGCAAAGATGAAACCGGAAGATATCAATATTATTCTGGCTACCGATTGCGGCTCGACGACAACGAAAGCAATCCTTATTGAAAAACGCGACGGCGAATATCGGCTGATTGTTCGCGGCGAGGCGCCGACAACGGTTGAGGCTCCCTTCGAGGATGTCACCATGGGTGTCCTTAACGCTGTCGCCGAAGTCGAGGAATTATCCGGCCGGAAATTACTCGGAGAGGACGGCAGAATCATATCCCCGTCCAATGGTGATACGGGCACCGATGTATATATCTCGACCTCATCAGCGGGCGGAGGATTGCAGATGATGGTGGCCGGAGTGGTACGCTCAATGACGGCCGAATCAGCCGAAAGAGCGGCGCTTGGCGCCGGGGCGATTGTGATGGATGTCATTGCCTCCAATGACAAACGGTTGCCGCATCAGCAAATCGAAAGAATAAGGCACTTAAGGCCGGATATGATTCTGCTCTCGGGCGGTATCGATGGCGGCACCACGACGCACGTTGTGGAACTCGCCGAACTGATTTCGGCCGCCGATCCGAAACCGCGACTTGGATCCGGATATAATCTGCCCATTATTTATGCGGGAAATGTGGACGCTACTGAAGCGGTAAAGGAAACGCTCGAGAAAAAAGTCGATTTGAAAACGGTCGATAATATTCGACCGATTCTCGAGCGGGAAAATCTCGGCCCCGCCCGTGAGGAAATCCATAATTTATTCATGGAGCATGTCATGGCTCAGGCGCCCGGCTATCGCAAGCTGATGACCTGGACCGATACGCCGATTATGCCGACCCCGGGTGCGGTCGGGCTGATTATTAAAACCATTGCCGACATTGAAAATATCGAGGCGGTCGGGGTCGATATCGGCGGCGCCACCACCGATGTTTTTTCGGTTTTCCGCCCCGAGGGAAGCGAAGAGGGGATATTCAACCGAACCGTGTCGGCGAATCTCGGCATGAGTTATTCGGTCTCGAATGTTTTTGCCGAAGCGACGCTCCCGATGGTCATGCGCTGGGTGCCCTTCAATATGGATGAGCGCGACCTTCGTAACCGTGTCAAAAATAAAATGATTCGTCCAACCACGATTCCGCAGTCGATGGAGGAGCTTATTTTCGAGCAGGCTATCGCCAAAGAGGCACTTCGCCTGGCCTTCATTCAGCATAAAAGCTTTGCGACTGTCCTGAAAGGAGTCCAGCAGCAAAGGACGATTGCCGATGCCTTCGAGCAGTCGGCATCCGGAGCAACCCTGGTCAATATGATGAGTCTGGATGTCCTGGTCGGATCCGGCGGCGTCCTTTCGCACGCACCCAAACGTAATCAAGCGGCTTTGATGCTTATTGACGGTTTTCTGCCGGAAGGTATTACACGGCTGGCGGTCGACTCGATATTTATGATGCCGCAACTGGGCGTATTGACGACGGTTCAGCCTCAGGCGGCGACTGAGGTTTTTAATAAAGATTGCTTGATTCATCTGGGGACTTGCATTTCGCCGACCGGTGAAGTTAAAAAGCCGGGGCCGTTAATGAATTATAAAATTACGCTGCCCGACGGCAGGCCCGAATCCGGGACGCTGGAATTCGGCCAGATGAAACTGATTGAACTCGGAC
Organism: uncultured Ignavibacteriaceae bacterium; assembly: GCA_964467955.1. Lineage (GTDB taxonomy): Bacteria > Zixibacteria > MSB-5A5 > GN15 > PGXB01 > CAYXTW01. The sequence goes on along the minus strand of CAYXTW010000013.1, from coordinate 46,185 downwards.
TAGACGACAGGGGTTTACCGGCTATGGCGAAAGCGGAACTGGAACCGCTTAAAAGCCTGGACATTGGCAATGGCAAGGGACACAAAGTGGAAGCGGAAATATCCGGCGGTGTCGTGGGTATAATACTGGATGGCCGCGGCCGGCCGTTTAAACTTCCTGAAGATGATAAAATTAGAGTCGGGAAATTGAAAGAATGGATGACTGAACTGAAAATCTATCCGAAGGAAGCAATTGAACGCTGATGAAATTTTGTGCGAAAGTTTCCTCATGAGTGGTCTGAAAAAAATATTACTGCTATGTTCGCTGAGCCTCGTAATTTATCCCGCCCCGGCTTCGGCAAAAACATATATTAACTGGAACGCCGGATACTATATCATCTATCCTGAGGATTGGTATCAAGTGGCCTTCGGTACGGTTGATTTTTTCCTCAATAGCCAGAATGTCAACCCGGAAACATATACATATGACGCCGTTCTGGCGCAAAGCGGCAATCCGGCATTTTTTAAAGTCCCCTATGCTTTTCTACATTTTCAACCGGTCGGTGAGTTAAGCGACAAGGAGATTGATTCGGCACTCGACAAACTCTCCAAAGAGTTCGGTCATTCCTGGACCGAAGGGTCGTTAAGGGATACCAATCGAAATTTCCTGATGGAGCATCCGGTGTATGATAAATCCATGAAGGCGGTTGTTATCAAAAGCCGGATAACTTCCGAGGTCACCGATAAATATATGCTGGAAATTCATAAGTTCTTCAAGAACGGGGTCTTCGTGCTATTGGGATATTCACCCAAGGAGTCCTATAACGAGGCCAAAAAGATATATCTGAGTATGTTGCAATCGTTTTCAGATGAAAACCTCGAGTCGGTGGCGCCCAAAGATAGTTTTAAGATCGTAGATATCTCGGGCCGAAAGGCGCCGACCTATAATGATGAAGATTTCCCGGAACCGGGCAGTAAAGAGAACATGTCCGACCAGACAAAAAGGATTATTTATATAGTAATCCTGGTTGTCATCGTGGCCGCGGTTATTGTTGCTATTTTTATAAAAAAGATAAAAATTCAGAACAAAATAGATAATTAAAGGCGCTGTTTATGGGTCATGCATATACTCCCGGACTAAAAGTAACCGACAAAATATTATTGACAAAAAACCGGATTCTGCCGCTTAAGGGCGAGGTCGTCGTTAAAAAAGGCGATCCGGTTCATCCGGATGATATTGTAGCACGGACAGATCTTCCGGGAACCGTCGAACCGATCAATGTCGCCAACATTTTGGGCTTACCGCCTGAGGATATCGGCGATGCCATGTTAAAAAAGCAGGGCGATGGAGTTGAACAGGGTGATACGATCGCTCTTTCAAAATCGTTTTTTGGTCTGTTCAAATCGGAATGCAAAGCCAAAATCAAGGGGACGATCGAATCGATTTCACAGGTTACCGGGCAGGTGCTTCTTCGCGGCGAACCGATCCCGGTAACGGTAAAAGCATATCTTGAGGGTGAAGTTGTAGATGTATTCGAAAAGGAAGGTGTCGCCGTCGCCTGTTGGGGGTCGTTCATTCAGGGTATTTTCGGTATCGGCGGCGAAACGCACGGCGAGATAAAGGTTGTCGTACCTGACAATACGACTATTTTGACGGACAAAGAGATAAATAACGATTGCAAGGGCAAAGTCATTATCGGGGGATCGATGGTAACCGCCCAAGCCATTAAAAAAGCCGCCTCGGTCAATGCGGCCGGCATTGTTGTCGGCGGGTTCGATGATAAGGACCTGCGTGAATTCCTGGGATACGATATCGGTGTCGCTATTACCGGCTCCGAAGATATAGGTATTACATTGATTATTACCGAAGGATTCGGGCAGATTAATATTGCGCAAAAGACTTTCGACCTGTTGAAATCGAAAGAGGGCAAATTAGCGTGTATCAACGGCGCCACTCAGATTCGCGCCGGAGTAATTCGACCTGAGGTTATTATTCCTTTTAGCGCCGATGTTCATGAAGAATCCAAGGCCGCTGATTATCGCGAACAGGGATTGAATATCGGGACACCGGTCAGAGTAATCCGGCATCCATATTTTGGTTATCTTGGAACGGTTACCGCTCTTCCACCGGAACTGATGCAACTGGAATCCGGCTCAAAGGCCAGAATTCTGGAAGTCGAATTCAGCGACGGCAAAAAAGTTATTGTCCCGCGAGCCAACGTCGAAATGCTGGAATCCTGAAGAATCGTCAGTTTATGCCCTCAATCCGATTTCGGGCCGAGCTTGGCGAAACTTAAATAAAATATCTTTAATTCACCGGCACACGGCGATAGATCCGGTTCTTTTATATAACCCCAGCAGACTATTCTCAAGCCCGCTTCGGAAAAAACCTGATGAATCTTCCAGCGCCCCGACTCTTATAATGAAAGATTAATACCCTTGCTCGCCCTGCTCTTCCTCCATCATTGTCGTGTCAGGTTCCGTAAGCGTATCTTCCATCGGTTCCTCGGTTTGTTTTTCCATGGTAGGCTCCGTTTTGGGTGCCGGTTCTTCTTTCTTACCACAGCCTGCCAAAAACAGCATAAGCAAAAGACCGCATGACAAGATTACCATTAACTTTTTCATCTTACACCTCCATAGTGATAATTATTTCCCCAATCAGACATGAAACAAACGACTATTAACAATCCAGTCAACAAAAAAGTTTCCGGAAATATGCTTTTTGTTGACGCGCCCATTTTTCAACCATATAATGGAACAAAGTTGTTGGTAAATAACGTAATGGTAACAAACGGATGGATATTTAAAACCACTAATTCGTAAAAGGGAATATATGCAGCTTTCAATAATCCTACCGATGGGGCTTTTTACCGGCGGTGTCTGGCAGATCGTAGGACAATCCAGCCTATTCGGAATTATAATTTTGACGATACTGATCTGTTTTTCGTTATTCTCGTGGGGAATAATGTTCAACAAGTGGCGGACATTCAAAAAGGTCGAGCGCGAAAATGATGTTTTCCTTAATCTTTTCAGGAAATCGGAAAAACTCTCCGAGCTTACCAGCCAGGCAAAGACACTTCAATATACACCTTTCGCCGGGATATTTTTGCAGGGCTACAATGAAATCGGTGAGATTATATCGTTGAAAGAAACCGGCGGGGCGGTTCAGGGCAATCCAAGACCTTTCACCGGCGATGATGTCGAAACGGTGGCGATGACTCTTGAACGCGCCACCGCCGAGGGGATCGGCCTTCTGGAGCAAAGAGTGGTATTTTTGGCGACGACGGCCAATGCCTCGCCCTTTCTGGGCCTGCTGGGAACTGTGGTCGGTGTTATGGATGCATTCTGGTCGATCGGTGCGCGCGGATCGGCTTCGCTGGCGGTCGTGGCACCCGGTATTGCCGAAGCTCTGCTGGCAACCATTGTCGGGCTGGGGGCCGCAATACCGGCCGTTGTCGGGTACAACTGGGCCAATAACCGGCTTAAATATTTTTATGACCGGGCTTCTAATTTCTGCCTTGAGTTTCAGGCCCGGATAAAGAAGGACATGACCCTATGAGAAAACGTGAATACCGGGCTCTGGCAGAGATAAATGTCACCAATTTGGTCGATGTTGTTTTGGTGCTGCTGATTATTTTTATGATTTCCGCGCCGCTTCTGCAGTCGGGAATCGACGTCGACCTGCCGAAAACGAAGACAGCGACGCTGGATGAAAGCGCCGAAGGTGTTGTCGTCAGCATCGATAAAAAAGGCGGCATATTCATAAATGATGTCTGGGTAACCATGGATAAATTCGAGTCCCGGCTTGATGCGGAATTAAAAAGAGTAAATAAATCATCGGTATTTCTCAGGGCCGATTCGCTGGTGTCATACGGGGTTGTGGTTGATGTAATTGGTCGTTTGAAATTGATGGGAATTGATGAGCTGGGGCTTATCACAGCCAAAGAAGAAGAATTAAGAAAAAGAAAGTAATGAGACTTGATTTTATACTATCATTGGTTCTCCACATTATTTTTATCATCGCCATGGTCATAAGTGCACCTTTTAGACCCAGGGTGAAAACCGATCTCGGTGAAGTGATAAGCGTCCACCTGGCCTCACTGCCGTCCCCGAAGGAGATAAAGCCGATGGAGCCGGTCGTCATTCCCCAGGCGATTGCGATGGAAGAAGATTTCGCGGTTGTCCCGAAGGCAACACCGGTCGAAACGCCAAAAAAAATCAAGGAGAAAGAAAAAAAACCAAAGCAGGAGGAAAAGCCGTACGTTTCGAAAACGAAAGAAGGAACCAATGATCAGGCCGGAGTCGATAAAGAGAACCAGAAAGATGTTACCGAGAATCTCGGTGTCGGATCGGCTTTTAGCGGCGCGGCTGTGGATAACGCCTCGTTCGATTATCCGTACTGGTTTGTGCAAGCCTTTTCGAAGATCGAGCAGAATTGGAGAAACCCGGTTTTTGCCAATCGACCCTTGAAATGCATCGTCTATTTTCAGGTCATAAGATCGGGTCGCATATTAAAAATCGAAGTCGAGCAATCCTCGGGGATCGATGCCTTCGATCGGGCCTGTGTGCAGGCCATCGAAAAGTGTAAAAAGCTCCCGCCGCTCCCGGACAAATTTGTCGAGGAAATACTCGGGATTCATCTTGAGTTCCCCTACTCACCCGGATGAGAAAAATATGAAAAAAAATCTGCTGTTTTCACTGTTTGTACTATTATTGATAATAATTAACTCCGTGCCGGTTTCTGCGCAGGGCGGTCTTAAAGTTGGTGATATTCACGTTATATTGCCCAAGCGAAGCACCTACGAACCGACCAATATCGCCGTCGAAGATGCCAAATATACCGGTGTTGAGATTATCACCGATAAGGATTCCATCCTGCTGCGTAATTGCACCGTAATTCTGCAAAACGATCTGGATTTTTCACCGTACTTCGAAGTAATACCGGTTGACACTTTTTTTATGCGCCACATGGAATTAAAATGGATGACGCCTTTAAGCTGGAAACGGCTCGGTGTCAGCTATGTCATAAATCTGGAAGTCGAATTCCCGCGTGATAAAATTAGAGTGCGATACCGAATGGTCTCCACCAATGACGGGCGGGAAATCGAGCATGAAAGGTTCGAGGCCGACAGAAATGCATATAGAGATTTGGTCCATGAGGTCGCCAATAGTATCGTCAACTTCCTGACCGGCGATAAAGGTATTTATCGAACGAAAATCGTATACTGCAAAAAGTTCGGTGAGGCCAGGGAGTTGTTCATCTCCGATTACGACGGGTATAATGAACGCCGCTTGACCAATAACGGATCGATAAACCTCCTCCCCAATTTTTCGCCCGACGGTCAATATATTTATTTTACGAGTTACCTGGACGGTGATCCAAAAATTTATATGTTGAACCTCGAAACCAACAAAGTCGATCTGATATCGGGAAATCCCGGATTGAATTCGTCCGCGGCCGTATCACCGGACGGCAAATCGATTGCCTGCGTTTTAACGAAAGACGGCAACTCCGAAATCTATTTGCTGGATCGTAAGGGAAAAATCAAAAAACGGCTGACTTACAGCCAGGCGATCGAAACGTCGCCGACCTGGTCCCCCGACGGGAGAATGATCGCTTTTACCTCCGATCGCGCCGGTTCCCCGCAGATTTATATCATGGACGCCGAGGGGCTGAATGTCCGACGATTGACTTATCAAGGCGGCTATAATGATTCCCCCTGCTGGTCGCCGCAGGGCGATAGAATAATTTTTGCCAGTATTAATGACGGTTTCAGTATCGCGTCGATCAGAGTCGACGGTTCCGATTTTCGGATTCTTGCCGAACTGGGTAATAATGAAAATCCGCATTTTTCACCGGACGGAAACCACATCGTTTTTTCGTCGGTTCGCTTGGGAAAAAAGGAGATTTATGCCATGGATTTATTCGGTAACAATATGCGAAAAATAACGAACGGCGAGGATTGCTCCAATCCCGCCTGGTCGCCTTTCAGAAACTAAATATATTCTTATAATTTTGTTGACCGGAAATTCAAAAATGCTTAGAATTGAGGGAAATTAAAAAGTAAAAAAAACGGCAAAATTTCCAAGGAGGAAGAAATGAAGAAATTACTGGTACTTCTGCTGATCGGACTACTACCCTTAATGCTGATCACTTGTGGCAAAAAGGAGGTCGCCCCGGAGATACCACCGGAGATGCCGCCGGATACAACTGCCGCAATCGACACGACTAAAACCGTACCGCCACCGCCTCCGGTCGAGGTAAAGAAAATCAGCGAATCCGAATTTATGACTGTCTATTACGATTTTGACAAGTATAACTTGGTTGATTCGGCCAAGCGGGCGTTGGAAAATAATGCCCGGATTTTGAAAGAAAATCCTGATGTCATTATCAAAATCGAAGGCCATTGCGACGAGCGCGGAACGGTTGAGTACAACCTCTCCCTGGGCGATAAGCGGGCGACGGCCGCAAAAGATTATCTTGTTGAACTCGGTATCAGCCCCGACCGGATACAGACCATCAGCTATGGCAAATCACGGCCGGCCGTTATGGGAAGCAACGAGGCCGCCTGGGCCAAAAACCGACGAGCGCAATTCAAAATAATATCGCAGTAGTACTATGATTTGGCTTAAAAGATTATTCACCTTTCTGATGTTTGTCGCCTTCACGGCTTGGTTTTCGGGCTGCTGCATGAAACGCGATATTGACTCGGTTGATGCAAAAATCAGTCGGCTGCGCTTCGAGCAAAAGGAAATGAAATCGAAAATCGATACGATTGATTCTCTGGCTAACTCCGAAAGCGAGGCCGCGGTTGCTCTGCGCGCTGAAATAAGGAGTTCGCTTAAAGAATTGCTTGACCAGTTAGCGATGATTCAAACCAACATGAATGACCTGCAGAATAAGGTCGATAACATGGCTTCCCGTGCGCCGTCTTATCAGGTCATCCCTCCGGTCGTCACCTCTGACAGTGGCGCCGATACAACCGCGGCGGCGCCGGTTATCCCGGGCATAGACTGTCAGGAGCTGTATGACGAGTCATTTATTAACGTGCCGCAGGGGCAATACGAAGAGGCGATTCAGGGTTTCACCGATTATCTGACCTATTGCGGCAAACAGAAACTGGCCGACGATGCGCGCTTCTGGATGGGTGAATGCTACTTTTTTATGGCAAAATACAATGAAGCCATTTCCGAATTCAATCTGCTGATGAAAAATTTCCCCGATTCCGAAAAACGTGCCGGCGCTCTTTATAAAATGGCACGTTCCTATGAAGAATTGGGAAGGAAAAAAGAAGCCAAAGAGACTTTTCAGAAACTGGTCGATGAGTTCGACGGCACTCTTGAGGCCGAGCAGGCCAAGGAGAAATTAAAAGAATTGAAATAGCCGTGTCTATCGAGAAAATAAAAGTCAATGTTTCCACCCCGTCCGTCACGATACCTCGCGGACGGGGTTTTTATCAGTTAGAAGAGGAAGAATTATATCTTCCGGTAATTCATAACGCCGGGCAAAAGGCCCGATTCTTTTCATATCTTGAATCGGATAATATCTCACTTCAATTCGATCGCGACGGACGATTGATTTTTATCGAAGTTTCTCTTGCCCGGAGAAGATGGAGAGAACGGCCGGATTTTACGTTTCCACGAAATATCCGAACGGCTGATATTCGCTTTCTGGATTTTCGAAATTCTCTTCGGCCATCAAGGATTTTTTGCGATACGACCCGGCAGTCACTGCTGCTGCGATTCGCACCTTCGACCGCCGGGCCTCTTTATTACCTGGCCGAAAATCTTATCGCGCAACTGGATAATCAAAATTATCTGGTCGCGATTTATGTAACCGATATTATCGATGATCTCGCCGGACGGGAAATCGCCGCCTGGCGCAAGTCCATCTACGGTACCAGAGATTCTTCAACAATTCGCGAACAGTGCCCTCTCCCCTGATAAATGTGATTCGGATGTGATAGAAAATTCCCGATTTCCTCCGTTATTTTAGACGGAGGAAAAATGAGTAGTTTTTTATATATCGACGTCGATGCCTTTTTCGCCTCGGTGGAACAATCAATAAATCCGGCGCTGGTCGGCAAGCCGGTTATGGTGGGCGGTTTGAAACACGAACGCGGCGTCGTTGCCTGTCCCAGTTATGAGGCGCGCTCCCTCGGGGTCCGGACCGGCACACCATTGTACGAAGCCGCGCGACTGATACCAAACGGGATTTTTTTAAAAGGCGATTTCAACCGGTATCAGTACTACTCGGATCGGTTTTATGACATCCTTTCGCGCTACTCGCCGGAACTGGAGAAAATCTCGCAGGATGAAGCCTGCCTGGCGATGGACGGAGTACCGGAAAGTATAAGCAGACTGGCCGAGGAATTACAAAAAGAAATCTGTGAATCATTGACACTGTCGACATCAATCGGTATCGGACCGAGCCGCATTATGGCCAGGATTGCCTCGGAATACAAAAAACCGATGGGTCTGACGATTATCAACGAAAAGAATTTGGGAGATTTCCTTGCCGATCTGCCGATTAGAAAAATCCCCGGTATCGGCCATGTTACCGAAAAGATACTTCATGAAATGGGCATCCGCACCGCCGGGCAACTTGCGGCCGTCCCGGAAAAATATCTCAAGACCGTTTTCGGCATCAACGGCTTGAAAATCGCCGCTTACAGCCGCGGTGAGGACGGTATCCCGCTTCGCGATTACAAAGCTGTCCGCTCGGTCAGTCGCGAAACCGGCTTCGCCGACGATATCACCGATCGTAATGTATTGTTATCGCACTATTATTATCTATTGGGACGCGCGACGGCGAAATTACGAACGCTTTCCAAACGGGCCGCGTCGGTTAAAATCAAATTTCGCTACGCTGATTTCAAAACGGTCGAGGCGGCCGCCCGTATAACGCCGCCCGGCAATAACGAAAATGATATTTTCCCCGTCGTCGAAATGATATTCCGTCGGACGGCAACGCGAAGGCTCGGGATTCGCTTTCTCGGTGTGACACTGGCTAATCTAAAAAACTGTGCCGACAATGAAACGTTTTTTGACGACCGGATTGAAAAAAATCAGCGACTGCTGAAAAGTCTTGATAAGGCTCGCGGCAAGGGTGGCTTTTTTTCGATTATGACCGGGCGAACTTTATCGCTGTCATCACGCTACCAACGCGGGGACACCGGATATGAATTGCGTACTCCCGGTTTGTCGCAGTAGTTTTTCATTGCTTTACGGAACGGCCTCACCCGAGGAATTGGTACAGGCGGCTAATGAAAAGAACCATACGGCGATGCTTCAGGCCGATTTTAATAATCTGTATGGCTGTTATGACTTTTATTACGCCGCCCGGGAAAACGGCCTTAAACCGATTATCGGCACGGAAATAATTACGCAACCCGGCAATATTTTATTTATCTGCGAGAACCATGATGGTTTTAAAAATCTCTCGAGACTTGTTACTCATTACCAATTATATGGTGCACCTTCGATTGCAACGATTTCGGAATATAGTGATAATCTAATCTGTGTCATGGAAAACGAGTCATCACCTGAATATCTTAGGGAGATTTTTGGCCAACGGCTTTATATAAAAATCGGTTATGATTCGCCGTCGCGGGCGGTACGAATAGCCGGAAGGAATAATATAAGGCCGCTTGCCTGCCCCGACGTTTGCTTTTTGCATCAAAATGATTTTCAAAAACATCGCCTTCTGCGGGCCATCGATGGGGGATATCTATTGGATAATCTTCCCGAAAAAGCGACTGCCAATCAGCAGGCCTGGTTAAAAAATCCCGAGTGGTACGAAAATTTTTATTCGCCCTTCCCGGATGCTGTCAATAACAGCCGCGAGATATTGGAGAGATGTAATTTAATTTTTCCGGAAAGAAAAAATATTCTGCCGCATGTGGAAGTAAATGGTGATAATTTTGAGAAATTAAAAAACGACGCCCTGAATGGTTTACGCCGGAAATTGCCCAATCCGTCCGGGCATTATTTGTCACGTCTCGAATATGAATTATCGGTGATTCAGCGCACCGGATTCGTCGATTATTTCCTGATTGTCGGCGAGATTATTGACCACTGCCGTCGGGAAACCATCACCGCCGTCGGGCGCGGCTCGGCCGCCGGTTCGCTGGTATCGTATGGCCTGGGAATTACGCAGGTCGATCCGATTAAACAAAATTTGTATTTCGAGCGGTTTCTCAACGAAGCTCGCTCCGATTGTCCCGATGTTGATCTCGATATTGATTGGCGCCGGCGCGATGATGTCCTTGATTTTATTTACAAAAAGTATGGGGACGATAGAGTGGCGATGCTGGCTACCTATACTCGTTTCCGGCCGCGCCTGGCAATTCGTGAGACGGCCAAAGCGATGGGTTTGGCGCCGGAGGAAATCGATAATTTTACCCGGCGCCTTTCGGGGCATCCGCTGGAACGCAACGACTTCCCGGAAGCGTCTTCCAACAGCCTGAAAGCGACCGGGGACAGATTCAAACCGGTTTTGCAGGCGGCTCGAACCATCTGCGGTTTGCCGCGCCATCTGGGAATACACGCTGGCGGTATTATCATCACGCCGGAGCCGATCACCGATTATGTCCCGCTTGAGAGAGCCACCAAAGGTATTGTCGTGACGCAGTGCGATATGTATCAGGCCGAAAAAATTGGGCTGGTAAAAATCGATATTCTCGGTCAGCGCGGTCTCGGCGTTCTGGTCGACTGCTACAAGGCGATCAAACGAATCGAGGGCGAGGATTTTACGATTCCCGAATACGATTCTAAAACATATGATATTTTGCGATCCGGCAAAACCATCGGTGTTTTTCAAATCGAGTCGCCGGGGATGCGTGCTTTGCTTCGGGATCTGCATCCGCAAAAACTGGACGATATTACATTGGGTCTGGCACTGATCAGACCCGGGGCGTCGGAATCCGGCATGAAAAAAATCTTTCTCAATCGTTTCCTCCATAAAGAAAAAACTGTATACCCGCATAAAAACCTTGAGACGGTTCTGGAAGAGACGTATGGCGTCTTTATCTATCAGGAACAGGTTATTCTGGCGGCGCAGAAAATCGCCGGATTTAATCTGCCCGCATCCGATCTATTAAGGCGCGCCATCACCAAAAAAAGAAAACGGACCGACACTAAAAAACTTCGCCGGCGTTTTCTGGATGGGGCCCGAAAGAATAATGTCGATGGCACAACGGCTGAAAATATTCTGGGGCAACTGGCACAGTTTGCTTCCTTTGGATTTTGCAAGGCCCACGCCGCCACCTACGGTTATCTTGCCTGGCAGTCGGCTTATTTCAAGGCCCATTATCCGGGCATATTTATGACGGCGGTGCTTCGCAACGGCGGCGGCTATTACCCGTCGTCGGTTTATGTTGCCGAGGCGCGACGCCTCGGCGTAACCGTTCTGCCCCCGGATGTCAACCGTTCGGACGACACGGATAATATATATAACGATAAGATTTATCTTGGCCTGGGGAGGATTCGCAATCTGGCCTGCAAAATCATAGATAAAATTCGGGACAGTCGCCCGTTTATTTCATTGCCTGATTTTCTGTCGAAGGTAGATCTATCCGGGCGGGAAATCGAAAATTTAATTCGTGTCGGTTTTTTCGACTCGATTGAAACATCGCGGCCGAAACTTCTCTGGCAATATCGTCTTAGCTATGGTACGAAAAGGAGGATGAAAGACGATCTTTTCGGCGGGCGCGTCGCCTCTCCCCCGCTGAAACAAATGCCCCGATTGGAACAATTCAGCCGCTTCGAGATTTTCAAAGCCGAAAAAGAAATTCTCGAACTTTCAGCCTCCTTTCATCCTCTTTCATTATTTGATGGCTACAAAAAAACCAATCTTGCGATGATATCGCAAAAAAAACAAAATGCGCCGATTTCAGTTTCAGGCTGGCTGGCCGATCGCAAACGGATTAAAACCAGAAAGGGCGAAGCGATGGTCTTTCTGACATTTGACTCGCCCGATGATACTTTCGAGGTGGTATTATTTCCCGAAATCTACAGCCGCTACAGCGACCTTATCCGAAAATATCGTTACCTGACCGTCAATGGTCATGTCAATGTCGAAGGCGGCAATACCGCCATAATCGCCAACGAGATTGCCGCCGCCCCCACCGGACTGAAAGAGGCGCGATATATTTAGCGGTTGACATCGCACGATAGCCCGATTTTATTAGACGCATGTCGCTATCGGAAAACGTGAGAAAGGAATATAACAAGCTAAAGGAGCAAATCGAGTACCATAACCGACTGTACTATGTTTATGACCGGCCGGAAATAAGCGATGCCGAATATGACCGGCTGTTCGACCGGCTCTTGAAAATCGAAAAAAAACACCCGGAGCTGGTTACGCCCGATTCGCCTTCACAGAGAATCGGCGCCGAGCCACTGGCGAAATTCGAGACGGTCAGGCATCGAATGAGGATGCTGTCGCTTCAGAAAGTGACGACCGCCGAGGAATTCGCCGATTTTGATCGCCGCGTTCGCGAAGGTCTGGAAGTCTCGGGAGATGTTGAGTATACGGTCGAGCCCAAACTTGACGGTCTGGCGGTCGAACTGGTTTATGAAAACGGTCTTTTGACCGTTGGCTCCACGCGGGGTGATGGTACCAAAGGCGAAAATGTTACATTAAATCTAAAAACAATACGAAGTATTCCGCTAAAACTATCGGATAAAACAGCCGCCAAGTATCCCCTGCTGGAAATTCGTGGTGAAGTCATCCTGCTTAAGTCGGCCTTTAAAAAACTCAACCGGGAAATGCAAAAAGCCGACCTGCAGCCATTCGCCAACCCGCGTAATGCCGCCGCCGGCTCATTAAGACAGCTTGCATCGGAAGTTACCGCTTCGCGGCCGTTGATGTTTTATGCTTATGGAATTTCGGCCAATGACCTCGATTATCTCCCTGATCAATACAACACCATGCGGTTTTTGGAAAAAGAGGACTTTCGGATAAATGAAAATCTTGCCCTAGTGCATGGTGTCGATAAAGTCACCGAACAGTTTCAAAAACTGGAATCGATACGTGCAAATCTCGATTACGAAATCGACGGCATGGTCATAAAGGTCAATAGCTTCGCCGACCAAATTATTCTGGGCGATATTTCCCGCGCGCCGCGCTGGGCGGTGGCCTGGAAATTCGCCGCCGAGGAAGCCGATACGATAGTTAAAGATATAGACTTTCAGGTCGGGCGAACCGGCATAATCACGCCGGTCGCCAAACTTGAACCGGTGCATGTCGGCGGCGTGACGGTCTCGAACGCCTCCCTGCATAACGAAGATGAAATGAAAAATCTCGATATTAAGGTCGGCGATACGGTCGTCGTTCGCCGTGCCGGTGACGTTATACCGCAGGTGATGGAAGTCATCAAAGACAGACGTACCGGCCGCGAAAAAGCGAAGGCGATGCCAACTCTCTGTCCATCATGCCGTTCGAAAATCGTTCGGCCGGAGGGCGAGGCGGCCTGGCGATGTATCAATGCGGCCTGTCCGGCGCAGACAATCGAACGGATTTTTCATTTTGCCTCCAAAGACGCCATGGATATCGAAGGACTCGGCGGCAAACTGGCGACGCAAATGATCGAGAAAAAATTAATAAACGATCCGGCTGATATTTATTACCTGACAAAAGAGAAGCTATTGCCCCTGGATTTGATGGCTGACAAACGGGCGCAAAATCTTCTGGAGGCTATCGAAGCCTCAAAGAAAAGAGAACTGCCGAATATTATTCTGGCGCTGGGGATATTCGGTATCGGCGAGACGGCCGCCCGGCTTCTGGCCGAAGAATTCGGTGAATTTGACGGACTTTATGAAGCATCTGTCGATAAATTAACAGCCATCGACGGCATCGGACCCAAAATGGCGGAATCAATTGTCGATTATTTCGCCAACGAAGGCAATCGGAATATTATAAAGAAAATGAAAAAGGCGGGGGTCATTTTTGCACCCTACAAAACGACAAGAAAGGACGGGGCGCTGCAGGACAAAACGTTTGTTATCACGGGGACATTATCGAAACCGCGAAATCACTTCAAGAAACTAATCGAAGATGCCGGGGGCAAAGTGAGCGGATCAATTTCGGCCAGGACCGATTATCTTCTGGCCGGCGACAAAGCCGGCAGCAAATTGGACAAGGCGAAAAAACTGGGCGTGAAAATAATCGACGAGCAAGCACTCAGTCAACTCCTTTGATTTCTTCATATTGTATTCATAAAAAATGAATAAAGGCATTCAGAAAATATTCTCCCAGATACCGAAACGGTACGAACTGATAAATCATATTCTCACACTCGGTCTGGATATTGTGTGCCGCAAACGGGCCGCTAAAATCGGCGCCTCGGGCGGTGGAACTAATTGGCTTGATGTCTGCACCGGTACCGGCGAAATGGCGATTTATCTTTCACGTCTAAAACAAAATGGGACCTCGATTATGGCGGCCGATTTTTCAATACCGATGGTTCGTCAAGCCAGGCAAAAGCCGGAAGCGCGCGATATTTCGTTTGTCATTTCCGACGCCGCCCACTTACCGTTTGAAAAAAATACGGTCGATTTGATTCACATCTCATTTGCGACACGCAATATCAACACCAGCCGGGAAAAACTTATCGAACATTTCAGAGAGTTTTATCGTGTCCTCAAGCCGGGCGGTCGGTTGATCAATTTGGAAACCAGTCAACCCAAATCAAAACCGATTCGCACTTTGATGCATCTCTATATCAAATTGACGGTGAAACAAATCGGCTCGATGATTTCCGGCTCAGAAGCAGGTTATGCCTATCTGTCAAAAACAATACCCCGATTTTATCCAGCCGAAGAATTAGCGGAGATTCTAAAGGAATCCGGCTTTAAGGAAGTTACATATGACCGAATGTTCGCCGGAATAACAGCCATTCATAAGGCCATTAAGTAGTCAATTTATCCGGTTCAATCCACTCGCAATCGGGTAAATCTAATTCCCGGGCTTAGCTCCCCAATCCTCCCAGGGGTAATAACCCCGATATAGACAATATTCACCAACCGGCGATGACACAAGATCGGCCGTGTATTCAAGATAATCATCATCAGGATAAACACACTGACCCTGAATTTCAATTGTATATTCACCGGGTGGAAGATTATTTATCTCATAATTAAGTTCATAAAGACACATACAGGGGCAGGGTCCGGCGGTATCAAAAGTCTCGTATTCGTAAATAGTTATCTGATTTCCGGCAATACTTATGTTAGAATAAAGCTGCAACGGGCAGCAATTAAATCCTGCATTGATATGTTTTATCAAAAGAGTTGAAGCCCCATCGTAAGTATATTCAATACAATCTTCCTCTATTGATACCTTTATATAGCCCCTCTCATGACAATCAATAATATTAACCAGATTGCCGTACGGCGGCCCCATCGGGGGCGGACAATTCGGCTCTGCCCCGCCAAGATATAAGAAGGATATCAGGTCGGTAACGTCAAATATATTTATTTCCCCGGAATTATTTATGTCAGCCAGACGAGGCTCCGGAGGAGGCGGCCCACCGAGATACAGATAGCTTATCGTATAGGTTATATCAAAGACATTGATATTACCGTCGATATTGACGTCGCCACAATCGAAGGCATTTGACCATAACGACAGACAAACCGTCAAAATGATTATTAAACCGGATAAAAAGAGTAAATTTTTATGTTTCATGGCACACCTCCCTGAGTGTTTAAGGTCGGTCTTACGCTAATATATTAATTTTTATCCATGATTTTGTCAAGTCTTAAATGTCGATTTGGAGCCGTAAATTTTTTGAAACTATCCGACCTTTTTGCCGTCTGTTAAGATAAAGTATGTCATAAAAACGGGAGATGTCAGATGAGGGTATCTATTATCTTATTACTGACGCTGCTATTGTGTTTTTCAGCAGCTTTTTCGGAGGGTGGTAAATGTTCGCATTCTTATTCGGTTTATAATGACTTCAATTACTATGATAATACCGATATCGACGTCAGAGACGGCACCGTAATCATTACCCACAAAGGACGCGACAAGACGGTTGTCAAAATCACGGAAAAATACGATTTGTTCGTTGACGGCGCGGAGATTAAAGTAAATCCGGAGCAAAAAGAGCTACTTGGGGAGTATTATCATCTCGTCATTGAATTACATGAACGGGCCGCAGAGATAGGTCTTGAGGGGGCAAAAATCGGCCTGGAAGGCGCCAAATTGGGTACCAAGGCGATCAAGAATGTCCTCAAAATGTTTCTGACTGATTACGATAGCGATGATCTGGAGCGGGAAATGGAAAAGGAAGCGGCCGAAATAGAAGCCAGGGCGGACGCGCTTGAAGAGCAGGCCGAAGAGATCGAAGATTTAGCCGAAGAACTGGAAGATATCGCCGAGGAACTGGAGGAACAGGTTCCTGAACTTAAAGATATTATTTGGTATTAACCGAGTTAACTGACTTAACTTGCCTTAATTATCCGACCGCCCGAGCCGGGTGTCTCCCCACACGCCCGGCCGATTTTTTTACAATTTTTCCGCGACGGCATGGGCAATGTCAAGAGTCCCCGAGGAGCCGCCCATATCATAAGTGCGGACTCGACCCTCTTTGATTACCTCGGAAATGGCCTGCTCAAGCGCCGCGGCGCTGTCGGTTTCACCCAGCCACTCAAGCATCATCCGTGTCGTTAAAAGCATCGCCATCGGATTTACTTTATATTGCCCCGCATATTTAGGCGCCGAACCGTGCGTCGGTTCGAAAACGGCATAATCATCGCCAATATTTCCCGACGATGCAAAGCCAAGGCCGCCGACCAATTGAGCGCATAAATCGGAGATGATATCGCCGAACATATTCGACGTCGTCAGCACCGAATAATCGTGCGGATTTTTTATCAGCCACATACACATGGCATCGATATTCGTCTCCCACAGTTCGATTCCGGGATAATTTTTGGCCACTTCACGGGCCGTTCGCACCATCAATCCCGAAGTCTCCCTGATGACATTCGGTTTTTCCACGACCGTTACCGTTTTGCGCCCGGTTTTCCTGGCGTACTCGAAGGCGTCGGTGATAATATTGCGGCATCCGGTTTTGGTATTGATGCGCAGCGAGACCGCGACTTCACCGGCGGGGTGTTTATCGAATTTTTTCATCTTGGGATTATGCTTAATAACCACCTGCCGGACTTCATCCGGGAGGGGAAAAAATTCAACGCCCGAATAAAGATCTTCAGTGTTTTCACGGAAAACAACAATATCGATTCCTTCTTTATAGTTGAGCGGGTTGCCGGGATACGCCTTGCACGGCCGCATGTTGGTACGCAGATTCAACTCCTGTCTCAACCGCACGATCGGCGAGAGATAAATGTGCCCTTTTCCCCGCAACTCGGGTATCAACTCCGCCTCCGCTTCCTCTTTCGGTTTGGATGTTATGGCACCGAATAGGGCACAGTCGGTGCCGTTCAAAATGTCGATGGTTCGATCCGGCAGCGGATTGGCCTCTTTGCACCAGAATTTCCAGCCGATATCGGCGTTTACATACTCGGCGTCAAGTTCGGTTTTATCCAGAACAATACGTGCCGCATCCATAACATCGACGCCAACCCCATCGCCCGGCATCCAGGCAATCTTATATTTCGCCATCGTGATTTCATCTCTCCTATTTTTTTATAAATAAAATGTCAGATTAAAAAGATGTGAGGTTCCCAGATAATCGGTGTATGGCAGGAAGGCGTAATCCACGCGCAGATTGCGCTTGGTGAAACCGACTCCGGCCGAGAAATTTTTCGTATCATATCCTATCCGATAACCGCTGCGTATGAAAAATATATCCCGAAAGCAATATTCGCCGCCCACATGCGCATATGTTTCATCCTCGAGCCTGACGATATCAATCGCCGCCGTCAAGTCTCGATACCGGTACGAGGCACCGCCGCGATAGGTCGTCGGTATATCGTAAGCCTCATCGCGCAGACGCAAGGTTGACCCAAAATTGAGAATAGCCAGACCGATGTTCAGATTCGAATACGGCCGCATCAGCAGCCCGATATCGAAATTAAAGGCAAAATCGCTGTAGGTATCGATTTTTTCATTTATCCAGCCGACTGAAAAGCCGAGAAAATAATTCTCCTCCAGCTCAAAGGCGGTCCCGAATTTTATGGAAATATCGTGGGCGTCAAACTGAAGATAATCAACGGTCGGCGTCTCACGCCCCTCCAGATTATCCACGGCCGCGAAATTCACCCCGGCAAATATATTCATCGACCGTTTTTGAAAGGCCACATATCCGGTTTCGAATCTGGTATTAGCCCAGTGGGTGCTGTATCCCAGCGAACCGGAAAGTCTCGTTATCCCCCAGCAGGCCGCCGGATTGTAGGCCGCCGAAAACGGGTCGCCGGCGATGGATGTAAAAGCGCCGCCCATACCGACCGGCCGCGCGCCGGTCTCAACGGTCAGCATCTTGACACCGGTCAGGCCGAAGGCGGTTGTACCTGTAAACAGCAACAAAAATAAGACTGGGAAAATTACGATATGTCTCAAAATTTGATCCTCAGAAATTGATATCCAGAGTAATTATATGGTCATCTCCCTCCCCGACACGATCATTGGAGAATGCATAATTGATTATCAGCACCACACCGCTGAAGTCATATTCGAAACCGCCCCCGGCCGTCAGAACACCGTCATTTAATCCGGCCCGGAGGAAGTATTTATTTTCAAAACTGTACTCTCCCCCGATTTGGAAAAGAACATCATTGCTTGAAACCCGCTCTTCCAACTGGGCGGATTGGCTTGTATCCGGAAACCTCGCGGCAATCAGTTCGACGTCCGCGGCCACCAGGAGTTTTCGCTTGAAGGATCGACATGATCCGCCGATGCCGATAAAAGTCGCAAAATCATCGGTCTGCGAGGGAGTCAATCCGGTCCCTTTCGTTTCCCAGATATACTTGGCCGCGAGATGCTTGACCTCCACACCGCCCCTTATATCGGTGACCAGCTTGCCCTCCATTGTCCCGTAATCGAGCAATGAATCAATAAAAAACAACGCTCCGACATCGATCCCGATTGACCCGACACTGAGATCGACATGCTTTTTATGGTAATAATTCAATTTTGTACCCATGGCGAAAAACGGCTCGAATCTTTTGGCAAATGTAATTCCAAAATCATGCTCGTTTGAAGAGATGGTATTTCCGGTCGCATAGCCGCTTTTATCACGCTCTTCCACACTGCCGTATCCGGCATAGAGCCAGCTGAAGCCGAGTATCGATTCACGGCGGGTCGGCAGAAGCACGGAAAGGAAACCCAGTTTTCTATCAAGCCCCATCGCCCTGTAGGAGCTCGTAAAGACTTTCTCGGTTATCGACTGAATCCCGGCCGGATTGTGCAACTGCCCGGCGGCATCATCGGAAACGCCGATATAGGCGCCGCCCATTGCGGCCGGACGCGCCTCGACCGGCAGCTTCAGAAAGGCCCCGGCATAACCGCCATTTTCGTTCGCAGCCACCGCGTTCGAAAGAAGCAGAACGATCAATACAATCAGTATAAATATGTAATTATGTGTTTTCATATTTATGGTACAACCGCTATTTTCCCCCAGAAAACTTCTCCGGTCGAAAGCGTTATCTTATAATAATACATTCCGACCGCAACGACGCCGCCGACACCATTAATTCCATCCCAGTAAATATCCTGGGAAATCCCGGCCTGCCTGAATCCGTTATTGTCAACAGGCACCGTTTTTACCAGATCCATCGTAAAATCATATACCTCTATCGTAACGTAAGCGTCATGAGGAACCGGAAAATGGAAATGGACTTTGCCGTCATCGGCCTGCGAAAACGGAATCGGATACGCATACACTTCCAACGAAGAATCAAACACTCGGTAAATATCCCATTGATCCGTCCCCAGATTATCAAGCTCGATGCTTGCCGCTCCCTCTTCGGTCCCGACCCATAGCATATTGCCAAGGACGGCTACGGCATAAACAGGTGTCCCCGGATCGATCGCAAAATCAACTGGCGGTTGCGAGGTTACCTGCCGGCCGCTGATTTCCAGCGTATCCCAGCTTCGGCCGGTATCGGGTGAATACAGCAGCCCGGCATCGGTAGCCACAAATACCGCCGAATCATCGAAAGCAAAATTCCAGGCCGCAATCTGATCATGTCGCGTATCCCAGTTGAGCCCATCCAGAGTACCGACCGAAATGCCTTCATATTGAACCGTATCGCCGGTCTGAACAACGGCCGGATGCGTCGATGCCCAAAGCAGACTCTGGCCGTTTGAAAGCGGCTGAATGCCGAGAGCGTTGACGAAATTCCCCGTCAGGTACGGATAGGTAATTAATTTCGCCTTATCATACATGGTCGGATCCATATTGGCCCGAATAATATCCCATTTTAACGTCGTTGAACCGGGTGGAGATATGGCCCAGCCATTTTCAGAACCTGCATAAAGAGTATCGTTCACAACCAGAAATGAAGTAATATCCAAATTGTTGAAGCTAATATAATTATATTCGGGAATACTATCATAAATAACTCCACCGTCAGCGCCATACCATGTAGTCCCATTTGGGGAGTTCAGGAATACATCATAGCCAACCAAATAAATCAAATTACTTATGAAACCGATATCAAAATACGGCCGATCCTGAGGAAAACCGGTTGCCCCCCACGATTGAATCCATGTATTTCCGGTATCAACCGAATGATAGACCGTATAATCGCCCACAGCGGTATCGATGGGGTGATTCAACGACCAGACAACTATGGCCGAATCGCCGATGTTTTGCAGAGCTATATGATAACTTCTTGCGCCGCTGCTGTCACGCTCCGGAAAAACAAAATTCTGCCTTGAAATTATCGAACCCGCACTATCGAATTGCATACGCACTATTCCCGAATCTGTCCCTATCCACAAATCAAAAGAATCGGACGCAATTGAACTGACTATATTACGACCGTCGGCCAGAGTCGAGTCAAGCGTATCTGTATAAATCTTATTCCATGTATCTCCGGTATCTGACGACATATACAGGCCTGCTTCATAGGCCGCCATAAACAAATGATAACCGATCGAGGCGAATTCCAGCGGAAACCTATTATCGCCGTTCAGACTATCCAGACCAGTATAATTTTCATTGAAAGTCAAACCGTCATCGTCAGATATGGCCAATCCCGGCCCGGTGCTATATGTAGTGTAAGCAAAGGAAGTATCGCCGGCCGTATCAACAATCGGCTCGCGGCCGAGCGAGTCAAGAGCACCAATAAATAAGCGGCCGCCGAATCCGAAAGCAGTGGTGACTGCCAATCCGGGAATACCGTCACTCATAAAGGAGGAATGATAAGTATTTACAGGATTGTTGGCATTAATAGTATCGAATTTAAGGCGCGTCAATCCCGAATCACCGCTCACAAATATAAAGCTGTCCACCGCCGTGATATCAAATATATAATTGGAGGACGGTTTGGAATATGGCGGTATATAAATATATCGCCTGATTCCGTTGGCCGTACCTCCCCACAGAATTAATGAATCGGGGTGGAGAGTGTCGGCCACAGCCGCGAAATAGCGATTGGAAAGCGGCGGGTCATTAGGAGTAGTTACCGAATTAACCGAATCTGCAGACGAATAGTAGATATGTTTCCAATTTTGACCATTATCGAAACTGGCAATCAGGCCGCCGAACCACGATGCACAAAAAACCGAACTGTCAACACCGGTAATGTCAAAAACGATATTAACAAATCCTTTCGTTCCCGAAGGACCTGTCGTATCCCAGGTGAAACCGGTATCGGAAGTAAACGCCAATCCATTGCCGGTGGCGTATTCGTCGTCGCCATCAAAATAATTCATGGCCACCCAGAGAATATCCCCGGAGGAATAAATCGCCGAGATATTTTCACTGAGTAAACCATTGGTCTCATCATACAGGTTCCAGACAGAGTCTCCCAGCATTTGATAAGTTACACCGCGACCGCCGGCCAGCCAGACACCTCCCTTATGAAAAACTATATCCTGGATAGTGTTATCCGCCAGACCTCGTCCCCGAATAGGATCATCCATCGGGAGCATAATCCGGGCCGATAATAAGGGAGGAAGAAGGCAAATTAAAAAAGCGATAACGACCGGAACGGCCGTTTTTTTTCCAAAAAATAATAGCCGTAAACTACGAATAGTCCGGCTAAAAAACATTTCAGGCTTCATTCAGCAAAATCACAGGTCAACAGTTCAATTTCTCTTTATCAAAATACCTAAGCATTACCTCCGAATGTCAAAGAAAAGCCAAATCTTGAAACAAGTCAAGCAATTTAATAAGAAGCCTCACTCTTTTTACATTTAACAAGCGGCCGGCCAAAAAGTTCCTGAGTCGCAGGAGTCATCGCCTGCGAATGATATTTGACCGCAAATTCCGCCGGAAACAATGAAATCAGACACTGAATTAATGAAATTGTTTGACAAAAGGTCTTAAGAGATGTTACTTAATCGAAATGCATTCAGGATTTTACAGATGAGAAAAATCGTCCCCCCCATTTTGATAATACTTATCTCCGGGATTTTAATTCTGGGTATCATCCCCGGCTGCGATGAGTTGGTGACCAACGAAACCAGTACTACCGTTGAACGGCAGGATAGCCTGTGTATAACCTGTCATTCGACAACCGGCGTGATTGCGGCAGACATATATGAACAATGGCTGGCATCGGGCCATGCATCGGGGCGACTGGCGGATACCGAATTAATGAATCAGGATATTTCGGTCTGCGGTGCCGAATGTCATTTCAGCCGGCCTTTTATTCAATCTCTGGGGCAGGACGAGATTCATTTTAATGGTCAACCATCTGAAATTCGCTGTTTCGCCTGCCACGGTCCTCATACCAATTGGGATTACAGCTTAAGAATCGAAACGGCCTTTAATTTGATCTCCGGTTCACCTTATAATCAGGGCAAATCCAATATCTGTGCCTACTGCCACCACTCGCTGGTCGATAAGACGCGTCTGATTCAGGACAGTACTGTTATCAATGCATCGACAATTGATATCTGGGACACACTTATGCTTCACGGGATGGGCGAAGCCGACTTACTGCTCGGCAAAGGCGGCTTTGAGCATCATTTCGACAGCGTTACGTGGAACTGGACGGCTGTCCATTCTCATGCCACCGCCGATGCCAGAAAATGTCTAAGCTGCCATCAGGACAGTGTCGTCGATGTTTCGCTCGGCGGCCACAGTCTGAATATCATTAGCGAATCGGGCGCTCTTGTGCAGGCCTGCAATATTACCGGCTGTCATGTTGGGACTCCGGCAGCCATATCGGCGCAGTCGATTGTGGCCGATCAAGCACTGATTGAAACCCGACTCTCCGATTTAAAAGCCGGCCTGAGCAAACTGGGGCTTTTGAATCTTGAAACCGGTTTGCCGGATTCGACGCTCCTGATAGCCGACTCCAATGTTGTCGGGGCACTTTATAACTATTTCTTAATTCGAAATGACAAAAGCAGAGGCATGCACGATTTTGTTTATGACACGCTGCTTCTGCGCGCCTCGATAGACTATCTTGCCGGCGCCCTCCCCCCGCCAAAACGAGCCGTCACCAAATAAAAATAAAAAAGGCCGCTTTCACGCGACCTTTTATTTTTATACCAAAAATGGATTAACGAATCTTTTTAACTTCCCGCTTCGAATTTGGCCGTCAAGGCCGGGACAATTTCGAATAAGTCACCAACAATACCATAACTCGCAATATTAAAAATCGGTGCATCTTTATCTCTATTTATCGCCACAATCGTTTTTGATGTTTGCATCCCCACCAGATGCTGTATTGCCCCCGAGATACCGATCGCGAAGTACAATTTCGGATTAACCGTTTTCCCTGTTTGCCCGACCTGATGTGAATATGCGATCCACCCGGCATCGACAATCGCTCGCGAAGCCCCCAGCGCTGCTCCGAGGGCATCGGCCAATTTCTGAATCAAGGGAATATTCTCCGGCCCGCGGACACCGCGGCCGGCTGAGACAATAATATCGGCTTCCGCCAGATTTACCGACTGGCCGGTTTCAACGACCATCTCTTTCACGGTCGCTTTCGATTCAAAAAGCGCAGCATCGATCGTTTCAGTAACGACGTCGCCGTCACCATCCCTTGATTCGTCGAATATTTTGGGGCGCACCGTCACAAAGATGGTTTTCTCGGGCTCGCCGGTGATATCGGCGATGATATTCCCACCATATGTGGGTCGTGTCGCTGAAATGACGTCGCCCTCCGACTTCAAAGCGGTTATGTCGGAAACCATCGCCCCATCATTCAAAGCGGCCAATCTCCCGAGCAACGCCTTGCCATAAAAAGTGGCCGGCCCGATGACCAACTGCGGCTGATATTTTTTTATAAGTTCGGTAATCACCCGACCGTAAATATCATCATTAAAGTACTTCAGGGCCGGGTTGGATACCGCCAAAACCTTGCCACCACCGCGTGCCGCCAGCTCACCGGCAATACTGTCAGCCGATTCGGCCAGACAGGCGGTCATTATTTCGCCGCCGATCTTTTTGGCGACGCTGATTAATTCATAGCTGACATTGGATATTTTTCCGTCTTTCTGTTCGGCGATGGTCAAGACTTTGACTGACATATCATTTATCCTTCCTGATAGTTTGCGTCTGTATATTTTCGTGATAATATAATCATAATGACTACGGCCATCAAACTTTTTTTATCAATTGCTGAAAATAGCATTCGATATTATTCATCCGGGCCAAGTATAGACTTATTCCGATAGGCATAAAAAAGGGATTGAATATCTTCATACGATTCGACCGTTTTTAACCTGCGACGCAATTCCGCACCACCTGAAAAGCCTTTCGTATACCAGGCCAGATGTTTACGCATCTTCAAAACGCCCAGGCGGTCACCGAATTGCTCGATCAATAGACGGGCATGCTCTAACGCCAGCTCGATTCGCTCATTAATCGTCAGGTCGGGAATCAGCCGACCCTCCGATAAGTAGACTCCAATCCGCTTAAAAATATGCGGATTTTTTATCGCCGCTCGCCCGAGCATTATGGCGTCGCAGTTTGTCTGCTTGAACATGCTTTCGGCATCCTGAGGCGTGTTGACATCGCCATTGCCGATTACCGGGATTGAGACTTCCCTTTTAAGCAACCCAATCTTCGACCAATCGGCTTTTTTCGAGTAATCTTCGGTCCGGCTTCGGGGATGCAACGTAATCGCCGCAACTCCTTTTTTTTCGGCGATTTTTCCGATTTCGATGTAAACATCAGAAGCCGAATCCCAGCCGGTTCGCATCTTTATTGTGACAGGAACGACCGAGTTTTCAACCGCCGCCGACATTAATTCCCCGGCCAGAGTTTCGTTTTTCAGTAAAGCCGCCCCGCCGTTTTTTTTGATAACCTTTTTAACCGGACAGCCCAGATTGAGATCAATCAAGTCCGGCCCGAACTCCTGCACTTTTCTCACCGCTTTCGCCAGACTGTCCGGAGCAGAGCCAAACAGCTGGACACCAACAGGATGCTCGTCAGGGGTGATATCAATCATGGCCAATGTCTTTCGCTGGTTCCTGACTATGGCCTCTGAAGAAATCATTTCGGTGTAACATATAGCAGCGCCATATCTTCGGGCCAGCATCCTGAAGGCCCGATTGGAGATACCGGCCAAAGGTGCCAGCAACAGCTTGTCTTCAACAGTCAAGTTTCCTATCTTCATGCCGAAAATATATAAGAGCTAAAAGAATATGGCAAGGTTGATGAAACAAATAGATTCTATAATCTCTCAAGGTACGTTTACCTTGTAATCGATTGGAATTTTGAGTAATTGAAAGGAGTCCCGTATGCCCGAGATTATCATCAAATACGAGGACAAGGTGATTGAACGAATAGTATCTGAGAAAAAACGGATGACTATCGGTCGAACCAGCGACAATGATATAGTTCTCGAAAATCGGGGTGTCTCGCGACGACATGCGCAAATTGAGTTCAATGACAATGCTGCCGTAATTATCGACAATGAATCTCTTAACGGTACATTTGTCAACAACCGCCGCGTAACCGAGGAAGTTCTGCGTGATAATGACCAAATCACGATCGGCAAGTACTGCCTGATATATGTTTCTCAGACTCGGGGCGATGGTTCGACGGCTGCTCTGGACGGCACCATGATTCTGAAAACCAAAAAGCAAAAGGAACTCATTCGTAAAGATCGACTCGAAAAAGAAATCGTCAACCGGATGGGTGGGTCGGTGCTTCTGGGTGAAGAAAATGTAGATTTCTCCGAGCATCAGATTGACCGGAATGTAACCACCATCGGCAAGGCGAAATTCGTTCACGTTCACGTTAAAGGATTTATGCTCTCCGGAATTCAGGCGAAAATCGTTAAAGAAGAAGAACAGTTCAGTATCATAAATCTCGGACGCAAGGGTAAAACTAAAGTGAACGGTGAATTGGTGGATCGACGGACTTTAAAAAACGACGATATTATACAGGTCGGAAAATCGGTTTTCAGATTCGTGGAAGGACGCTAACCTATGAAATTTGCCCTGATATCGGATGTTCACGGCAATCTTGAAGCTCTCGAAGATGTCCTGCGGGATATTGAAAAACAGGGCGTGGAGAAGATTCATTTTCTGGGCGATGTCGTCGGATACGGCTGCAATCCCAATGAATGCGTCAGGTTGATAGACAAACATTGTGATATCAAACTTCTCGGTAACCACGATTACGCCGTGATGGGGCTCGAACAGTCGGAAAACTTCAATCAGATTGCCAGGGTCTCTATGGATTGGACGGTTAAGAAAATAAAAAAGAAATCAATCCAGATTCTGGCTGATTTTGAAATGAGTTCTACATTCCTCGATTATTTTCTGGTCCATTCCTCACCGGATGAACCCGATAGCTGGACTTATATCCTTGACGTTAACGGCGCCCGGGATAATTTTGATGAATTTTCGCAGTCGGTGTGTATGGTCGGACATACCCATGTTCCGACCTGTTTTATTCTTGATAAGGAAAATACCATTGTCCAGCAGACCGGCGAATCGATAAAACGTGTTGATGGTCATAAATATATCATAAACATCGGCTCCGTCGGGCAGCCACGGGACAATGACCCGCGGGCCTGTTATCTGATTGTCGATACCGACACCGATACAATGTACTATCGACGGGTGGAATATGATATCGGGAAAACCCAGGACAAAATGAAAAGAGCGAAACTCCCGGAATTCCTGATAGAGCGCCTGGCAATTGGAGTTTGAGGTATTCCCATGTTAAGAAAATATTCAGCCTATGTTCTCTGCTTGCTGATATCTATTTTAGTTGTTACTCTGTATCTCAACGATTTTTCTCCATTGCGGAGTCTCGAATGGAAAATCCAGGACTTAATGTATACTTTTCGCGGCGAAGAAAATTTCACGCCGGATATCATTTTGGTCGATATCGATGACAGGACGTTGAGCGAATTCGGCGAATGGCCCTGGCACAGAGATAAAGTCGCCGACCTTCTGGCCGCGATCGGCAGCGGCGAACCGAAAACGATGCTGGTGGATATTCTTTTTGAACCTGATATAAATGAAGATACGCTCGGCTATACCAAGGTCCTCGCCGGTCAGATGTCATGGATTAAAGGTATAATATTGCCCTATGAATTCAGTCGCGCGGAATTTATGACCGGTAAGGTTGCGGCCCATGAGTATCTGTCAAAATCGTCGATCGAAGTCAATAATGATATCGGTATCCTGAACGAAGAGGCTACGCTGCAAACTTACAAGGCGTTTCTACCCCCCGAACAACTCTGCGAGTTTGCCGCGGGTTTGGGATTTAAGTACCATAGATTCGACGATGATAAAAAAGTCCGCTGGCAGCCATTGGTGACCTATTATGATGGTTATTATTACCCGTCGGTTTCTCTTCTGACCGCCGCCAATTATATAGGGGTTCAGCCAGCTTTAATAACGGTCTATGAGGGTGAAAAGATTAAATTGGGCGGGCTGGAAATTCCAACTGATGATCAGGCCGCATTATTTATCAACTACAACAAACCGGGGCGGTCATTTTCACAGGTTTCGGCGGCCGATATCCTGACGGAAAAATATGATCTTGCCGGATTAAAAAACAAACTGGTAATTGTCTCCATAACCGGCGAGTTTCTGACCGACTATTTTCAGACACCGGTCGCCAGAAAATTATTGTCGGCCGAGATAACCGCAAATGTTGTCGAAAATATTATTCATTCCAATTTTATTAAAAGACTGGATTCGTCGCCCGGACGAGATATCATAATCCTTTTTGCCCTCGGCGCTATTTTCGCCTTCGTTCTCCCCCGCGTTTCCCTGCTTTACCGGATGATTATCCTTCTGGCAAGCATGTTTGTCCTGGCCAATCTGAATTTTATTGCCTTTAATTCCTACAACATTCTGGCTCGACCGTTATATGTTGGATTGGAATTATTCCTGTTGACGCTGGTCAGCCCGATTATGGATAATGAGCTTCTCTCAAAACTGTCGACCCTGCGAATCGGATTCGCTCCGTCGCCCCAAAAGACCAGACTGCCAAAGGCGATATTACCGGATACCAATTTATCTCGACCTCCTCTGAAAGAAGGAAAACCGCTTCAACAACAGGCCGAGGTAATTGAAACACGACGGCCAATGCCGCCTTCCAAAAAGACGAGAACCGATATGTTTGCGGCCGAGACTGTTTCGGAAAGAGCCCGGTCCGAACAAATAACAATTGCTGATATCCCCATGGCCGAAAAAGAGGAAACGGTTGCCATCGATGAAGCCGATAGCAAACCTGCGGAAGCCCCACCCCCTGATGAAAATCAATCATTTGCTGAAGCATCTTTCAAACCGCTGAGTACACCCGCCTTCGGCTCCGATAGCCGACCAATAAAAAGTCTGGGGCGTTATAGAGTTTTGGAAGAAATTGGCAAAGGCGCTATGGGCATGGTCTATAAGGGTGTCGACCCGGCCATAAATCGAAATGTCGCTTTGAAAACCATCCGGCTTGATTTTGTAAACGACCCGCAGGAAATGGAAGAGCTAAAAGAACGCTTAAATACCGAGGCTCGCGCCGCCGGCAAACTGTCGCATCCCAATATAGTCACGATTTATGATGTCGGCACCGAAGGCAACCTCCAATATATAGCGATGGAATTTCTTGAAGGCCGGACACTCGAAGAGATGCTCCACCGCAAGGTCAAATTTAACTACCGGATTATCGCGCAGATAATTTCACAGATTTGCTCGGCGCTTGATTTTGCTCACCAGCAGAATATAGTGCATAGGGATATCAAACCGGCCAATATCATGGTCTTGAACGACTATAAAGTGAAAGTTATGGATTTCGGCATAGCCCGCGTCGATACGTCGTCGATGACCCGCACCGGAATCGCCATGGGCACTCCCAACTACATCGCGCCCGAATTGCTGCAGGGCAAACATGTCGATAAACGATGCGACATTTTCAGCCTCGGCGTCTTAATCTATGAGCTGCTGCTTAATCGCCGTCCTTTCCGTGGGGATAATCTGACCTCGCTGATTTACAGTATTGTGAACACCGAGCCCGAACCGCCTTCGAAAGTGGACAGATCGATTCCACATTTGTTCGATCGCGTCATAGACAGAGCGCTCAGGAAAGACCCGGTCGAGCGATATCAAAATGCCTCCGAAATCGCCAGAGCTCTGGCCGGTTTTCTGGACTCATTTACGCCCAAAAGCGGCGTGATTTTATAGTTAAAAAAGTAGTGGGGCAGAACCCGAGACGCGTTCTTACGCGGCGAGGTGGTTCTACCGCCTTATTTTTGGCGAGAACCTAAGCCGTCACATATTCAATCATGGCAGAACCACTTCATTCCGCTAAAGCGAAATTCGGGTTCTGCCCTACTCAACTGCCCTACTGCCTGCTACCCCAAGGGGTAGGCCACCAAAACCGTCATCCCTGCGAAAGCAGGGATCCATAAAGGTGGGCTTATTATGTGCAATCTAATTTTCATGGTTTCCCGCCTGCGCGGGAATAACAATTCGCGGCACATATGGACATGTGCCGGGCACGATATTGGGGCAGACGAGGGCGTCTGCCGCCTACAAAAATCAGTAGGGGCGGGGCTTGCCCCCGCCCTTGTTAATCATGTCGCGGCAGTACATCAAACAAGGGCGACCGCAAGGGTCGCCCCTACATTTTCTACAGCATCGAAAAAAATTCAAAAATCGGCAGGGTGGCGCACACGCCTACAGTAGCTCAAATCTCGGAGAGATTTGAGCACTCAAGCCTCGGAAAGGCTTAAGCTACAAGCTATACCTGAATAAAGATGTCGAAACCCCCCTCTCCCGATAAAATCGGGATCGAAGCCTTCGGTAAAGGTTTCGACCTACGATTGTACGAAAACAACGCGGCAGATGTGGACATCTGCCGCGCACAGTTAAGCGCAAATTTTTAAATAGAAAATTTATTCTTCTTCCGGCTTGATGATATCTTCGGCCAGGGATAAGGCCACACCGGATAGCATGACCTCGACACCCAACCGTTCGAAATCGCTGGAAATCAGCTTGCGATCCAGACCGGCATAGAGGGAGCAGGAAGCTCCTTTTTCTATTACCAAACCTGACAGCCGGTCCTTAGTTTCGGTAACGAAAGTCACCTCGCCCAATTCCTCCGAAACCACATAGCCCGAGCAGTTGTGTAATTGCAGATGCGAATTCCCGGTATAAACGACTATCAGCATGCCGCGGACACGACCCAGCAATGTTTCGGGGTAAATTTCGAAAACAAGGACTCTTTTATCCGGTTTGTTGAACAGCTTTATACGATAATGGTCCTTCTCGTGCGTTATTTTTTCCGCGCCCAGAACGTCCGCGATTTTTTTAACATCTTCTTCGGTAAATTTAGCCATTTTTCTTGTCGTCGGTGCTGTCTGCCTTTTTGTCTTTCTCGTTCATGCTTGTCTTAATCTCATCCTGTGTATCCTTAACGGCCGATTTAAACTCGCGGATACCTTTACCCATACCGCGCGCGATATCCGGGAGCCGTTTGGCACCAAACAAGAGCAGGAGAACCAAAAAAATCAGGGCTAATTCCCATGGGCCCATTCCAAACATAATATTTTATCTCCCTGAAAAAATTTTTTCAACGAAATACAATTTCTAAATATACCACCATCTAAAATACATTATAACCAATAATACGCCCAAAACCGACATAAAGTTTATCTTAAACATTATACCGATGGTAAAGGAAATCGAATAAAGCTCCACGTGCGTCGTTTCAAAACCGACTTTTAACGATTTCGTAAACAAAGTCTTGGCCGCCCCGGGGGGAAGGAAGGAACCGACCATTTCACCGATAAAACCGCCGAGAATCGCTCCCAGCAAAAGGCCCACAATTATGAATGTAAGTTCACGCTTTTTCAAGTTCCACGCTCTTCTTAAAATGTCCGACTACCGACTGGAATATTTTTATACCGTCCCGGGAACCGAGAATATCCTCGACCGCTCGCTCCGGGTGCGGCATCATTCCAACCACGTTGCCATCAAGATTACAAATCCCGGCAATATTGTCCATCGAACCGTTCGGATTGCTTTCCATGGTAATATTGCCATTCTTATCGCAATAACGAAATACGATCTGGTTGTTCTTCTTTAATTCGTCCAATTCGCCCTGAAAATTATAGTAGTTTCCATCTTTATGGGCAATCGGTATTTTCAAAATTTCACCGCGCGTACATCCTTCGGTAAAGGGACAAACAGTCTGTTCCACCCGCAGATAAACGAATTTGCATGAGAAACGCAGATGTTTATTCCGCAGCAGCGCTCCGGGCAGCAATCCCGACTCGACCAAAACCTGGAAACCGTTACAGATACCGATTACCAGACCTCCATTCTCGGCAAACCGGATGACCGACTTGATAATCGGCGAAAAGCGGGCAATCGCGCCCGACCTTAAGTAATCCCCGTACGAGAATCCGCCCGGCAGAACTATCGCCTCGCAGCCGTTCAATTCGGCCGACTGATGCCAGAGAAACTCGACTTTCTCACCCAGCAGCTTAATAGCTGAATAAGCATCATAATCGCAATTGGAACCGGGAAACGTCACGACGCCGAATTTCACTCTTCGTACTCCACGCTGAAATTTTCTATCACCGGATTCGCCAGAAGTTTGCTGCATATCTCCTCGACCTTGCTCTCCACCCGGCCGTTGGATGAAACCACCTCCAGTTCGAAGAACCGGCCCGACCGCACCGAGGAAACCATGTCATAACCCATATTCAATATTGCCTTGTGGATCGTCAGACCCTGCGGATCCAGGACCCCTTCTTTAAGCCGAACGTAAACCACAGCCTTTTTATTCTTCATCATTGATCTCCGCTTTTTCTCTCTCTCGCCTGTCGTTTCACGTAACCGACACCCAAATAAAATAAACGATAAACTTCTCTTACCATACCTATAATAATATAAATGGAAAAGATTGGAAATAATAAAAGCCGCGGTTTGGCCAGAACAGCGATAGCGGCAATCACAATAAAAAGCAGTTTTATTCGATTGCGCCTGATTCCGAAATTTTCCGGGAAAGCGTCATATTCGATTTGTGATACCATCAGGGCGGCGAATAAAATCACCATCGAAACCAGATACTGCCCGTATTCCAGGCCGCCCCAGAGATAATAGCTGAAAATAACATATGAAACCAGAACGAGCGCCGCGCCGGGTGTCGGCAATCCCAGAAACCGCCTTTTTTCATCGGTCTGCGCCAGCAAGTTAAAACGCGCCAGCCGATAGGAAGCCGCCATTATATATACGATGCTTATTATCCAGCCCCATTTGCCTATCGAATTAAGCTTTACGACATAAACAATAATTGCCGGGGCGATACCGAACGAGAGAAAATCGGCCAGAGAATCAAGCTCAACCCCGAATCGGGAGGCGGTTCCCGACAGTCTGGCGACTTTGCCATCCAGCATATCAAGAAAACCGGCCAGGACGATAAGCCAGCAGGCGGTCGTTACTTCACCTTCGAATGCGGAAAGAATCGCCAGAAAACCGCAGACTATATTCCCCATCGTAAATGTGCCGGGGAATATGCCTCTTAATTGATTAACCTGCATTAATTATTCATTCCCTGGATATTGGCTACACGCCCGATAACCGTTTCACCGGCTTTGACCTTATCCCCCTTCTTAACCGTGACCTCGATATTAGCCGGAAGAAATAATTCCGCCCTCGACCCGAAATGTATCATCCCGAAAATATCACCGCCGTTTACATTCTGATTCGGTTTGGAGTCGCATTCGATCCGACGCGCCAGAATCCCGGCGATCTGTTTGAATATTATTCGCCCTGCTGACGATTTAATCCCGATCTCGGTCTGTTCATTATCAGTCGAGGCCTTATCTTTAAAAGCGGCAAAAAACTTGCCCGGATTATATTTTACGTAATCAAGCACCCCGCTTATCGGGATACGATTAATATGCGCGTCGAATATGGAAAGGAATATCGAGACTTTCTTACCCTTGCCGCCGATGTAACTATTCTCGATATCCTCAACCGAAAGGATGCGACCGTCGGCTATCGATAAAATCAAGGATTTGTCGTCCGGTATATCCCTCGACGGATTGCGATAGAAATATATCAGAAAAATCGTCAAAACTCCGAGCACAACCGAGATTATAAATG
This sequence comes from uncultured Ignavibacteriaceae bacterium, assembly GCA_964467955.1. GTDB lineage: Bacteria > Zixibacteria > MSB-5A5 > GN15 > PGXB01 > CAYXTW01. The sequence goes on along the minus strand of CAYXTW010000013.1, from coordinate 12,534 downwards.
CCACCCGAGAATCCTTGGCCGTCGCCAATAGAATAAGTAGTATGGTCAGAATAAAGCCGATCGAGATGAATTTCAACCCGTATGATACTATCATCTGCCGAATACCCGCCTGAATATTTTGTCGACATTCTTAAAGTAATACTTTAAATCAAAGCAGTTATCTATTTCATTTTCATCAAGATATTTGCGAATTTCTTTATCAGCCTTGACAAGCTCTCGGAATCCGGTCGTCCCCTCGATTGCCTTCATGGCGTTACGCTGTACCATCAGATAAGCCTTTTCACGGCTGCCGGCGACCGGGGTCAGCTTAAGCAGCAACCGCTGAGAGAATACAATCCCGCCGTTCCGATAAATATTTTCCATCATTCTCTTTTCATTGATAACCAGTCGATCGAGAATATCATTGAAGATTTTCAAACCGTAATCGACGGCGATAGTGCTGTCCGGTATAATAATTCTTTCGGCCGAACTGTGAGCAATATCCCGCTCATGCCAGAGAGGAATATTTTCCATAGCCGCCGAAGCATACCCCCGGACAACGCGCGCCAGGCCGGACAGCCGCTCGGCGGTTATCGGATTTTTCTTGTGCGGCATGGCCGAAGAACCCTTCTGCCCCTTGACAAAACCTTCCTGAATTTCTCCAATTTCGGTTCGATGCAGATTTCTGATTTCGATGCCGAACTTCTCCACCGAAGATGCCAGGATTGCCAGTGATGATAAATATTCGGCATGTCGGTCTCTTTGAATTACCTGGGTCGATACTTTATCGACTTCCAGTCCCAGCAATCGACAGGTTCCGACCTCAATCGCCGGATCGATATTGGCGAAATTACCGACTGCGCCCGATATGGCGCCGACTGAAGCCTTTTCGGCCGCCGTCTTGAAACGCTCTCTCCCGCGCTCCAGCTCGGTGTACCAGACGGCGAATTTCAATCCCAGCGTCGTCGGCTCGGCCGCGACGCCATGCGTCCGGCCGATAATCGGTGTCATCTTATATTTACGCGCCAGCTTTTTTATTTTTTTCAAAGCGGCCATGATTTTTTTATCGATAATATCCGCCGCCTTTTTCATCTGAAGCGACAGCGCCGTATCCAGCATATCCGAGGAGGTCATGCCATAATGGATATATTTCGAATCCGGCCCGACAAACTCGCCCACCGAAGTCAGAAAGGCGATAACATCATGATTGGTAACCGCCTCGATTTCATTGATACGTTCGATATCGAAATCAGCCTTTTTCAGAATATTATTAAGTGCCTTTTTGGGAATAATCCCCTTTACCGCCATCGCCCGGCATACGGCCAGCTCCACTTCAAGCCAGTGGCGGAATTTCGATTCCTCCGCCCAGAGGTTGCCCATTTCAGGGAGCGTGTAGCGCGGGATCATTACTTCTTTACCTTTTCCCAGTCAGCCAGGAATTTTTTCAGGCCGATGTCGGTCAGGGGATGTTTCATAAGCTGATCGATAACCTTAAACGGGATGGTGGCGACATCAGCACCCATTAAAGCGGCATCAACGACGTGCATCGGATTACGGACCGAGGCAACCAGTACTTCGGTCTCGAAAACATACTGCCGATACATCGCTACTATCTGGCCGACCATTTCCATACCGCTTTCGGATATATCATCAAGCCGGCCGACAAAGGGTGAGACAAAGGACGCTCCCGCTTTGGCGACAAAAAGCGCCTGCATCGGTGTAAAACAAAGGGTGGCGTTGGTCATGATGCCCTTTTCGGACAAGGTCTTAATCGCCACGAGTCCTTCGGTGATGCAGGGCACCTTGACCGTTATGTTGTCAGCAATGGAGGCCAAAGCCTCGGCCTCCCTTATCATACCGGCGGCATCGACGGCAACCACCTCGGCCGAAACCGGACCCTTGACTATTTTGCAGATTTCGGAAAGGAGTTCCCGGTAAGGCATTTTTTCCTTGGCCAATAACGATGGATTGGTGGTGACGCCATCGAGGACACCCATAGAAGCCGCTTTCTTGATTTCATCGAGATTGGCGGTATCGATAAAGATTTTCATTTCGTCTCCTTACTATTTAATATCCGACTGCAACCATATACAGGCCACGCGCCGGAGCAACATGTTTTATCCTCGTATGGTCCCTGGAAAGCAAAATATCCTGAAAGTCGGACAAAGTCAAGTTTTCCTTCCTGCATCCAATATCAGCCATCACTCCGACCAGCGACCTTACCATCGAATGTAAAAATCGATTGGCTCTGATTTCGAAAGCCAGTAATGACTCTTCCCGGCGCCAACCGCAGAAATGAATCTTACAGTCATTATTTTCCTTCAATGATGAAACGACACAAAAGGCGGAGAAATCATGGCCGCCCTTGATGCAATTCGCCATCTCATTCATTTGTTCGACATCCGGTTCGCAGGGATACTCCCAGCGCAAATCATAATACAAAGGGGTTCGCTCGAGACCGATGAGATATTTATATTGTCGCCAGACGGCGGACTTTCGGGCATGAAAGTCATCCGGCACGGCCGTCGATTTTGTAACCAATATAGTCTTCGGAAGATAATAATTTATGGCTTCCCTGTACCTTTCCGGCGCGAGATTGTGATCTATTCGGAAATTGGCCACCTGTCCCAGTGCATGCACCCCGGCATCAGTGCGCCCGGCACCATACAACGTGACTTTTTTGCCGGTAACTTTTACTATGGCCTTTTCGATTTCTCCCTGAATGGTCGGGTTATCCGGCTGGTATTGCCAACCGGCAAAACCGGTCCCGTTATACTGAATATCCAGCCTGATATTTATTTCAGCCAAATCTTACACTCCGGCAAAAATAAATGATAAAACCGCAAACGCAACCGCCAGAGTAAAAAAGACAAAATCGAACGGACGCCATTTGAATTCGTGGTAAGAACTTCTCTCCACACTTCCCGAATATCCCCGCGCCTCGATTGCCAGCGCCAGATCGTCGGCCCGCCTCATGGCCGACTGAAAAATCGGTATCAATAGAAATATCATCTTGCGCGATTTTTTGATTAAATTTCCGGAAAAATCAACGCCCCGCACCAATTGGGCTTTGCGAAGCGTATCGAATTCCTCGGCCAGCACCGGTATAAATCTCATCGCGATAAAAATAATCAGACCGATATCGTTGACCGGAACGCCGAATCTTTTAAGCGGTTTCATCCAGCCGACCAGCACTTCAGCCATATCGGACGGCATCGTCGTCAATGAAATAAAGAACGCGATTCCCACAAAAACCAGTACCCGGAGCGAGAAGGCGGCCGCCATGTAAAGCCCGCCTTCCGTTATACGAAAACCGAAAATATCAAACAGCGTTCGCGTATCCCGCGCCGAGAAAATAAGATGATATAATGCCGTTATTAAGACCAATAGTATAAATGGTTTACCGGTACGAATTAAAGTAATAAATGATATATTTGACAGCAACAGGAGTATAATTATGCCCGCGATAATTATCGCGTAATATGCCACCGACGACGTGAACAGGGACAGAATCATCAAAAAGACGGCATACAGGATTTTACCACGGGGATCAAGCCGGTGCCCCGGTGAATTCGAGGGTTTGTATTGTCCAAATATGAATCGACCAACCAAAATTTATCCCACTCAATCTATACAAATGACAATTTAATTGTTTAATCAGGTCGTGTCAATTATAGCCTGAACAAATAAAAAGCCGCACCGGATGCGGAGCGGCCTGATAAACCAAGAGATAAGTATGGTTTTATTTGAGGAGAACCATTTTCTTGCTTACCCTGCTTTCTCCTCTCTTTAAAGAATAGAAGTAAACACCGCTGGCGACACGTTCACCGCTGTTGTTCGTGCCGTTCCATTCGACCGTATATTCACCCGGCCTTTGTCTTTCATTAACGAGCGTTTTTATCTCCTGTCCCAGGGTGTTATAAATCTCCAGGACGGTATTGGATCGCCCGCCGTTATTCTCCCTTCCCAGCGAATATTTAATCGTCGTAGTCGGATTAAACGGATTCGGATAATTTTGTTTCAGTTCAAAAACTCCGGGGAGAATCTGCCGATTGTTTTCATCGGCAACCTCCGTCGTCAAACTGGAGAAAAACTGCAGAACGCGATATAGTACCGTATCTCGGCTGCTGAAATTGGTCGTAATACTATTATCAATCGCTTCATAACCCCAATCGAAAAAGACCAGATGATACGGCCCGGCATAACTCAGCGATGTGTAACCGCCATAGACATCATATGAAAAGGCCGGTATCGCACCGTTTATCGGGATTATTTGTTCCGCCTTATCATATTGCTGATTGGCGGTACTGTAATACCTGATTTTTAAGCCCTGGCCTATCGGCGAGCCATCCTCGCCCACCTGCCACGGGAAAAAGTTCAAACCATCATACAGCGTATGGAGGTATTCATCAAGAAAAGTCGAATCTTCCGAATGCAACTCTCCTGCAATTCCCTGTCCCGTCAAAAAAAGACTGCCGCCATTATTCATATATTGCATCATAGAAGTCACATCCGATGATTGCAGCAGATCGGATGACGTATCTCCGGTAAACCAGACGACCAGATTATATTTACCGAGCAATGACCCCGGTGGTGAGCCGGAAGCCTGCTTGCTCCAATAATCGACCGGTATCAATTTTCTATAAAAATCATCTATATATATATCCTCATATGATCCTCCGCGATCATCATCGACAATCAAAACCTGCGGATTCCCCACCTGTTTTTCAATGGCAAAAGATGTATCGGAGAGATGGCTTTCCGATTCCACCGCAACAAAGAACGAGTCAAAGGTCGGCGTTATCGTATCCGAAACCGTAAATACAATCGGATTATCGATATTCCCGATATAATTTCCGTCCCCCGGCATCGTAGCAAACGTGGCGGATGGTTCCGTAAACTGTAGGCCGGGATCATTTGAGGACAAGGTCACGACAACATTCGTGGCCGTCAGCCACTTATTTTGCATGTCAAAATAAAACTCAATCCTCTCGCCCGCTTCAATGACGCCGTTTTCATTATTATCCTGGAATAAATACAGGTGCAAATCGAAATGCGGCCGCGACCAGGTAACATCCAGATTGGCCGTCATCAAGGAGTCCGAATCCGATATATCCCAGACCGACACTTCCGTAATCGTATTACCGTATCCGCGACTGCTGGGCGTCGAGAGGTCATCGAACGATCTTTTATTACGGCTTCCCGGCCAGGGGTCGCCCATATCCCCGTCTTTATTGGCGGAATATTCCAGTTCAAACAGGCCGTCGGCCTGTTCGACGGCGACATGGTAATGTTCGACGGAAATATTATTAAAAGTGTAGGCGTCATCGACATGGTAAATAAGCAAACCATGACCGGGCAATGCAGCATCAAAACCGACCTGCTGTCGATTTTCGACCAGAAAATATTCAGTATTCGGGATTCCTTCCTTCGTCAGCTTATATATCGCCGGTTCCGATTCGACCTGGGGAATTTCCGCGGCAATCACATTCGAGGTTACATTAATAGGCTCGGCAAAACCGACAAAAGTCTTTGACCAGGCATCCATGTGAGCCGGAGATTTTGAATCTCCGTTATAAACGCCGGTCCCCATTAACGACCAGTCACCGACACCGACCGAGGTCGACGGACTGTAATCGATATCGTACAAATCCGGCAAACCAAGAACATGCCCGAATTCGTGGCAAAAAACACCGATAGGTTGAATTTCCCCGCCCGTCGCTTTATAAAATTCTTCAGACTGCACCGTATATGAATTAATCAGGATACTGTCAACCAATAAACTATATACTCCCAGCGACCACTTATGTGCCATCATTTGATTTGGATTACCGGTCTGCTGATAGCCTGGCCCGGCATGAACAATTAATAGGCCGTCGATTTCACTATCAGGCCCGCCGGCCCCTCCGTAGGTATCAAATTGAGAAAAATCAAGCCCGTCCAGATCGGCCGTCTCGACCGCATCGATGGCCAGTCCCTGCGAATTTTGGGGGAAAGATCCGACGCCCTCCGAATCATGCACGTAATAGGAATATGTCTGGGGCATCAGGTACCATCCGTGAACCTGACCTCTAATCAGGAAGCTGCCGTATGAATTTTCCATATAGAATTCCGTCATGGAGCCGGTCGGATTGACGCCGCCGGTCGAAAACAGGATAGAATCGAAGTCGGCCGCGGTGGCCGCGACATCGCCGGAGTAATAACGATTGTCGGTAAAATCGACCAGCAAGACCAGAACATTCAAAGTATCCACGCCGCCGGCCGAGGTGGCCAGACGCCGATCCCGTTTAATTTCATCAGGAGCATCCACTCCGCGGTTTCTGGCATCCAATAGAGTATTAACGAATTCCTGCAGTTTACCCTCGTCGATTAATTTTTGTTTTAAGTCGGGCGAAATCTGCGCCGCCGAAACCGGGGCATTTACCAGCATAAATAAAGTATAAAATATTAAGGCTATTCGAAAACCGTTCTTTACAGTCATATTTTCTCTCCGTCTATATAACAAAAGCTTATCATCAAAAGTCTGTCGGATTTTCTAAACTGTCTATTTTAGCAGTAACATTTTTTTCGTCTGGCTGGTAACATCATTTTGCAATTTATAAAAATATACGCCGGAGGCAACCCCCTTGCCGAATTTATCTGTCCCGTCCCATTCGAAATCATAACGCCCCGGCGACATAAAACCTTCCAAAAGCGTCGTTATTTCCCGGCCCAATATATTATGGACCGTCAATTTTACGAAAGCGGCTCTGTCGAGATTGAACGATATCGTCGTCGAAGGATTAAAAGGGTTGGGATAATTCTGAAAAAGTTCGAACTGTCCCGGCAATATGACGATATCATCGTCGACCGCCGTCGATGAGTTAAAACGGTCGAAGACCCGTTCGGTCGATAATTGCAGCGCCTCGATATTTCCCCCGGCGATTAAGGCCAGAGCGACATCTTTCGAACCGTACGGCGGTATATAGTATGGCCCGAATGAGACAACGGTCATGTAATCCCCGGCGAGGCTGTCGTTAATATTATTCCCCGGCGCGCTGATAAAATTATATTTCTGCTGTGCCGTGAATCCGGATTTATCGGCATCGTTCACGACTGACAGGTATCCGTTATGGTCACAGAGCGGCAGAATACCGACGGCGTCCAGTCCACCGGTCTGGTACAGCAAATTGTCCTTGGTATCTATCCCCAGTTGATCGCCGGCCGTACTCAGATCGAAATCGGTGACGAATCCGAAATACAGCCCGCTGATATTGCTGTTGGAATTATTTATCAGAGTATATCTGAAAATCAGGAAATTTTCATCGCCGGGATCATTATAACTTGATATCGATTGGCTGACCGTAATCGGGATCATTATGCCCGACTGAGTATCGGTCATAACCGTCGTACTTTTAAAGCCGCCGTCAAAATCCGGATAGATGGTCGTAAGCGACTGTGAGGGTCTGAATTCGGAGTTATAGGCTTCACCCAGACTGTCACGAATACTCGACGATATCTGGAGCGAATTTCTTCCGACTATAATACCGGCTTCATGTAGCAGATTATCCGAGCCTTCGTATCGGAAACCGTCGCCTCCGACCGGATAAATCGATCCCGTCCCCATGCCGTACTGAGCCCTATCGGTGACACTAAAATCTATTTGCGACGTCATATGGGTGACAATATTCCCATCGAATGCACGACCGGCCATAATTTGTAAATCAATCGTATCGCCGATCGTATCCCATGGTAAATAAAGGCGCATCGTAAACGGAATCATCTGGCCGTTAACCAGCGGCTCATCGAATCTGATGACATAAGGATTGGCATTCGTCGAATATTGACTTTTTTGCTCCAATATAAAAAGCGCGTAATTGTTGATAATCGTAACGCCGTCCACGTCGCAATCAAGATACGCCTCGAGATTTTGAGTATATCCGGAAATGTGTTCGAACTCGACGTAGAAATCGAAGTTTTCGCCCAGATCGGCGAAGCCGTCACCGCCGATAATCTGATCGGAAATCGACAACTGCGGGAATGGCGGCGGCGGCATGAAACTCAAAGCCGCCTCGGCATCGGGAAGACCGTAACCATAAGTATTATCCTCACCGGGCAGGCCCAGATCTCGTGCCGATTGTATGATGGCGGTTTTAATTTCGTCGACCGTCGCCTCCGGGTTGTACTGCCGCAGCAGGGCGACCATTCCGGCTATCAGCGGCGCGGCCATTGAGGTCCCGCTCTTTAAAATAAAGCCTCCGCCTTTGGCGCATGAATAGATACCGACACCCGGCGCCACCAGCTCCGGTTTGATTTTGCTTTCATCACAACTTGACGGACCCCGGCTGGAAAAATCGGCAATAATATTGGTGGCATCATCGATGGCCCCGACGGCGATCGTATTGAGCGGCGAAGCCGCACGATTGGCGGGCAGACGCAGCGATTTCGGATTGGGACCTTCATTGCCGGCCGCAAAAATCGTTACGATGCCGGCCGCTTCGACATTGTCGATGGCCTGATCGAAAGTCGCATCGCAGGGCTCGAATATTGACGTCGGCACACCCCAGCTGTTGAGAATCACATCGGGCATATCATCGACGGTCGCGGGATTACCGTCGGGATCAACCGCCCATTGAAAAGCGGCCAGGATATCCGAGATAGTACGGCTTAATGTCTGACCCTGGTCGATGACGGCGGCGGTCATCCATTCGGCGTCGGGCGCAACACCGAAACTATCCGCCTCATAGCTGCCGACCATAAGGCCCATCGTATGCGTCCCGTGCCCGGAGGCGTCAAACGGAAAAGTCTCGGACGATGACGGGGCAAACCAGGCCGCGGAAGAGGCCGCGTAATTTCCGCGCCATTTGCTGTATAAGGCCGGATGACTGCCTTCCACGCCGGTGTCGAAACTGCACACCAGACGCCCGCGACCGGTCAATCCCCGACTCCACAGGGCCGGGATATTCAGCGATGTCAGATGGCTTCGCGCCAGACCGGCTTTGGCCGTTATCGATTTTGTTTCGACCGGCTCGATAAGCTCAACCGGGAGATCCTCGACAACCGAAGCGACTCCCGGCAGATTCGATATTTCATTTATTTTTGAAATCGGAATATTCAGCGCCACCGCCGGCGCAATCCAGAATTCCCTGATATTTGCATTTTGATAAATTTCTTCAATATTTTTTTTCAAACTCGCTGTGGCCGATTGATTTTCCGTCTGCAGAATTTCGATTACTTTTTCATGTTTGGCTTTAAAGGATAAAGCCGACATTGAAGCTGCTTTTCCGGCTTTCATGCTGCCGCTCTCATCTTCGAGAAAAACGACGACCGAGACGATTGAGTCGCTATTCGGCCTATCAATCAGCATTTTATCCAGAGTTGGGGATAAAGACGCCGCCCGTCCGGCAGCCGTTATAAAAACAAAGGTCACCGTAAGCGAAATGGCTCTTTGAATTATGGTCCGGAAAGACAGCATGTGAACTCCTCAATTAAAACCAAAACTCATTCGAGCAACCATTATGCCGCGCATTTCTTAAGGTCTTCAAGGGATCCGATGGATAAGTGATTTAAGATGACCGGGTGCTGCACATGCACTAACCTGTTATCCGTCAACAGGATGGGGTCTCGATTTTACCTGTATAAAGTATGCGCAATACAAATCACATACTTTCTTTCGAAGTGCAGATATATGAAATATCATGCAAAACTGAAGCAGTCTGCAGGCTTTCGGCCGGTTGTTATTGAAGTAATAATTGATTATCTTTTAAAACATGAAGAGATATTTGAATCTGATATCGACTAATCCGCTTAGTGCCGTTATAATTTTGGGCTTCATCGTCAGATTAATATTTCTCCTTAATTATATATCAAGCCCCGACTGGCCGCAATTGCTCGCCGATTCATTATTTCATGACCGATGGGCATCGGCAATCGCATCGGGCAATATAATCGGGCAGGAGGTGTATTTTCGCGCTCCCTTTTATGTCTATATACTCGGCTTCATATATGCCGTTTTCGGTCACTCGTTATTGGCCGCACGTATCTTCGGGCATCTGGTCGGGCTGGTATCGGTGGCGATTACGTACCTTCTGGCGAGAAGATTATTCTCGAAAAAAACCGCCGTGATAGCCGGTATTGTTCATGCCCTCTACCCGGTCGCCATATATTTCGAATCGGAGCTTCTGGTCGACAGCCTCTTTATGATGCTGCTCGAACTATCGGTCCTTTTTTTTCTCATAACTCTGGAAAAGCAAAACCTCCGCTGGTACATTTTGACCGGTCTGGTTATCGGACTGGCCGCCATCACGCGGCCGATTGTTATCGCGCTTGTGCCGCTGTATGTCATCTGGATATTTATAAACGGCATATCCTTAAAAAAGGCATTTATAGACATCTTGATATTAATGGCCGCCATGATATTGATGATCGCACCGGTCGCATTGCGGAACTTAATAGTCGCCGATGACTTCGTCCCGATTTCATCCTCGGGCGGCCTGAATTTTTACATCGGCAACAATTCTCAGGCCGACGGCCTCACCGCGACATTGCCGCCCCCCTTAAGAAACAACTGGGGAATAAACGATATCACTTTTGTTGCCGAACAAGAGACGGGACGTAAATTAAAAGCCTCGGAGGTATCCGATTTCTGGTATAAAAAGGCTCGGGTCTGGATTATAGAGCACCCTGTCGATTTTATAAAACTGTATATCAAGAAAATCTACTTCATGTTCAACAACGCCGAGATTTCCAACAATCGCAGCCTGGCTTTGTTTTTTAGTCGCATGATGATACTTAAATTTAATCCGATAAATTTCGGCCTGATATTTTCTCTGGCGGTGATGGCATTAATAATCCTGATAGTGCAGAAAAGATTTTCCTCGCCGATCCTCTTTTTAGCTCTGCTTATCGCCGGTTATACAATGGTCATCTCGTTATTCTTCATTAACGCCCGGTTCAGGTTACCGGTAATTCCGTTTATCATAATTCTGTCGGCCTGCGGGATTGAAAGACTGACCAATATAATTTATCATAAAAAATTTCGCCCGGTTTATTTATTCGCCGTTCTGGGCGGTATCGCAGTTTTTGTACTGTCGAATTCAAGCCTTTATAATATCCGCACGACAACTACCGCCGCCGGTTTTTTTAATAAAGCCAATTATTATCTGCACAGCGGCGATTATAAAAAAGCTGTCGATTATTACATTCGTACGCTGGCCGAAAACGATGCCTACCCGGATGCGAACCTGAATCTCGGCGCTGTGTATCTCAAACGAGGACACGGCGATTCGGCCGAAATTTATTTCAGAAGAGAATTGAATCGCTCCCCCGATAATGCCGGAGCCTACAGCAACCTCGCCTCGCTTTATAATCTGAAGGGTGACTTTCGGCAATCGCAGGTCTATGCCGACAGCGCCATAGCGCTGAAACCTTACGCCGTCGATCCGTATCTGATTTCATTGAGGAATTTCAGCCAACTTGATGACACCGCCGCGTTCGAAAATATGTTAACGACGGCCGGAAAAAATCTTAAGGACATAAGCAGGGTCTATCTTGACGTCGGAATAATATTTTCTCAATGGGGCGAATATGATAGCGCGCTGACGTACCTTCAGTCTGTTCTGGATAGCCCCGTCCGGCCGATGGAAACCAATGATGACGCTTTCAGCTATTCATTCTCCGGCCAAAATTCGGACAACGCCGTCAAGGCTCAGGCCGCATACCAGATGGGTTACATTTACGGTATCAGAGGGAACTTGGAGCAGTCGATCGCAAAAAGCAAACTCGCCATCGCTCTGGATTCAAACCTCGCCGATGCTTATGTCAATCTGATTAATGGTTATATGCTTCTCGGAAAACAGGACGATGCAAAAGCACTTCTTAAAAAAGCCCGCCAAAAATTCCCGGATAATAAAGTCCTGGAAATGCTGCACGAGAGGTTCCAATAAAAAAAAGCCGGGGGGCTTAAAGCTCCTCCGGCTTTGTATAATATCAAAAATCAATTGCTATTGCGAATACCCGTCCGAATATCCCGCCGCTTCTTCGCGAGCTTTCCTGATCTCTTCATTCTTCATATCATGCAGTTCTTTGGTAATCCGACGGAATTCCTCAACATTGACACCCCGATGCGGTTTCATACTCGCCGCGCTCGGCGGCGTCAGCTTACCGGTTTGACCGATAAACGGCGAGGCATAAAGTGAATCCATCATGGAATAAAACACCTGTTGGGCCGAAGCCGAGTCAAAAGGCAAAAGTGTGAACGAAAAATGAGACGTCCTGAAATAGTAAGCATCGGTATATATTGCCACAACACGGCCCTTATAGGCAATATTGGACCCGACATAGAGTGTTTTTACCGCACCCGTGGGGCAACTTGTTAAATCATATTCAGTGTAAGTGCCGACCTCAGGTAAGCCTGCGTCTGCCGCCGACGAGTCACCCGGCGGACGGTAGCAGGATTTATAGAGATAAATAGCCTTCACCAGAGATGAGGGCGCTTTCTCAACGAATCCGACTTCCGGCAAAGCCCCGACAATCATCTGTCCACTAAGTTCTGGCATACAAGCATCCCACCTGAAC